>JAJYFR010000003.1 GCA_021785355.1 bacterium
ATTAATAACTTCTTCTATTGTATCTCCTTGTGCATAACAATCATCCCATATAGAACAATTTGCTACAAATCCACCATCCTCATCTTCTTTAATAATTATTGGTAGATCGTATTCATTTATATTTATAAAAGTCTTTTTCATATATTTATTATATCATCTATATATAAAAATATGTATAATCTTAAAAATTAAATAATCATAGTGCAACCTGGATGTCGTAAACAATGTCAGAACCTTAATTATAAGAATAGATACAATATTTGTTAGTGTTATTTTGAAACTTAGTATATTTTCTAACTAAGGTTTTGCATAAATTATCCTTTACATTTAACCCTTTAATAATAATAGAGTGTATTTGTTCTATTTTTTTATAAACATGACTGATTTTAATGGTATATTTTCATATAAGCTTATATTCGTATTAAATATATAGTAGAATATACATACTTAGTTTATTTATAATATTAATATGGGTATAATTTTATGGTTAATTTTAGGTCTTATCGCTGGAGCACTAGCTTCTGCAGTAACACATAACTCTGCAGGATTATTATTAGACATAGTATTAGGTATAATAGGAGCTTTAATAGGTGGATTTGTAATGAATTTCTTAGGTTTTTCAGGAATTACAGGGTTTAACTTATATAGCTTATTAGTGGCATTTATAGGTGCAGTAATATTAATATATATTGGAAAAGCATTAACTCCTAATAAAAAATAATTAATCCTAATAATAGATAAAAAAGATATTGCTATTTGAGAATGTTTAAAATACATAATTTAAATTGAAGTCCCTATTTTTTCAAATTGAGATGTATCAATATTTTTCCCATTTAAGTACTGATGAATACTCCAATCTCTAATTTTTACCCTCCAATTCCAAAAATCTAAATTACTTTGAGGATTATTTTCAGATTCTTTATCTTTAGCTGTTCCCCAAATTGTCTTTAAAACAAGAAAATCATCTATATATTGGCTAATTAATGGCAATCCTTTTTTTATAGCAATTTTATCAACTTCTTTGATATATTTTATAATTTGATTATCTGTAAATATATATGCTATTTTTTCTGATGGCCACATTCTATTAAAATATATATTAGTTAATACATCATATCCAACAGGACCAAAACCAGAAAGTTCAAAATCAATAATTCCATTTGGTAAAATATTAAAAGCATTAAGATCAGGTTGAATATATCCCCATGGAAGAGACATAACTCTTTGTTTTGCTTTTTCATATGCTCTAATAAATGATTCCTTTATCTTATAAGAAGGCTCATTATTTTTCATCACATTAGAAATAGATATTACTTCATCCAAAGAATTAATATTATGTGGAACAAAATTTTTTTTATTAAATTGTACTTCACAATATTTTTTAATTATTTCAATAAACATATTAAAAGATTCATCATTTACATAATTAAAAGATCTTGTTTCTTCCTTAAATATGTCTCCAAAAACTCTATCTCCAATTGATTTTTCTATATAATAATTTATTCCATTTTCTAAAATTCCTGTTTTAAGTATTAAAGGAACTGGGAATTTTCTATTATATAAATCTTTTGTTAAATTGACTTCTCCTTCTATTTCTTCTTTTGTAGAAGTTCTCAAATATTCACTTCTATCTTGAGAAACAAATACACTTCCTCCAGCAAGTCTATCTTTGATATATATAAATCTTTTCCCATCTAGAAATATATCTTTTTCAGTTTTTAGCATATTCATATTAATATTTTCAAATTAGATATATAAGATATTAATTATATTCTTGCATATATCTAGAAAATAAAAACTCTGTAGCTTCATTTATGGATTTAAAAAAAGGAACATCTTGCTCTCTCCATTTTTCCATCCATTTTCTATGATTTAAAACTCCATCTATATTCTGAATCTTTGCTCCCCCATCATAATTTTTCTCTTCACGATTTTTTATATAAGATATATGAGTATCTATATCAGGTAACACAACTGCATCAGGTTTTAAATATTTATTAGATGAACCCATTATCCAAAAACCTTGATCTTTTGATTGTTGAGTTATAATATCACATCTAATATTTATCTCCTGAACATCATTAGAATCTGTACTCCACTCATCTGAACTATAATCAGCGTTACTAGCTACCCACAAATAATCTCCATCTATCCAATGTTGATCTTTTTGATTATTTACATAATATGTTTTTCCAGAACCTGATGGGGCAAGAATAAAGTAACCTCGGCCTTTATGCTGAATATATTTTTTTGAAAGTTCTTTATAAAAATTTATACCATCTGTAAAAATTACTACTTTTGGTGGAGTTTTATTATCTAACATTTTAGACCTTATATTAAATTTTAAGTTATTATATTCTGCTTTGAAATTCTATTGCAAGATTAAGAGCATCATGAGTACATTTTAACATTTTCTCTGTCATAGTTACACTATTTAAATCTTTTTTATCAGCCCAAATAAAAGCATCATGTTCATCAGATAAAATAACATCATAAGTATAGGTTGTTACTAAAAAATTTATTTGTCTTACTTTAGGTTTTGTACTTGTACTATAATCAAATCCATCAAATAATGTTATTACCTCTTTTACATCTAAATTTGTTTCTTCTTTTAGCTCTCTAGTTGCACCTTCAATAAATGTTTCTCCATCCTCAATACCACCTCCTGGAATCTCATAATTTCCACCTAAAAAATCATTAATCTCTCTACGAACAAGAAGTACTTTCCCTTTATTTATTACAGCTACTCCAGATGCAAAATGTGTTATTCCTTCTATTTCAGCCTGTTTTTTAATTTCTTTTTCTTTTATTATTAATTCTTTTTCAATCATTAGAATCTATATTACCAGAAATAAAATATATTTTATACAACGCATACATAGATTGACTACTAATTACTGCTAATATATAATCTGGGTAATTAAATTTATATTTTATATAATAAGTTTTTAACAAATTATTAATCTTATGGAAAGAGTATATATAAAAGATGTTTCAGGGAAAATTGGAGAAAAAATCTTGTTAAAAGGATTTGTTCATATTATATTATACGTGATCATGGGAAAATAAAATTTGTTATATTAAGAGATAGATCTGGTACAATTCAGTGCATTGTATTGCAAGAAAATTCAGATACTTTTAAAATAGCAAATGAATTAACACATGAGTCTGTAATTTCAATTATAGGGATTGTAAAAGAAAATAAACAAGCTCCAGGAGGTATTGAGATTGGTGTTGAAAAAATAACACTACTATCTCTTGCAGATGCAGAACTTCCTATTCCAATTATTGAAAAAACTGATAATGAGACAGATCAATCTATTCGATTAGATTGGCGTTGGATTGATTTACGAAAACATGAAAAGGGTTTTGTTTTTATTATAGCTAATAGAGTAGAACAATTAATCAAAGAGTTTTTCTTATCAGAAGACTTTATACAAATGCATTCTCCTAAACTTATGCCTTTACCAAGTGAATCAGGATCAGAACTTTTTGAAGTACAATATTTTAATAGAAAAGCATATCTAGCTCAATCTCCTCAATTTTATAAGCAAATGGCTATGGCTTCGGGGTTTGAAAGAATTTTTGAAATTGGACCAGTATTTAGAGCAGAACCATCATTTACCATAAGACATGCAACAGAATATACAGGAGTAGATTTTGAAGTATCATATATTGATTCTTATCAAGATGTAATTCATATTATAGAGAGTATGCTTCTATATGTTATTACAAATATAGAAAAAGAATACGGAGATGAGATAGAAAAAACCTATGGAAGAAAAATTATTATTCCTTCTCCTTCATTTCCTCAAATATCTTTATTGGAGGCTAAAAAAGTTCTTAGAGAAAAAGGTATTAAGTCAGAAAAAGATGGGGATTTAAATAATCAAGAAGAAATAGAAATATGCAAAATCATGAAAGATAAAACAGGTCAAGAATTTGTATTTATAACAGAATATCCAATGGATGATAGAGCTTTTTATCATATGCGTTTTGAAGATAGACCAAATATTACAATGGGAACAGATCTTTTATGGAATGGAATTGAAATAGCAACTAGTGCACAAAGAGAGCATAGATATGAAATATTGAAAAATCAGGCATTACAGAAAAAATTAAATATTTCAAAAATACAAGAATATTTAAATTTTTTTAAATACGGATGTCCTCCTCATGGTGGTGCAGGCCTTGGTTTTGAAAGAATTATTATGAAACTTATTGATGCGCCTAACATAAGGGAGACTATGTACATATATAGGGGTGTTAAAAGAATTAATCCATAACATATAACTTTAAGAAGTTATACAATTTTGTAATATAAATTTAATCTATTCATAATTAATATATTAGGGTTTTTATAAAAAAATCTTTTATTTGTATAATATTAAAATAGAAAATTAATAAATGGAGGAAGAAGAAAACATATATATTATCATTGTGCAAAACAAGTATTTGATATATGCAGAGAACCTTATATCTCTGAAGAAGATTTAGTAAGAAAGATAATAAAGTATATAGAATTAACAGAAAAAACTAACCCTAAAATTATACAACTATCAGAAAAATTAAAAATAAAGATTAATAATTATAGAAGTATCAGAGATAAAGTATTAATATATCAAAATATTAATCCAGACGAGATAGATATAACATTCTCTGAATACATAAGACACATTTTATACAACGGCAATGCCTTAGATAAAAGAGAAGCAATAAAATCTATAAATATGCAACTCTACATTCATAATAGAGAAATTATAATTAAGTAGTAATTTGCTTTTTAACTTTTTTAAGCAATTTTAATAATTCTTTAGCCATTATTAATCTTTGCTCATTAATAAAAGTAATATTCTCTGCATGGCCATTCATAGCAGGATTAGATATAAGAGTCCTATCATTAGTTTGTTTAATTGAAACTAAACCTAATTTTATATCTTTTAAATTAGATGCCAATTTTATGTCTGCATCTTTAGAATAATCAATAAATTTATCTTTATAAATGGAGATATATACATCTTCTAGATGATTAAAATAATAGGTTTGTGAAAACTTACCATTATTTATCTCTTTTATAATCGTATTACAATATTTAATATGATCCTTAATTTCTTGTTTTAATCCTAATATAGTGTTTTTTCTCTCTTCTGCAACTTTTTTTATATTATCTTTTTCTGTGATTTTTCTTTCCAAAAATAATACAATTAAGGCTGTTATGGCAGCACCAATGGCACCTCCAAAGAAAAAACTCAACCATGAGAAAAAATTAATATTCATATTTCTTGTTATACTTTTTAAAATTCTATAATATCTCTTTTTTTTGTTCGATTATTTAATATTTCAACCTTAAACTTTTAAAGGTTTGACAATATATTTGAGGAACCACGGTCGAATCTACATGCACATGACTCCTGGTGATCGTGGACAATATTCGAACCCTAATTAAATTAAATCTTCTTTAAAGCAAGAAATAGCACCCTTTAAAATTCAAAACCTTTATACTGTTATTACTTTTTCACTATAACCATTTGAAAGGGTAGTGAATTACTGGAGTTCTTTTTTATTCTTCTATACTTATTCTGGTAATTATTATCACTTTTATAAATTTAATTTAGTTTTATGCAAATTAGATTACCATTATAGATTTTATTTCCCAGACTTAATTCTATTATCTTGTTTACACAACATTTGACAGTTTTCTACAGTTGTTTTACCACCTTCATGCCAAGGGTTAATGTGATCGGCTTCCATGTCTTCAAACCCAAAATGTTCTCTACACTTTGCACAGAAACCTTCCTGCCTTTCATATACTTCACGTTTCATTTTATCAGTGAACTCTCGTATTGAAAGGTATTTTTCTTCTCTAGTCATGACATAAGGATAGATACCAGATTTTTTCGTTACATCTTCATCTTGCATTAATTTAGCGATCTCGCTTTCTAGTTTATTTGTATTGAGTTTTTCATCTTTAAATTGGTTATATAATTCTCCCCAATTTACTCTCATCATTTCTTTTCGGTAATTAGTGAAAGTTTTACGTACCCATTCAATCACACTTCGGAAGTAATTCCACAACTCGTTGGCATTTTGATCATGTTGGTGTTTTGCCATATAATCCGCTATCTCTCCATTATTGATCCATGAAAGTGCCGTTTCGAGATACTCTTGTCTAATTGGAGAACCTGTTATGAGAGATCCTTCATCACTTGCTAAATGATATGCAGCACAATTTGATTTACTAAATTTTAGTTTTGCGTCTGAAAGCCATGATCCTGTATAAACTGCATTACGGATTTCTTGATCAGTTAATTTTTCCCCAGCAATATTTATAATTCTAAACCAATCAAGTCGCTCTTTGTCAGTGCCTTCACAGAAATAAATCATCAATTCATAGTCCCAAATCTTATTTTGTTCTTCATCAGTCAAGTTATGAAAAAAGCGATCATTTAATGAAAAATCACCATTTACATATTGCCCTATGCTAATAGTTCGTTGTTGACCATCTAACACTTCATAGCCTCCATCCTCTTTAATCATCCAATACATTACATTCAATGGGAAACCTTTATTTATCGTATCTATAACAGCGTTACGTTCTTTTTCCTTGTATATAAATTCACGTTGATATTTTGGGCGAATATCAAGTTTTCCTGCATAAGCCACTACTCCCTCTTCAGCATCATCTTTATAATCATCAGTAACTTCACGGATTGTAATCTTGTGTAGTTGAATTTTCATGTTATTCCTTTCGTTTAATTAAAATACGCGCATAGATTTCTTTGCCATTGATTGTAAATCTCTTTCCATAATTTGGATTATCTTTAACGTATCTGTCTATACCAATTATTTTAAACTGTTCAGCATTATATTTATCCAAGAACGTAATCGGAACACCCATTACACCATTATAATCCACTGGTATTTCAACAACTCTTGGCACTTCAATCGCGTCATAATAGTCATATTTTAAATATTCCTCTGGACTATATTTTTTATATAAAGTCAATTTTTCATGACGTTTTGTGGTGTCTAAATTAGTAAACCATAAGATGCGACCCATACTAAAATATTTTACCCCATCTTTAATTTTCTTTCTTGATTCTGTTGGTATATCATAATCCATAGGTACTTGAAACCATTTTGTACCATTATTATCGTAACCAAGCCACAATTTATTTTCCCTAATGAATTTAAATATTTCTTTGTAGGTAATAGCATTCTGATCACCCAGAATCAAAAACTTTTTATCATATTCCATGAGTTGAGCAACATATTCACGAAACAATGAAAATGGTGGATTAGTTACAACAATGTCTGCTTCTTCAAGCAAAGCAATACATTCTTTACTACGAAAATCGCCTGTACCTATCATTTCAGTTATAAAGGCATTTGGATCAGGCATACGATTCCCATTTTTATTGCCTATATATTCCAATTTATAAGGAGATTCTTGGGTAAATAAATTGGCTTCTTTATAATGTGTAGCTATCAATTTTTTGAGACCTAAATATTCAAAATTCATGCTGAAGTATTTGACGAAATTACTTTCTTTTGGATCATCGCAGTTGCAAAAAACTACTTTTCCATGGAACTGGCTTTTGTAATGTTTTAGTTCATTCTCAATATCAGTAAGCTGGGTATAAAACTCGTCTCTCATAGCTTGATTTGCTTTGTGTAAATTTTGATTTAGAGATTTGCTTTTCAACTGTATTATTCCTTTCTGTTGATACAATTATACTATAGATGAGAAAAAACTAAAAACCTTGTAGATATGTATACATACCAAAATATAATCACCTACTCCACGACTAGGGTGATTACCATCTTTCTAAAATTTATGTTTTGCTTTATTAAAGTAAAATAAGAAAATAGAAATTATTATTAGTATAACAAATACTATAACTATATATTAAGAAGTATTATTCATATTTCATATAATGATAGTAGCTTTTGAACATCTAATCTTATAAGATCATCATAACATAAATTATGATACTTCATATAATTAGAAATTACTTTATAACCTATGTAATGAATTATGTATTCATCAATAGAATCATTATTATGAAAAATATGACATATTTTTTTCATAGTATAATTTTTTTTATTAATAGGAATATAATTAGCCATCGGCAATTTATTTATAATTTTGTTGGTATAAAAATCACATATTCCCTCATCTAGTGTATGATGAGCTACTCGGATTTGACTAGTTTTGTTATATATTATAGACCCATCTTGTAAAGTATTTCTATATCTATAAACATGTACTAATTCATGTATAAGTGTTGCTTTTAAAAAATCTTTAAATAAATTATTTATTTCTTTATTTTCAATATAAATAGATATATTTACAACTCCACCATTTTTTGTTTCTCCGCCAATATAGAAATCTTTGTAAACATGATACAAACATTTATATTGATTGTTTTCTAAAAAATAAACTTCTATACCAAGATCTTTTAAATTTTCTGATTTTGTAACAATACAATCTATATTCTCTAATGTATCTATTATAATTTCTCTTATAGATTGTCTAAATTCTAAATTATTATTATAAAAATATACTTTATACCCTTTATTGTTTTGTTTTTTCATTCCAATAATCTTTTAATTGTTGTTCTGAATTAAAACCTATTGTTTTTAAATATTGATCTATATTTAGATATTTTCCAACTAATTTATTTTTGTATTCATTCAAAATTTTTTTATCATTTTGATTTAATGTTTTTATATTTATAGAATTCAAAAACTTTTCTATATCAGAAAAAAATGGTTGTATTGAGACATCTTTTGTACTTTGCATAATTATATATAAACTAAAATAAACTTCTGGGAATCGTAGACAATGTTAGAATCTCTGTTCTTAACTAGTCACGTATTTTATTAATATGTTTTTAATTATGATTTTAACTTGTTCCCTACTTTCCCCCTTGAAATTGTGATCAGCTTTGAGCTCTTTAATTTTAACTTGGCGTTTTAAATTAGAAAAATCTGTTGTCCCTAATATTTCATCTTCTCTGACTTTTATTATAGTAAGATCTGTGTTATTACTAAATGAATTATATAATTTAAGAATATTAAGATTTTTTATACTTTCCCAATATTCTTTAGAAACAATGGTTATACTTCCATCTTTTCTTGTTATTCTTGATTCTCTATCCATATCAATTATTGTACCAGGTCTGTTATATTTATCTTGTATCCCTTCCAAATTGAGATTATCTGGCGGAGCTAAAAATATAGTTTTACGAATCCCCAAAAGATTAGTATTGGCTACAACAACGCAACCTTGTGAATGACAAATTAAATCAATTACACTATGACTATTTTCATTTCGGATTTTCCTATAAACTTCTTCAAGTTTTTTTGATTGTTTTAAAAGAGAGTCTACAATAATAGTATTATTTATTTTATTAATTTTATTATAATTAAACATCACATGCTTAGTGTTGGGTAATGATTGGGATATGTCTGTAAAAAGACCTCTGTCATCTTTTTCAACCCCGAAACCATGAGAATAAATTATTATATGATCAATCATCAAAAAAAGTATATATATTAAAAATATAAAAATCAATAGTTATATAATTATGTGTAACTAAAATATTAGGAATATTTTAAAAAAATAATGATTGAATGTGCATATATAAATTTTCTGGATATCGTGGACGATGTCAGAACCCTAATAGTAAATCAAAATAACAATTATTATTAAATTTGGGTTAATAATCATCAGAGTCTGTGGTATTATTACCCTCTTCAGAAACTATTTCTTCTATCTCCTCTAATTTCTCAGATATTTTTTCGTGTGAATTTAATATTTCACTTTCTAAGGTTACAAAATCGCTACTGACACCACTATCTATAGCAACAATCTCAAAAAATATAATTATCAACCTCACTATTATTGCTACTAATAGAGCTATTATCCACCACAACATAGTTATCATAGTTTTATTTAATAAAATAATTTAGTATTAGTATACTACTTATAGTAGAAAAGAGAGCATGGATAATTTGCTAAATTTATACCCTAGCACTTCTCACTATTTATTTAACATACTTTTTAATTGATTTCGACAAATAGACGTTATATATAAGGGAATATAATCTATGTTTTCATCAAAAAATCTGCTAATTATCTTATATATATTTACATCTTTCTTGTTTGATTTATTATTTTTTATATTAAATAATACTTCAAGATATAAAATAGATATTACCTGTATATAATTTTTATAGAAATCTAAAAATGTCTCTTCAATAAATATAGGACCAGTACTTCCTCCCCATAAATCATAATTAGATTTATTCTCTAAAGAATGTACATATCCACTTAATTCATGCATATAAGTTCTAATATATGATGAATATTTTGTACTTGCTATATTGTTCAATTTTTCATCTATATTTTTAATATTTTTAGAATTATTTAATTTACCGCCATAAGACATTTCTTTTGAATTCATCCAATTATTATAAAATTCTTCATCATCTATTATAATAAGAATTATCAGTTCTAACCCATTTCTAAGAGAAGACAGAGATTCTTTATAGTATCCATTTAAAGCATTAAAAATTGAAGATTCAAAATTATCATGAATAAGAAGTAATAAATATTTCTCAAAATCTTTTTTAAAAAAATTATATATATGATCCTGTAAAATTTGATTACTTAAATTATTTAGAATTTTTATCTTAGATCCGTGTATATTTGTAGTTTCTATTAATACTGTATCTGATAAATTTATTATATCCTCCCATAATTCCTTATCAATTAAATCTATTTTTTTATTATAGTTAATATCACCTTCTAAAGCATAATCTTTCTTTGTTAATATTCTCCTTCTAGACCTAAAATCTTTAATCAACAATTGTCTTACCATAGAGTTATAATATTTAATGTTATGTTATATAATGTGAATATATCATAAATTATTATATATAAGCATACCTAAATACAAAAATTATTAATTACTTAGCTAAAATATACTTTCATATTTTTTTTAAAATGAAAAAAAATAATCAGAACCCTAATTTTTCTAATAAGAATAGCGAAAATTGGACTACAAAAAGTATGAATAATCATCCATATTTATGGACATTTTTTGTCTTTACTGTAGTGATCTATTTAATCACATATAATATTTTTGAAAGTATTATTTTTTCTTTAGCCTTGAATCTACTTTTGAAATTAATAGTAATAATAATAAATTCTTTTACTAATAATAAAATTTCATATTTATCTTTAAATAAGAATAACTTATATAAAGATTTGATCATTATACCTGTTGTAGCAATATTTGGAGGAGAACGTAGTGTTGGAATAGTATCAACAATTATAGAAAATAATGATGAAATTATTGTACTGAATCTAGGAAAAGATAGTTCTTTAGAAGGTTATACTTATGGAATTGATTTTGCATCACCAGATATAGATTATTTAATATCTAAAAAGAATAAAATAAAAGGAATGATAATTACGAATAATAATTATAATCATATTTCGTTAATTGACTCTTTAATAGGTTCCATTCTTCTAGATATAGAATTACCTAAAATATCTAATATATTTTTTAAAAACATAAACTATCCCCAATTATACATATCTAATAAAATAATAGAAAAAATAAAAAAGCGTATGTATCAATATGTAAATTTAGGTAATCCTAATATAAAAAAATATATTTTAAAAGAAAACATGGTAATAACTATTGGGAAATATATTATATATCCATTTATATCTAAGACAGAATCTATAGTGGATTATAATTATGGTTTAAATATTAGAGATGATCTTAGTAATATTTTATTTAAAGAATTTTCTAAACCGTGGGGAAATATTCAGTTATATACCCAATTAATATTAGTAGGAAGCAAACAAACTGATATTTATAATGAGTATATATGTGATGATTTATTTAATACATTATCAAATCTTTTTTCTAATATAAAAGAAAGAATTACGTTAGTACATTCTAATATGCAATATCCAATAATTCCAGATATAATTAAAATGGCTTTTGATATTGGATTAACAGTATCAGTGGCTCCTAATTCAATATTTTCAGATTCATCTATGGATGAATTAAATTTCCAAGATTTAAATATTGATGAATTAAGAAGAAATCATCAATACATTAATGACAAAACTTTACATAATTTAATTCTAGTAAATGGTTCAAGAGAAAAACATCTTTCAATCTTAAAAAGGTCATTAGGGGATGATGTAAAAGATTTTTCTAATGAGATAACCCTATATTTAGGAATGTCATATTTAAATTTTGAAGATTAATAATTTTATTTTAGAGAACGCTCAGAATTGCTTGTCTTCTGCAATAGCCAAACTTTTAGAAACCTTTTAATTAAATTTATTTAATTGTTGAATTATGAAATGCTGAATAATAATAACTATTGTCTTCTTTCACAGGGTCATCTTTTAAATTTATATCTAATTCATAAAATATTTTCAGATAACCTTTTATGAAAATTTTGGAAATTTCACGAAAATCTCTATTATCTTCATATGCAAACTGGGGATTTTCTTCGCTAGGATGGATAATGGTTTTATTTCTATAATCTATTAATTTTTTAATTTTAACATTAAATTTATTACTATCTATATTTAATTTAGTGCAAATTTTAACTCCTGTATCTAATATATTTTCACCAATGCTAGATCGATCAATTTTTTCCATTTCAGAAAAAGCCTTTCTAAGAATACCTATTTTTTGTTTTGCATTACTAGTAGTTAAATCACTATATAATGCATTTATCACTTCCAATATTTTTTATTTTTATCTTTTTTAAGGAGACTTGGTTTCTTTATAAATTTTCCGCTAATAAATTCTAGTATTTTATAATAATATATAATAGATTTTTCACTACTTAAAGAATCTTTTAACTCTGAATCTAAAGCTTTTGAGAAAAAAATAGTAATTTTGATAAATCATTATTTTTTTTATATAGATTCACAAACTGTTTATTAAATTCAATTTCTTCACCTTTCATAGGTTCTTTGAGATAAGATATAACATGTATTTTTCCTGAAGGAAGAGAATCTTTAGAAACATTATTTATTGGGTGTATTCCCATTGCAATTTCTTTTGTATTAAAAAAATAAGCGCCCCCAGTTATACTTATAGAAAGAATAGTACAAAAAGTTTCAATTTCTTTGTAAATTTCATTATATGCGTTGAGAAAAGATGGCTGGTCAATAGTTTTTATAAATATAACTTCTGAAGGATTATTGATATTAATATTCAATTCTGAATAAATACTACACTGATTGGTGATACTATTAGTAGAATTTACGTGCATACTAGGGAGTGTATTCCATTTTAAAGATTCTAAATCAACAGAAGTATATATAAATTCTCCATTTTCAATCAATGATCCGCTTTTGGGAAGAAATGGACCTACAATATCTACTTTTAAATAGAAAGTATACTTATCTAAGTGACAATTTTTATATTTTTTATTACTACCACATGGACATTTATCATTTCTTAATATTTTATTCATAAATTTTATTTTAAAGATATTAATTCATTTACAAAATTCTCATATTTTTCTTTATCGGGGATAACAAATTTTCGTGGAAATGTATCATTATTAGGATATCTACCTTTAATAAGTATTGTTTTTTAACTATCTATAGTTAAAGAATTTATTTCATTTTTTATCTCTTCCCATTTTTCAAAAATCTTATAAATATACATTTTTATTATCCCTATGAAATATCCTTATCTTTCAAACCCTTATTAATTATTCTAATTTCTTGTATATTAAAAATTAATAATAATATTAATAATGTAATAATTGATATTGATAGAAAAGTATTACTGTAATTATTAGCTAATGAATATAGATTATAAATCATTATTAAACTCAAACCTATAATAGAAGATTTAGAAAAATTCAATATAAATCTATAATTATCTTTAATATTTCTGTTATATTTCTTGATTTCTAATTTACTAACAGGATATTTCAATAATTTAAAAAAGACATGTTCTTTATTTTTATTTTTACAAAGAAGTAGTTGTAAAAAATTAAAGACCTGTATCAGAATTCTCCCTATAATGATTGATAGCAATAAATAAATTATTATAACTACAGTAATATTAGAATTAGTATAACTAATATTTTTTGATAGAATATTTACTAGAAAATATATATTAAACGTTTGATATTTTAATATAAGAATATTAAAAGAAAGAATAATGAAGAAAAATATACCTGAGGAAAAATATGAAAATAGTTGATTTATTATCCCAGTATCAATTTGATTCATCATGCTAATAGTTTGCCAAGAAAGTAACCTGGGAAGCTGTCCCGTAGGTGGAACCCCATTTTTAAAAACCTCATTTTAACCTTTGAAACACTAGATAAATTGGACATGATGAAAAATAATAGAATTAAAAGTGATGATACTTAACTTTATTTATTGTACACTACGCTTATGAGCAAAATAAAATATGAAATAAATGAAAAAGATATTGATAGTGTTTTTGCTAATTCAGTTGATATACAAGATTAGCAAGGTATAATAATTATGTAACTAATTAAATCTTTATGGCCATAATAAAAAATATACACGACTCCTTCATAATAACTGCAGAAAAATCAGGTAGTTTGGATTTGATTTATAAATATATTGAAGAAAATTCAAGAAAATTAAAACTTAGCAGCGATAAATCTAAAACGTACATTAATTTCCTCCTAAATGTTTTTGGAGAAGATTGGTTTGTAGATGAAATTGAAAAATATAAAAAACAGACTACATCAATTTTCCACGTGCATCCACTGATCGTCGCAGCATGTAACAGTACTCCAAACGGATTATTTGAAATATGTACTATTGCTAAGTATCTAAAGCATTTTAGAAAAGATAAAAGTTATAGTCATATAATTCAAATGTTAAAAGCACCAAATTCATATAAAGATACAAAGTATCAACTGGCGATTGCATTTAATGTTATGAATAACTCAGGAAGAAATCTCATATTAGAAGAGCCCAGCTCTTTAAGGCATGTTGGTGATTTTAAATGTAATATTTTAAAGAATGAGTATATTTTTGAGGTTTCCTGCATTAAAGCTTCAAGGGTAAATGATTCTTTTGATAATGCTATGGCTATGGTAGTTAATAACCTAAGCAATGCAAGGAAAAGCATACCCACTGACAAAAGATATATATCTATAATTTTCAATACAAATACTGTACAGGAAATAAAAAATAGTGATGTTTTTAAAAATCTATTAGATAATGTTAGAAATTGCTTTAAATCAACTACTGATATACATGTAAACAATAATATATATTCAATAAATAGTAAGGTCCTAAGTAAAGACACTGAATACCCAGATTTTGATATTAACTCATTTGATAAACAAGCAACACTACTCTCATACGAGCTAAAATCTGGAATCAATACTTTGGATCGATACAAAGAGCAAGATATTTATAAAACTCACAGTGCTGGCAGGTTCATGATAAAATATCCGGAAATATCAGAAAATGTGAGACTGAAACAATTAAAACAAAAGTTAAGTGATGAATATGAACAGTTAAAGGATTTTTCTAATTGTGGGAAAATTATAACTTTATCAACTGATCAGTGGTATCTTATTAATAAGGAAAAAACTCATAATATATTAGATGAATATATACAACATCATAAGGATATCACTTGTATAGTTGTTACATGTGAAATTCCTCTGGTTTTTCGAGAACATAGATATGAGTATTTGTTTGTATTAGGTAAAAAAAATAAATATTCATTATCGCAAGAATACTTTGAGAAACTTTTAAAATAGAAAGTGCTCATCCTAACTAGAACTACTTATTATTCTAATAATTAGGACTATTGATGATATTTAACTATATTTATTATATACTACCCTTATGAGCAAAACAAAATATGAAATAAATGAAAAAGATATTGATAGTGTAATACGCTTTTTGAAAACTACTGATCCAGATAATGCTACTCCAGAGATGGCAATAGCTATACTAGAACATCTTCAAGAATCATTTCATACTCTTTCACATGATAATCCAGAAATACTTATTAAAATATTAGATGATTTAAAAAAAGAAAAAGGAGTAAACTAAATTATTCTACATTTAAACTTGAGCAAATCTTATCCATAAATTCATAAAATTTATTTAAATCATATTCTATCGTTTTTATTCCATTAAAATAGTAAATTTTGCCATTTTTATCCATTGTAATAATATTTTCATCTGTTATTAATTTATGATTCTCATCAACAATATCTCCAAAAAATAAACATTGCCTATGTGCCCCTGGATCTCTTTTTAATGAAATTTCCTTCAACCATGACTGTATCTCTTTAATATTTTGTGACAATACTTTGTTTTTATTAGATAGTAATTTTATATAATCTTTATTTTTAAAAGATGATTCTCTATATCGATTTGTTCCCCAAAGCCCTAAACTATAATAAATATCAATTACTATAGCTAAATTATCTATAAATCCAGCAAACATATAATAAAAATTGTTCAAATGATATGATGCTAACAGAATATTGTTATTTTTTATATCAGAATTATAATCTCTTTTCTCCTGAAATATATTAAAGTTGAATTGATCTTTAGAATACATCATAAAGATGTACCTATTAAATAACATAGTTCTAAGGTATTGATATAATTCTTCATTTTTATTACTCTTTGTTAATTTAGCCCAAAGCTTTATATATTCTTGCATATTTTGATCTGTAATAGAATAATAAAGGCTTGGAGTAACAAATCTTTGAGTTTTAAGGTCATAATAGATATTATGACCTTTTAGAAAAATATTAATCTCTTCAAGAGAATTAAAATTACTAATTGGAAAAAATTGAAAAGATTTTTCCAGAATTTCCTTTTCTGATATTAATACATTATTTGTAGTAAAAATTATATCTACATCATATTCATAGTATATATCAATTAAATCCATACCTTGATCATATAAATTTTTTGCATCATAATCATTTTCTATATTTTTATCATTAATAAATTTATATATATCTTTTTCAGTTTTTAGTTTTGATACATCTATGTTTTTAACATATTTATTTTTTACTTTTTGCAAATAAGTTTTCATATTGTGAACTCTTTGTTTTTTATATTCAGAGGAAAATTTTTCAACTTTAGTAATAATTTTCAAAGATTTATTTTTTTTATTACTATGAAAACCATCTATAGGTAAAAAAGAATTTTCATTAAGATTACTTTCCTTTGCCCATAAATATTGTGGATATAATATTTCAATAGTAATATGAGGGGTTTCTTCTAACAGATATAGAATTGCATTTATTATTGTATTTATAGGTATTAGTTTATTAGAATTTAATTTGGCTTCTTTCCATATTGTTAATGGATCTATAAGAATCTTTAAATTTCTTTTTGTAGGATAAAGATAAGTGAAGTCGTCCATATAATATTTCTTATCATATTAGTTAAGTTTAATTTTTAATACATTGGCTATTTTGGATCCTAATTCCATACTAACATTAACTTCACCTCTCTCAACTTTAGCATAATAATTACTATTGATTCCTGCCTTATCTGCCACATCGATTTGTTTTAGTCTCATTTTTGATCTGGCTTCTTTAAATGTTTTTCCTAATTGTTTTGCATAGTTAGATTTCATATACATATTATATCACTTATACTCAGGTTAGTCTTAAAGGAGTAGAATCTGCCTAAGGCAAGAGGAGGTCATTTTATTTATAATAAAAATGCTAATAGGCTTAAATTATTCAAATATAATCCTTTATATCTAATTTAGTTTTATTTTTAAAAAGTATCTTAATGTTATCAATAGATAACTTTGAATTTTTGAAAAGATTTATAATAAAATTTGTCCAACTTTCACTATATATGTAATCTTTATGTGGCTCATCATAATGACAATACTTAATATTTGTATCAAATGGAGAAATATTTTTGTCTAGAAATGTTGGTCTAATAGAAAAAATAAAATATAAACATCTGTGAAGGTGATGCGTAAACTTTATTTCTAGATTTTCAGCTACTTTGTTTATTACCCCTCCTGCCTTTAGTCCTCCAGCATTTGATACTTCAACTTTAACAATTTTATCTTTTATAATTGCATTTAGTTTATTAAATTTTTCTTTATCTATATCATTCAACTCGTTTAATTTTATAAATTCTATTGCTAAATCAGATCTATTGGTATTGGATATTTTAGGAATTTGAATTAGCTTTATACTATATTCTTGAGAATCATAAATGTCTTGAGGAAGATTGTTTCTGTATTTTTCAATATAATCCTTTATATTGAATATTTCTCTTGATAATACATTCTTATTTGCTATTGCTTGTTGTGGAGTTCTATATGTAGAAAATTGTAAAGAAAATGCAAGATTTTCGTTTATAGAATAATTTTCTCCAAAAATATCAATTAAAAAATTTTCATAATTATATAACAATGATTGGCATTCACCAAACAACATTTTATCAATTTCACTTTGTGCTAAATATCGATGTTCAATTTTGTTCCGAAGTCCTATAAAAAAATCGAGGTTTTTAATAATAGCTTCTGACAATGGAATTGTGCATTTTTTTTGTATTCACTAATGCAAGTTTTTAGTTCCCAAGCTTTCTTTTCTCCTCCTATTTTTTTATAGAATCCATTATCATTTTTATAATAGAATTTATCTCCTATAGTCTGATTAAAATATGAATGAAATAATTGAGTCCACCCAATTACCATCAAGGAAATATAATTTTCCTGTCGAAAAACAACTCTTGGTTTATTATAAATTTCTACAGCCAAAAGAACTGAATCCATTGAACTCTCTAAAATACTCCTTGTACGACCAGGTCTTAGTTTCACTATATCACGAATAATTAATAATGATTTTATGCCATTTCATTAAAATTTTCAATTATAGTAATCTCATCTTGATTAAGTCGATATAACTTATAGACCTCATTGTTTATTTGAGTTTCTAATAGTTTAATTTTTTCCTTATTAGTAATAGTTTCTGTATGAAGTTGAATTATTTGTTCCACTAGTTCAACCATATGATTTTGTTCATCAATATTTTCTAATTTAGGAATAGGAAATGGCTCAAGATAGTTAGTCTTAAATCTAAAATATCCACCACTTAAAACATTCCCAGAGTTTTTTAAGAAGAACCAAAGTAATGATGAATTGAGAATACCTAAATAAAATTTGTAATTCTCTAAAATGGAAGATTTTTTAACAAAGCTATAACATTGAGTATTATGATAGAATTGTCCTTTTATATCGTAAGTCATGTTAGGACCTAGAGATATCTCTGGTGTAATGATTTTAGATTGTTCAAATTCAGTAATATTCTTAGGGTATATATATTTATACCACTCATTTATACTCCTCAATTTCCCTTGTTCTCTTTCTTTTATTATTTCTTGACAATCTGATAAATATTTCCACCCATTTGAGTAATTATGTTGAATATAATCAGGTTTCATAACTTGTCCATTTAAAAATTGATCATTATGAATATGATAAGGGAATATTACATAGTTATTTGTACCCAACATTGAATATCTATGGATTTGCTTGCCCTTTAATAACGGTTTTACTAATCCCTTCTCAATAGTAACAGTTTTTTTTAATTGTGATGAAAATCCTTCTATATTATTACCTTTGATTATACAATTCTCCAAAAAATATACAGAATCTTTACTTGTTGCAATACCTTGGAATATTTTATCAAAAATATCTTTTACTCTTAAAGGTTGTTGCATAATTTTTGCTATCACTCTACCATTATCTTTATCTGTTAATATCCACGGAGTATTTTTTAGGTTATTAAAATCTAAATTATTAAATTCTTCATTTTTTAAATTTTTTAATGATTTCTCAAGTTGATGATTATCTTTGAATTCTTGATTAAATTTATAAAATTTTAAAAAAAAGTTCTCATTTTTGGTTAACCATAAAAGGGATGTATAATTTGTAGCACTAAAGACTTGATTCGCACCGAAAGAAATCATTTTATTTCCACTTTTATTTTTAGATATAATGCTTCTAATACCTTCTCCAAAAGATGAGTTAACCCATTTGTGTGGTAATATGTAATTTAAGATACCATCTTCACTAAGGATATTTAGTCCCCTTTCAAGGAAGAGAACATATAGATCATATGATCCAGTAGCTGATCTAAAAAGAGATTTATATTTTTTAGCTAGTTCAGAATTTACTTTTTGTATACCTTGAATTCTTAAATAAGGAGGATTCCCAATTACTATATCAAATCCATTAACTCCAAACATAAAATTACTATCAAAAAATTGTGTTAGGTTATCCGCTTTAAATGGATTATATGTTATTAGTTGCTCATCTTTATTAGATAAGAATCCAGAAAACAAATTGGAATTTTTTTGTATGAGATCTTCAAACTTTTCTTTAAGTTTATTTTTAATTTTAAAACTACTTGTATTAAAATATTGATTTCTAATTTCTTGTATATTAATATCCAGTTCCCCATTATTAAATAGAGTTCTCTCTCCACTTTGATTAAGTGGAATTAATGAATTTGCACATATAAATTTAAAATCTAGGTTTGGAAGTGGCTCTATTCCAGAATTCTTGTTATTAATATTTAGTGTCTCATCAACAATAATAGAAAGCCATACTCTAAGCCTTGATATTTCAACAGCCATAGGCTCTATATCAACTCCATATAAATTATTTTTAATAATTGATAATTTAGTTTTATAAGGATCAAATCGAGGTTCTATTCTCTCATAACATTGAATAAGAAGTTGTAGCATCCCTATTGGAAATGCGCCTGATCCACATGCTGGATCTATAATTTTCAGATTATCTAAAGCATCTATTAGTTCAGATTTATATTCAACTAACTCCACTTTATCATTTTTGTAGTCAAATTCGTGTTCTTTTTTTTCTAAAAGTAGATTAATTATTTTTTCTTTATTAAGATTATCATTAATCTTTCTTGAAAGAAATTCCTTTAAACTTTCTTTACACATATAACCAACTATTTCTCTTGGGGTATAAAAAGCTCCTTTTGCTTTTCTTGCTTGTTCACCAGTTGCTTCAGTTTCTTCAGCAAGTAAATTCTCAAATATCCTTCCCAACATTTCAGGATCTACGGCAACTTGTTGAAAATCACTTGTACTTTCATCTGTAGTAAAATTATATTTATTTAAAAATTCATAAAACCTATTAAAATAGTCAGTAGGAAAGTTTAATAAATTCTTTTTATATAAATCAGTTTCTTTTACTTCAAATAATCCTCCATTCAAATAAGGAGTCACAAGATCTTTACAATCAGGATCTAACTCTTTAAGCGCACTTCTATCATCGATAGAAGTATTTAGAACCTCAAAAAACAATTTCTCTAATTTTTCTCTATAATATTGTGTTGAATCTAATTGTTCTAATTCAAAGTATTTGAATTCTTTATTTATAAATTCTTTTTTATTTAAAAACCAACAAAACATTATCCTACCAATCAGCCTACTTGTAAATTGTACCCTATGTTTTTCATCCAAAACATTCTGATTTTTAAGATGAGTGACAAGTTCGTTAAAGAAAGAAGAGATTTCTCTATAGAATTGTTCATTTAGAGGATGTATATCAAAACTTTTCCAAAGAATTTCATGAATATTACCTTTATTTGAGTAATCAAAATCTTGAAACCAATTATTAAAAATCTCTTTTTGTGTATGATTTAGTTTTTGACTAAGCTCTAAAGTACGTATCTTATATTCTTTACTTAAAACAATTATCAATTTATCAGCTTCTTCTGGAATTATAAAATCTATCCCAATAGGTCTATTCTTATTAAATTTTTCATCTTCAAAATTCTTTGTTAATGCAGTAATTTTTAAAATATTATTTTTATTGACTTTGGATACCCAAAAAAGATTGAACTCAATATTTCTATCATTATCTTGAGCTAGAACATATGTTGCTTTTCTATCTGAATATCCTGGAGCATTCAGTGTCCAACTTATATTTCTTGTTTCTTTAGATAAACTAGGAAAATATAATAATGTTTTTGAAATATCAGTAATACCAAAAATAGAAACTATCTCTTTTGCTATTTCAACTGCTGAATCAAAAGAATGATTTTCATTTGCAAATTTAAGTGCTTCATTTATTCTATCAAAATGTGTTGAATTTTTGTTATTTGTTTGAACTGACATAGTATAATATTTGTTTTACATTATTTGGTAAAATAGGTTCTTCTTTATTATCTTTAATATCTCTGGCTATAATTATAAGTTTTGTCAAATCATCATAGTACGGTTTGTTTTCTTTTTGTGATCTTGAAATCTTTCTTACTAATTTTATAATATTTCTTTTTTCATGGTAATTTTTTGTATTAAGCGCCTCATCAACTATTTCAATATCCTCAATATCATAATTTAATTCACTCATCAATCTAAGTAATTTTATATTCAAACCTTTTGCACTCTCTTCAGCTGGTGTAAAAGTATATGCTTCTATATCACTTGCTTTATTAACAATAGACTCTTTCTTTACAGATATATTATCTTTAAATCTTTCATTATCTGTCACTTCTGTTTTCAATATATTTAATGCTTCTAAATAAGGAATCAAATGTATATTAGCACTATCTTTGTCCATCCCAATAAATTGAGGATATAAATATGTATCATCTTTCAAAAGATGACTTAACACCATTACAGGAAAATAGTTTGTTTTATAAGAAGGTATTACTCCCCACTTTCCAAGTGGAATATCATAAATTGACTTTTTATATTCTATTGGAAAATGATCACTCTTTTCAAATGATTTAAGATCTAATATAAAATCATCTTCTGCCATAAGTAAGTCACTCTTTTCTTCAATAGTCGTTAACGCTTGAATCCTTTTTTGCTCGTCATCACTATATAAATCTTTAATACTCTCCACAAAATCAATTGGATTTTCTACTTCACCTAAAACAGATTGATCACTTCCTATTGTATTACTTATCATCTCAATCTTACTTTCTAATCTTTTTACTAGTTTAAGATATAGTTCAAGCTTAAATTCAGGCCTCATATTATATATATATACATTCTCATAGTTAGATCCTATTCTATTAATTCTTCCATTTCTTTGGATCATTCTTACTGGATTCCAATGTAGGTCATAATTAATAATTATCCCAGCATCTTGTAAATTTTGTCCTTCTGATAATATGTCTGTAGAAAATAAATACCTAATTTCATCATTATTTAAAGTATAACCCTTTGCTATAGGAGAAAATCGTTTAGCTAAAATCTCCGAATCATTCCTGTTTTTTGTTGAAACGAAAGCAGTATTACTTTCATTTAAAAGTCCATTTGATAATTTGAATATATTTTTCTCCAAATAATTTATAGTGTCAGCAAAATATGAGAATATAAGAACTTTTTCTCCAGCCAATTTTTCTTTATCAAGCTTTTTTAAAAGATCAATTAATGCATTTAACTTTGAATCCGGATTTTTAAAAAGTTTTAACTCTTTTAGAATAATATCTATAAGTTCAAATTCTTTTTTTATATCGTTAGAGAATGCTTCTAGATTATATTTAGTATTATTTACTTTATCTAATACCATATCACTTTCTTCACCTATTATACTTGGATCATCAAGAGATTCATCTATATCTATCATCTTTAAAGCATCTTTTAAAACTTCTAAATCTTTTACTCCTACTATCTCATGATGTTTTTCTAAAGCTTCATTAAATTGTTCTAATTTTTCCTTATAGTTTCTCAAAGATTTTGATATTGCCTCAACTGATGACTCCATTCTCTTAAGATACATTGTCCTGAAAATTCCATATATCCCTCTTTGTTGCTGTAAATCCCTACTTTCGTCTCCAGTTAATTTCAAAGCTTTGATTTCTTCAACTGTTTTACCGTAATATTTCCTTTGATATAATCTCCATCTATATGGGATAAATCCTAGCATTAAAATAAGTTGAAAAATGAAATAAATGGGAGATTCATTTAATAAAGTTTTAATTTTAGTAGAATCTTCAGTAAGCTTATCTAGCTGATCTAATGGATGTTTTAAATCTGTACATTTATCAACAATCTCTTGAGGATCATATTGATAAAGTTTTTCTACATCAAAAGATACTTTTGCATCAAGATTAAGTATCTTATTATTTAATGATGATTCAAAATTATATTGATAATTTTCAGGTATTGCTTTAGGAAAACTTTTCTTTTCCTCATCTATAGTTAAGTGTCCATATTCTTTTTCTATACCTTGTCTAGTTCTCCTTACAACTACGCTCCTAATAATAGGAGCCATTACTTGTTTTATATTCTCATAATCAATTTCTTCTTCCTGTTTACTTTGTCTAGTAATTTTTCTTTGTAAATTCTCAATTGCTTGAACAAAATCTACTTGTGATGTTTGACCAGATTTACTATCTCTTATAGTAATTTGTATGATATCTCCTCTTCCTCTCGTTCCTAATAGAATTTGATTAGTAAGATCCTTAAGTTCATTATTTATAGGAGTAGCTGTTAGGAGTAAAACATGTGCTTGTTTATTATTTTTTATCCAATCCAAAAGTTGTTCATATCTCTTTCCATTAGATTTTCTCAAGTTATGAGATTCATCAATAACGAATAATGAGACTGAAGCAATATTATCTAAATTTCTTTCCTTTTGTATTGCTTCACTATTTTGTAAGGTTATTGGCGTTACATTAGTTAGTCCCTGACCAGTAAGTTCACTTTCCCATTGATCAGTTAAAGATTTTGGACATATAATTGCTACTCTTTTTCTTCCTTCTTTACTATCAATATATTGTTTAATTACTCCAATCGCAGTTATAGTTTTTCCTAATCCTACTGAATCAGAAAGCATTGCAGTTTTAAATTTATTAAGTTTGCGTATAAGTTGCTGAACATTCCTTTTTTGAAATTCCATTAATTCGTGTCTTGAATGACTAGTTTCTACTAATTCTACTTCTTCTAACTCTTCTTTATATAACTCATACAATGTTTTTATATACATCTCATATGGACTAAATAACATATCTCCAACAGGAGAGTACTCAAGAATTTCCGTAAAATGATGATTCCATTCTTCTGACTCATTCCAAAATTCATCAAACCAATATAAATGTCCAACCTCTTGGTTATCATTTTTAGGTTCATAGGTTACTATTCTTGAATCATTTTCAAGTGCATTAAGCTCAGTATTCTTTGTAAGACCATTTCCTGTAAAATTAGATGATCCTATAATTCCAATCGCATTAGAAGATTCAAAATTACCAAATATATAACACTTTGCATGTAGAAATGACTTTTTATATACCCTCACCTCAAGAACTCCTTTTGAGATAAGATCTTTTATTGAGATAATTGTTTCTTTTAATTTTTCATTCGGAGTGAGAGCTTCCAAATCTTTGAATATATCTCTTTCTGGATAATCTGGTTCAGGATCATTTAATTGATGACGTGGAATTAAAGGTTCTCTTCCTATTAATAAACGGATTTTTTTATAACCTTTTATTTGCTCTAAAAGCATATCAATACTTTGAAGATCCCAATAACCAGTAGCTATCGACAGTTCATCATACTCAGAAGAAATATTTTTGATTGTATCTAAAAGTAAAACTCTATTGTTATCAATAATTTTAACTATTTTCATATTCTTATTTATTATTAACTCCTTTTAATAAACTGTCAATTGGTATTTTTAAAGCTCCTGATATTTTTAATAATTTTTCAATACTTGGGTTTTTAATAACTCCATTCTCAAGTTTGGTAATAGTTGTAAATGGAACAGTAGAACTTTTAGCCAAATCTTCTTGAGTTAAACTTTGTTCTAATCGTATTTTTTTAATATTTTTTCCTATAATACTTAAATCCATATATTGATATCAATCAAGTGTTTATATGATGTTAACATATTATTAGTTTTGAATAAAGATATATAGTATAATTAACTTAATCATGTGGATAATCATTATAGCCTTTTTAGCATTAATAGTGTCCTATATAACATTTATTTATACTAGAAAATCATACGAAATATCTGTTTTGCCTTGTATAAAAATATCTTTTTTGAAGCAAGACAGTTCAGTCTTATGTTATGTAAAGAATATAGGGAGTGGCGTCGCTTTTGATATTGAAATACAAGAACAAATGATGAGATTTGAAAAGGAAAATGTATCTTTTCATTTAGAATTAATATTGAAAGATAACAACATGCTTGATATAGGACAAAAATCACTTTTAGATGTTAAAGCGTATGAAATTATTAATGATAAGAAGCAAGTTAGTCTTCAAGATTTTGTATCAGGAATATTAAAAGAATCTGATTCAAAATTTTTAGTAACATTTAAAAATATTGGAGGAAAAAGATATTATTCAATAATAAATTATAAAATAAAAGATGATCATGATTATATAAATATTTCTCCTCCAAAAAAGCTTAGTATTTTCAATGCAATTTTGGATAGTAGAGATAAAACAGATCTAATAAATATTTATATTGCTTATAAGAAAAGAATTTTTTTATTATCCAAATAATAAAAACACTAAACTGTAACTTAACTAATAAATTTATTGAACTAAAACATGGACTTAAAAACATTTATAAAAAAATCTATTGTTGATATAACAAGTGGAGTAGTAGCATCAAACAATACACCCAATAGTTCTTACATGGTAAGATTACAAGATTCTAGTGAAGGATATAATATAGAATTTGATATTGCAGTCATAGTAAAAGAAACTGACAATAACTCCAAAGATAAAAATATAGGAGCACAAATTAGTGTCTTATCTATGGGGTTGAAAGCTGGAATAAAAAGTGATAAAGATCATAGTAATGAAAATAGCACTGTAACAAGAATTAAATTCAAAGTGGAAGCGATAAAGACAAGATGAGAATGAAGATTCAAAAATATGCAGACTTTGGGACTTCTTCACCATGGTTTGCAAGAATAAATGATATAAACTATATATTAGAACCGATTTTTTTATTTAGAACACGACCATCATCTGATGATATAAAAAATGCAGAGATAAAAAAAGAGAAACTGAATAATATAAAATTTGAAGTCATAAAAGAACTAGGCAAAGCATATTTGAGTTTAGATACATTAAAAAATAAATCGAAAAATTTACCCCAACTCAATATTGAAAATGAATACAATAATATTTATGAATCTTTATGGAGGGCATATAAGGATAGATCTTTGTTATTTATAAAAAATCTAGATTACGATATAGGATTCATGTTTAAAAATGATAAAGATTTCAGAAAGGATGGTTTAATTTTCATAAAAAATAATAATGTAGATGATAAATTCCTAGATCTTATTGAGGAAAAAAGGATTACCTGGCAGAACGAATTATCTGATTTCAGGAATAATTTTTTAGATCACTTAAAAACAGATAAATCTCTTCAATACCAACATTTTTACACAATAAAAAACGTAGAGTTAGTCTTTGATCATGTATGGAAGTCCATAGAAGATATATGGATAATCCTTATTAAAAGTTATTATCCTTTAAATTTTGATTTAAGGGAAATACCTAAAGATAAAAGAGACAAAAATAACCCTATAAAATTTGAAATTATCAATATTTAACAAATACTTGTTAATAATACAAATTAAGCATCAATTTTCTAATTAAGCATACTCTAATTTATCCCTTTACAAAGCTATTTTGCACCTACTATTTCAAACTATTGACATTACTTTCATATAGTTATATATTATCCTTATAGGGATAATATATTAGTTAATAAGGTATAAGAATATGGCAAGATTAAAGGGCAGTAAAAACAAAAAATCAAGTTCAAACGATCGTCCTATCACATCAAATTTATCAACAGAGGAAAGAATCAGATTTCTAGCAAATATCATAGTATATAGAATCATAGAGGACCAGAATACAGATAGCATTTTATTTAAGAACTTAAATTTAAAATAGATATGGACAATATAAGAATGGAAAACGCTGTAGCTGCAATTAGAGTATCATCTGTAAAACAAGGAACTGACGGAGATTCTCCTGAAGCTCAAAGAGAACAAATAGAAAGATTTGCTGAAACTCATAATATCAATATAAGGAAGATATTTGTTTTTCTAGAATCTGGATCTAAAGAAAAACAACCAGTACAAGAAGCAATTGATTATTGTAAGAATCCTAAGAATAATATTCAACTTTTTATCATTAAATCCATAGACAGATTCACTAGAGGTGGATCATATTTTTATGATGGTCTTAAAATGCAATTAGACCAAAAAGGAGTAAAACTTATTGATATTTATGGTGTTATAGGAACTCATGATGTAAATACTCTAGAACATCTTGGAGTATCATATAACTGGAGTGTCTACTCCCCTACTAAAAAAGCAGAGATGCTTGAGGCAGAAAGAGCAAAAGATGAGATGAGAGATATCATGTCAAGAATGATTGGAGCTCAAATAAGGTATATAAGGATGGGATATTGGGTACACAGAGCCCCATTCGGATATATGAATGAAAAGGTTGAAACATCTAATGGTAAAAGAGTTCTGTTAAAACCAGAACCAACAGAATCTGTATGGATAATTAAAATGTTTGAGTTAAGAGCAAGAGGCACATTAGATGACCATCAAATTGTAGATACCATAAATTCCATGGGATTCAAAACAAGAATTGAACTTAAAAGAAATCCGAAAAACAGAACTCAGATTATAGGACAAAAAGGAGGAAACAAACTTACGTTGAAAGCATTATGGAGATTTATAGAAAATCCTATCTATGCAGGTATACATGTAGGAAGTTGGAATAAAGGTTTCCCTATAAAAGGCAGATATGCGGGATTAGTTTCATTTGATATCTTTAATAAAGCAAATAAAGGAAAAATCACAATAAGAGAAGATAATGGTGAGATAAAAGTATACAAAAGAGAACCAAAAGATTATCTAGTTCAAAAAGGAGTCAAAAACTCTGAATTTCCATATAAAAAATATGTTTTGTGTCCTCATTGTATGAAACCACTGTATGGGAGTGCATCTCGTGGCAAACTAGGTAAATATTATCCTGCTTATCATTGTAATAAGAGAGGTCACTATTTTAGAGTTCCCAAAAAAGATTTTGATGCTACAATATCAAAGTTTATAAAAAACATAAATCTATCACAAGAATATATTGACGCACTTCAAAAAGTAGTATTAGAGGAATGGGATAAAAGAAGTAATGAGATCAACAAGGATAAAGTAAACATTGATCAAAGAATCAGTGAACTTAAAATGCAATCAAAGGCAACTGTAGATAAGATCAAATACCTTCAATCTGAAGTTGCTATAAAATATCTAGAGGCTGATTTAATAGAGAACGAGAATGAAATTGAAAAGTTAATGGTCAAAAAGGAAAAAGAGACAAAAGAACCAGTAAATATGGTCAAGGTTATGGAGTACATAAAATACTTTCTGGAACACCTTGATAATTTACTGCTACAAAGCGATAATCCTATAGATAGAGCTACCTATTTTAGTGCTATTTTCAACCATGCTCCAACCTATCAAGAATTGATTTCTGGAACACCAGATTTAGCTGATTGTATCAGTCTAAACAAGGTCTTTATACAGGGTCGTGGACAGCTATCTGGGATGCAGGGACTCGAACCCCAAACTTCAGGACCAAAACCTGGCGTGATGCCATTTCACCACATCCCAATATATTGAAATGGAGCGGAAAACGGGATTCAAACCCGCGACCTTATCCTTGGCAAGGATATGCTCTATCAACTGAGCTACTTCCGCATAAAACTTGCCACAAGTGGGGGTCGAACCCACGACACAAGGCTCTTCAGGCCTCTGCTCTACCAACTGAGCTACCGTGGCATATTACAATGGGCAGTACAGGGATCGGACCTGTGACATCTACGGTGTAAACGTAGCGCTCTACCAGCTGAGCTAACTGCCCTTTTTTATATATAAAGGTCTTATTTTTTTTAGAATGGGCAGAAGAGGAGTTGAACCTCCACACCAATAAATTAGGCACAACCACCTCAAGGTTGCGTGTCTACCATTCCACCACCTGCCCAATTTATGTAAGACATCGTATGATATTATATTGTGTAATGAGGATTTTTGCAAATGCTAGAAAGAGGATTCGAACCTCCACATCTATAATAAGATACAATGTTCTGAACATTGCGTGTCTACCATTTCACCATTCTAGCTAATTGTACCATTTATAAGAATATAAAAACCTATCATAAGGATAAGAAACAAAATTGAAGTTTAAATTTTTAATAGTTTTGTTAGCTACATATACAAAATTATTACTGTATAAAAATATTGCAGGATTAATATTTTGTATACTTTGTGCTATTAGAGAATACGTTTCTTTTCTGTCATTTATATTAAGGGTAGATACACCTACTAAAAGTAGTCTATCAATTTCGCTATTATTAAGCTGAGAGATATTTTGATTACTTTTAGAATACCATAAAGAAAACATATTGGGATCAATACTTGTATTTACAGATGTTAGAATTCCATCATAATTTTTTGATTTTATTATACTATCAATATTTATTGTATTTTCTGGCACAAATATTGCATTTACTCCTATATTTGACCAATTTTGTTTTATATAATTTACTAAAGATTGAGGTATTGTATTGATATAGTATATTTTTAAGTTATATTGATTTCCAGAGAGTAAATCTGCTGCTTTTTTTTGATTAAAATTAAATGTTGTAGTTTTAGGATCAAATGCCCAAGATGTTGAAGGAATAGATGTATACATAGGACTTACTGTACCTCTCATTATATTCGTTGATATATATCTAGGAGAAAGAGAGTAAGAGAGTGCATTCCTCAGTGTTATAGAAGTTACTTTATTAAGATTAAAAAATAGAGCAACATAATTTGTAACTAGTGGATAAGTATATACATTTAGATTATGGTAAGAATATATATTATGATATTTACCTCCAATATATGCTCCATCTATTTGATCTCTTTTAAGATTTTTTATTATCTCTTTATAGTTATTGAATATTTGAATTACAAAATATTTAAAATGAGGTTTACCATAGAAGTAATATTTATTTTCAGTAAGTACTATTTTGTTATTAGTAAGATAATCCATTTTATATTCACCAGAGCTTATTATATTTTGAGTATTTAGAATATAGTTACTACCAAATGGTACTATAAAAAAGTTTATATCCTGATAAAAGGTAACATCCAATCTTTTTAATAAAAATTCTACTTTGTATTTAGATATCCTATATATAGATATATTTGAAAGCATTGACGAAGGAAAGTATTCTTTTTCAAAATTAAAAGAATAGACAATATCTTTAGCTGTTATATTTACTCCATTAGAAAAATAAAAATGTTTATGCAGAGATATTACATATTTTGTATAATTATCTTCTTCTTTAATAGATTTTGCTACAATATTTTCTATACTCCCATTAGATTTTTCATAAATTAATCTTGAGAACATTAATCTATTTACATCTTTAATAAAGGTTTGATTATTATTTTTTGAATATGGGTTATAGTAAGTTGTATTAGCGACAACACCTTCTATATAGCTTTGTGATGCAGATAATTTCAAAGAATAGAATCCGTTTTTAAAGAGGATAAAGAAAAGTACAATAATGATTATGAGGGAAAGTATTATATATGAGGCAGGAGATTTCCTTTTTATATAACTAGGATAATCCCACATAAATTCTCTAAAATTTAAAGCACTCTTTAAACTTAGCATCTTACTTACCTTTTGCAAGGATTAATGAAAGAATTACTGCTGTAACAAAAATAATTGCAGCGATAATTGTAAAATACAGCAAGAATTTTTGAAGACCTCTTCTTGACCTAAAACTCTCACCTCCTCCACCTCCTCCAAAAGTTGCAGAAAGAGAAGTACCATTTGTTTGAAGAATTATCACTATAATTAAAATAGCTGATATTATAGAGAGTAATATATCTAGTTGATAAGGTTTCATATATAAGTTAATATTAAAAAAATGAAGAGAATAAAAATAAAAATCATACTGGTTATACTTTTTTTAGTATTTATCATTTATCCTCAAGGAGTATTCGCTTCTAGCTCTCCTTTTAGTGTAGATTATAACATTTTGTATAAAATTGCAAAAGATGGCACTGCAACTGTATCTTATAATATAAATATATCTAATCTAACTCAGAATATATATGCATCTTCTTACTCTCTATCATTAACTAATACAGATATAACTAATGTTACGGTAACAGATAGTAATGGATCTAGTCTTCCTTTTAATACAGTAAAAAATGCAAATTCTACTGTTATAATAACTACACTTCCACAATCGCAATATGGTTATGGAACAGGAGATAATTGGACAATCACTTTTAATACTTCTCAGATATCAAAAATTCAAGGAAAGCTTTTGAATATAGCAATTCCAGGATTTCCACAAAAATCTTTAATACATTCTGTAAAAACAGAAGTTGATATTCCGAAAAGTTTTGGAAATATAAATTTTTCATCACCCAATAATCCTACTATAGTTTCAGGTCAAAACTACAATAGAGTATATTACTCTAGTACTGATTCATATACTACTCAGGGTATATTATTAGTTATGGGAAATTATCAACTTTTTTCTTTTAAATTTCATTATCAATTGATTAACTACAACTCCCTATTCTCTCAAAAATATCAAATTGTAATTCCTGCAGATTTTAAAAATCAAGTAGTAACTTTTTCTCAAATATCCCCTACTCCAACTAGCAGTTTTATTGATAAGGATGGAAATTATATTTTATCCTATACTCTATCACCTAAAGAAAATATTAATGTTAGTATCAGAGGGGAATCAAAAGTTTTTTCAACTTACAATATACTTTCTTCAACCCCTATAACTCAAAAAGCATTAACTCCGAGTGAATATAAAATATATACCTCTCAACAACCATACTGGCAAGTTTTAAATCCTTTTATTCACAATTTAGCTATGAAGATTACAAAAGGAGATAGTACAAATCTTTCTAAAGCTTTAAGTATAGAAAATTATGTAGCAACTCATTTAACATATAATCAGAAAGCTATATTAGATCCTAATAGACAAAGACTAGGAGCTATAAAAGCATTAGAAGAGAAGAATAATGCTATTTGTCAGGAATATGTAGATGTATTTGTAACGCTTGCAAGATCTGCAGGACTACCTGCAAGGATGATTGCAGGATATGGAGATCCTCCTGATATTAATGTAAACCCACTACCTCCAGATATACTTCATGCATGGGTACAATTCTATTCCAATAGATTTGGATGGGTAAATTCAGATCCTACTTGGCAATCAACTTCTGGAAATCTTAATTTTTTTGGGAATGTGGGTTCTAGTCATTTTGCTTTAGTAAGATATGGAATAAATTCTGAAAATCCTCCATTAATACTTTCTTTTGTAAAAGAGAAAAATCCTCAAAACAATATTAATATAGAGGCAACAACAAATAAATTTGTACAGAATCCTAATTTTATACTAAAAATACCAAATTTTAATAATTTAGTTTCTGGGTTTAAAAATTATATAGATATAACAATACAAAATACAGGTAATCAAGTATTAAGAGGAGGGAATATAGAGATTCTTTCTAAAAATAATAAAATAATCTCTACTTTTAGTATTAAGAATATTGCAATATTCCCATACACTTCACAAAGTGTAAAAATACCAATTCAATCAAAAAGTCTTACACAATCATATAGTGAAATAATAAATATTAAAGCACAATTATCAAACTACCAAAACGATAATATTTCTAAAGAGGGATCGACTGTTATACAGTTCAAACCATTCTTTGTTTCAGGAATTATTCCTTGGATTATAATATTTATCCTCTTCATTTTTTCAATAATAATTGTAGATTTATTCTTTAGGCTTAAAAGAAAAAAGTAAGAATGGCTTAAAACTAGCATTTTAATTCTTTTTTATCAATTATATAGGTCACTTGACAAGGATTTTTAATATACATAAAATGGAAGTATCTTAGACATAAAAAATTAATGAATAATATAAAAACCATATTCCAATTTAATGAAATAAATGAAAATTTTAGAGCTAATCTTGGAGAGAAAGCTATAAGTATAGGAAGATTATTTAATTTATCTATACCTACACCTCCAGGTTTTGTAGTATCTGCTGATTCATATAGGTTCTTTTTAAATATGTCTAATTTGGATGAACTTATAAAAAGCAAATTCTACACTATAGACAAGAATGATGAGATAGCTTTAAAAAATGTATCTTCTGAAATTGAAGATTTAATAATGAAAACTATCATTCCTCCTTACGTAGAAAAAGATATTTCCAGAACATATTCAAAATTATCAGGTTTTTCAGATACATATGTATCTGTAAGAGCTTCTTATATATTTGATGGAAAGGATGCTAATGTTAATCAAACAACATTTCTAAATATAAGAGGTGTATCAGAATTGATTTTAGCAATAAAAGCTTGTTGGGCAAGTTTGTATGAGTATGAAAACATAAAATATAGAATTGATAATGAAATAGATATTACAGATTGTTCTTCTGCAGTAATAATACAAAAAATGGTACAAGCTGAAGCTTCTGGAATAACATTCACATACTCTCCTCTAACTGAAGATAACACAGAGATATCTATACAAGCAACACTAGGTGTTATTGATATAATAAAAAATGGAGAAATTAAACCTGATTCATATCATATAGATAAAGAAACTTTGAAATTTAAAGAAAAATCTATATCTAGACAAGAGTACATGTTTATTAGAAATACAAAAGGAAAAAGTGTTAAAGATACAAATATAAAAACAAAAGTTGCATTAAAATGGCAAGAAAAACAAAAAATTGATGATAAAACACTTATAATGATATCTAGATATGCCAGAGGTATAGAGGATCAAACTCAATTCTTACAAGAAATTGAATGGATTGTAGAAAAAGGTAAAATTTGGATTATAAAATCAGATTCAATAAAAAATATAGAAAAACAAATTGAAAGTAAGGAAGCTTCTCATATAGAAGAAGCCTTCGCAAAAGAAGATAAAGAAATTAAGAAGACAAAAGAAATAAATCTAATTCCTGAAACTAAAGAAAGTGTACCAGAGATTATACCTGAGGTTATAAAAGAAGTTGTACCTGAAAAAGAAGAGATAAAGGTTATAGAAAATATAGTACCAGAAGTTCCTCAAGTAGAAACACCTCCTGTTTTAAATACCAATACATCTGCAAGAAAGAATAATACAAACCTTTTAATAACAGGAATACCTATATTTCCAGGAATAATAGAAGGAGAGATTTCTGTATTAAAAAATATTAATGAAGTAGATCATAATAAAATGTATGACATTTTAGTTATAGAATCTCTTACTGAGGAATGGAAAGAGGTCTTAAAAAATGTAAAAGCATTAGTTATTGATGTAGGAGATATAAATTCTAGAGAAACAGAGATAGTAAGAGAATTTGGAATACCTACAATAATATCTACGCAGATAGGAACTAAGACTCTAGAGAATAATACTTATGCAATACTTGATGGTTCAACAGGAAGATTATATGAAACAAAGAGAAAAAGAGAAGAAGAGATAGATATATCTAAAAAATTATTTAAAGAAACAAGAAAAATACATACTGCAACAAAATTTTATACTAATATATCTGATATAAATCTTTATGAAGATATATCTGAGAGTGATTTTGATGGTGTATATATATCAGCAGAAGATTTGATATTAGATTTAAAAGTACATCCAAAGCAGATATTTTCTCAAGAGAAAAGTAATGAGTATATAGATCAAATAGCTAAAAAACTGTCTAAATTATGTGATTCAATTGGAAATGACAGACATGTAATATATACAATTTCAAATCTAACATCAAACGAGATGTTTGACCTACAAGGTGGTGTACAGTTTGAAGTTCAGGAAACAAATCCTCATATAGGATATAGAGGTACATTAAGAAGTATAAAGGAAATAGAAATTCTTAATATGGAGTTAGAAATCGTAAAAAGTGTAAGAAATAAGTATGGATATAAAAATTTATGGATAATGATTCCATTTATAAGGACAACAGAAGAGTTAATTGAAATGAAAAAAATTATACTTTCTTCTAATCTTAGACGTTCATCTACATTTAAAATCTTTATAGATATAGAGATTCCTTCTAATGTAATAATGATAAATGAATTTTTAGAAGTAGGAATAGATGGTATAAATATAAATTATGAAAAACTAGCTCAAATGATACTGAGTATAGATTTTCAAAATCCTAAATTAAAGAAAGAAAATATCAATTATCATCCTGCAATGCAAAAAGCTATAGATACAATTCTGAATGCTTCAAATTCATATAAGATTGTTAATTCTATATATGCAGAAGATATTGTAAAAGACAGTGATTTTCTCAAATATCTTATAAGAAGAGGTGTCAATATAATTAATACAACAAAAGATAACTTATCTGAGTTAAAAGCACAAACTTTAAATATAGAAAAAGACATACTTTCATAAAAGCTATTTACATACCTTAAAACTATTGAGATAATAAAGGTAATGAAAAGAAATATAATACTTCTAATTCTGGATGGTTTTGGTATATCAAAAGAAAAATATGGGAATGCTATACTACAAGCTTCTACTCCAACTATAAACTATTTATATAAAAATTCTTTTGTATCGACTCTTGAAGCTAGTGGAGAAAGTGTTGGATTACTTCCTAACAGTGCTGGAAACAGTGAAGTTGGTCATTTAAATATTGGAGCAGGAAGAATAGTAGACCAATACTCTTACCTAATACATAAGGATATATTAAACAAAACTTTCTTTACAAATAGAAAAATAAAGGAAGAAGTATCAAAAACAAAAGGAGAGATACATTTAATGGGGCTTGTATCTGATGGTCAAGTTCACTCTAATATGGAAATTATAGAATCTTTAATAGAAAGTATTGATAGAGAAAAAATATATTTAGATATATTCTCAGATGGAAGAGATTCTGGATATAAGAGTGTTGAAGAATATATAAAAAGATTAGGTAAATATAAAGATAAAGTTATTATATCCTCAATCATAGGGAGATTTTATGCTATGGATAGAGATAACAGAGAGAAAAGAATTAATAAAGCATTTGAACTTTTATATACTCATAAAGGTAGTGAGGTTAAAAATGTTTTTGAGGCAATAGAGATGTCTTATAAAAAAGATATAACAGATGAATTTATTGAGCCTTTTTATATAAAGAATACACCTCCTATTAAAGATGAGGATTTGGTTATTTTTTTTAATTTTAGAGAAGATAGAGCAAGAGAATTATCTTTGAAATTTTTAAACAATACAAATGTTAATCTTCTTTGTATGACACAATATACAAATGATATTCAAAATTTTATATATCCTAGAATAAAAGTTGAAAATACACTAGGTAGTATTTTAGAAAAAAATAATTTATCTCAACTACGAATAGCCGAAACTGAAAAATATGCACATGTAACATATTTTTTTGATGGTGGAGAAAATATTGTATATAAGAGAGAGAAAAGAGATATAATACCTTCACTTAAAATATCTACATATGATAAGAAACCTCAAATGAGAGTTTTTGATATAACAAAAACTATAATATCTAATATAGAAAATTTTAATTTTATATTAGCTAATTTTGCTAATCCAGATATGGTAGGTCATACAGGATCTCTTAGTAAAACTATAGAGAGTATAGAGTATGTAGATAAAGCAATAAAAGAAATTTTAGATGATTTGAAAGATAATATACTTATAATAACAGCAGATCATGGAAATGCAGAAATTATGCTAGATAAAAAAGGTATTATTAATAAATCACATACAATAAGTAAAGTTCCTTTTATAATATATAATTATAAAAATATATCAGTATTAAAAAATGGAAAGCTAGCAGATATAGCTCCAACCATACTCAAAATATTAGATATAAAGAAACCAAAAGATATGTCAGGAGACTCTTTAATATGAATTATAAAGTATTAGATCATATAGAGGAAAATACATTTAAATCTAATTTTTTAGAAACAGAAAATTGGGCTTTATTAAAACAAGAAGAAGGTTGGAAATCTTTTTTTATTCATTTTTATATTAATGATAAATTAATAGGCTATACTCTACTTTTAGAAAAGAAAACTAATATATTTAAACTTCATTACATACCAAGAGGTCCAATAATAGAAGAAGAGTATTTTAAAGAAGCACTTGACCTTATAATTTCATTCTCAAAAAAAGAAGGAGCTTTTCTTCTAACAATAGAACCTTCTTTAGAATATTCAGATACAAGGATAAAATACTTAGAAAAATTTAAAGAGAGTTCTGTATCATATCAACCTAAAGAGACAGCTATTATAAATTTAGAAGAAGATATTATAAAAAATATTCCTTCAAAAAAAAGAGGAAGAATTAGAAATAAGCATAATCTCATATTTAGAGAAACTGATGATTTAGAAAATTTTTATAAACTGTATAAAAATACATTTGAAAACAATAATTTCAAGGGAAGAAGTTTGAACTATTTTCATAATATGAAAAAATGTTTTAAAGAAGACATGTTAATATTTGAAGTATTACATGAGAATACAGTTATATCATCTTCTGTAAATATAGTACACCAAGATAGTATAACGTATCTTTATTCAGGATCTCTAAAAGAATTTAATAATCTTTATCCTGGATATTTATTAGTATATGAAACTGCTAAATATGCCCAGAGTATAGGGTTAAAATCTTTTGATCTATGGGGCGTAAGTTATGATAATCCTTCTTGGAAAGGTTTTAGTGAATTTAAGTTTAATATGGGAGGGAGATATTTTAAATTTTTAGGTAATTTTGATTATTCTTTCAATAATCTACTCTACTTCGTATATAAAAAACTTAAATAGATTTATATATTAATAAATCTATACACTGTAAATAAGAAAAATATTAAAATTAAAGAGATAATATTTAAGACATTAAAGAATAAATTTTCTGGAGATAAATTTATAGGGAAATTAGGAAGGTATCTAAATAATATTTGCATAATATATCCCGAGAATATAGCACCTATACTAAAGAATGTAATAAATATATATATAATTTTTTTAGGATATGATTTTTTATATATTCTAATTAAAGGTAAAATAAGTAAATCTCCATATATATAAGTAATATTAGCACCTATTGGTATATGCACACTATTTAAATATTTTGCTATAGGAACATTTCCCATAGAACAAACAAAAGTTATAATAGCAATTAAAAGTCCAGATATAAGGAGTAATAAGTATCCAAATATAGGTATATTATTAATATATATTAATAAATAAGAGAAAAAGGATTGTGGTATAAAACTCTCTGCAAAACCTGCAATTAAAAATCCCAAAACAAGTTCCCATTTTAACATTGATATATCAGAAAAAAATGTAGATGATATTAATTTTATAGAATTTATACTAAAAAATTTGGCAGTTATATTCTTTGTATATACTAAAGGATTTATTTTAAATAAATTTTTATGATCTTGAGAACAAAATAAATATAAATTTTTACTATATCTATAAGATAAATCTTTTTTTCCTTCCATTCCGCATACAGGACAATTATATATGATATCTTCATTATCTTTTTTAAATTCATCTTTATAAAAAACTGAGAACCCTATAATTATAAATATAATTATAATTATTCCTCCAAAAAATTCTGCAAATGCAAATTTCCAACTCAAAAGATATGCAAATAAAATTAAAATTGCAATATTCATGTTTGTAGAAGATACTAAAAATGATAATACATTTTTTATATCAACACCTTCTTTATAAAGACCTTTTCCAAGTTCAGCTGCTCCATATGAACAAGAAGATGAAATTATACCTAATAGTATAGAAAATATAACTCCAAAAATACCTTTTTTCATATATTTTTTAATAAATTCTTTAGGAGTAAAAACTTGTAATATTGCAGATAAGAAAAAACCTATAAATAAACCAAAGAGAGCTTCCCATAAAAGATATAGAGAATTAAATAAAGCATATAAAATATGAGATATAATAAATACTAACATAACTATATTATACACCTTATTTTATTCTGAAGATAACTTAAAAACCTTATATATTGACATCATTTAACCATTATAATAGACTAATAATTAAATGGAAAATAAGGGTTTTACTTTAGTTGAGCTTTTAATTGTTATGGCAATAATAGGTATACTTATTGCTGTGGCGATTGTAGGTTTAGGATCAGCTCAAGCAGATGCTAGAAATAATGCAAGAGAAACAGCTGTAAAAGGTATATCTGGATTATTAGAAACTTATTATGCTAATAATAATCAATCATATCCTTCTGGAGCTCAAATGAATTCAGCTGGAAATGTAGAATTTTATTTTTGGTCTTCTTCTTCTCCATATTGGGCAACACAATCATCCTTATGTAAACCTACAATAGTACCTTCTCCTGCACAATATAATAGTGGAGGTTGTGGTACATATATAGATTTCTGTAATCCAATGGGATATTCAAGTGGACCTTGTAATTATCCAACTACATCATCAAGTACACAATATTTCTATATACCATATACTAATGGTGTTCCTACAACAGGAAATACTACAGTAACTGGATATTTGGTAGGTGCATGTTTAGAAAATAATACGATTTTTGTATATACATCGAATGGATCTAATGCCCCTTATGTACAAACAGGTCCAGGTTCAATAAAAGTTAATGGAGTTCCCTTTTCTTGTTAAAATGAAATATTTTTTATTTATCAAAATGAGATAAATACATTAATAAAGTAATTAAAAAGTCATAAATATAAAATTTTCCAATACAAAATTATAATTATATTTTTGTTGTCGCATTTGGTGGTGAGGGCACTGGGATTTGAACCCAGAACCAACAGCTTAAAAGGCTGATGCTCTACCGTTGAGCTATACCCCCTCTAGATTTAAGAATAATAACATAAAATAAAGAATCAATCAAAATCTTTGTTTATTTTTTTATATATTTCTTCTAATTCCTCATCTGTTTTAAATTTTAAAATAACACTTCCTATGCCTTTTATATTTCTTTTTATTTGAACTTTTTCATCTCCAAAAAAAGATTTAAGAACATTTTGAATAGTCATTGTTCTTTGAGACAGTATATTTAATTTGTTTTGAGAAAGCTTAGGTGATGAAGATAATATTTTATCTACAACATCATTTGTTCTTGCAGGAGATAATTTTTCTTTCAATATTTTTTTATATATCTGAAGTTGAATATCCTTATTATCTATTCTTATAAGGGCAACTGCATGTGCATATATAAGAGTTTCTTGATAAAGAGCATCTGTAATTTCTTGTGGTAGAGTTAATATTTTAAGATAATACCTAATTGATCTATCTGTTACTCCTATTTGTTGTGCTATTTCTATATTTTTTAAATTAAATGTTGTTTTAAGATTCATTAAAGCTGTAGCTTCTTCCATCACATTAAGATCTTTTCTTTGAAAATTTTCTACTATTGCATATACTAATAAATCTTGAGTACTTGCTTCTTTGATTATTACTGGAATTTTTTCCCATTTCAAAGCTTTTGCTGCATTTAATCTTCTCTCTCCTGCTATAAGCTGATATCTACCATCATCCATCTTTGATACAATTAAAGGAGACAGTACACCATGTTCTTTCAAAGAAGCTGCAAGATCCTCAATGTCCTTTTTAGCATCTATTCTAGGTTGATAAGGATTAGGGACTATATTTGATATAAATACCTCCTTATACCCACCATCTTGAGGCGAATTTTGAATAAGTGCAGATAAACCTCTACCTAATTTTTTATCATCTTTTTTATCCATATTTTTTTATTAATTCATCACTAAATTTATCATAAGCCATTGCTCCTGTTGAAGCTGGATCATATTCAAAAATAGATTTTCCAAAAGAAGGAGCTTCTGAGAGTTTAACATTTCTTGGTATTATTGTATCAAATGTTTTCTCTTTAAAAAATCCTTTTATCTCTGAGGCTACAGATTCAGATATTTTAATTCTATTATCATACATTGTAAGTAATACTCCTAATAATTCTAGATCTGGGTTTAGAGAATCTTTAACCAATTCTATAGTTTTGAGTAATTGAGATATACCTTCAAGAGCATAATATTCACATTGTACAGGAACTAAAACTTTCTGTGCTGCTACTAAAGAATTTATAGTAAGTATACCTAAAGAAGGAGGAGAATCTATTATTACATAATCATAATTTTCACTAAATTTCATTAAGGCATTCTTTAATTTATGTTCTCTAGAAAGTTTATTTACTAATTCAATCTCTGCTCCAGCTAAAGATATATTAGATGGAACTAAAAATAAATTAGGAATACTAGTAGATACAAAGACCTGACTAATAGGTAAATCATCTATTAGGACTTCATATATTGATAAGTTTTTATTCTCACCTTCCGAAGATATATTCAAGCCTAAACCTGACGTTAAATTTGATTGAGGATCTAAATCAATTAGAACAGTTTTCTTTCCCTTATTAGCAAGTGAAGCTCCTATATTTAATGCAGAAGTTGTCTTCCCTACTCCTCCTTTTTGATTTAATACTGATATAATCATTAATTACTTTTTGTGTAAATTATATTTTTTCCGTTTATATATTTTATATTAGAAATGAAACCGAATTTATTCAATGGCCAAAATACAAAAGAAGCAATACCTTTTATTTCATTTCTAGGAACAAAGCCCCAGAAACGAGAATCAGAACTATTTCCTCTATTATCTCCCATCACAAAATAATCACCCTTTGGTACTTTAATAACGACATTATTTGCAAGAAAACTTCCACCTTCAGTTTTTATATTACTATTTATATATGCACTCTCATTCAATAAATTTCCATTTATATAAACCTTACCATTTTTTAATTCTAAAGTTTCTCCTGGAGTAGCTATTATTCTTTTTATATATTCTTCAGATGGAGTATGCTGAAATATAATAACTTGACCTTGTTTTGGATTAGAATATGAAAGTGATATTTTATTTGTAAAAAGATATTCTCCATTAACAAAATTTGGCATCATACTTTCTCCAACAACTATATGAGGTGATGCAATAAATAAATATACTATTAACGCAATAGCTAATGTTACAGATACTGTTTCTATAAAATCTATTACAAATATACGTACAATTTTAAGAATATAATCTTTATACTTATTTTTACTCGTCTTAACTTTACTTTTAGTTTTCTTTTTTGCCATAAATACAATATTTATGATATAACAAAATCAATATTAGTTCAATTTTGCTACTAGAGTATTACCTTTTGGTGTATAAGTAACAGTAGGAACAAAACCAAATTTATCTAAAGGCCAAAATACAAAGAATGCTATGCCTTTTATACTAGACTTTTTAACAAAACCCCAAGATCTTGAATCAAAACTATTTTCTCTATTATCTCCCATTACAAAGTAATATCCTTGAGGTACAGTTATTTTTACATTATTAGCTAAAAATTGACCACCAAAAGTATATACATGAGGAGGTATATAAGCACTTTCTATTAATTTTTTACCATTTACATATACAAAACCATTTTTAAGTTCAATTGTATTTCCAGGAAGACCTATTATCCTTTTAATAAACTCTTCAGTTGGATCAAATTGGAAATTAATAACATCACCTCTCTGAAGATTAGAAAAAGATACAGCTAGTTTATTATTAATAAGATATTCTCCATTAACAAAATTTGGCATCATACTTTCTCCAACAACGACATGAGGAGAAGATAGAAAAATATATATAACAACTGCGATAGCTATTGTTATAACACCTGTTTCTAAAAAATCGATTAAAAATGTTTTTATATATTGTTTTATTTTATCATTCATAATATTGTTTGAGACCCATAATTATAAGGCCATAGACTTAAATTAAATTTAGTATTTGGATAGTACTTTAACGCACTAAGCATATAATCATTCCATATTAGAGCAGCAGTTGTCTCTCCCCAAGTATTATTTGATGTAAATGAATAATTATCATTTCCAGACCAAACAACAGCAACTAAGTTAGGAGAGAAACCAGCGAATACATTATCAATATGATTATTAGAAGTTCCTGTTTTTCCTGCTACAGAAAAACCTCTATCAAATAAAGGATACATAGTATAGTAACTTTTAATTATACTAATAACCATTTCAGTATATTTTTTTTGAAAAACATTAATACCTTTAGGATTAGTATTATTCAAAATTAATTTATTATTTCTATTATATATTTTGAGTATAGGACTAGGAGATATATATGTACCATAATTAGCTAAAGAAGCATATGCACCAGCTTCTTGAAGTGTTGTTATATCACAACCTCCTATAATAGCAGGATAACCACATACTGCTATCTTACTCTGGGTAAATTGAGATAAACCTACCTGTCTAAATGTAGAAAATATAGCAGGAAGTCCTACTTCTAAACCCACTCTTACTGCTGGAATATTTCTTGATTGTAAAAGTGCACTAGCTATACTAATAGGACCCTCATAAGCATTATTCCAGTCCGTTGGACTCCAATTTCCTATAGTCAGAGGAGTATCATAGACTATTGAATTAGGTGTCAGTCCTGCATTTCTAAACCCCGTAAGATATACAAAAGGTTTCAGAGAAGAACCAGGAGATATCAAACTAAGTGTAGAATTTACTTCTCCTTTTACATAACTATTATCTATATTATAATTTACTGAACCCACCATAGCAAGTATATGCCCATTTTTTGGATTAATAGATACTAAAGAAGAATTATGTGTATTTAAACCTTCTTGTAAAAATCTTGACACATTACTCACTACAGATTGTTGTGCTATTTTCTGAAGTTTTAAACTGAGTGTAGTATAAACTTTATAACCACCATTATTTATAAAAGAATTGCCATATTTATTAATTAAATATTGTTTTGTATAGTATATAAACCAAGGATCAATTAATTTTGATTTAGGCCTTTTGTAATATACCAATTTTGTTGACTGAGCTTTATTAATTACACTTAAAGGTATATTTAAAATATTATCATGCTTTTTGATCTCATTGAAAACATATGCTTGTCTTTGAAGACCTAGCTTAGGATCAGTTCCAAAAAAGGGAGAATAGATACTTGGAGCCTGAACCATACCCGCAAGGAGTGCTGATTGAGCAAGATTAAGTTTTGAAGCAGGAATACCAAAATATGTTTCAGAAGCAGATTCAATTCCAGATATATTTCCTCCAAAAGACACATAATTTAGATAAGAATCTAATATTTTTTGTTTAGAATATTGTTGAGATAATCTAATAGAAAGTAATACTTCCTTTATTTTATTTTCAACAGATCTGTTATTAGAAAGAAGGGTATTTTTTACTAACTGTTGAGTGATAGTACTTGCTCCTTGAACTCCATTTTGCCTTTTTAAAACATCATTATACAAAGATCTTAATATACTTGGGATATTTATACCTAGAGTATCTGAAAAAAAATGTACATCTTCTGCTGCTATCATAGATTTGATCATATAAGGAGATATATTATTATATGAAACAAATTGCCTATTAACATTGCCATATATCGTATCTATCAGAGTTCCATTTCTAGAATAAATTTGAGTATTTTCAGATTTATTGTTTTTAACTGCATTTATAACAGAAGGAAGATTTGAATTATAATCAGAAACAATGATTGAAAAGAAAACACAAAAAAGTATTATTACTACATATAAGAAAGATAGAAATATAGAGAAAAAAATATATATAATTTTTAATATTCTTTTTTTATCTATATTCTTTTTTTTTACAACATCCTTTATTTGTGGGGTATTATTTTTTTTCATCAAAATTGAATAGTATTTCTAATTTCAAAGCTTTTACTGAATTTAATATTTCTTTTTCAAAATCAATTAAATAATTGGAGCTAGCACTTAAAGCTAAGATATCTCCTATTTTGATAATAAATAAATCTAAAAAATCACTTTCAAACAAATCTTCATATGTTTTTGAATCATTTTTATGAGAATATTCTTTAATCCTTTTATTTGCTTTATCTATAAATTTATCTATATTAAAAGTTTCTTCTACATCACGCTCAAGAATTATCAAATCTAATACCGAAGATGTCTCCTGCAATATTATATCTTTTACTTTTGATTTATTCTTAATTTTAGAAATTAAGATCACTGAATATAAAAAAAATATCTCAAGAAGAAAAGTTTCTATAAAAACATTATCAAAATCTCTAGCTTTTATAGAGCCTAATCCTATTTTATCTTTTTTATTATAAAGATTCATAGTACTAACACTCGCAATATATGAGAGCATTGGAGCTACAGTTGCAATTTTATCAACAGTATTCTCTTCAGTATCAGATCTATTATCAAAATCAGACCATAAATTGTCGATAGTTTTTTTATTATTCATTACATTGTATTATATACTGTTTTTACTAATATTTTAATAGATGAAAAAATAACAAATTAATAAGGTTTACTTTCATATTTTTGATTTTTAATTTATAATTAGAAAGTAAAAAATATTTCTTACAGTCGCTGGGGTGGCGGAATAGGTATACGCGACGGACTTAAAATCCGTTGAAGCAATTCATGCGGGTTCGATTCCCGCCCTCAGCAATCTTTACGGAATGTAGTTCAGTTGGCTAGAACGCTTGCTTTGGGAGCAAGAGGTCGTGGGTTCGAGTCCCGCCATTCCGAGTATGCATGACAAATGCCTTTTTACCCCCTTTAAAGAACATATCAGTCCGATTTTTTCCTCTCTTAATTTGACTCTTAAGATTATCATATTCTTTTTTTCTGCTCTAAATTAATATGACAATTATTTGATATGGTTGATATTATTACAATATCTTTATCTAGGTTTTTTAATACCCCAAGAAGAAATAATAGATATAATTGAAAAATGTATTCTCAAAATTAAAAGTATAGAAGATCAACATAGATTAATGAATTGTATTTTTATTATACCTATGTAATGCTATCAAAACAACCTTTTCTACTAAATCGTCAAAAGATACTCCTTCAAAACTAGCCATTTTTGTTAAAGTATTATTTAATCCATGTGTATTTGGCCCTATTCCAGGATTATAGTTTACTTCAAGTAAGTAAATATTATTTTGTGCATCAATCCTAAAATCAATTCTTGCATAATCCCTACATTCAGATACAATAAAAGCCTTTCTACTATATATTTCCAACTTTTCAATAATAGCAGGACTTAAGTTGGCTCTTACCATTTTTTCTTTCTTCCCTCCCCATTTATATTCATATGAACGAATTTGTTGTAATTCTGAATTTGTACCTTCAAACAAAAATTCAAGTGGCGGGAATATATGTAAATCTGGTGGATTTCCTATCATACCAACTGATATTTCTCGTCCTGATATGAATTGCTCTACCAAAACTGGTTGATTATATCTATCTAATGATTCTTGAATTTTCACCATAAGACTAGCTTCATCAATAATCACACTATCTTGATATATCCCTATACTTGCTTCTTCTCTTACAGGCTTAACAATAAGTGGGAATCTAAGACCTTCCTGCAAAACTTCACTACCAGATCTAAAAAGTTGATGTGGAGGAACAGGAATACCATATGAATTAAGTACTAAATTAGTTTTCTCTTTATCCATAGTAAAGTGCATATTATGTGAAGAGGCTCCAGTAAATGGAATATTTAATCCTTCAAGTATTGCAGGAACAACAGTTTCATTAGTATTCCCACCTCCAAAAGCTTCTGCTAAATTAAGAACAATATCAATAGTACTTTTTCTTAATTTTAATTGTTCCCACAATTCATAATCTGCCTTTAATGTATTAATATTATATCCCCTAGAAGTTAACAATTGAACCATCAATGGAACAATAATCTTAATCTCTTGTTCACAGATCAGATCACTCGGAATTCCTTTTTCAAGTCTTTCTGCATCATTATAAAGAATTAAAATTGATTCTGGCATTATCTTACTTATAAATTGCAATACACTGACAAATAATAAGGTTCTCTTTCGTTATATATTCTCCTGTAAAATCAAACCATACGCTCATAAATATTTCCTTTTCTATTCTTCTACTCTTTCCAATTTCTGGATCTTGTAGATATATATATTTATTATCTAATCCATAGACTACACTATAATGTCCATCAGGCACATCTTCGTCAGTATAATCAGATCTACCTCGTGTAAACCAATTTACAATAACAGGAACTCCTTTATTTAACCATTCTTCAATATCTTTAAAAGTACTATTGTTTTTTATAGTTACTTTAAATCCAAAACTTTCAGCTGTTTTTTTTAGACTAATATCATTAGTACCTAAATTTTTATCTGTAAAACATAGTTTTGCCAACTTTCCTTCATCCTCTTCAATCCCATAATAAGATAATATAATTTTCAACGATGCTGGACCACACATACCAGAATTTAAAGTTTCTTGAAAAGACTTAATATTTAAAAATTTCTTCATGTTATTAATTATTTTGTAAATTAAATATATCTAGCATTTTGTTATATATTACAAAAGCTTTATCTTTAGATTTACCTATTATTATAAATCCTAATTTTGGTTCCCATTTATTTATAATTGATATTATAACACCTTGCGCTTCTCCATACATAGGATATAATATATTTTGTAATTTATATAAAATTTCTTCTGCATTCAATATCCTATTCCCATATTTAAAATTATCATTTGAAAAAGCATATATTTTATTTTCCCAATTATTCCCCAATAAGAATTTGAGTACATCATAGACATGAGTTCCACCAGTTTTCCTCATATTTGTTTCAATAACATAAGGGTCATCCTTGTTAGACAAAACAAAATCAATATCAAAAATTCCTCTATAACCTAGTTTTTTAAATTTACTTCCTATTTGTAATGAAATTTTTTTAATTTTTCTTAAAGTAGCTTGTGAAAAAACTCTACCTACAGCAATCCCTTGAAATGTTCCTTCTAAACTTAAAATTTGATTGCAAACATATGTAACTAAAACTTCTTTATCTGATATAAAAAGTTCAGAAGACGGCGATATTATTTTAGTATTATTTTTAGAATTTATATATTCCTCTACTAGTATCAAATCTTTATCCCATATTTGAGTTTCTCCAAATTTTTTCATAATATAAAAAATACACTCTTGGATATTATTAAATTGATTTTTATAAACAAAAATTAATCCCCAACCAGATTCTCCAAAATTTGATTTAATTACACAAGATTTATCATTCTTATAAAACCAGAGTGCAATGTTCATTGCATGTTTCTTATCCGTACATATAATGCTCTCAGGAGTGAAAATATCTGCTCTTATAATTTTATTAATTTCTGTTCTAGAACCAACCTTAGAATCAAGGTATGAAACTAACCAATCTTCGTTATTTAATGGTCTTTCTCTAATTATAAAATTTAAACCTTGTGATTTAAATAAATCTATCAATGAAATAAATTTTTCAGTTATAGCATAAGGAGAAATTTCAATCTGAGGGTTTTCTTTAATAATTATATATAATTCATTTAATAATTTTTTATCCTGTTTTATTGCATCAGATAAACTAATGTCAATATGTTGTGGAAATAAATTTTTTATATTTTTGTAACCTAATACATTTTTATTATGATCAAATAATTTTTGATTTATGAAAAATGGAGTTATAATAACTTTATCATCTCTCTCTAATAATAATGCACGTTCACATAGACTATGTTCTACTTGTGTATATAATAATTTCTTTTTATTAGAACTAATCTTGTTAATAGAGTTTTCAAATGCTTCGGCAATATTAGCAATGATAATAACTTTCATAATTCTAAAATTTTTAATATTTTAAATATAAAACCAAAGAAATTAACCTATATGAAGATACCTATTAATACAATAGAAAACGCTCTTGTTTTCATTAATTTTCATTCTTAATCTTAATGGTTTAAATATAGGTGACAACAAATTTTCATCTGATGCATCTACCTCTACCATATCTGTAAAACATTTGTCATATTATTTACTGTATTATCATCATTACTCATATACATCTTATTAATATATACTTTGTACCGTCATTATAGCAGAATTCATTACTATTTTTTTTATTAATAGCACTAGAGAATTCTTTGTTAAAAGTGTTTGTATGAAGGCTTAATACTATTGCATCATATATTATTTCTATATGTTCAAACTCTGTAGCCTTATCTCGAGTATGCATGACAAATGTCTTTTTACCCCATTTAAAGAACATATCAAATGGATTATTTAGATCACACGACAACAACTTCTTGTCCTTAATGAGATATTTAAAAAAATCTATATATTACTTTTTTTTATTTTCTTTTATCAGATTTTCTACATCTAATATAGATTGAAATCCGATATCTTCTGCAACTTCTGCTGATATACCGTCGTATTCACCTCCAATTTGATTGGTCCTTATATTATCTAAGAAAACTGATATTATATCTTTTTCTGTAGTATTCATAGTATATGTATATTATATTTCAAATAAATAAAAAAATCTATATATAAGTATATTATCGCAATTTAATTAATACCAATTAAATTGACATTCATGATTATATGCACTTACAATATCTCCTTGATATCTTACTTTTATATATTCAAATAAGGATTGGATTTGAGAATCCAATGTCCAATATACTGTTTGAGATTGAACATTAACTTGTTGTTCACAAGGATCTTGTTGCATTAAACCACAAGCTCCTGATTTAGGATTTATTGCATTAGGATTAAATTTAGACTCTATTGATACAATATAATCTAAATAAAAAATTTCCCAAGGACTGTATCCATACTGAGATACAGCTTCTTGATTAATCATATTTTTTATACCATTAGGTGATAAAGGAGCTACACTAGGAGATGAAGGTATCATATGTTGAACTGCAGATGTTTCTATCTTTGGAGCCGTAGTAATAGGAGGTGTATTTTTTGGTATTGAAATCTCTCCTTCTTTTTTTTGTGCTATTGAATATAAAACAGGTTTAGCAATTTTATCTATTTGTTGAGATGAACTATTAGATATATAGGATGATTTGTTATAAAGATCATCATTTTTCGTAAAATGATAAAAATTATACAAACCTAGAAGAGAGACAATAGAAAGTAATCTTATAGGTGTATCAGATTTATATTTTGATATTTTCTCTCTTTTAAAAAATAGATCCAGATTCTTTTTTATTTTTTTCTTAAGATCTATACTCTGATCTTCTATTAAATGAAAATTATCCTGAAGATATAAGGATATGATATCTAAATCTCTTGTATCTAAATCATCTATTAATGTTCTGTGAGCTGAAGTTAGTCTCAAAAGTTCTCTTATTATAAAAGCTTCTATTATAATTTCTTTTGGCGAAGTTTGATCTTGAATATCTTTAAAATCCTTAACTCTTTTATTTAGTTCTAATAGGCTTATTTCTCTTTTTGATAAATTGGTATTATCCTTAGAACCTTCAAATAGAAATAGACCTTCTTCTGATTTCAACCATAAATCATCAATAATAAGTCTTTTATCTAGAGATTCAAAATAAACACCTTTTCTATACTCCTCTGGAGGTAATATTTTTTCCATCATTGTTTATATATAATAAATATAAAATATGGAACTTTAAAAAATTAAAAAGATAAACTTTTATAAATATGAACTAGGAAAAATTATTTTATATCTAAATATTTGAGTACAGAAATTTATTTATGTGCTTAAAAGTTTAAATATAACCTTACCTTTATATTTATTATCTAATTTAATAAAGATCTATCCTATAATAACATGCGATATGTATATTTGCAAGTTTTACATTATTAATTAAGTATAATTTACAAGGATTTTTCTAATATATCACTCCAGGAAAAAACTCTTTCTATTTCATTAGGTAAATTTTTTATACTATGATTCCATGGTCTATCCATTAAAAATGTTTTTATACCTACATTTTGATAAACATCTAATACATTATTTACGGAATCATCTATAAATATATCAGCATTTATATTTCTGCAAATTTCTGATTTTTTTCTACTTTTGTCATAAAAATGATTAGTAAAAAATATATTTTCAAAAGTATCTTCACTAAAATACGAAGAAATATTACCTATTGTAGAATCTTCTATAAAATCAGGTCTTGCTGTAACAATGTAAAGTTGATATTTATTTCTAAGAGAAAAAATTGCATCAAAAGCACCTTCTATTAATTTAAGTTCTTTATTTGAATTTAAAAATTCTTCTATTCTTCTTATAGATTCTTCATGAGTACATCCCCATATCTTAGCTAAATCAAAACTATCTATATCTTCATATTTCAAAGAGGTTCCATATTTTAAATTATGAAATTCTATTAAGCTTCCATTTAGATCCAGAACTGTATCATCTAAGTCTATAGCCATAACTTTATTAGGCTTATACACTTCTCTATTTGTTAATAATTCTAGATTATTCATTTTATAAAATATGATTATACCATGTAATTTATAAATTTTTAAAATCCGAATTTTTCATAATATATTTTATCCTTATTTATATTACATGCTTCTAATAATTTCTTTGTATCCATAACCATGTGAGGTGCACCACATATATAGAAAGATATATCTTCCTTTTCTTTTTCATTTTCAAGATATTCAATCATAACCCTATTAATTCTTCCTCTCTCTCCATTCCATAATGTATCTTTATTTGTAATAGAATATATAATATTTATTCCTTCAATATTAATTTGAGGAAACTCATTTTTATCTCTAGCTCCTAAAAAAAGAATTATATCTTTTTTATCTTTTATATTTTTAATCATTGGTATAAAAGGAGATATACCACTTCCTGTAGCAATAAACCAATTTTTATGAGTAACTTCATTATTATTATATATAAAATCACCCATTGGTCCTGCAAAAAAAATTTCTTTATTTATATTGAACTCTTTTATACTTCTTCTTCCTATTCCATCCCCATTAATATTTACAATTATTGAAAATACAGTTTTATTTAATGAGACTTCATATATAGAATAATTCCTAGCAACCACACCTTCAATATATAAAATTATATATTGACCAGGAATATATTCAAAAAAATCAGTTTTAAAATCAATTTTCAAAAGATTAGAAGAGATTTTCTCTACATTAATAATTTTAGCTTCTCTCTTTTTATAAAATAATTTATTAAACATGGAGTATTCTTACAACTGCTATAAAAAAAGAATAATGGAATATCAAAACTCCTAAAAACATATGAATAAATACAAATAATAAAGATATAAAACCTAAAATATAGTGTATTTTAGATGAAGGTAATTGATACTTTTTAAATGGTTCTATATTGTAATACTTTATAATTCCAGTTATAAAAGCAAATAAAAAGAAAATAAAAGCTATTAGACCTGCCCAATAATCAAGATTATAGAATTCAAATGTAGATAGAGCTAAAGATACATGCACTATAACCATTATAATAGTAGACCATCCTAAATAGGGATGTATTCTATTTAAAAACACTTGATATCTAACCCATATTTTTAAATTATATTTTATTATAATTGCAGTTATAATAAGCAAAGCCAGTAAAAAAACTGCTAAAATTCCAGTTACGGCTATATATGTAAATATACCAAAATTCATTTTTTTATATAGAGATATTATTAGACTAGAGTCTTGGATAAGATTACATAAGTATTATTAAAATTAAATTAAAAATTTAATCTATTAATAATTTGTGATACAATCACCTATTAATTATGAAACTAGAAAGAGATAATAGTTTAGAAGAGAATATAGATATCTTAAGTCTTATAGGATTTAAATATGCGCAAAAGTTTGAAGAAGAGACACATTCTTCTCTAACAAGTTTGATAGATAAATTAATTGAATTAAGAAAAATACAAAATAAAGAACTTCCTCCTTTACATTTACTTTTGCCTATAAATCAAGAAAGATTTGAAGATATCTGTAGAGTAATGAATTCACTATATTTAGAAGATGAAGAAAAAGAAGAAATTGACTATGCTATTAACACTCTTTCTACATCTTATGGATATGATGTACCTATAAAAATTACTTCAGAGTAATTTTCTTCAAAATATTAGTTACTGACGCCAAAGATTCTTCTAATATAATTTTATCCTCATCTTTTAGAGAAGATATTTTATCTTTCATTTCTTCTCTCATTAATTTAGCAATTTCTTTAAATTGAGAATCTCCTTTATCTGTAATTGATATAATTTTTTCTCTTTTATCTTCACCTTCTTGTCTTTTTATAAAACCTTTAGCTTCTAATTTGTCTAAAGCTTCTGTAACAGAAGGAGCAGATATATTCATTTTTTTTGCAATATCTATAACTCTAGATTCTTTATTTTCTTTTATTATTCTAAGAAGCATAGCAGAAGATATAAAATTATTACCATAAATAAAATGAGATTTCATTTCCATTACAAGATCTATAATTTTATTTTCAATATTATTCGTTTTCATGTTTATGTGAAGTCCTTAAAGGAATTTCTTTTATAAAAAATGCGAAGATAATAGAGACCAGTAAAATGGCAGCAGCAAAAATCATAATATAACTAATAGATTCTGTTAAAGATACATAAATAGCATGAGTTATTTCATTAACATATTTTATTAAAAAACTAGGTATATTTTTAGTAGATATATCTGTTGAAAAAGAAGAAGATGTTGAATTAAAAGAATTTTTTATAGTATCATATTTTGAAGATAGTACTAAAGGAAGATTACCAGGTTTATTAGCTGATATTCTAGAAATTAGAGTATTATTCAGAACGGCACCCATAGCAGCAAGACCAATAGCACCTGCTATATTTCTAAAAAATTGTAAAGTTCCTGTTACCACTCCAACTTCAGAAGAATTAAAGAAATTTTGAGCAACTATCGTCAAAACAGGAAGAAGAACACCTAAACCTGCACCTGTTATAAACATATATACATTTAAATCAAAAAGATTAGTATTATATTTAATAGTAGAGATTAGAAAAAATCCAAAACTTGCAAAAATAATACCTAAAAGTATCATTAACTTATATTTTCCAAATTTTGTAAGTAATTGACCTCCTACAATAGAAGTTGTTATCAAACCTGCTACTAGAGATACCAAATATAATCCTGATACTGTAGGTGAAATACCTCTTACATATTGGAAATAAATTGGAAGAAAAACAATTGCTCCTAAGAATGAAAATGAAGTTAGAAATGCCACTATATTTATATATATAAATGATTTATTTTTAAATAAAGATAAAGGTAATAATGGATAGGTTATACTTTTCTGTCTCCATATAAATATAATTAGAAATATTATAAATGTTACAAGAAGTGAATATTCCTGATAAGAATTCCAAGGAAACAGAGATCCTCCAAAAATTAATGCAGATATTAATGCAACAGTGAATATTGAGAAAAATAATATTCCGGAATAATCTATTTTTTCTTTTTTATCCATTTTTATTACAGGATACTCAGTTGCTATTAAAAAGAAAGCAAGAATACCTATTGGAACATTAACATAAAAAATCCAATTCCATGAAATTGCAGTAGTAAGATATCCTCCGATCAAGGGACCTACAACAGCAGCAATTCCAAAACTAGAAGATATTATTCCTTGCCATTTTCCTCTTTCTCTTGGAGTAAATAAATCTCCAACAGATGCAAATGCTAATGAAGTTAAAGCTCCACCTCCTATACCTTGTACAGCTCTAAAAATAATTAACTGAATTATATTATGAGATAAACCTGACAGAGCAGAACCAACAACAAATATTGTTATACCAATAAGATAAAACAACTTTCTTCCATATAAATCAGAAAGTCTACCTACTACCAAAATAGATATAGTAGACGTAAGAATATATGATGCATATACCCAAGTTAAAAGATTAAAACCTCCTAGATCTTTGAGTATTGTAGGTAATGCAGTTGCTACGATTGTTTGATCCAAAGAAGACATAAACATAGATAACAATATTGCTATCATTAAAAATGCTAATCTTCCAGGTTTTATATGGTCTTTCATCATAATATTAAAATGTGATTAAGTAAAATACCTAATAATTAGGTAACCTTAATATATTAGCACATATTTTTTATATGTCAACTAATATTTTTTAGAATTAATTGATAAGCTTCATTTACTTCTTTAAATTTAGTATCATCTTTGTTTTGGGTGAAATCAGGATGCAGTAATCTAGCCTTCTCCTTAAACGATTTTCTTACATCTGATAATTTTGCATTTTTTGAAAGACCTAATAGTTTATATGCATAATTTAAATCACTTTTATCTTCTGTTTTTGATTTATTTGATTGATCTTGTTCAAAATTTTTAAATGAATTATATAAATTAAATATCACTTCATTTGAAAGGTTATATCTAGTTTTAATTGTTTTTTGAAATTCTTCAAAACTAGAAGTTCTTTGATATATATTAATTATAGTCTCATAATTATCAATTATTATTTCTTCCATTCTAGAATTCTTATTAATAATTCCTCTAATTTTAAACACGTATTGAAATAAATCTTTTAGAAAATTTAACCCTCCTATAAAAAAAGCTATTGTTATATAAATAAAATCTTGTGTAAAAAAGGATGCCCATCCTCCAATTGTCAAAATTAAAGAACTATAGAATAAATGTTCTAGAAGTACAGTTCTATACTTTTCTGAATTGAGTTTAGATTCTTTTTTAGGAGAAAGATATAGTATTAGAGATATAAAACTAGGTACAAGTGCTAAAGCTAGATATATTAAAAAGTTATATGTTTGTTGAGACAACATAATTATATACTTTGACCATAGGGCCTTACTAATATTTCATATATACCAACATTTTTTTGTTGATTTATAACAACACTATAATTTTCTTTTTCTATTTTATCTAAGCCACCTGTTATTAAAAAGATTTTTTTAACCATATTTTATATATTATAAACCATTGGTTATTAAAAACATATTAATTTTTATTTTACAAATTTCCAATCAGTAATTTCTTCTGGATCTTTACCATATTTATTAATATAATCTCTATGCCAATTAATTATATCTATATATTTTTTCTTTACATCATCTATTTTGGAGACATCATACTTGTTCCTTACAAGATCCAACGCCATCATTGCAATATGAAATCTAGATGTCTTATTTCTAATATACATATCAAAAGGAGTAGTAGTGGTTCCTTCTTCAATATAACCATTAATTATAAATCTAGAAGTGTCACCTCTATCAAATAAAAGCTGTTTTATAGCAGAAGGATATCCTATATAACTTATAATAACAGGCTTATCTTTTGTGAAATATGATATAAAATCTTTATTTGATAACCCCAAAGAAAATTCTTCAGGAGTTTCTAAAACCATTAAATTCGAAACATTTAATATTCTAAACTTTATTTCAGAAAAATCTTCTTTTAATAAAGATGAAGCAGCTAAAACTTCCTCTGTTGCATAATCACCCATTCCAACAATAACCACATCACAATCATCACCAGAAGAAGATGCCCAATCCCAATAAGCAATACCTTTACTCATTAATTCCTTAGCCTCTTGTTGTTCTAAAAGTAAAGGTCTTTCGTCTTTTCCTGCAACAACTATATTTATTTTGTTCTTCTCTTCTAAACACATTTTCATGGTATATAAAAGTGAATTAGGATCAGGTGGTAAATATACATTCAAAAGATCACTCTTTTTGTTTAACATATTATTTATAAAACCAGGAGATTGATGAGAGTATCCATTATGTTCTTGCCTCCAACTCAAAGATGTAAGTAAATAATTTAAAGATGAAACAGGTTTTCTCCAAGGAATCTCTAGTGATACTTTCAAAAATTTAGAGTATTGATTCATCATGCTATCTACTATTGGTAAAAATGCTTCATAACTAGGGAATAATGCATGTCTACCTGTCAGAACATAACCTTCCATCCATCCTTGACAGATATGCTCAGATAGTATTTCCATAACTCTTCCTTCTGGAGCAATAAAATCATCGTATTTAGAGTGAGGCCATAAATATTGTCTCTCAGTCACTTCAAATACAGCTTCCAATTTATTTGAAATTAATTCATCAGGAGAAAATATTCTAAAATTTCTCTTTTCTTCATTTTTAGAAATAACATCTCTCAAATACTGACCTACCCTCTCCATTCCACTTGATCTTACAGAACATCTACTCTCTAAATCAAATGAATATCCATCAATACTAGGTAAAGACAAAGATATTCTAACTTCTCCACCCAAAGAATGAATGTTTGTTCCCATTCTTCTATCTCCCTTAGGTATAATTGAAAATAACTCATTAATCATGGTTTTATCTTCATTTAATAATTCTCCAATATTATAAGAAGAAAGCCAATCTTGTACTAATCTTAAATGATTTTTATTTGTCTTTACATCTACTGCAGGAACTTGATGAGCTCTGAATGAACCTTCAATTTTCTTACCATCCATTTCTTTTATTCCTCCCATACCTTTTGGAGTCTTAAGTACTATTAATGGCCATCTAAAAGGACCATACATATTTGTAGATCTAGCAGAACTTTGTATACTTCTGATTTGGTTATATGCCCACTCCATAGCAGAAAATAAATCTGCATTTATATCTGTATCTTGAGCTATATGCACATCATATCCTAATCCTTCGAAATAAGAGATTATCTCAGAATTACTCATTGTGCCAAATAAAGTAGGATTTGATATCTTATACCCATTCAAATGTAGAATAGGTAAAACTGCTCCATCATAAACAGGATTAATAAATTTATTACTTTGCCAAGAAGCAGATAAAGGTCCAGTTTCTGCTTCACCATCTCCTATTATACATGCAGTGATAAGATTAGGATTATCTAGTATTGAACCATAAGCAATAGATAAAGAATATCCTAGTTCTCCACCTTCTGATATTACACCAGGTAGTGAAGGATCTAAATGAGAAGGAAATCCTCCTGGCCAACTAAACTCTTTAATTAGATATTTAATACCCTTCTCATCCATTGTAAGATTAGGAAAATATTCACTCAATGTTCCTTCAAGATATAAATTAGCCCTATTAGCTGGAGATCCATGACCCGGTCCTGTAACCAACATCATATTCAAATCATATTCAACTATCAATCTATTTAAATGAGCATAAATAAGGTTTATTCCTGGATCTGTCCCCCAATGTCCTAATAGTCTTTCCTTTATATCAGAGGGTATAAGTTCTCTTTCTAAAAAAAAATTATCCTTCAGATATAACTGTGCTGCAGAAAGGTAATTCGTTAATCTTAAATATTTTTCAATTAAATCTAATATATCACTATTTCTACTTCTAGTATCTCTTGTACTTTCTGGTCTTATTATTACTTCTTTTATCATTCTTTTATCCTTATAAAATAAAATATAGAATTTTCTAGAGCTTCAATTTTATGCATCTCTCCTGCATTAAGTAAAATCACATCGTTTTTTTCATACTCTTTTACATGATCCTCATCTTTATATTTAACATATCCTTTACCTTCTATAACCAAAGCTATTTCATCTGAACTTTCATGTTTATGCCAATCAAAAAAATTTCCTTTTAAAAGGTAATCTTTATTTAATATATCAAAATGTGGGTTATCAATATCTTTATTTGTAATAATTTCTCTTTTTCTTCCCTCTCCTCCATGGGCAGGACTAAATTCAATATCTTTTATCTTTCTTATAATTATACACATAAATATATCTTAGGATCTACTGTCAAAATATCTCCTTTCTTAGTTAAGATAATTGGATTTATATCTATCTGAGATATCTGAGGAATATTTTCAATTAGATAAGATAATCCCATTAACACATTAATAATATCACTCTCTTTGTATTTTTCAAGACCTCTAAACCCATGTAAAAGAGGGTAAAATTTAGTTTTTCTTAAAAGATTCAAAGCCTCTTCTTCATTTATAGGGAGATACTCTTTTATATGATCATCTAAAATTTCTGTTAGAATACCTCCTGTACCTAACACTATTACAGAACCTATACCTTCATATCTTATAACTCCTGTCATTATTTCAAAAGTTGAATCAATATACTCTTGCATTAATACTCTACTAGATAAAGATTGCAATCTTCTATACGAAGATAATAAATCTTCATAGTTTTGAATATTATTAATAACCCCCTTCTTATCTGATTTATGAGGAATATCTTTATCCTCTACTTTTAAAGTTAAAGGATATCCTATATTAAGAACTGATTTCTCTAAATCTTCTATATTTTCTATTACTCTGAATTTAGGAAATTTAATATTAAATTTTTCTAAAATATTTACACTATCTTCAAATCCTAAAATTTTACCTTTATTATTGCTATCAATTATTGAAATGATTTCTTTTTTATCTATCTTTAAATTATTTTCATATTTTATAGATTTACCATGAATAAATTTATCTAAATAGTTTAAAGCATTAATAGCTCTCTCAGGGAAACTATATGAGGGAATCTGAAGATTTGTGAGAAAATTTATAGCTTTTTGAGCATAAAAGCCTCCTGTAAAAACTGAAATTACAAATTTTTCTGAACAAGTTAATGAAAAATCGTTTATAACATTAGCAATTTCATCAATATCAGTACTTGCTTGAGGCGTTATTATAACCATAACTATATCTATATTTTCATCATCTTTTAGTATATCTAAAACATCTCTATATCTTTGAGATTGAGCATCACCTAGTATATCAATAGGATTTGATACTTTTCTTCCTGAAAAATATTTCTCCAGTTTATCTTTTGTCTCTTGTGATAATTCAGCAAAAGATATTTGGCTTCCTTCCATACAATCAGTAGCTAAAATTGCCATACCTCCTGCGTTTGTAACAATTGCAAGCCTTGTTCCTTTAATATTGTTATACTTTAAATTTGCAAAAATTTTTGACACATCAAATAAATCTTCTAAAGAGGTTAGTTCTAATATGTTATTTTTTCTTAATGCTAAAGAAAGAATATCTCTATCCGATACTATAGCACCTGTATGTGATTGTATTTCAACTTGAGATTTATTACTTTTCCCAGGAGAAAGTATAAATTTAGGATTTTTTATTTTACCAAAATTATCCATAAATTCTTTGAAATTATCTATACTTTCAAGGTAAAAACATAAACAATCATCTTCTTCTATATGATCCAAAATATCAATTTCAGATATATCCATTTTATTCCCCAAAGATATTGCTTTTCTGATACCTAAGTTATTTTCAGCTGAAAAATCAATAAGGGATGTAAGTATTGCCCCTGATTGAGTTACCAAAAACAAATTTCCTTCTTTAATATTTTCATTTTTACTAAATGAAGCATTTATACTTGATGATAGTACTCCACATGAATTAGGCCCAACTACTTTTATATCAGTATCTTTTATAAGGTCTTTTATTTTATTTTCACTATCTATATCTCCTGACTCTTTAAATCCTCCTGCTATTATAACTATACTTTTTACTTTTTTCTCTACACACTCTGTTACAACATTTACTACATCTTTTTTAGGTATAACAATTACAACAAGATCAATTTCATCTTTAACATCAAGAATAGAACTATAGAAAGAAGAATCATTTTTATTTACGCCATAAAGTTTACCTTTAAATGAAGAATTCTTTATATTTTTTAATATCCTATATCCTGCTTTAGCAGTATTTGTACTTGCACCAATAACAACAACAGATGAAGGATTAAATATTTTATCCATATATTATTGTATATAACACAAATATATTAATTTATACAATAATATTGTATTTTTCTTTTAAAGTTGTATTATCATAATAAAGGGGGGTGAGTAAGAAATGAAAATAAAAAAAGAAGATTTAATATGGGGTCTTTTAAGATTAAGTTTGGGTTGGATTTTTTTCTGGGCATTTTTGGATAAATTATTTGGATTAGGTTTCTCTACAAAATTGGGAAAAGGATGGTTAGAAGGTGTATCTCCAACATATGGTTTCTTAAAATTTGGAGCTAAAGGTATTTTTAGTGCACCAATTCAGAGTCTAGCAGGAAACCCTTTAGTAGATTGGTTATTTATGTTAGGTTTATTTTTTATAGGTATCTCTTTAATTTTGGGAATATTTGTTAAGCTTAGTTCTTATGCAGGAATAATAATATTATTTTTAATGTGGTTATCATTATTTCCTTCTACGAATAATCCTTTTTTAGACAAACATCTTGTGTATTTAATATTAATGTGCGGATTTATAGTATTTAATGCAGGGAATTATATAGGATTGGGAAAATGGTGGAGTAGAAATTCTCTAGTAAGTAAATATCCTATATTAAAATAAAATCTATAGTTTGGATGTATGTAAAAATACATCCAGTACTTTTAATGTAATTTAAATCTTTATGTTCTATAATGAATATATGGACACAGAAAAAATAGAACAAATATCAATAGGAAAAGTTATTCCTGAAATTAATATAAAAACATATAATCCGAAGATTAATGCTTTTTCAGAATTCTCTTTAAAAAAATCAAAAGATAATGGAAGATGGACTGTGTTTGTCTTTTATCCCGCAGATTATACTTTTGTCTGTCCTACCGAATTAGCAGATTATGCAACAAAACAAGAAGAATTAGAAAAAATTGGAGTTGATATAGTATCTATTAGTACAGATACAGAATTTGTACATATGGCATGGAAAAGAGAAGAAAAATTACTTAAAGATGTAAATTTTCAAATGGGAGCAGACCATAATGGATCTGTATCAAAAATGTTTGGGGTTTATGATTATAATACAGGAGAAGCTTATAGAGGTACATTTATCATTGATCCTAATTTGGTATTAGTCTCATCAGAGATAAATCTTAATAATGTTGGACGTGATGCAGATGAACTTACAAGGAAAGTAAAAGCTTTTATCTATGTATCACTACATCCACATGAAGTATGTCCTGCAAAATGGAGTAAAGGACATAAAACTCTTAAACCTGAAGAAACTACTATTGGGAATGTATCTGAATTTCTTTAATTTTTAGATTACTCATATCTTAGAGCATCTATAGGTTTTAATTTACTTGCTTTAATAGAAGGAATAGTACCTGCTACAAAACCTACAAACATAAGAAATATTATTATCCAAATGATTTGTTCAGGATTAAATATAAGTAATTTATATCCAGGGAATGATTTCAGTATTGAATTAGAAATATATTGATCTATAATATTTCCTACAATTATAGCCAACACTGATCCTATTACGCCTCCCCAAAATCCTATACTTATTGCTTCTATTGAGAACATTTTAAAAATATCAAAACTACTCATTCCTATTGCTTTCATCAAGCCTATTTCTCTTGTTCTTTGTATTACACTCATAAATAGTGTATTTATTATTCCAAATGATGCTACAAATAAAGCAATTAATGCAAATAATGTTAATATTGTTTCTATTGAAAGTATAATATAACTAACTTGTTGAATTTCATCTTTATAAGTTAATCCATTCATAGAATTTTTACTTAAAAGTGACTTTATTTTATTTATTTGAGTTGTTGTTAAAGTTTTCTTATATACACCTGCTATTTCAATATATGAATTTGCTAAATTTGTTCCTTTATCTTCAAATAAAGTAATATTTTTCGCATTTTTAGTACTAATATACCCTGATCCTGTAATTATAGAATTTACTAATACACCTTTTATTGTATAACTTTTCTTTAATGATATATTTGAAAGATTTTTATATACAATATAAACTTTCTTTCCAATAGCATCTTTTGCAGATGAAAATCCCAACGATTTCACATACATAGATGGAATAATTATATAATTATTCTCTCCTAAAGAAGGGAGACTTCCTGCTTCTAGACTAGGAGAAAAGAAACTTCCAGGATAATTAGCTACACTAAATTTATATTTTTCATTATTCTTACTTTCTATATATTTAACCTCTGGAACATATAATGGTACTACTTTTTCTATACCTACAATATTTTTTACTATATTAACTTGTCTTTGATCTATAAAACTTATACCTAAAGTTCCATTATTTTGCTTTGAAGAATATTTTATAGGTTTTAAATTTATACCAACTCCTGTAGAATTTCCTCCGTTAGATCTAATAATAAGTGTATGGTTCATTTTGATTGAAGAAAATTGATTTTGAAGAAAATTAGTTGCACCATTCCCTAAACTCATTGTTAATGTAATAACAAAAGCCCCTATAATAATAGAAAATATAGTTAATACTGTTCTCGTTTTAGAGAGCATTAAATTTTTATTTGCTTTTTTTATTAAATCTAATGTTTTCATTTCTTTATATAACCTTTCCGTCTTGTATATGTATTAACTGTGAACATATCCCAGATACATCCTTATCATGAGTTACTATAACAACAGTTTTGGAAGATTTCTTGTTTAAATTAATTAATAAATCTATAATATTCTGACTATTTTCTGTATCTAAATTACCTGTTGGTTCATCTGCAAATATTATATCTGGATTATTTACAATAGCTCTTGCAACACAAATTCTTTGTTTTTGTCCACCCGATAAATTTATAACTTTCTCATTTACTTTATCCATCATATCAACACTTTCTAATGCATCTAGAGCCATTTTACGCCTTTTTGCAAATGATATACCAGAAATTTCTAAAGGAAGCATGATATTGCTAAGCGATGTTTCTTTTTCTTGAAGATAAAAAAATTGAAATACAAATCCAATTTTTTCATTTCTAAATTTATTTAGTTCTTTATTTTTTATAACCGAAATATTTACATTATCTATCTCAATTTTACCTTTATCAACACTGTCTAACCCTGACATAACATGCATTAAAGTAGATTTTCCAGACCCAGATTTTCCTACAATTCCTACAATACTTGCTGTTTCTATTTCTAGTGAAATGTCATTAAGAGCTGTAAATTTATTTTCCTTTTTACCATAAGTTTTAGTTACATTTGAAACTTTGATCATTCTAATATGTTATATATCATATAAAATATAAGAAGTAAATTAAAAACACACAATGGTGTATGTTGAATATTTAATATAAAGGATGACTATGTTTTTATAATGTTATTTTGCAACTTAGTATATTTTCTAACCAATTCACGTTGCATCCTAAATATCTGGTTTAATAATTATTGACATCTAAAATGGAACAGTCTATAATACTATACTATGAGACCAGAGCTAGATAGGCAATTTGAGAATGAGTTAGAAAAACTATCTATGTTAGCTATGTTATATGGTGAAAAGGTGGATGAAAACGGTACACCAGTCAATGAATCTGATATAGAACTTTTTGAAAGAATATCTAAGTTACATTCTTATTTTCCTGATAATAATAGAGCTATTAATGATGCTATAGAAGAAGACAAAGAGTATCCTAGTGAGAAAAAAGTTTTTTCTTTTTATAATGGAATAGTAGAGTTATATAAGGATCTATATCAATTAGAACCAACAATGAAGACAACTCAAGTATATCACTATATATCAGATGGACAAGTTTTACAACATGAAATAATTCGTAGTAAAATTTCTAAGAGTGGAAGCAAGGCTAGTCTTACATATTATGTAATTGAAGGAGAAGACATGGCGAAAGAAAAAATTGATGATCCTAATAAAGTCAATGACTTGGTCTATATTCACATAGATATTCCTATAGGAGATTTTGTATATGATATTTCGTTCAGTATAGATAATCCTAATGGTAAACTAGGGAACCCTGATTATGTAATTCAAAAAGATAGTGCAGGGAATCCTGTTAAGATTTTATGGGAAATAGATGGTCCTCATATCAGGAGGCAATTAAGAGGTTTTACTGAAAAAATAATAGAACATGGGTTTTTAGGTACTGACTATAATGAGATAGGTTTTGATCTAAATCTTAAAAATACAGAAATTGATGCAATGAAAATTGTATTTGAAGATTTTGGTATACACATCTAAATACTGTGGTAATAATCTTGAATATCTAAAAGTGTCTTTTACTCTTATCTAAAATATAACCCTATTCCATTTATATTAAACTATTTTTAGATCTATTATAATAGGAAATAATATTAGTATATAATTATCCTTTTAAAATAGTTCTTCAATCTTTTGGAAATAATTTTTTGAATTAAGAACTATAAACTTATGTTCTATAGGAAATATATCTTTGCTCTTCTTATCCTCACTCACTTTAATCTCTATACTTATATAGTTCTTTTTATAATCCTCCAATACTATATCAACCTCTGCCCCAGAATATTCTCTATAAAAATAGATAGTCTCTTTTATATCTAAATTTTTCCTCCTCTTCTCTATTTCTGATACTATAAAATTTTCAAAGACGCCTCTTTTATCAGGACGAATATTAAGATCTCTAAAATCTTTTACTAGAATATTTCGAATTCCTAAATCATAAAAAAACAATTTTCTATTTTCTGACACAGCACGCCTCATATTTGTTTTGAATGATGGTAGTGGGATAAGAATATAATTTTTGATAAAAATTTCTATATAATTGGATACAGTAGTTTCATTGGCATTTAAACTCTTTGCTATTTCTCTGACAGAAACTTCAGATCCAATTTGTAATGCTATCTTAGTTAATATATCCTTAGCAAGTTTTTCATCTTTTAAATTATATATATTAACAACATCTTTAAGAACATAAGTATCAAGGATACTTTGCAACAAGTTTATTATCTCTACTTCACTTAATTCAGTATTTGCATATATCTCAGGATAAGCTCCATAAATTTGCAACTTACTTTGAAGATTATATTTAAAATTTGACATTTCATATGCTGGAACTGAACTATTTTGCACACATTCCCCAATAGACATAGGTAAACAGTAATGTTCCGTATATCTTTCTAAAAGTATATCAAAATCCTTAGATGATTTCTTCTTTAATTCACTACTCCCTGTAGCAATTATTTTAACTTTGTACTTATCATGAAGTATTTTGGAGAGACTGTACCTTCTGGATAATTTTGTACTTCATCAATAAGAATTATTTTAGTTTCTGCTACAATACTTGAAAGTGCATCCTCAGTGTTGATAAAGCGTTCTTTATCTGAAAGTAAATCAAAGTTAAATATAGGTATAGAAAATTCTTTAGATATTTCTTCAAGAATAGTAGTTTTGCCAGAACGCCTAGGTCCCCAAATAAAAAATATCTTAAAATCATCACTTTTTATATAGTTATCTAATTGTTTCTTAATTAATCTTGTTAACATATATTATATATTAACATAAATGTATATAATGCCAATATGTATTTTAATATGAAAATATATACTACATGCAGCCAATTTTATCTATAATTGTCGCATTTGGTGACCTTAAGGTGCCTCAGATCGAACCGCTTTTAGTTTGGATTATTAAATTGATAAAAGTATATTTAAAATGATGAAATTTTTCAATCTTTTATTATTCTATAGTAAGTTCCCACTCCTTGTCCCAATTTTTCAACTTTCTTTAACTTAATTAATTTATTTAATACCTGCCTTAGCGTATCTCTTCCTATATCTGTGTTTTGAGATATATCTTTAGGTCTTGCTTCTCCTACTTTAGATATATATTCCCAAACTTTTAATTGTATCTTAGTAAGTAAAGATTCTATATTATCATTTGATCTAAAATCAACAGCATATTGAGCTTGCATAATCATAATATCTATAAAAAAATTCATCCAAGGTAGAATATTTTCCATTTTTTTGTTGAAAGTTTTTTGACTTTTCATCAAAGAGAGGTAATATTCTTGTTTATTTTCTTCTATCAACTTTTCATGAGAGCTATATTCTGCATATTTATATCCCCCCTTTAATAATAAAAAACTAGTTAATATTCTTGATAACCTACCATTTCCATCCTGAAACGGATGAATCTTCAAAAATTCAACAATAAAATTTCCAATCACTAATAATGGGTGATATTTCTTCGCGAGTAAAGCATTTTGAGTCCATTCTACAAGAGAATGCATTTGGTGAGAAACTAAATATGGAGGTGTAGTTTCAAAAATCACCTCTACAATATTATTAGGTTCATCTATTAACTCAACATGATTAGGTAGATTTTTATATTCTCCTTTATGTGATTGATCCTTTTCTACATATTTTAGAAGTTCATTGTGAAAAGATTTAATACAGTTTTCATTGAAAGTTAAAGTATTAAAATTATTAAATACATTTTCTAGAAGCTCGAAGTATCCTTTCACTTCTTGCTCATCTCTATTTCTAAAATTTTGAATTTTTATGCCTTTAATAACTTTCTCAATCTCTTCATCAGATAGTCCTGATCCTTCAATTCTGGTTGAAGCTCCTGTTGAGGTTATTAGGGCCGACTGTTTAAGTCTACCAAGTGTTTGAGGACTTAATTTCATGCCTCCAATCCACATACCTTTGAGCTCATCGGTTTTAGATATCTTTAGATATATATCTGATGTAATACTTTCTAGTCTTTTATCGAATCTTTTATGATCATCCATAATAAAGTATATTTAACTATACTCAACTATACTACATAATACGACTAATTGCAAGTATTGGTCATGTTGCTATTTCAAACTACACTTGTAGGCAGGTTCTATCAGTACATTCAGGATGTTTCAAGTGGTAGTGTCGCATCACTTGATCTTGGTGTGCCCTAGATCTAACCCCTTTAGTTTAGATTATTAAAATGATAAAAGTAATCTAGATTTTTACTATATCTAATTAAAAAATTATGAATAATTTATATAATTTGCTTTACCAAAACTTTCCATAAAGGAATAAATATTATCTTTTTTTCATCAAATACTAATTCTTCTTCAACAGATTCTGTGATAACAGTAGCATTAGTTACATCTAATGATTTCATTGCCTTTAGAAGAGATTTTGGATTAAACTCAGAAATATCATTTATGTATTTAGACTCTATCAGTTCTAATCTATCCTGATATTTCAATATAAAATCTACTTCTACTTTATTATCATAATAGAAATAAATTGAATCTGAATATTTCTTATATAAATAATCAAACAAAGTTCTCTCTGCAGATTGACCTTTATTAAATTTACCAGATTGATTAAATTGTAATCCATTATCATTTAAATAGTATTTTTTAGCAAAATATATTCTCTCATTCCTGCTTGAAGAATAACGTTGTAATTCATATACAGAAAAACTTCCCTTTAAAGCATATATATATTCCCTCACTGTTTCTTTACTTATAGACAGAATATTTCCTATTTTTGAAAGACTTGAATGAGACCCTGTTCTATCTGAAAGTAATTTAAATAAGTCTTTAACAATATCTAAATTTTTAATATTAAAATATTCTACAAAATCTTTATATACAATACTGTCTACAAGATTAGGAAAATATTGTGGATCCTCTTTAATAACATATTCTGGATATCCTCCTTTAAATAAATATTCATTTAATTCATTTTGATATTTATAACTCTCAGATGGAAGAATTTTAATACCTCTAATGCCTATCCATTCTAAAAAATTTAAAGGATATAAATTCATAATTTCATATCTACCTGTTAGAAAAGATGTTTTTGTATGAATTTTAAAACTTGCAGATCCAGATAAAACTATTTGTATATTTGGCTCAGTATCATAAAGATTCTTTACTTCTTGCTCCCATGAATCTTTATATTGAATCTCATCTAAGAAAATATATATTTTCTCATCTATACTAAGATTATGAATTTTTCTATATTCTCTTAGTAAATTAACAATTGTTATATCTTCAAATGCCCTTGTATCTAAAAGTAAATATAGTATATTTTTTTCTTTTATTCTTGATTTTAAAAGATAATCTATATATTGATATATCAAAAAAGTTTTTCCTACACGTCTCCCTCCAAGTAACATTGTAACTTTATTATTTAAAGCCATACTCTTTAATTTATCAAGAGATTGTTTTCTTATTATCCCTATATTAAATTCTCTATTCATCCACCAAGGATTTTGCATATATAATGTTTCTTCCATGTACTAATTATGATATATTATCCAATAATTGTCAATATCGGAGAATTCAGATTGACGATAGTAACATTACTCTCGAAATTCTTCATCAATATATTTGGAACGTTTCAAACGTGTGATATCGAGTTACTTGACCTTGGCGGGATTCGAACCCGCGATTACCAGGATGAAAACCTGGTGTCCTAGTCCACTAGACGACAAGGCCTAAATATAAAGAGAATATAACAAATACATGTAATTTTTGCAAATAAAAAAAGTATCATTAATACAAAATGTATAGGCTTAAAGTGTGATTTATCTTTATAGATACAGTGTTCTTTGCTAATTGAGTTTTGGATAAATATATTATACAATAAATATGAATCCTAAACATATAAAGATTTAAAATAAATGAAGAAACAAACTATAGAAATATCTACCAAAACAATTTTTACAATCATAGGTATTTTCATTTTATTGTTTTTACTCATAAAAATAGCAACAATATTTATACTCATATTTATTTCTTTTATTTTAATGTCAGCAATAAATCCTGTCGTAGTTTGGTTTGAAAATAAAAAAATATCAAGAGGTCTTTCTGTTTTTATAACAATGGCTATTATAATATTTGTAATAGTTCTGTTTTTTTTAATTACGATAACACCTTTTACTAATCAAATTAATAATATTATTCACTCTTTTTCTAATATTCCTACTAGAATAATAAATTATTTTCCTTTCTTAAAAAATCAATTTCATGTAAATGCCAATTCTTTGAAATTTAATATATCTAAATATGTATCTCAAAATGTATATAATATATTTATATCAAGTTTTAATAATCTATCAAATACAACCATATCTGTCTTCACAACAATAGGATATACAATATTAATATTTGTAATGTCAGCCTATATGTTACTGTATAAAGAGCATTTCTATAAAACTACTTTACAAATAATACCAAAAGGTACTAGAGAACAAATAGAGAAAATAATATATGAAGTAGAGAGTCAATTAGGTGCATGGTTAAGAGGTCAATTAATAGTAAGTCTTGCAATAGGTTTACTTTTCTTTATATATTTATTTATATTAGGAAATCCATATGCACTTCCATTAGCTATATTTGCAGCATTTGCAGAAGTTATTCCATTTGTAGGTCCTATAATATCAGGAATCGTTGCCTGTATTGTAGTGTTTCTTGTTACACCAGGATTATTAATATTTTCTATTATATTTGTAATTGTAATACAGCAATTAGAAGCAAACATAATAGGACCTCAAGTTATGAAAAGAATAATAGGTATAAACCCTTTAATAGTAATAATAGCTATATTTATAGGTTCATCTCTAGATGGTCTTTTAGGTGCATTAATAGCTATTCCAATAATTACAGTCTTACAATTAGTAATATATGACATATTAGAATATAACCTATTAGATAATAATAAAAATGATCATACACTTAAAAACAATTAATGGTATAAAAGTACAATGTACTGAAAATGAGAATAAATTACTCTCAAATGGTGATGACATAAGGATTTTCAAAATACTAAATAGAGAGTTGGATCAGATGAGAAAAGTTATACTAAACGATAAATTAGTATATCCTAAACTTTTTTATACAGAATATTTTCATATATATAAGGATGAGCACGCAAAAGTTTTCAAAGATAACAATATCAGACATGATATTACTATAATGTCTGGAAACCTTGCTGGAATAGAATTCATGAAAACATATGGATATTATCATGAAATATTAGAAGGTAATTACAGTGCTCCTGAAATTATAGAAATATTACATGGTAGCGGTATTATATTATTACAAAAGCCAAAGATAATATCTCAAGATGCAAAAAATATAGAAGATATGTATGATTTTGGTCATATTACGGACTTTTCTATATTTAAAGTTAAAACAGGTGATGTATTTGTAATACCACCTCATTATGGTCATATAATAATAAATCAAAGACCTACTGCAATGGTATTTTCATCATTGATATCTTCTAGGGCTAAAAGTATATATAAAGGAATACATGATTATAAGGGAGGTGCATATTACATAATAAAAAAGAATGCTAAACAAGTTTTTGTACAGAATCCAAATTATAAATATGTACCTAAGATAAAAAAACAGAAAAAATGGTCATACAATAATTTAATTGATGGAAAAAAAATATCTACATATTCTCATTTTATAAATAATCCTAAAGAATACTCTTGGATAAATCATCCTGATTCAGTTAAATGGGAAAATTTTGCTTAAAAATGCCTGGAAAAGGATTTGAACCTTCACGCTAAAAATAGCACTAGCTCCTAAGGCTAGCGTGTCTACCATTTCACCATCCAGGCTTATAATTGATTTATATAAGATTGAACCTCAGATGCCCAACCTGGATTAGGAGGACAATATATAGGTTGCATTACATAAGGAGATTCATTTCCATAAGAAGATGATATACCTTGTGCTATTGATTGAATAGCTACAGGCCATGAACCAAAGCTTGCAAATCCACCAAAATTATAACTACCTCCTGTCCATCCCCATGCATTATATGAAAGCACTCCAGAAGTTGATTGAGGTATAACTCTTCCAAATCCTGACTCTACTCCAGATATAGCAACTAATACTTTCCAATCTATATTATACATTTTAGCATACTTTACAAAATCTGACGCATATGGAGCCATAGGAGAGTTATGCGCTACTAAAAAATTATAAAGTATTGTTACTGATGCATCTTGAGTTGAAGTTATCTGTCCAGAAACCAAATTGTCTCTAGAAGGTGCAACTTCTGCTAAAACTCTAGCTTTATATATATTCGGATTTATAAGTTTAACACCTGCAATCTTATTTAGATTATCTATATTATTATTTTTTATAATTCTAACATTTTCTGCCATTACAACACCTTTTGAAAAAGTATTACTTTCTATAATAGCATTTAAAGGTTTTTTAAAAATAAAAAAAGATAATACTATTACAAAGGTGAAAATAGATATAAAAATAATAAGATTCTTTTTGTTTACAAATTTTGACTCTTTTTTATCATTCTTTATATTATTAATATAAGAGGATAATTTTCCAGAATCATCTAAAAAGTTCATATATAAATATATATTATATTGTTTATAAATAAAAATCAAATGGCTTTAGACACAGATGAAAGATTAAAATCTTTAACATATACATATGGAGCTACAACATTCAAAGCACTCTCTCCTCCAAATTCACGAGGAAGTGTTAAATATGACGCTGAAAGCTTTAATATGTTTTCTAAAACCTTTATAGGAGATTGATTAAATCTAAAATTATTTATTGAATTTATTATCTTTCCATTTTTAACTGTATATACTCCATCTCTTGTAAGACCAGTCAGTAAACCTGTTATTGGATCAACTTCTCTTATATACCATAAATTATTAATATACAATGCATCATCTATATCTTTTATAAATTCTTCAAATGTCAAAGATGAACCTTTTAATATAAGGTTTGAAGGTGGATATATATTTTCTGTATTTTTCATTTTATCATCGAAAAATCTATTCGATATCAAAGATTTTAATACTCCATCCTTTATTAAATACTCTTTTTTCAAAGACAAACCTAAATCAAATTTATGATTCACTGAACTTTGATTAAATAATAGAAACGGTATAGACTTCATTTCTTTTAGGTTAGGATCTGTATATAAAGTTATATAATCTGGGAATATTTTTTCTCTTTTTAATGAAGAGAAAGGACTTTTACCTTCACATGCATCTTGAAATGACATGAAATACAGTAAATATAAAAGCATATCAGATAAAGCAGATGGAGATAAAATTACATTATATCTACCTTCTTTCTGAGATTTTATAATCTTTGTATTTTTAAAATCATTCAAAAGAATATTATACAGTCTCTCTAATTCATCTTTCTTATAAAAACTAGACACACTTCCCTGCCATACAGATCTTTTAATATCCATATCCTTTATATTCATTGAATAATTAAATTCTTGCAAAAAAGATCTTTTATATAATTTTTCTGAATTAAAAAGAGTAATATCTAGAAAACTACCAGTTATATATCCAAAAACCCTTAAAGATGGATCTTTTGAGAAAATATTAAAAAGTTTCTTTTCTATATCTGATAGAATAAATTCAAAATTAGGACTTTCAATTTCTTTTTCATCTAAATATTCATCTGAAACTAAAGGATAGTAATCTTCAGAGACTAGAGAAAAAGAAGCTTGATTATATGAATTTTTTATACACTCAAGAATTCCTTCTTTTGATATATCTGATGTACTAGAACTTCCTACTTTTTTATCTATAATTGTAGTTATAGATAAATCATAAGAATCTCCAACTCCATTAGAGATTATTTTATTGTCTGAAAACCTAACATTAAAACCTTGAGATCTGGATACAATAACATAATATTCAGAGGATTTTATATTATCTTTTATAAATTGTTCAATTTCTTTAATTTTCATTCTGTGTATTTTTTATATTTATATCTTTAAATAATGCTAAAGGAGCTCCATGAGATACAGCTGCAACTTGTGATGGTTGTCCTTTTCCACAATTAAATGCACCTTCTAAAGAATATGTACTCTCTCCACCTACTTCAATACAATTTTTCCAAAAATCCTGAGTATTTGACTGATAAATAACATCTTTAAGCATACCCTTAATCTCTCCTCCAGAAACCTCATAAAACAGATTCCCTGTAAACTGAAAGTTATATCTTTGCATATCTATACTCCAACTACTATCTCCTACAATATATATTCCATCTTCACACAAAGATAACATATCTTTTAATTTTAAATCTTTATCTTTATTAGGAAGTAATGATATATTTGGCATTCTTTGTAATGGAAATGAACTGTATGAATCTGCATAAGAACACGCTTTTGATTTTTTTTCTCCTGCAAGAATAGCTATTTCTCGATTAGACTGTAATCCTGTAAGAACACCATTTTTTATAATATCAAACTCATATGTTTTGACACCTTCATCATCATACATAACAGTAGAAAGTCCATCTTTTTGAGATCTATCTGCGACTATATTTACCTTCTCAGATCCATAAATAAGATCTCCTATTTGATCTATAGATGCAAAAGAACTTCCTGCATAGTTTGCCTCATATAAAAGTACTCTATCCATCTCTGTAGAATGTCCAATTGTTTCATGTATAGTTAACCATAAATTTGAAGGATCTATTAAAAGATTATATTTTTGAGGAATTACACTTTTAGCTTTTGATTTTTCATTAATTTGTTCATTATATTTTAGAATTTCGTTTCTAAAATTCATATTTTTAATATATTCAAAACCTTTAGCAGTGGGATGAGTATTTGATTTTAAAACAGTCAATTCTGGCTTCAATTTATACATACTAAAACTAGGATCTATTCTTGTTCTTTCTTGATAAATTCTACTTCCTGAAGAATTCATATATAATTTCTTTTCTCTGTGTGCTAAAAACATAAAATCAGAAAAATCTATATTTTTAGATTTCAAAATTTCATTTTGGATATCTTTTATAAAGTTTATTTTTTCATTTAAAGGTACATCAAATGGATTAATTGCAACATCCTGTATATACTCATCTGTATATACCTCCTCTTCTGTAAGAGAAACCTTTCCTTCTTCTAAATTTTCAACAATACTCATAGCTTTAAGAAAAACTTTCTGGACTTCATTCTCAGATATAACACTACTAGAAGCAAAACCCCAATTTCCTCTATATAATACTCTTATGGAAAAGCCTTTCTCTATAGAATTATCTATATATTCTGGATTTAAATTTTTAAAAATAATATATTCTGACTGATCTTCTTGAAATCTAATTTCCAGAAAATCAACTCTTGATATGAGATTAGAGTTGAGTAATTTATTCGCATATTGTATATATTTATCTTTATCAAAAAACATATATTAAAAATAGCAGAAGACGGGGCTCGAACCCGCGACAACTAGTTTGGAAAACTAGTACTCTACCAACTGAGTTACTTCTGCATAATTACTTATATTATATCAAAAAGTAGTACTTATGAAAAATTTATTTACACTTTACAAATTGGTTATAGAGTTTTAATGAATTTATAATATGATCAAATACAGCAATTTTGTATATACTCTCATAGTTAAGAATTATATTAAAATTAGAAGCATAAAAACTAACTCCTTTACTATTCACATTTTCTACACCTGTGTATCCTGCAATAACAGTATTTGCGCCTTTATCTTTAGAAATATTTTGACAAGATAGATATGTATTTATAGTAACATTATATTTCTGCAAGCCAAATTCTGCAATTTCAGAATTTGTAAGTTGTGCTACATTTATAGCCTTCCATCCTTGAGGATAACTAAAACTAAAAGATTTAGAATTAGAGTATGTTCCATTAAATGTTGAATATTTAATATTTACTGCAGTACTCGTTGAAACAACATTACCTGTATAGGCTGGTGTATTTTGAGAATTTAAAGATTGAAGTTCCTCTGCATAAATAGTCGTTATGTAAAGAAAACCTATCAAAATTAAAGAAAATAAAATAATAAATAGTACTTTAGATTTCATATAAATATATCATATATCTTTTTGTATATTTCATCAAGTATAAAAAAAGGAGATTTCTCTCCTTTTTTTATATACTTTATATGTTTGTATTTAAAATACTAACATTGATACTCCTAAAGTCATAATTACAATCCCTGCAATTATTAATATATTAATAGGTGCATTACCTGAAGTTTGAGGTAATGATTGTTGTACAACAGGAGTTACAGGTACTTTAGGTATACAGTTACTTGAGACTTGAGAAGATGTAGTAACATTGAATTTTTGACCAGAAGAATTCTCTATCCATCCTACAACAGTATAAGAATCCTGACCATTAGCTCCTTGCCAAATATATTGACCTAATACTGATGGGGTCTGAGGTATTAAATATACTTGAGTACCTGTAGTAACATCATTTATATAACCATAAAAGTTATCTGTTGATGTAACATTTTGAGCCTGCCAAGTAATAGACAAATTATTTGTTGTATTATTTTCACAAGCAAGTGAGATAGAAGACATCAAAGGTACCTTAGGTGTCAAACAATTACTAATACTTGCAGAAGAGGTTGTCATTACATTACTTGTACCATTATCACCTTTAATATAACCTGATACTGTATAAGCATCTGTTGAGTTGACTGCATTCCAATTATAGCTATTATTTGCTATTGGAGATGAAAATGTTGCAATATTATTAGTATTTGTAGTTACATCATTAACTGTACCATAGAATAAATCTGTGCTATCAGTTGTTGTATTATTATAAGTCCAATTAACATTTAAATTATTAGAACCAGTAACACAGCTTAATGTTACTGTTTGTAATACAGGAACTTTCATATGAGTTGTACAGTTATAAAAGCTAACACTAGATGATTTTTCAGATATAACACTGCCTGAATTTGTTAATATTACAGTTGCAATATAGTTATCTTGATTATTTTCTAAACTTGTAACAAAAGAGTTTTCAGAACCATTAAATGTTGATTGATAAGAGCTTACACTCTGTTGAGGAATTGTATATACACTCTGATTACTTGTTGTATCTGTTACATTTCCTGTAATAGTACTTCCTCCATTAAGATTTGTACCTGTCCAAGAAACTCCTGTACAACCTAATGATACGCTTAGTGTAGGTGTAAAATTCAAACAATTAGAATATATAACACTACCTGAATTTGCACTCACTACTTGACCATTACTAGAAAGTGACATATTTGCAGTATAAGAAAGACCTGACTGACCATACTCTAAAGTTTTTACAAAAGAACTATCTGATCCTTGTGCTTGATTCTGAGTATTAATACTTGCAACTACTTGATTTTGAGCATTTATAATATTCCCACTAACTGTAGGTGAAGTTGCATTTGTACTTGTCCAAGAAACTCCTGTACATGAAAGATTCACACTAAGTGTAGGAGTATGATTCGAACATGAGTAGAAATTAAACGGAGAAGATTGTACGGTACTAGAAGACCCATTATCCGACACCTCCATATATGCTTCATAATTAATATTATTATTTAAAAGACTTGATACGAATGAACTATCAGGATTTGTTTGTGTATCAATATTCAATACAGCCTGATTAGTTTGTGTATTTACTATTGTTCCTGTTACTACAGCATTTGAATCTGTATTTGCTGTAGACCAAGAAGCTCCTTGACAATTTAGTGTAACACTTATTGTAGGTGCTGCAGGAGTAACTACAATAGTATAGGTAGGTACAGAAGTACCATTTAAAACATTTATAGTATTAGTACTAGGAGATGCTGTCCATCCTTGAGGTAGACCTCCTAATGTATATGTTATAGGAGAAAATGCACAATCTATAAGTTGATAATATTCTAAAGTAACTTGACTAGAACTAGACTGAGTTCTTGTTATATTACCAGCTAAACTTGAGCATGATGTGCCTGAAGGACATGTAAATATACGTCCTGTAGATCCAGCACTTCCACCTCCAACGTTAATAGAACCAAATGTTTGAAAAGTTGTAGGTGCTTGTCCAGTCTGGCTATGATATGCATCTATTTGTTGAGGAGAAATATATTGTCCTTGTGAGAAACTAGATGATTGTTCAAAAACATCTTGTAAATTATTATTGTATCCTGAATTCCAAGGAATACCATTATCCCATCCATTAGAACAAGGAGATGTTTGCAATGACAATCCTAAATTTGATGGTAAAGGAACAGAAGCACTAGATGATTTCACTATTATTGCAACAGATGCAAAATATGAAGTACTACCATTAAAATTACATACAGGCGCTGCATGAAGACCACTCGAATTTCCATTAAAAAACGGAAAAGAAGCTATAACAGCTAGAAATATAATATTTAGAGTTATAAATATAGTTATGATTAAATGACTATATTTTATTTTGAATTTTTTTAACATAAATATTTAAATATAAATTATAGCAAGATTATATACCCATCCTATAGAAAAAGCAAACTTATACCATATATGTATATGATGTTTCCTATATTCTTCATATAATTATGTGATAATATAAAATATATGATACTTATAAATTTCAATAACATTAAAGTATTAAGTAGCGCTGAATCTTTTCTATATAAAATAAAAGAAAAGATGGATGATGATGTTATTATATTTCCTCATATTCTTGATACTAAAGATTTCAAAAACAAATTTAATTATAAAACAGGAGTAACTATTACAAATGGATTAGATATATCTACTATAAAGAATTTAGAGATACGTTTTGCTCTGATAAATACAGAACTTTCTCGGTGTGGATTTAATCAAACATTTGAAATTATAAAACAATGTTTAGATTATAATATAAGAAGTTTTATATACAGCTATTCTCCTGAAGAATTTTTAAAATTAAAGTCATTAGATGGAGAATACTCAATAATTAAATTAAATGAGCTAAAAGATATATTAAAATATAGTATTGGAATAAATGATAAAGTTGTTGTAGACTATAATATTAGAAGTTATAAAGATATAGATTATTTAACAAAAATAGGTATAAATAATTTTATAATAAAACCATATATAAAAGATTTCAATTTATTAAAGAATTACTATGATTAAAGATTTTATACTACAAAAAGAATTCGGTTATTTATTAGATAATAAATGGGTAGAACCTCAGAGTGATAAATATATAGATATTCTGTCCCCTCAAGACAATTCATTAGTAGGGGCAATACCTTCTCTGAATGAGGATGAAATTGATAAATGTATATTGAGTTCTAATAAAGCTTTCCTTTTATGGAAAGACAAAAGTATAAATCAAAGGACAGAAATATTAAAAAGAGTATCTCAAATAATAAGAGACGAAAGATATGAACTAACAAACCTTATTATAAATGAAGTTGGAAAACCATATAAGGATTCATATGACGAAGTTATGAGAACCTCGGATATAATTGATTTTTATGCAGAAGAAGGAAGAAGGATTTTTGGGGATGTGTTATTGTCAGAATCTTTCCCTGGATTTGGAAAAGAAAAAATAGCTATAACAAAGAGGGTTCCTTTAGGAGTAACTCTGGCTATACCTCCTTTTAATTATCCTTTAAATGAAACTATTCCGAAAATCATAGGAGCTATAATACCAGGGAATACTGTTATTCTAAAAGCACCTCAACAAGGTGGTATTACTTGTATGGTTATAGGTGAAATATTTAGACTCGCAGGCCTTGATGATGGAGTTTTAAATATTGTATCTGGAGAAAATAATGTTGTAGGAGATTATTTAGTAAGATCAGAATATATAAAAGCAATAAATTTTACAGGAGGAACTAAAACAGCAATTCATATACAAAGAGAAGTCACAAAAAGAGAAGATGTTATACCTGTAATGCTTTTAGGATTAAGTGGTAAGGATGCTTCTATAGTACTTAAAGATGCAGATATAAAAAAGAGTGTTACTAATATAGCACAAGGTGCATTTTCTTATTCAGGACAAAGATGTACAGCTATAAAAAGAGTCCTTATAGATCAAAGTATTGAAGATGAATTTATAAAAGAATTAGTAAAAGAAGTAAAAGAAAATTTTATTCTAGGAGATCCAAAAGATAAAAATACTACAATAGGTCCTGTTATTAATGATAAAGCAGCCATGTATCTTAATGAATTAAAAAAAGATGCAATAGACAAAGGAGCTAAGATTGTCCTTGAGGGTGAAAATAAAGGAAGATTTATATATCCCATAATACTTAGTAATGTTTCTCTAGATATGAGAATTGCTTGGGAAGAACCTTTCTCTCCTATACTCCCAATAATAAAAATAAAAGATAAAAATGAAGCTATTGATATAGCCAATCAATCAGAATATGGTCTTCAGTCTTCTGTATTTACAGAAAATATATCTGATGCTTTTTATATAGCAGAGAGACTTGATGTAGGAAACGTTCAAATAAATGGAAAAGATTCTAGGGGACCAGATAATTTCCCTTTTAATGGTGTTAAGAAATCAGGAATAGGAAATATACAGGGAGCAAAATATTTAATAGAATCATTGAGTAGAATCAAAACATTTGTTATAAATCTTGAAGATGAAAAATGATTTAGATATAAATTCTGCAGATTTCTCAAAAAATATACCGTTTCTTCCTGGTTGTTATATGTTTAAAGATGAAAAACATAATATAATATATATAGGTAAAGCAAAAATATTAAGAAAAAGAGTCTTGCAATATTTTTTAAATTCTAAAGATTTAAGAGTAAAGACAAAAAAAATGATTCAAGCTGCAAAATTTCTATCTTTTATAATAACAGACAATGAAGTTGAAGCTTTAATATTGGAAAGTAATCTAATTAAAAAATATCAACCTAAATATAACTTCATGCTCAAAGACGATAAAAAATATGCTTGGGTAAAAATAACTAATGAAGACTTCCCTAAAATAATAAGGGTAAGAGAAAGAATTGAAGATGGGTCTCTATATTATGGACCTTATCCTTCAGGAAGAACTATTATAGAACTTTTATCTAATCTAAGAAAATTATTTCCATACAGAACATGTAATTTGAAAATTTTCGAAGGACAAACAGTTTTAAAATCACGATTGTGTATTTATTATCATATTAATCTATGTAATGGACCTTGCGATTCTCTTATATCCAAAAAAGAATATATGAAAAATATAAATATTATAAAAAAATATTTATCAGGAGAAAAGCTAAAGGTTATAAAAAATCTTAAAACCCAAATGATAAAAGAAAGTAATAAACAAAATTTTGAAAAGGCTCAAATAATAAAGACACAAATTGATCAAATTGAATATATATCTCAAAATATAAAAGTAGATTTTGGAGATGATGAAGAAATATTTAAAAAGAATAAAAAAATTGAAAATATACAAGCTATAAAAGAATTATTTTCAATTATAGGTATTGAATATAAAAATGGCAGAATAGAGTGTTTTGATATTTCAAATATACAAGGAAAATTTCCAGTATCATCTATGGTAGTTTTAAGAGAGGGAGATATGGATAATTCTCATTATAGAAAATTTAAAATAAGATCAGAAGATACCCCTAACGATCCTTTAATGATGTATGAAACTATAAAACGAAGATTTTCTCATACAAAAACAGATAAAAGTTTTGGAGAAATACCCAATCTAGTTATAGTTGATGGAGGTCGTACACAGCTTAATTCTGCTATAAAAGCACTCAATGAACTTCAATTGAATATACCTATAATAGGTTTAGCAAAAAAGAAAGAAGCTATATTTACTCCTTCAAAAAGTGAACCTATACTCATAAACTATCGAGAAAAATCTCATCTTCTTATAAGAAGAATTAGAGATGAGGCTCATAGATTCGCTATTACTTTTCACAAACAATTAAGAAGTAAGAATTTTATTCAAAAATAAGTATACAGAGATAAAAAATAATAGAAGAGTAATAACATGTATTGAGCTACACCAAAGACAAACAGAATGTATCAGTGCGAATTCTACGTATACTAAATACATTACAGATAAAACACCTAAAATACTCAGTACTAGTAGATATAACTCTTTTTTTAAAAAAGTAAATACTGACATTAATATAAAAAATGCCATACCAAAAAAAGGAACAGGTATACCTAGAATGGAAGAATACTGACTAGTAAGGACATTTGCGCAATCAATTATACCAACTCTAGGGCATGCAACTGAAACATCTGCAAAATGTGCATATAAAAGATATATACATATAAGAATTCCTACAAAAGAAAGTATATAGATACTATATATTAGAACAGACTTTTTGAGGTTTTTCATTTGTTATCTTACATATATTTTTTATTATGCTAGCAGAAGATTTTAATACATTTTGAGATATAACAGATTTTGTATTAGCAATCGAAGAAGCTATTTGACTCCAATTCATAGATTGTAGTAATTGAGGAGAATACTGTGCGCCTACTATTAATCCCTTATTCCCTATATCTATAAAAGGAATGCTTCCTGCTGATGATTTTGTTACATAAGGATATGCATCAAATTTATTTATTAAATTATTTTCAATCTGAGTTAAAGTCTCTAATGAGGTATATCCTCCCTGAGATGATATATTTGTATTGGTTTCTTTAGGAGTAAAATCTATATATTTTGAAGTATATGAAGATTTATAGAATGTAAAAGTAGCTGTACTAGGATAAACATCAGAAGAGGAAGATGTCATATAGCGAAGATTTGAAAATTTTCCAAATTTTGAGAGTGCAATTATTAATGCCCATCTTTCTGCTGCACAGTAAGGACAATAATCAGCCCCCACATAAACTACACGAGGAAGATTATTCTTAACCAAAAGGGGTTCTCCTGTTATAGGAGTTGTTGTAGTTGCTTTTACATTTGAATTTAATGCATTTTTTAAATTAGGTAAAGAAATTGAGAAAAGAGATGATAATACATTTTTATTAGCAAGCTTATTGTCTTTATTCACTAAGCTATTTACACTCTGAGTAGATGTATTTGCATTATTATTTGCAATATATATAACTATCCCCATTGCAATAATAACTATTACGACTATAATTATAAAAATTAAATTAGAATTGTCTTGTTGCCTCTTTGCCATAAAAATGTAAACTAATGTATATTGTTATTATATAAAAATAAAAAGAAAATGAAAAGTAAAGATCAAAAAAGAATATTAATTATAGGTGGATCAGGTTTTATAGGAAAAAATTCTATTATCAAATTTACTGAATTTAATATAGGAAATATGTTAAATTTGGATAAAGATTTTTCATTACTTGGAGTTAAAACAATTTATATGGATCTTAGATCTCCTATATTTACAGAAATTAGAAGATTTATGCCAGAATATATAATCTATTTAGCTTCTCTCAATGACTATGAATGTGATGATTTGAATATTGCAACTAGAATAAATGTAGATGCATTAGAAAGAATATATCAGGAATTAATAGGATATGAGACATTAAAAAAATTTATATATATATCAGATTATAAACTTTACTCTTCTACTCCCCCATTTAAAGAAAATGACAGTATTAAGAAAAACAATAACTATCTTATAACAAAAAGTTTGGCAGAAGAAATATGTTTGAAATATATAAAAGAATATTCAATCCCTTCAATTATATTTAGAGCATCTAATATATATGGACCTTTAGATCAAAAGAAAAATGATATTATTTCTAATATGATAAAACAAGCTCTAAGGACTGATAATATAATAATAGAAAATAATAATATATATGATTACTTATATATTTCTGATTTTATTAAAGCTCTGATAAAATCTCTTGATTGTGAATTTTGTGGTATTATTAATATAGGGTCAGGAAAAGCTACAGAAACTATTAATATAGCTAAATATATCTCATCCGCGCTAAATACAAAGATAGAAATAAAAAATAATACAATATATGAGTTTTATCTAAATGATATAACAAAAGTTCAAAATATACTTAATTGGAATCCTAGGATAGAACTTTCTGTAGGAATAGATAATACAATAAAATACCTTAAAAAGACTAATTAAAGATTTTCTACAAATTTAGATAACATCCCTTGAAAACTTCCAGTTGACATAAATAAAAAAACAGTATCCTTTGAAAATTCTTTTTTCAAATATTCAACTAAATCAGAATTTTTCACATAAACCGAATCTTTTACATCCAATTTTACAATATCTACTATATCATTACTCTCTAATCTTTTTTCTTCATCCAAAGCATTTTTCTTATAAATATCAACAATAATAACTTTATCTGATCCTATGAATATATCTTTATACCACATAAGAGTTTTTTTATCTCTAGCAGACATAGAATGAGGTTCATAAATAGAGATTATCTTTTTTGAACTAAAATACTCCCTAACAGCTTCGACTGAAGCTTTAACTTTATAGGGAGAATGTGCAAAATCATCAATCACAATCCCTTTTTCTCCTTTATATCTTACTTCTAATCTTCTTTTTGGACCTTTATAGTCTAATACCGCTTTTTTTATATCTTCATAATCCAAACCTAGTGATAAAGATAATGCAATCCCTGCTGTGAGATTTTGTATATTATGTCTACCTATAAGTGTAGTTTTAAATATATATTTATTATTTATTTCAAACTGTGTCACTCCTCCTAGTATATCAATAGAAGAAACAGCAAAATCAGCATTTTGATCCTTTAAAGAATAAGTTTTTATATTTTTATCTAATGGTAAAATCTTTTCTATACTCTTATCATCAATATTAAGTATTATCATTCCGTCCTTAGGAACTAGTGATACTAATTTTTTAAAAGTGTTTATATAGTCTTCCTCTTTTGGAAAAAGATCAATATGATCCCACAATAAAGATGTTAGAATAAGATACTTAGGTTTATAGTATAAAAATTTAGATGATTTATCCAAAGAAGATGCATTGTACTCATCTCCTTCAATTATAGAAATATCTGAATCTTCAATTTTCATACTTTCTTTAAGATCTAGTGAAATTCCACCAAACATATATGAAGGTTTCTTCCCTGCTTTAGTAAAAATGTAACTTAAAAGAGAAGTTATTGTTGTTTTTCCATATTCACCTGCTACAACAATAGATTCTTTTTTAACTAAAAATTTTTCTAAAATTTCAGGATAGGAGTATATCTTTATATTTTTTCTTTGTGCTTCTTTAAGTTCTATATTAGATATAGAAACAGCATTTCCTAATACCACAAAATCAATATCATCAGTTATATGGTTTTTTTTATAACCAATTTCTATTTTTATATTATTACTCTCCAAATATACAGATACAGGAGGATAAAATCCTTTATCTGATCCACAAATATCGAAATTCATATTTTTTAACTCTACAGCACAAGCAGCCATAGCTGTACCACAAATACCTATAAAATGTACTTTTTTATTTTTTTCCATGTTTTACCTTTTTTAATATATATTCTTTATCTGACCAAGGAATTTCTTTTCCTTTTATAGCAAGAGATCTTTCATGACCTTTGCCTAACAATGCTATAATATCATCTTTATTAGATAAATCCATAGCAAAATCAATGGCACTTCCCCTATCATCAATCCTAAATATATTAACATTCTCTCTAAAAATAGTTGTGTCTATATTTTTAATTATATCTTTATAAATTTCTTTCTGATCATCAAATCTTGGGTCATCTGCTGTTATTATTATTATATCTGAGAATAAAGCAGCATTCTCTCCCATCTTAGGTCTTTTAAATTTATCTCTCTCACCTGGAGCTCCAAAAAGTGTTATTATTCTAGAAGTATCCTTCTTTCTCATTTTATCTAATGTCTCTAATACATTTAATATTGCATTTGGAGTATGTGCAAAATCTACTACAATAAAAGGTTCTTGAGATACAATTTCAAATCTACCACTAATAACTGGAGGATTTTTAAGTACTTCTGATATAGAATTTTCTGAGATATTAAATTTCAATGCAGTAGCTATACATAAAATAGAATTCTGTATATTATATTCTCCTAATAATTTAGTTTTAAAAGAATAAGTACTCTTTATAAATTTAACATCAAAAGAATCTTTTGTGACATTGAAAGCATGAATATCTGAAGCAGAATCATATATAGAATATGTATAATATTTAATTGTTTTAAATTGTTTAGATAAAAATTCAAAAGATTTTTTATCATCTTTATTGATGATTGCAAAACCTGTCCTTTTAAGATATTTTTGTAGACTAGATTTTACATAAGCATATCGCTCCCAAGTTTTATGGTAATCTAGGTGATCTAGAGTTATATTTGTATATAAGATTGCATCAAATCTCAAGCCTGCTATTCTACCTTGATCTATACCAATAGAAGTTGTTTCAATTATGATATAATCATAATTTCTAAACAAAAAAAGTTTCTTTCTTAAATCATATGCAGATGGAGTTGTTGTATGAAGCCCTGATTGTATAAAACCATCATTATAGAATATACCAATTGTTGTAAAACAAGCAACCTTAAATCCTTCTTTCAAAAACATGTTATAAAGAAGCGTTGATGATGTGGTTTTACCATCAGTACCTGTAATTGCAATAAATTTAGCTTTATTTCTTATTAATAAAAATGGGAGTATTAATATATATGATCTCAATCTTCTTAAAATTCTTATCATCATTATTTTATAAATTTTTCAAATACTTTTTGAAATTTTTTATTTGGTAATCGAAATTCTTGAATAGAAGAAATTGCATTATGAAAACTAATTCCTTCAATAATACATACTAAAATAGATGCAGCTATAACTTTAACATCAATATCTTTAAAATTATTATGAAGCTCCATATGATTCTCATTATATGTTATATCTATTTTATCAGGATTAGATATATATATTAAATCATTATTAGGTTTTGTACCAAAACTATATAATTTTTTAGAAAAATCTAAAGTTATGAGTTTTCTTAAATTAGAATCTCCATCTATTATTATAGATGCATCTTTTTTAGAATTCTTCATTATCTCTTCTTCATATATTAAAGATTTATTTGTGATATCTAATATTAAAAATAGATCAGAGTGCATAAATAAAGAATAATACTTAATCACAGAAGCACTATATGTTGTTATATTAAGTATTATTATCTTGTTCTTATTTTTTGTATTATATAAAAGAAATAGATATTTAAATAATAAAATAAAGAATGAAAATAAAGTGAAATTTTCTCTTCCTGTTAGAATGAAAAAAGGAACATCTAAATCTTTTTCAAAATCAACATAGTTACGAGAAACATTACCTTTTTCTTTTATAACAGTATATATAGCATCAACTGCCATATCTGCTTGATGATTTCCAAAAACAGATATTATCTTTATTTTATTTTTATATATAAAATATGAAGCAAGCTTTGCAAGAAATATTTTTATATATTTTCTAAAAAAATTTTTCATATTCTTTTTCTTTGAATTTTAGCACCTAATACTGCTAAATTTCTATCTATATTAGGATATGCTCTATCTATGTGGTCCACACCTCTAAGATGACTTGTACCTTTAGCTCCTAACATAGCAGCAAGGTATGCTACACCTGATCTTATATCTTTAGCAAATAATTTACCACTATGAAGACTTTCTATTCCTCTACTCATTAGTCTATGAGTATCCAGTAACGTATAATCTGCTCCCATTGATTTAAGATCAATAGCAAAATCTAATCTATTCTCATACATTTTTTCAAAAAAGATTATCTCTCCTCTAACCTGACTTGCTAAAACTATAAAAAGAGACATTATATCCGTAGGAAATCCTGGATAAGGATGAGAATAAATACCTAAATTGCTAAAACCTAATTCTTTTTTATAATATAAATCTTGTTTTTCTAATATAGATATAGAATTTTGTGTTGTAGTATATTTAACATTAAAAATATCAAATACATATAATATAGATTTCATTTCTTCAGAATTTATATTATGCACATTAATAAATCCTTTTGAAAGTAAAGCGAATATCATATAACTTGTAGCTTCAATACTATCTGATATTATAGTATGGTCTACTCCTAATAAATTATTTTTCCCTTTTATTTTTAAAATATTAGATCCTACTCCTTCTATTTTAGCTCCCATTGATATAAGCATCATCTCTAAATCTTTTACATGAGGTTCACATGCTGCATTTTCAATCACTGTTTCTCCTTCTATGGTAGAACATATCATTAAAAGGTTTTCAGTAGCCGTAACAGAAGGTTCATATAAAAATATATTAGTAGACAAAAAAGGTTTTCCATAAACCCTAAATTCATTTATATTAAAATCAATGTTATATCCTAATGTTTTTAAACCCTCAAAGTGTGCAGATAATTCTCTTTGTCCAATTTTATCTCCTCCTGGAGATACTAAAGTAATATCTTTAAATCTATAGAGTAAAGGAGCTAAAAGAAGTATTGAACCTCTTAATTTTTTCATATTTTCAAATATTAGTTTTTGTTTTTTCAGATCAATAGATAAATTTTTATTGCATATTTTTATATCATTAGAATTGAGGTATTCTATTTCTCCTCCTAGAATTTTAATAATTTTTAAAATTACTCTTACATCTGATATTTTTGGAATATTTCTTAATATTACAGGTTTATCTGTAAGTAGTGATGCACATAAAGATGGTAGTGCTGCATTTTTTCCTCCACTAAGAGTCATATCTCCCCCGAGAGGATTTTCCCCTTCAATTAAAAATTCATACATATAGCCAATATTATGTCAAAAAAGTATCTAATTATCAAGTTATTGAAATACTTGGTAACTCCAAGAATATGTATTAGATGAAGAATCTGCTACTCCGAAATCTATACTGAAACTTACACTCGTAGATGTGTAAAATACCTCCCTTACACTAAAGGCCGAAGTAGGAGAACCTTTTGCTACTGTTAGAGATACTATTGGAGCAACATCATATGGATGAGAGAATGTTACTGTCAACTGCTTTCCTACTCCCCACAAACTTGTCCCAGTTCTAAGGCTTATTACTCCTGTCGTATCTGTTGAATTACTACTCAAACTCGCTAACGCTCCTACTCCTGCTCCCGTATCCGCTATGATACTTGGCTTGCCTCCCATAGATATTATATGCCCAGTTATTGATACATTCCCACCTATTCCTAAATTATCCGATATATTGACACTACTCGATATATCTAATACTCCTCCTGACATACTCAATACACTCATACTTGATACTAATGGATTGTAATATTCATTCTTTACTAACATTAATATCTCGCCTCTAAGATAACTTACTCCATTGTATGTAAAACTACTTACTCCTGGCGTTGATGGACTCAAACTATTCAATGCCATCCCTACTACCTCTCCAGGGGATGTTGCCTTCTGTCCATAGCCTCCAAACTGAGATCCTGTGATCATATCCCCTACTGTTATATTCCCGTTATAATTTGTTACCTTTACTAATACTCTTCCTGCCAATGCTAATGGTACTGCTCCTGGTATATTCTCCTGATGCAATATTATTCCTGGATCCGTCGATATCACTCCTAACATATTATTCGATGATACATGTGTCGTTGGTATCGCTGTAAAATTGTTTATATTATTTGAACTTGCATTTGCTCCACTCACTGATACTATATCTCCGGCACTCACTCCTTTGCCTATTACCTCTTCTGCTATATCTGCAGCATTACCTCCCGTTGTTATACTCCCTCCAAATATCGCATTCCCATACGGATCTAGTGAAAATATATCCTGAAATTGTCCATTCGTATTTGAAGATACACTAAAATAGCCAGGAGTAGATGATGGAGACAGTAGAGAGGAGTAATATACAGTTGTTGAAGCACTTGTATTTATCCCTCCTATCTCATAGATATACCCATTATATATTACAGATGTAGCTACATATGTAGCTGCAGGTAGAGCTGTCGTTGCAGTCCACACTCCTAGTGTCCCATTACTATTTATTGGTGCATATTCTACAGTTGACATAACAGCACAGTTATTACACCCTCCTATTTCATATACATACCCTGAGTATACCACTGAAGTTGATTGTTGAGTCGCATCAAGAAGAGAGGTTGTTGCTGTCCATGTACCTATCGTTCCATTACCATTTATTGGTGCATATTCTACAGTTGCTATTGTTGTTGAATTATTATTTCCTCCTATCTCATAGATGTATCCATTATATGCTACTGCTGTTGCTAACCATGTAATAGAAGTAAGTGAGCTGGTCGTAGCCCAAGATCCCAATGTCCCATTACTATTTATTGGAGCATATTCTACAGTTGATACAACTGTACCACTATTATCTCCTCCTATCTCGTAGATAAATCCTCCGTATACTACTGAGGATGCCCATTCATTGGCTACAGGAAGAGAGGTTGTTGTGCTCCACGCACCTAACGAGCCATTAGCATTTATTGGAGCATATTCTACAGTTGATATTGCTGCACTTCCATTATACCCTCCTATCTCATATATGAATCCTGCATATACTACTGAATTTGAGTCATATGTAGCATAGAGAAGTGGAGTTGTTGCTGTCCATGCTCCTATACTTCCTCCTCCATTTATTGGAGCATATTCTACTGTTGTCGAAGCACTTCCTGTCCATCCTCCTATCTCATAAATGTATCCTGCGTATTCTACTGATGTAGCATCATATGTAGCAGTAGGAAGTACTGTCGTAGTTGGCCATGAAGATATTGTAGGTACAGGGGTTGATGTAACACTATTCTTTCCTAGATTTATACTAAATCCTGATGATTGTATATCCAGAGGTGAGGCCGCTGATATAAGGGTGTTATTCGGATTCGTTAAATTTATCGATGATCCAAAATTACTCTGTCCTAGAACAGACAATCCTCCTCCTATATTCATACTCCCTGACAGATTTATATTCCCTCCATTACTCTGAGTTAATCCTACACTAGTCTGAACACTTCCCTTTACTATCTGTGATAAACCTCCCTCTTGTAAAGCTTTAAAATAGTAGACAGTTGATAAATTACTAATTCCATTATTTCCCCCTATCTCATATATGTATCCGTTAACCTCTATTGAGGTAGCAGCATATATAGCTTGAGGAAGTGAAGTTGTTGGACTCCATGTACCTAAAGACCCATTATTATTAATATTAGAATAATAAATTGATGAAGTAGTACAACATGAAAAACCTTCATTACCACCTATCTCATATATGTATCCATTGTACTCCACTGACGTTACCCATTGAGTCAGGATTGGAAGAGAAGTTGTTGCCATCCATGTATTCAATGTCCCATTTGAATTTATTGAAGTATAATAGACTGTTGATTGAGAAGAATTTCCTGAATTACCTCCTATTTCATAGAGATATCCATTATATACAACTGAAGTTGCGCCATAAATTCCTTGAGGAATAGGTGATGTTACTGTCCATGCACCCAATGTTCCATTACTATTTATTAGTGCATAATATACAGATGAGAGCCAACCATTACTGTATCCACCAATTTCATAAATATATCCATTGTATTCTACTGAGGTTAATGCTGCTGGAGCATCAGGAAGAGAAGTTGTTGCCACCCATGCACCCAATGTTCCATTACTATTTATTGGTGCATAGTATACAGAAGAGTAATAACCTACATTTTGACCTCCTATCTCATAAATGTATCCATTGTATTCTATAGATGCTGCACCCCAAGTTACTTGAGGAAGAGGTGTTGTTGTATTCCATGTACCTATAGTTCCATTTGAATTTATTGGAGCGTAATATACTGTTGAAACTGCTACGGTTGTATATCCTCCTATCTCATATACATATCCGTTATACTCTACAGATGTTGCCTTATTCGTAGCTACAGGGAATGATGTCGTAGAAAGTATTCCTGTATCTGTGTAACTATTTGTTGTAGATGTATATTCTATAGAATTTGTGAAATTTGTGCTAGTTGATCTATATATTATGTATTCACTCGCACCTTGTACTGCATTCCAACTCAATGATACTTCATTCGTATTCGTTAGTGCTGTATTACTAGCAGGAGGACTACTACTACCTGGAGCTACACCACCTGAATCTGTATAACTCGTAGTGTTTCCTACTGATGCTAGAAATACTTCACTCCCTGATGTTGTTGATCTATATATGTTATATCCTGTAGCTCCACTGTCTGCTGTCCATGAAAGTGTTATAGGATATGCTGTTGTTCCCTCTGTAGCTGATACCTCCGTTGATGCGGTACTCTCTCCTAGTGATGTTGTTGCCGTTATCTTATAATAATATGTTGTAGATGCTGATAAATTTGGCCCTACACCACCTGATGTACCTACACTTGCTGTAAGTCCTGTCGGTGCTGTAACATCTGTATTTAATGTTACTGATATTGACTGCGATGGAAATGATTGGCCTGATGGATTTTGTGCTAATACTTCATAATAATAGGTTCCAGGATTCATTGATCCTCCTACTATAGAACTGCTACTCATTGTAAGTCCCGTAGGCGTAGATAACCCCTCTACATTCAAATCTGAGGAGGCTAATAACGTATTTCCGTTAACAGTTAAATTCGCATTCTGATCTATACTCAGCAATGGTGTTACTACACCATTGTTATTGGATGTTACACTAAATATGTTTGATATATTCGACTGGATCTGAGAGGAATAGACTGAAGATGTAGGACAGGCAGAATCAGAACATCCTCCTATCTCGTATATGTATCCTGCATACACTACTGATGTTGCATAATATGTAGCTGAAGGAAGAGAGGTTGTCACAACCCATGCTCCCAATGTACCATTCGAACTTATTGGAACATAGTATACTGTGGCAATAGGACCACCGTTCCATCCTCCTATCTCATATAAATACCCATCATATACTATAGACGTAGCAGGTCCATCATTAGCTTGTGGTAAAGATGTTGCAACAACCCAACTTCCGAGTGTTCCATTAGAATTTATTGGTGCATAATATACTGTGGCAACTGCCGCTGTTGTATACCCTCCTATCTCATATACATACCCCGCATATTCTACTGAAGAAGAATAATATGTAGCTATAGGAAGAGAAGTTGTTGCAGTCCATGCACCTATTGTTCCATTAGAATTTATAGGAGCATAATATACAGTTGCCGCGACCCCTGAAGCTGTTGTATACCCTCCTATCTCATAGATGTATCCATTGTACTCTACCGATGTTGCATAATATGTAGCTGAAGAAAGAGAGGTTGTTGAACTCCATGCACCCAGAGATCCATCGCTATTAATAGGTGCATAATAGACTGTAGATGTAGGACAAGTAGAAGAACATCCCCCTATCTCGTATATAAACCCTTCATATGCAACCGATGTAGCAAGAGATGTTTCTTCAGGAAGAGGTGTAGTTACGGTCCATTCACCTAATTTCCCATTACTATTGATATGTGCATAATAGACAGTAGATATACTATTATAGATATATCCTCCTATTTCATATACGTATCCTGCATATTCTACTGACGTTGCACTATTTAAAGCTTGAGGCAGTGATACAGTACTATTCCATTCTCCTACCTGTCCTATCGTATTACTATTTACCGCCCCCATATTTAATCCAAAATTCATGGAATTCAGAGATAATGATGATGTTGATGATATATTAGATCCACTTCCATTTGTTAATGATATATTCCCTCCTGATATTGAACTCCCTCCTACTAATAGACTCCCTCCTACTGTTAAGTTATTGGATATATTCCCATTCCCTCCATTACCCTGTGTTACTGTTATTGCATTCGTAGTTGTTGTTGATATATTTCCATATATCCCCCCAGTAGAAGATACAGGAAAATAGTACACTGACGCCAAATTACCGCTATTATATCCGCCTATCTCATATATGTATCCTTTATATACTACTGATGTAGAGCTATCTGTAGATTGAGGTAAAGAGGTTGTTGCACTCCATACACCTAGTGATCCATTCAAATTTATTGGTACATAATCTATTCTTGATACAGTAAAACTTCCATTAAATCCTCCTATTTCATATATATATCCCGCATATACTACTGATGTAGAAACTTGAGTAATAGCAGGGAGAGATGTTGTGGTTACCCAACTTCCTAGCGTTCCATTTGTATTTATTGGCACATAATATACAGTTTCTATTGTTGTTGCAGCTGTATTTCCACCTATTTCATACACAAACCCATTGTATACTACTGATGTAGCCACCTCTATAGCTGTAGGAAGAGATGTTGTAGTTACCCAGGTACCAAGTGTTCCATTTGATTGTATCTGAGAATAATACACAGTCGATGAAGGACAAGATGTACCACATCCTCCTATCTCATACACATATCCCGCATATACTACTGATGTTGCCCAATATACAGCTGCAGGCAGTGAGGTTGTTGCTGTCCATGTACCAATTCCTCCTCCACTATTTATCTGTGCATAATATACAGCATCTAAATTTAAACTTCCTGTATCCCCTCCTATTTCATACACAAAACCCTTGTATACTACTGAGGTTGCAATATATGTAGCTTCAGGAAGAGGTGTTGTTGCTGTCCATGTACCTAGTGTCCCATTTGAGTTTATAGGTGCATAATCTACTGTTGAAACTGCTGCAGTTGTATACCCCCCTATCTCATACACGAATCCCGCGTATTCTACAGATGTTGCCTGGGTTATAGCTTGAGGAAGAGGGGTTGTTGATAGTACTCCTGTATCTGTGTAACTATTTGTTGTAGATATATATTCTGCTGAATTAGTGAAATTTGTACTAGTTGATCTATATATTATATAGTTAGTAGCACCCTGTACTGCATTCCAACTCAAGGATACTTCATTTGTATTCGTTAGTGCTGTATTACTAGCAGGTGGACTACTACTACTTGGAGCTACACCTCCTGAATCTGTATAACTCGTAGTGTTTCCTACTGATGCTAGAAATACTTCACTCCCTGATGTCGTTGATCTATATATGTTATATCCTGTAGCTCCACTATCTGCTGTCCATGAAAGTGTTATCGGATATGCTGTCGTTCCCTCTGTTGCTGATACCTCCGTTGATGCGGTACTCTCTCCTAGTGATGTTGTTGCCGTTATCTTATAATAATATGTTGTAGATGCTACTAGATTTGATCCTACACTGCCTGATGTACCTACACTTGCTGTAAGTCCTGTCGGTGCTGTAACTGGTGTGTTTACCGTTACTGATATTGACTGCGATGGAAATGATTGGCCTGATGGACTCTGTGCTAATACTTCATAATAATAGGTATTTGGATTTAACTCTCCTCCTGTTATTGAAGGTGTACCTGAAAGCGATGTAGGAGCCGCAAGCCCCTCTACATTCAAATCTGATGAGGTTAATAACGTATTTCCGTTAACAGTAAGATTTGCATTTTGATCTATACTTAGCAATGGTGTTATTACACCATTGTTATTGGATGTTACACTAAATATATTCGATTGTATCTGAGCATAATATACTGCAGCTCTTAAATTAGTATTAATATCACTTCCTGCAATTTCATAGATATATCCTTTATACTCTACTGATGTTGCATATTCACTTCCTGCAGGAAGTGGTGAATTTACTTCTTTCCACGTACTTAATGATCCTCCGGATTGTATTTGTGCATAATAGATTGTATTTAATGTTCCTTCATTATATGCACTCCCTCCCATCTCATAGATGAATCCGTTATACACTACCGATGTTGCATTATATATATCTATAGGTAACACATTTGTAGTATTCCATGAGCCTAATGTTCCATTCGAATTTATTATTGAATAGTATACATATACACTAGAAAATCCTCCTATCTCATAGATATATCCGTTATATACTACCGATGTTGCATAATATATAGCACCAGGAAGAGATGTTGTTGCACTCCATGCACCCAATGTTCCATTACTATTGATTAAAGCATAATCCACTGTTGATGAACTCCCTACTCCAATTTCATATATATATCCGTTATATACTACTGATGTTGCATCTGATGTTGCTTTAGAAAGAGAGGTTGTAGCATTCCATGTACCTAATGTTCCATTTGAATTTATCTGTGCATAATATACTGTCGAAACTGCTACTCCACTACTATTTAAACCTCCTATCTCATATACATATCCTGCATACTCTACTGATGTTGCAATATCTAGAGCTTGAGGAAGAGATGTAGTAGTCATCCATAAACCTAATGATCCATTACTGTTTATCTGTGTATAATATACTGTTGATATCGGATTACCTGTATTGGTTAAAGTTCCACCTATTTCATAGATGTATCCATTATGTTCTACTGATGTTGCATAATATATAGCTTGAGGAAGAGATGTTGTTCTAGTAAAATTATTTAACTGCATTATATCATTGTTATTCAACTCTCCCATATTTAATCCAAAATTCGTAGAATTCAGAGATAATGATGATGTTGATGATATATTAGATCCACTTCCATTCGTTAATGATATATTCCCTCCCGATATTGAACTTCCCCCTACTAATATACTTCCTCCTACTGTTAGGTTATTGGATATATTTCCATTCCCTCCATTATTCTGTGTTACTGTTATTGCATTCGTTGTTGTTGTTGATATATTACTATTTATTCCTCCCGCAGAAGATACTGGAAAATAGTATACTGTAGCTACAGAAGTTGTTATACTAGAATAATCTAGCTGTCCTCCTATCTCATAGATAAATCCCTTATATTCTACTGAAGTTGCATATGATGTAGGCTCAGGAAGAGGAGTCGTTGTGCTCCACATACCTATGCTCCCTCCACTATTTATTTGAGCATAATATATTGTTGCTACTGTCGAATTTCCATTATATCCTCCTATCTCATAGATGAATCCTCTATATACTACAGATGTTGCATTCTCTATTCCCATAGGTAAAGATGTTGTTTTTATCCAGGATCCTAAAGAGCCATTACTATTTATTGGTGCATATTCAACTGTTGTTGTAGGACAACTATAAGAACAGCCCCCTATCTCATATATGTATCCTCCATATTCTACTGATGTTGCATTTTGTGGAACGCTAAGAAGAGAGTTTGTTGTTATCCATGCTCCCAACGTTCCATTACTATTGATTGGGACATAATATACTGTTGATACTCCAGAAGTTCCATTATATCCTCCTATTTCATAGATGAATCCTGCGTATTCTACTGATGTTGCCTCTGATATAGCACTAGGAAGTGATGTAGTTGATCCCCATGAACCTAGTGTTCCATTGCTATTTATAGGTGCATAATATACTGTTGAGATTAAAGAATTACTACTGTTATATCCTCCTATCTCATAGATATATCCATTATATGCTACTGATGTTGCAAGTTGTATTGCAATAGGCAATGATGTTGTTGCTGTCCATCCACCTATACTCCCCCCACTATTTATCTTCGCAAAATATACAGATGATAAAATACTTCCATTTGTAGCTTGTCCTCCTATCTCATATATGAACCCCGCATATTCTACCGAGGTTAAACTGTTCGCAGCTTGAGGAATAGGGTTTGTTGAAAGCACTCCTGTGTCTGTATAACTATTTGTTGTGGATATATATTCTGCAGAATTAGTGAAATTTGTGCTAGTTGATCTATATACTATATAGTTAGTAACACCCGATACTGCATTCCAACTCAATGATACTTCGTTCGTATTCGTTAGAGCTGTATTGGTTGTTGGAGGAGTTAAAACGGAAGAGTAATAACCATTTCCACTATTAACATATGAGGTATTACTCTCTCCATCAACAGATAGTAAAAATACTTCACCTCCTGATGTTGTTGATCTATATATGTTATATCCTGTTGCTCCACTGTCTGCACTCCACGAAAGTGTTATCGGATATGCTGTCGTTCCTTCTGTAGCTGATACTTCCGTTGATGCACTACTCTCTCCTAGTGATGTTGTTGCCGTTACCTTATAATAATATGTTGTAGATGCTACTAGATTTGATCCTACAGTGCCTGACGTACCTACACTTGCTGTAAGTCCTGTCGGTGCTGTAACTGGGGTGTTTACCGTTACCGATATTGATTGAGATGGAAATGATTGACCTGATGGACTCTGTGCTAATACTTCATAATAATAGGTTCCAGGATTCATCGATCCTCCTACTATAGAACTGCTACTCATTGTAAGTCCCGTAGGAGCTGATAGTCCCTCTACATTCAAATCTGATGAGGTTAATAACATATTTCCATTCAATGTGTTCTGACCATTTCCTGATGCCGTTAAATTACCTCCTGTTGATATCGATCCCGTAAATCCATTCAGTGATATCAATGTATTGTTATTTACACTATTCGTTACATTCAAACTACCACTGTCTACAGATATGTAGTATACACTTGAAACAGGGCCACTTCCGTTGTTTCCACCTATCTCATATATATATCCATTATATGTCACAGATGAGGCACCATCTATACCCCCAAGTAATGGAGTAGTTACTATCCATGCACCTACACTTCCTCCACTTTCTATTGGAGCATAATATACGGTTGAAGTATTAGTACCTGTACTGTTAATCACACCTCCTATTTCATATACATACCTATTATATTCTACTGATGTTGAATAATATGTAGTTTCAGGAAGTGAAGTTGTTGTGCTCCATGCACCTAACGTTCCATTCGAATTTATGGGAGCATAATATACTGCTGATATTGGATTACCTGTATTAGTTACAGCTCCTCCTATTTCATATACATATCCATTATATACAACAGATGTTGCTTGCTCTGTTCCTGTAGATAAAGAAGTTGTTGTATTCCACACTCCTATTGTCCCATTTGAATTTATGGGAGCATAATATACTGTAGATGTAGGACAAATTGTACTACATCCTCCTATCTCATATACATATCCATTATATACAACAGATGTTGCAAGATTAGTGGCTTGAGGAAGAGATGTAGTTGTATTCCATATACCTATTGTCCCATTTGAATTAATCTGTGCATAATATACTGTCGAAACTACTGCACTACCATTAAATCCTCCTATCTCATATACATATCCATTGTAGATTACTGATGTAGCAACATTTGTAGCAGCAGGAAGAGATGTTGTTGCACTCCACGCACCTAATGTCCCATTCAAACTTATTGGAGCATAATATACTGAAGAAATTACTGCAGTACCATTAAATCCTCCTATCTCATAGACATATCCGTTATGTTCTACTGATGTTGCAAAATCTGTAGTAGCAGGCAGTGCTGTAGTTGCTTGTATATTTAAATTCCCTGTTGTTGTATTTGAAGGGTTAAATGTTAGATTCGTTGTTGACAGTACACTATTAGATGCTGTGTTTGTTAAATCTAACTGACCTCCTCCTATAAACCCTGACCCTATTGTCGTTACATTTCCATTTACTCCATTTACTGAAAAATTATTACCAGAAGGTCCATTAGATACATTTAGCGTATTCGTCGTTAATTGCAAATCATTTAATGCTCCTGCATTATAACCTGTTATATGTAACTCATTCGCTACATTTGTTCCACTCGTAGGTGGCTGGTATTCTATATATGCTCCATCTGTACCGGACGATCCATTCGATCCAAAGACTATCACTCCTCCACTCACTCCACTTCCTGCACTTCCTACCCCTATATATGAACTCGACGTACCTGGAGTACTTATTCCTCCTTCTATCTGTCCTATACCTAATATATTTAAAGTATTTGAGGATGTTATATTGTTATTACAGCTAAAAAAACATATATCTCCACTACCTCCTCCTCCATTCAATGTTAATACATTAGAACCTGTTGCATTTATCTGAGGATTCGTCCCTGATAACGTTATATCTCCACT
>JAJYFR010000008.1 GCA_021785355.1 bacterium
TTATACTTTTATCTTTCATAACAGATAATATATTACCATAAAATATAGAGTTTCTCAATTTTATATGTTAAACTTAATTTTATTATAAACCTATGGGAAGAAAGAAAAAATCTAAATTAAAAAAGATGCTGTCTGAAAAAAAAGGTCCTAAATTTGAAGGTCAAGATAGTTATACATTAATAGGAGTATTATTATTAATATTATCATTGTTATCATTCATTGGTTTTTTTACACATGTGCATGTTCTTAATTTTTTATATTTAATTTTAGGGGATGGAATAATAATTTTTGCTATATTCTCTTTTCTTCTTTCTTTGAGATTTTTAGGAACTAAGATAAAATTTAATACTCTTTCCTCTATATTAGGATTAATTATATTCACAATTTCTTCTCTTTCCTTTATAAATTTAATGTATAGTAATAATTTATCATTACTTCTATCTTCTCAAGGGAAATTAGGAGGTTCAATTGGTTATTTAATATCTCAATATTTAATAGGAGAACTTACTAGAGCAGGAGCTATTATTATACTCATACCTATAATAATAATTTCTCTGATGATGTCTTTATCATACTCTTTCATAGAGTCTGTTAGAAAAATAAGAGATATTCTAAATAATATATTCATATTCATAGAAAGGATTTTTGAAAACAAAAATAATATACCAAATAAAGAAGACTTAAAAAACAAACAAAACATAGAAATAACAGCAATTGATGGAAAAGAAAATCTGAAAGATGATGATAATATGATAGGAGATCTCCCTAGAAAAATATTCTCTCAGAAAAAAGAAATAAATCAAAAATCTGAACATAGAGAAGAAATACATTTCGATAATTGGGAATTACCTGATATTGATCTATTAAATGACGTACAAAGAATAAATGTTATTAATAAAGACGAAATAAAAAGAAATTCTGATATTATTGAACGTACACTTTCATCCTTTAATATAACATCTAGAATCGTAGATGTTGCTATTGGTCCTGTTGTAACAAGATACGCACTGCAAATAAAAACAGGAACTAAAGTATCAAAAATAAATACTTTATCTAGGGATCTAGCACTTGCACTAGCAGCACCTTCAGGTTCTGTTAGAATAGATGCCCCAATACCAGGAACATCTCTAGTTGGTATTGAGATGCCTAATCCTAAATCTCAAATAGTATCTTTTAAAAATATAATAGAGAGTGAAGAATTTTCTAACCAAAAAATAAAACTACCATTAGTATTAGGAGAGGATGTAACAGGTCAGATTGTAATTAAAGACCTTGCAGATATGCCACATTTATTGGTAGCAGGTTCTACTGGTTCTGGGAAAAGTATGCTTATAAATTCATTTTTACTCGGATTACTATATAAACATTCACCAGATACATTAAAATTAATATTAGTTGATCCTAAACATGTAGAACTTTCTATATATAGTGGTATACCTCATTTACTAACTCCTGTAATAACAGATATGTCTCTAGTAAAAAGTGCACTTGTATGGTCTTTAAAGGAGATGGACAGAAGATATGAATTATTGAAAAAAGAAGGAGTAAGAAATATAGATGGATATAACGATTTAAAAGAAAAAGATGAAAAATTAGCTAATATTATAATATTTATTGATGAAATGGCAGATTTAATACTTACAAAAGGTGCTGATATAGAAAATTCTATTATACGTCTTGCTCAAATGGCAAGAGCTGTAGGAATACATCTTATACTAGCAACTCAGAGACCATCTGTTAATGTCATTACAGGTCTTATCAAAGCTAATATACCTGCAAGAATAGCTCTATCTGTAGTATCTTCAATTGATTCTAGAGTAATATTAGATCAGATAGGAGCTGAAGCATTATTAGGTAGAGGAGATATGTTATTTAAATCACCCGATTTAGGAAGAACTATAAGATTACAAGGACCTTTAGTTACAGAAACAGAAATAAGTAGAGTTATAGAATTTATATCTAAACAAGCTAATGAAAATGATTATAATCAAGAAATTTTAAATCCACAAAACTTATCTGAATTTTCAAATACAGAAAATTTATCAGACGATGAACTCTATCCAGAAGCTTTAAAAATAGTTGTCCTTGCAAAGAGAGGTTCAGCTTCAATACTTCAATCAAAATTAAAAATTGGATATGCTAGAGCTGCGAGATTAATAGCTGAATTGGAAAGTAATGGAGTTGTTGGGCCTCAAGATGGATCAAAACCAAGAGAAGTACTTATCTCTGAACTTGAAGATGATATACCTTCATAATAATGTTAGAATCTCAGGCGTAGAATCTGTTATAAGTATAGTATGTTCGAAATGACAAGATAAAGAGCCATCTTTAGTTCTAATTGTCCAATTATCATTTTCTTCTAATATATCAGCACTTCCCATATTTATCATACTCTCTATAGCTATGGTCATATTTCTTCTTAGTTTCATTCCCGTTTTTGGCCTACCATATCCTAATATAAAAGGATCTTCATGTAATTTATATCCTATTCCATGACCAGCTAACTCTTTTACTATAGAATAACCTTTTTCTAATATAGGTTTCTGCATAGCAAAAGATATATCTCCTACAAAATTATTTTCTAAAGAAGCCTTTATTCCTTCATCTCTAGATTTTTTTGTTGCTGCTATAAAATCTTCTATCTTAGGATCTTTAGAAGATACAAGGAAAGATACTGCTGCATCTGTATATAGTCCCTTATATATTATTCCAAAATCTAAAGATACTAAATCCCCTTCTTTAATTTTTCTATCCGTTGCTATTCCATGAACAATTTTATCATTAACACTAATACATAATGACTTTGGAAAACCTTTATATTTAAAAAATGCCGGAGAAACAGCATATTCTTTACATAATTCTTGAGACATTTTATCTAATTCATTTTCTGTTATTCCAATCTTAGAATTTTGTTTTAAAATATTGAGTATTTTGGCTAATAATTTTCCACCCTTTCTCATATATTCTATTTCTGTTTTACTTTTTGGATTCATATCTTATTTGCAATAATATCGAAAATTATACTTTTATCTATTGATGCATCTATATAAACTAACCTTTCTTTATAATACGATTCTATTTCAGGTATATTTTTTGAATACTCTAACAATCTCTTTTCTATAACACTTAAAGATATATCATCTTTTCTTTTTTCTTTAATCTTCCTATTTTTTATCCTTTCTAAAATTATTTCCTTAGATAACTTAAATTCAAAAACATATTCTAATTTTTGATTATTTAAAAATAAGAATTTATCTAAAAGAATAGCTTGATTTAAAGTTCTAGGACAAGCATCTAAAATTAAATCTCTTTTTTGTTTAAAATTTATGGAATCAAATATAAGTTTTAATATTATATCATCAGGAACCCATATACCCTTTGACCAATATTTTTCAAATAATTCAATCCCTTCTTTTGTTTTTAATTCATATAAACTTCTAAGGATTTCACCTCCTGAAATTATATCAAATCCTAAATTTTTAAATAAACTTGCTTGTGTTCCTTTCCCTGTACCAGATGGACCAATAAAAGATAATATCTTCATATTTTAGAAATAATATAAAAATGTTAAACTATAAAAATGAATCTAATAAATAAAAATATACAAAAATATACATCTTTATTAATATTTTTCACCATTATAATAACTCTAATGGTATCATATTTTCAAATATTTTATTATACTCTTCAAATAAATATAATAATCTATTTATTTTTATATGTTTTTTGTTTTTCACTTGATTTCTACTTTTATTACAAAAATAATAAATTACTCACAAAGTATATATTTTACCTATTTTGTTTTATAGGAATAAGTTTATTAATTTTTCTTCTTCATTCTGAAATATTATTTATAACACTCTTATTAATAATGATAAATATATATTTAATATTATTAAAAGAAAAAAATCTTTTTAAAACAATGTTTATTCTGAATTTTACATTTTTTATATTATCTTTTTTTTATAATATAGAATATTCTAATATTACATACATATTGCTATATATATTTATAAATTCTTATATTCTCAATATTTATATTTATAATTTAAAACAAACAGACTTATACCAAGATATAAAAGATAAATATATAGAAAATAAATCAAATAATATACTCGAAAACAAATCTTTAAAAAATCTAAAATTAAATTTATTATCTAATATTTATGATATATCTAAATATTTAAATTTAAATATATCTTTAGATAAAACTTCTATATATTTAAAAAATATTTTCTTCGTAAAAGAAGTTGAAAATAAGACAATATCATTAAATTTAGAATCATTTGACTTAGAGAATATATTAAACGAAATAAAAAATTTATACGATATAAATCTTATAAATAAAATTGAACTAGTATCTAATATAAATTCAGAAAAAAATATAATAATGGATAAAGAAAAATTATCTAATTTTTTTTCTTTAATTCTAAATTTTATAGAAGAGGAGAATATTCCTTCTATGAAAGTAAAATTTATAGTGTCTGGTCAAAAAATAGATATGGAATTAGTATTTGAGGAAAAAATATATAATTATATTAATAATGACAATATCAATAATATAGAAAAGACCACTCTTTGGATAAAAGTCTCTGAATTATTATCTAGTATTATAGGTGAAAATTATGTAAAAAATGATAATTCAATTACACTAAGTTTTAAAAAAATATAATATGTATATAAAAGAGTTAATAAATTTAGAAAAATCAAGAAATAATATATTTATATTATTTAATGTAAATATATTACTATTTCTAATATTTATATTAAATATACATTTTAATCAGTATATATATATATATCCATTTTCTATAATTATTTTTTTATTTATAATAAATTTAATATCTTTTTTTATTATTCCTCAAAAAAAATATGAATTTAAAAAATATTTTCTTATAGTTATAGGTATAATATTATTTTCTTTTGAAAATATATTTCTTTATCATTTAGGTAATTATTCTTTTGAATCTCTAATTCTAATTTTATACCTATCTGTATTCTTTATAGAGGATAAGGCTCTTTTATATACATTAATTACAGAAATTATACTAATATTGATGAATATTTTTAATCCAAAAATCACATATCTATTGTATCTTTCATTTTTTCTAATATTCTTTTCTATACTAATATCTTATTTAAAAAAAATATCAATATATCAACAAAAAAAAGTAGATGACATAACAAAAGATAATATGGATCTAGAAAATCTTAAAACTTCTAATATAAATTTTATATCTCAAATAATGTCTGAAATAGATAATTATGTTAAGAATGTACCTCAGGATAAGGATTTAAAGAAAAATATAATTACTATAAATAATCTATCAAAAAAAATAAATAAGAAAATTGAAATATTAAATAATGATAATTATTTAGATATAAGTGTTTTCAAAATAGATAAATTAATATCAGAAATATTAGAAGAACTTTACCCTTTAATCAAATCTAAAGAAATATCTTTTAAATTTAGTAAATATACAAAAGAGGATTACTTTATAAATTCAGATATGAGAAGAATAAAAGAAATTTTATACGAAGTGATAGAAAATTCTATAATTTTTTCACTACCAAAAGGTTTAATTGAAATAATTCAAGAAAAATCGTCAGATAAATTAAATATTATAATTATTAATGATAGTGATAATGATTTTAATGAAAAGAAGATAACAAAATTAAATTATTCACACGGAGAAGGATCCTCTCTAGGATATGGACTATTTATAACAAAAAAATATTCAGATATAACTCAAGGAAGTATTGATATAATAAAAAAGAGAAAAACATATAAAGTTATATCTTCGATATATTTGAAATTTATTATTTAAATATAAACAGAATAAGAACGTGTAATCATTTGAGCTTTTATATTTTTTATCATTGTAAGAATCACTGTTACAATAATAAGAATACTGGTACCTCCTATACTTACTGATGATATATTTGTCGAAGCTTGTACTATTAAAGGAATTAGGGCTATTACAGCAAGAAATATGGCACCTACAAAGGTGAGTCTTAATAAAATATCATATATATAATTTTCCGTTTGTTTACCAGGTCTAAAACCTGGAACAAAACCTCCTTGCTTTTGTATATCTCTAGCTACATCTTCAGGTTTAAAAACTATAAAAGTATAAAAATATGTCATAAATATAATAAAGATTGCATACAAAATTCCATAATATGTTTGATTTGAAAGAAAACTAAAAACATTTGTTGCTACTATATGTATTATATGATTTTTATTATTCTGTAAAATTTGAGATAACTCTGTCGGTAATAAGAGTAATGAAAGTGCAAATATTATAGGCATAACACCAGCAGTATTTATCTTTATGGGAATATAAGATTTTTCTCCACCAACTAACTCCATACCTCTTGCCATTCTAGTATAATTTACAGGAACATTTCTTGTAGATTCATTTATAAGTATTATAGAAACAATCATCCCTATAAATAGTAATATTAATACTATAATAACAATACCATTAACACCTTGTGTTTGAATTGCAGATATCAACTGTTCTGGTAATGTTGCTAAAATTCCTAGTGCTATAAGAAGAGAAATTCCATCTCCTACACCATATTCTGTAATTAATTCTCCAAGCCACATTAAAAATATTGATCCAGCAGTAAGAGTTAATATAAAAGTTAAAAGACTTAAACCACTTAATTTTGATATTATAGGTGTTTGAGAAGCATTTAATAAAAATAAATATATACCATAAGACTGAAGAAGTGCTATCGGTACGGTTATTATTCTAGTATATTGATTTATTATTTTATTTCCTCTCTCACCTTGTTCTTGTAAATCCTTAATTTTAGGTACTATATATGCTAAAAATTGGAATATTACTGTTGCTGTAATAAAAGGTCCTAGACCTATACCTACTATTGCTGCAGTAGAGAGAGTACCTCCCGAAAATATATTTAGAACACTTAAAGCTTGATTATTTTTGAAAACTGAAGCTAGAGTTGCAACATTTACACCTGGCGCAGGAATTGAAGCAAAAAGCCTAAAAATTACTATAACAAAAAATGTAAATAAAATTTTTCTTCTTAGATCTGGAGCTGAAAATATCTGTCTTATTGTATTTGTAATTTTTTGCATATTAAATCATATGAGATTTTGATTTTTCTATTTCTTTTTTTGCATTTAAAGAAAAACTAAAATCGCTTTCCTTAAATTTAAAAGATTTTGTAAGTTTACCTCTAGATAAAATTTTAACCTTATTTCCTCTTACAAAACCTCTCTCTTGTAACAAATTCAAGCTTATTTCTTGTTCATCTGTAAAATATTTATCTATCATATCTAAATTCATAATTTCAATCTCATCACTAAATCTTTTGAATCCTTTAAGATAAGGAACTCTTTTTATTAAAGGATTTTGTCCTCCTTCAAAAAACTTAGATATATGTGAACCTGATCTACTCTTTTGACCTTTCATACCTCTAGTAGATGTATGTCCTCCTTTACCAGAACCTATACCTCTTCCTATTATTTTTTTCTTTTTAGTTGTTATTTTATTTTTTATTAACATATTATCTAGCCTTTAAATTTTGTAATGCTAAAATGCAACAATATATATTTGATTTTTTATTTGAAGTACCTAATCTTTTAGATAACACATCTTTTACTCCAGCAAGCTCTAAAATTGGCTTAATATTCTTTCCTGCTATAAGACCAGTACCTGGAACAGCAGGTTTAAACATCAATCTTGATGATTTAAAATCCTGAGTAATCTCATGTGTTATTGTATTCTCTGTAATATTTATTTTAATAATATTTTCTTTAGCTCTTCTAATAGATTTTTCAATCGCAGATTTAGGATCTGCACCAACACCCTTTCCTATTCCTACAGAACCTTTTCTATTTCCAACTACAACCATAGCTGAAAATCTAAATCTTTTAGCTCCCTTAGTAACTTTTGTAACTCTAGAAGTCTCTAATATATGACTTTCATAATCAGCTATATTATCTTCAATATAACTTTCATCTATAATAATTTCTTTCTTTAATTTCTCTTCAGACATATATTTATATATTAAAATATTAAACCAGATTTCCTTGCTCCCTCTGCAAAAGCCTTTACTCTACCATGATACTTATTTCCACCTCTATCAAAAACAACTTTAGTAAAACCCTTTTCTTTCGCTATTTTAGCAAATTCTAACCCTAAATTATATGCTTTTTCAGTTTTATTTTTACCATCTAAAATAACCTTACTACTCATTCCTAAAAAAGTCTTAGATTCTATATCATCTATTATCTGTACATATATACTTTTATTTGATCTAAATACAGATAATCTAGGAACAGAACTTGTTCCTTTAACTTTCTTCCTTATAATAAAATGTCTTTTTGTTCTATTGCTTATTCTTTTCATAATTATTTTGCTGATTTAGCACTCTTACCTGCTTTTTTAATTACAACTTCATCCTTATATCTAATACCTTTTCCTTTATATGGTTCAGGTTTTCTAATTTTTCTTATATTAGCTGCCACTTGTCCTACTTTTTGTTTATCTATACCTGATATTTTTATAAAATTATTATCTACAACTTCAAATTCAATTCCATCAATTTTCTTAACAAAAACTTGATGAGAATAACCTACATTAAAAACTAAATCTCCATTATTTAAAGCTACTCTATAACCTATACCTCTTATTTCTAATTCTTTAACAAAACCATCATTCACACCTATTACCATATTATTAATTAAAGATCTATATAATCCATGGAAAGATTTATCTTCCTTAGAATCAGATTTTCTTTCAACATAGATTTTTCCATCTTTATTAGTAATCATTACTCTAAATGAGTTATCACAACTCAATTCTCCTTTCGGACCTTTTACAGTAATACTCTGAGGAGAAATACTAACCTCAGTTTTATCATTTAATTCAATTGGCATTCTACCTATTCTTGACATATTTATTTTTACCAAACTTTACAAATTAATTCTCCTCCCAATTTATTCTTAATAGCTTCTCTATCAGAAAGTATCCCTTGAGGTGTAGATACTATATAATAACCTAAACCATTTAACACTTTTGGTATCCTTCTGTAAGAAGAATATACTCTCAAACTTGGTTTAGAGACCCTTATTATACCAGATATTTTATTAACACCTTTAGTATATTTTAATACTATAATTATATTATTATCAACTATATCAAAAGATTTAATAAGCCCTATTTCTTTAAGAACTCTTACTATATCTACTTTTATATTACTTACAGGAACTGAGACCTCAGTTTTTCCTCTCATAATTGCATTCCTAATTCTTGTAAGTAAATCTGCTATTGGATCTGTCATATCTTTATTATTCTACCATGAAGCTTTTTTAACTCCTGGAACTTTTCCTTCTAAAATAAAATGTCTTAAACATATTCTACATAAACCAAAATCTCTAAACACAGCCTTAGATCTTCCACATTCTAAACACCTAGTATACTTTCTAACTTCATATTTAGCCTTTTTTATTCTTTCTTGTTGTTTATCTAATAATGCTTTTCTTGCCATAAAATTACTTTTCTAAAGGAAAACCTAGATGTTTAAATAAAATTTCCGCACTTTCTTTATCCTTCGCTGTTGTAACAATTGTAACCTGTAGTGATTTTACCCTATCTACATACATTTGTGCAACCTCTGGGAATACAGTATGTTCTGAAAAACCTAAATTGTAATTCCCTGATTTATCAAAAGCTGATAAACTTAATCCTCTGAAATCCTTAAATCTAGGTATAACTATTTTTACTAATTTATCATAAAAATTCCACATTCTATCATTTCTTAAAGTTACCATAACACCTAAATTCATACCTTTTCTTATATGAAAATTAGAAATTGAATACTTAGCCTTAGTAATAAGAGGTGCTTGAGAAGTTATTAAAGAAATAATTTCCTTCATTTCATTCAGAGCATCTGGATTAGAAACAGCTGCAGAAACTCCAGAATTAACTATAATTTTAGAAAGAGTAGGTACAGCATAAACATTATCTAGCTTCATTTCTGCTTTAATTTCTTCTCTTATTTTTTTTATGTATTCTTCTTTTAAATTACTCATTTTATATAATTTTGTCTAATTTTTTCATAAATAATAATACTTACAGACGATGCAATATTCAAAGAATTCACTGAACTCTTCTTTGATTGCGGAATCTTTAGTATTTTATCACACTTCTTCAATAAAGGTTCTGATAAAGAATCTGATTCAGAACCAAATAAAAATGCAACAGAACCTTTTAAATTTTCATTGAAATAAATATCTTTTCCAAAATTTTCTATTCCAAAAAGAGGAATTCCAAAATATTTTAATTTCTTGATAAATTCAAAAATATTAACATAAATAATATTTAAAGAAAGTGCTCCTCCTTGAGAAACCCTCAAGACTTCTGATGTTAGATGTAATCCTTCTTCTTTTTTAGGTAATACTAATAAATCAACCCCGCCTAATGCACAAGAACGAATAATAGCTCCTAAATTTTGTTTATATACTATATCTTTCAAAATTACAATTGAACTTTCTTTCTCTAATATTTTATCTATATCCAAATGATCATCCTTTTCAAATTTAGCACAAATACCTTGCGATTCATCTAAATTTTTAAAAAAATCTCTTTTTTTATAGTTTACTATTACATTTTTATTTTTACAAAGAGCAACGATTTCACTTAATTTTTCATCAAACCTTATATTATCTTCAATATTAACTTCTATTACTTTTAAATTTAAACGTAATAAAGATAATACAGGATTTTTACCTGAAATAATATAATTTCTCATACAACACTTTTACACTTCACACATATTCTATCCTTAAATCCTTTATCATTAATTACAAAACCAATCCTAGTTTGCTTACCACATTTAGGACACACTAAAGATACTATTGAAGGATTTATAGGTTTTTGTATATCTACAATACCTTGTCCTTTAACAAATTTCTTCTTTATATTAATACCATCAACATAAAGTTTCTCTTTTGAAGACAAAACTTTTGTTACTTTTGCCGTCTTACCTTTGCTATTACCACTTAATATTTTTACTGTATCATTTAATCTTATTTTCATAGTACTTCGTCTGCTAAACTAACTAATTTATTATATCCTTTATCTCTCAATTCTCTTGCTACTGGACCAAAAACAGAAGTTCCTTTTGGTTCTCCACTTTTATCATCTATAATTACTGCAGCATTATCATCAAATCTAATATATGAACCATCCTTCCTTCTTGTTTCTTTCCTAGTTCTTACAATTACAGCAGTTACTTTATCATGTAAAGATATTTGCCCAGAAGGTGTTGCTTTTACAACTGCACACTTCACTCTATCTCCTATTCTAGAATACCTTCTAAATGAAGCACCGATAGTACCTATTATTCTAAGCTCCTTTGCTCCAGTATTATCTATACATTTTATAACTGATTCTTTCTGTAACATACTATATTATACCTTACTTACGTATCTAAAACTAATTTTTTTAGAAATTGGTTTCGTTTCCTCTATTAAAACTTTATCTCCAATACTAATTTCTATATCTCTCATACATGTAACTAAAAACTTTTTCTTTTTCTTAATAAGTTTTTTGTACAAAGGATGAGGAACTATTCTTGTAACCTCTACTTTTAAAAACCCATGAGAGAGAGAATTATCTTTTATTACAATTCCTTTAAGAATTCTTCTTTTAGATTTTTTTATTTCTTTTTTCTCAATTACTTGTTTGTCTTTTTTTACTTTAATTTCAACTTTTTTAGAAACAACAGGTTTCTTTTCTACTACCTTTGCCTTTTTTTCAACTAACTTCTTCTCCACAACCTTTTTTGAAGTTTTTATAATATTCTTTTTTTTCGTTTCTTTTTTCTCTGCCATTATTCTTTTATACTAAAATTTTTTTCATTTAAAACGGTATGTAGCATTGCTATATATTTTTTCATTTTAGATATTTCCGACACATTAATACCTTCACTAGAAGATTTCTGAGTTATCTGCAATTTCAAAACAATCTTTCTTTTCAAAAGTTCAACTTGAGATTTATTAATCTCTTTATATATATCTTTAATATCTAATTTTCTAATTTCTCGTATATCCATAATATTTAATATTGATCTTCAACTTTTACAAATTTAACTTTAAAAGGTATCTTGTGTGATGCTAATCTAAAAGCTTCTTTTGCCATATCCTCACTTACTCCGACTATTTCAAATAATATACTTCCAGCTTTAATAGGAGTACCAAATCCTATCACATTACCTTTTCCAGAACCCATTTTTACTCCTTCTGATTTTCTTGTTATAGGCATATAAGGAAAAACTCTTATCCAGACCTTTCCACCTCTTTTAGTATGATGAGTAATTGTCTTTCTTACTGACTCTATTTGTCTTGCTGTCATTAAACCTGAATCCATAGCTTTTAGACCATACTCTCCAAAACTTAGTGTATATCCATTACTAGCAATACTATTTATATTTCCTCTAAAAGTTCTTCTAAATTTTTGTCTCTTTGGCTGCATTATCATGATAAAGTATCCTCATCAATATAATTTTTTTCTCCTTTATATATCCATACCTTAATTCCAATTATTCCTACAGTCTTTGTCTTAGCATAAGCATCTGCATAATCTATATCAGCTCTTAATGTTTGAAGAGGTACTGACCCAAATCTTGCTTTATCTGTTCTATGTATTTCTGCACCATTAACTCTTCCAGATATTTCTATTTTAGCACCTAATCCTCCAGCTTCTTTTATTTTAACCAATTCCTTATCCATCAGAAATTTTGCAGACATTCTTTTCATAATACCATCTACTAAATTTTGAGCTACTATCATTGCATTTAGATCTGGTTTTTTTATATCATGTACATCTAAATGTATACTTGAACCAAACATTACATCTAAAGTTTTTTTTAATAATTCCAATCCTTGTCCACCTCTACCTATTACTATACCAGGCCTTGCAACAGAAATGTCTATAGATACATTATTTAATGATCTTTTTATGACAATATCTCCTATACCAGCTTGCTTTAATTCTTTTTTAAGAAACTTTCTAACTTTTAAATCTTGCTGTAATTGTTCTTTATAAAGACCCTTTTCTGCAAACCATAAAGATTTATAGTTTTTGTTTATGCCTATCCTAAAACCTGTAGGATGAATTTTCTGTCCCATTATTCTTTTATATCCTCTTTAATTTTAACAGTTATATTACAATATCTCTTCCTTCTTATTTCAACCATACCTTTACTTTTAAATCTTATACCCTGTCTAGTCATACCTTCATCTACTTTTATCTCCTCAAATACATAAGGAGCTTCCATTTTTAATACATTTGCGTTATTTATAGCAGTTTTTATTATCTTTAGTAAAACAGGTGAATTTCTATAATTCATGAAAGATAAATGTTCAATTGCATCTAAAGGTGTCATTTTTTTTATAGCATTAATAACTATCCTAGTCTTCCTTGCGGAACCTTTAATATTTTTTATTTTTGCAATTGCTATTTTATTATCCATAATTATTTTTCTACTCTACCTACACTACCTTGTGATTGTGCAATTTTACCTTTTTTACTATGACCTCTAAATGTTCTTGTTAATGCGAATTCACCTAATTTATGTCCTACCATAGTCTCATTTATCAAAATAGGTATATGGTTTCTACCATTGTGTACAGCTATTGTAAAACCTACCATATCAGGAGATATACTAGAACTCCTAGCCCATGTTTTTATAAGCTTACGATCTCCAGTTTCTTTCTGTTTCAATATTTTTTTTAAAAGTTTCTGATCCACATAAGGACCTTTTTTATTAGATCTAGACATAATTATTTCTTTACTCTTCTACCTTTTCTGGTAATTAATATGTATTTATCTGTAATTTTATTTTTTCTAGTTTTTGTTCCTCTCCTATGTCCCCACATATCCTTAGATATTCCTCCAACTTGACCTTTACCTTCTCCTCCTCCATGAGGATGCTGATTAGGATGCATTGCCATACCTCTTACAGAAGGTCTTATTCCTAAATATCTTGACCTACCTGCTTTTCCTAATTTCTGATTTCCATGTTCTGTATTTCCAACCCTACCTAAAGATGCAAAATTCTCAGCCCTTATATATCTTACTTCACCTGAAGGTAACTTTATTAAAGCCATTTCACCTTCAACTGACTGTAACTTAGCTGAACCACCTGCACTTCTAACTAAAATTCCACCCCTTCCTTTTGAAAGTTCAATATTGTATATCTCAGAACCAATAGGTATATTTTTTAATGGAAGAGAATTTCCTACTTCAATAGGAGCATTTTCTCCTGACAAAACAACCATACCCACCTTCAGATCAACAGGAGCAATTATATACCTTTTCTCTCCATCTGTATAGTGCAAAAGAGCTATTCTAGCACTTCTATTTGGATCATATTCTATTGAAAAAACTTTAGAAGGTATATCATATTTATCTCTCTTGAAATCAATCATTCTATACATCCTTTTTACTCCTCCACCTTGATGTCTTACAGTTATCACTCCTCTAGAATTTCTTCCAGAATGTTTTTGTATCTTCTTTAATAAAGATTTCTCTGGAGTATTCTTCCTTATTCCATCTTTTGAGACTAAAACAGTATGCCTTAAAGTAGGTGTTACTGGATTATAGGTTTTCATTTGTTTATTATTACTTCTTTTCATTATTCTTTACCTTTTTTGTAATCTTTTCTTCTTTTTTGCTAGACTTATCTTCTACTATTTTCTTTGTTTTTTTCTTTGGTTTATCTGTACCTTCATCTCCTAAAAGATTAATACTCTGACCTTCCTTTATTCTTACATAAGCTTTTTTTAAATCAGCTCTCTTATTTTTAATTAATCTATTTTTGATATTTGTATCTCTAATTTTCTTTCCTTTTTGAGCTAATAATCTTATTTCGATAACATCCACCCCAAAAGCTTTTTCTACCGCATATTTTACCCCTATTTTATCAGATTTTCTTGCAACTACAAAACCATACCAATTCATTGATACATTTTTCAATACTTTTTCTGACAATATAGGTTTTATTAAAACATCTGACTTTCTCATAATTTTTATATTTCGTTATATCCAGGAATACTTACTACAGAATCCTTTAAAAAAATAATCTTTCTATAATTTAATATATCATAAGAATTTATATAAGGAGCTCCTAATACTTTTACTTTTTTTATATTAGAAAAGGCATTTATAATATTCTCATCCTTATTTTCAGTAATAATAAGAGTTTTTATGTTATTTAAAGATAATTTTTCTAAAAAATCCACAGCCTGTTTTGTTAATTTATTTTTTTCAAAAACTAATTTATCAACAAATATTAAAGAATCCTCATTCTTTTTTATGCTCAAAGAAGAATATAAAGCTTTTCTTCTCATCTTTTTTGGCATAACTAAATTATATTCATAAGGTTTTGGACCATGAGATACTCCTCCTGTTCTAAATATATTAGTTCTCATACTACCAGTTCTTGCTTTACCAACCTTGTTATTCTTCCAAGGTTTTTTACCAGTTCCAGAAACTTCACCTCTACCTTTAGTAGACCTAGTTCCCTGTCTAGTATTTACATTATGTATATAAATATATTGCTCCATCAAAGAAGTATATATCTTAGATGCAAATACTTCTTCTTTCAATTCTAATTTTTGGGTACTTTTTTCCCCATTTTGTTTATATATATTTACTTTCATACTGATTTTATTACTATTAATCCGCCTCTTGCACCAGGAACAGCTCCTTTTAGAACTAAAATATTTTCTTTTATATCAACTATTTCTAAATTCTTAACAACAATTTTATCTCCACCCATTCTACCAGGCATTTTTTTTCCTTTTACTACTCTTCCAGGTGTTGTACCTGATCCAATTGAACCTCCATGTCTTTCTTTATCTGATTGACCATGAGTTCTTGGACCACCAGCAAAACCCCATCTTTTAATAACTCCAGCAAAACCTTTACCTTTAGAAATACCCCATACATTAACTTTTTCTCCTATTTCAAAAACAGAAGCTTCTATCTTGTCATTTAGCTTAACATTATCTATCTCTCCAACCTCTTTTACAAACATAGGTGTTCTCAAATTTTTGTATTTACCTTTCTCAGGTTTAGTAGGGTGTTTTTTTACACCTAGACCCAAAACAACTGATTTATATCCATCTTTTTCTATATTTTTTTCTTGACAGACAACACAATCTGTTGTATCAATTAAAGTCACAGGAACTACTACTCCATTTTCTCTAAAGATTTGAGTCATATCTTTTTTTATTCCTAATATTCCTTTCATAACAGTACACTAAAAGACAAAAAGCCTTTATTTTTTAACATATATAATATTATTTAATTTCTATTCCAACACCAACTGGTAATTGTAAATGAGTGAGAGCATCAATAGTCTTTCCCGTAGGAGAAAGAATATCTATTAACCTTTTATGCACTCTCATCTCAAAAGTCTCCATTGATCGTTTGTCTATATGTGGAGATCTATTTAATGTAAACTTTTTAATTCTAGTAGGTAAGGGTATAGGGCCTGAAGTTTTAGCTCCAGATGAAATTGCTGCATCAATAATTTTTTGAGCAGACTTATCAAGAACTTGAACATCAAACCCTTTTAATTTTACCCTTATCTTTTTTTCCATAATATTTTATTTTATTATCTTACTTATAACTCCAGCACCTACTGTTCTACCACCTTCTCTAATAGCAAATCTTACTCCCTCTTCTAATGCAACTGGTGTTATTAATCTAACAGTCATTTTTATATTATCACCAGGTAATGCAACATCTACTCCTTCTGGAAGTTGAATTTCTCCTGTTACATCTGTTGTTCTTATATAAAATTGAGGTCTGTATCCTGAAACAAATTGAGAATGTCTTCCTCCCTCTTCCTTAGTTAATATATAAACTTCACTTTCAAATTCTGTATGAGGAGTAACTGAACCTGATTTTGCTATAACCTCACCTCTTTCAACATCTTCTCTCTTTAAACCTCTCAACAATAAACCTACATTATCTCCTGCTTGTGCAGTATCTAAAGACTTATTAAACATTTCTATTCCAGTAACAGTAGTTTTCCTAATATCATCTCTCAAACCTACCAATTCAACTTCTTCCCCTACCTTTAATAAACCTCTCTCCACTCTACCTGTTGCAACTGTCCCTCTACCTTCTATAGAAAATACATCTTCTACTGGTAGCAAGAAAGGCTTGTCAACATCTCTTTCAGGAACAGGAATATAATCGTCAACATTATTCATTAAAGTTAAAATAGGTCCACACCATTCACAATCTTCTTTACCACAAGCATGCTCTAATGCCTTAAGTGCACTACCCCTAATAATTGGTGTAGCATCTCCATCAAAATCATATTTAGAAAGAAGTTCTCTTACTTCCATTTCAACCAAATCTATCAATTCTGGATCATCAACCATATCAACTTTATTTAAAAATACAACAATCTTAGGAACTCCTACCTGTCTAGCTAAAAGTATATGCTCTCTAGTTTGAGGCATAGGACCATCAGTAGCTGCAACAACTAAAATTGCACCATCCATTTGAGCTGCACCTGTAATCATGTTCTTAACATAATCTGCGTGCCCTGGGCAATCTACATGAGCGTAATGAGTAGTTAAAGTTTCATACTCAGTGTGTGCTGTTGCAATAGTAACTCCTCTTGCTTTTTCTTCAGGAGCACTATCTAAATTATCAACAGATTTATTTTGAGCTGCATAACCAGCTGCAGCTAAAACCTTTAAAATTGCTGCCGTTAATGTTGTTTTTCCATGGTCAACGTGACCAATTGTTCCAACATTTTTATGAGGTTTATTCCTATCAAATGCTACCATAATAAAAAAATACTAATATAATAAAAAAATTATACAAACAAATTGAATGTAATGCAACAAGAATATATCATATACAAGACATTTTGTAAACTCAATGTATAGTTTTCAAGTAATTTTGTCGTGAAGTATAAGTAAAGATATAAATTTCAAATTATTTAATTTAGATAAGCTCCATATCATATATAGATATTAGAACAAATATAATATAAAAAAATATTATAAAGGATATATTTTAATATTAGGATACTTCAATTTTAAACTTTGTCTTTCTGTAGACGATAGTTTATTAAAATAAAGACTTCCTTCTACTATTTCTGGAAGTTCTAGATCTTTTGAGGATGTAAGCCCACTGAGTTTAAGATCTCTTCCAACAGTTTTTGGAAAAATTAGACCTTCTGTTGAGGCAAGACTACTAAGATTAAGATCTCCTTTTACTATTCTTGGAAGTTTTAGACCTTTTGCTGAATTTAGACTATTAAGATAAAGATTTCCTTCTACTCTTTCTGGAAGTTTTAGACCTTCTGATGATTTAAGTCTACTAAGACCAAGATTTCCTTTTATTCTTTTTGGAAATTTTAGACCTTCTGCTGACCTAATTATACCAAGATAAAGACTTCCTCCTACTATTTCTGGAAGTTTTAGCTCTTCCGGAGAAATCAAAAGCTTGTAAAGATAAATATCTCCTCCGACTGTTTTTGGCAGTATTAATCCTTCTGAGAATTCAAGTCTCCCCAGATTAATATCTCCTCCGACTATTTCTGGAAGTTTTAGCTCTTCTGAAGAATTAAATCCACTAAAATCAAGATCTCCTCCTATTATTTCTGGAAGTTTTAGACCTTTTGCTGAATTTAGACCATTAAGATAGAGATTCCCTTCTATTATTTCTGGCATTTTTAGACCTTCCGCTGATGTAAGTCCATTAAGACTAAGAGATCCTTCTACTCTTTCTGGAAGTTTTAGATCTTCTGCTGATGTAAGTCCATTAAGACTAAGAGATCCTTCTACTCTTTCTGGAAGTTTTAGATCTTCTGCGGATGTAAGTTCATTAAGATAAAGGCTTCCTCTTACTATTTCTGGAAGTTTTAGGCCTTTTGCTGACCTTAGTCCATTAAGATAAAGACCCCCTCTTACTGTTTCTGGAAATATTAATCCTTCTGCTGACCTTAGCTCATCAAGAAAAAGAATTCCCCCAACTATTTCTGGAAATTTTAGATCTTCTGCTGACCTTAGCTCATCAAGGTAAATGGACCCTATAACTGTTTCTGGGAATACTAATCCTTCTGCTGATGTAAGTTCACTAAGATCAATATCTCCATAATGAAATTTAATATTCCCAGATAATGCATCTTTTGTGGTTATACTAATTTCATCTGCGGAGTATCCTGTTATCAAAGACAAATCCTCCTTTATATTTCTTCTTTCTAAAAGATTATTTATCCTAGGATCCTTACGATATCCAAAACCTTCTATTCTTCTATCTATTTCATAAAGAAATCTTAAATCTTCTATATTTAACTCTGTTCCTTTACTAACTCTACTACATATTTCTGTTACTCTTATCATATCTGAGGCCTTATTCTCATATAACTCACCTTCTTTTCCAAATGCTTTTACAACTCCTCCTAATATTGTAAAACATTCTTCATTATCATATGTATAATAAAAATCTTCCTCTCTAAATCGAGATCTTGTGGGAGTTACTTTCTCTATTGCATGTAAATAATATGTTCCAAAGTTTTGATTTTTTAATAGATTCTCATTACTAGGCTCCCCCTTTACCTTCCTTTGTATTTGATCTGCTACATATGAGAGAGCTTCTCTATTCAGATCTGGAAATGGTACTATTGTACTCTTACTTCTTCTTAAAAATGATTTCTTTTCTTCATCATATTTACCTAATTTAACCACTCCTGTAAATATCCAATACTTAAGCCATACAGGATACATATCTGTATCTTCCATTGTTAGATACTCTAACCAATTTAAAAGAGAATTTTTTTGATCTAATATTGTGATCTCTGCAAAAGAATCTCTTAACTCAGGAGTGATCTTAATCTTTCCTTCTCCTCTTTCTTCTGCTAATCTTTGTTGAGTAGCATAAAAACTATTTGGAATATTTTCCTTCTTTATTAGATATTGTTCAAAATAAGAATCAAATATTCTTTCATTAACTTTACTATCATTATGCCCATGAGTCTTTTCTAAAACTTCTAGCCAAGAGGATATCTTCTGACTAGGTTTTTGAGATCTCTTATCTAGATCTAATTGATTTTGTATTTTTTCTACATAAGCACCAGTATGCAGAGTACTATCTACTTCATGTAAAAATTGAGCACCTTCTAAATTCTCATTCATAATGGATGATTATATATTATTATGTCCTATAGTGTCAATGAAGTCTATATCATTTACACTTAATAGCTTCACAGCTAATCATAAAGAATACCTCTTTAATTCTTTTTTTAAAACCTTATAATCAGGAAGTATATCTCCTACCAATTTCCAAAAAGACTTAGAATGATTAAATTCCTTTAAATGACATATTTCATGCACAATAATATAATCAGCTAGACTTTGAGGAAGATAAAAGATTTTATAATTAAAGTTAAGATTTTTTTTAGCAGAACAACTTCCCCAACGAGTCTTAGACCTACGTATTGATATTCGAAAAAATTCAAAATTATAAAAAGAATTATAATAATCAATTCTATCTTCTAAAAACACCTTTATTCTTGATTTTATTTTATCTAAATTCTCTACGTCTTCTATTAATATATTATCTTTATTTTCTTTAATAGTACTAAGAATCCAATCTTGTTTTTCTAAGATAAGCTTTGTTATATCTGTCCTTTTTAGAAATTTTGGGATTATTATATTTAAAGTATTATCTTTAAATATAGACAATCTGACCTTTTTAGCTCTTGAAGAATATACTATTTTATAGAAAACTTCTATATCTTTAATAAAAAAAGAGTCATCCATATACAATTATAGTAGCAAAAACTATAGATGTATATGGATGAAATAAGCAGATGAATGCACTATTAGCAGACTTAATATAAAAAGAAACAAAAATACTGCAGTTCCACAAGTAAGGAAACTTAATAAAATATCAGTTAACATATTTATTGCTGAAGACATGACTAATTATATCAAATATTCTGCATTTCATGCAAATTTAATCTTTTATCTAAATATACAGTAATATATTATTCTATTATTAAAAACCTTTGAAGATTAAACTTTTTTAATCTATAGGGACTCTTTATGATATCCTCTCATATAATCATAAAGTATCTTCCATTCTCTATCATGTTTCTTATTTTTTAATATTTTCCATTCATCTATAATTTTTTCTATCTTTTCTTCTTTACTCACACCATTGCCTTTATTATTATATATATACTCAAACAAAACATCCTCTAAATTATTTTTAAGATACTTTACATATAATCTCTTTTTCTCTACAGGATTTTTGATACCAAGATCTTCATTATCTTGAATAATTCTCCAAATAATATTCATTTTCAAAGGTTTAGTACTAAATAAAAATCTTTCTTCTTCAAATATATCTATACTGTTATCATATTCATGATGTAATAGTAATCCAACTTTACGAACTCTTCTTCTTACGGAGTCTATACTGTAACTCAATATACTAGGCTGCCTCTCTATTAATTTTATTAGATTTGCAAAACCTAAATCCTTAAGATTATCCATTTTTACTTTTATTGAATCTATATTATAACCCAATATATTAGGCTGCTCTACTATTAACTTTACTGGATTTTCAAAACCTAAATCTCTAAGATTATTAATTTTATCTCTTACTGTATCTATATTTAAATTCAATATATTAGGTTGTTCCTCTATTAACTTTACTGGATTTTCAAAACCTAAATCTTCTAGATTATCCATTTTTGACTTTATTGAATCTATATTTAAATTCAATATAGCAGGCTGTCTCTCTATTAACCTTACTGGATTTGTAAAACCTAAATCTTCGAAATTATCAACCTTTTCTTTTATTGAATCTATCTTAAAGCTTAATATACTAGGCTGTCTCTCTATTAACTTTACTGGATTTGCAAAACCTAAATTCCTAAGGTTTGCAACCTTCTCTTTTATTGACTCTATATTAAAGCTCAATATACTAAACTGCCCCTCTATTAACTTTACTGGATTTGCAAAACCTAAATTCCTAAGGTTTGCAACCTTCTCTTTTATTGACTCTATATTATAACCGAGTATAGTAGGCTGTCCCTCTATTAACTTTACTGGGTTTGCAAAACCTAAATTCCTAAGATTATTAATTTTGTCTCTCACGGACTCTGTTTTTGAACCAATTATACTAGGAAATCCCTCTATTAACTTTACTGGATTTGCAAAACCTAAATCCCTAAGATTATTAATCTTATCTCTCACTGACTCCACATTGTAGCTTAATATACTAGGAAGTATCTCTATTAACTTTACTGGATTTGCAAAACCTAAATCCTTAAGATTATCAATCTTACCTCTTACTGAATCTATTTTTGACCCCATTATATTAGGAAAATCTTCTATTAACTTTGTCGGGTTTGTAAAACCTATTTTTTCTAATATTCTTAATAAAGCTTCTACTTTTTCTTCATCAATCTTAAATAATGTAAACCTATCTTCCTGTATCTTAGCTAATTGATCAGATGTTAATCCTATCATCTCACCCAATATTAAGCTTCTTTGAGTTACAACATCTTCACTATAAGGTTTGTTTTTGCTAAACCTTAAATCTAGATCTGCAGAAGGTTCTTCTATTTGATTTGCCATTATACAAGTATAATATCATGACAATGAATAAGGAGCAATACTATAAGATAGTTTTTGTGTTGATAATTGTTTTAAATTAATCCAAATTTTTTCTTTCTAAGATTCTTTGCATCTTCCTGAAGTTCAGAAATATTAAATATTGCAATTTCAGCTAAGGTTCCACTGATCTGTTTTGCAATATTTTCAGAAGTTCTATGCATATTAATTTCTTGTATACTAAGATTACCTTGTTCAATAAGTATATTTGTTAGTAAGTTAAGTTTATTTGTTTCATGTAATTCTAATATATGCTTATATATTTTATATATTTTATATATTATTCGTTGAAAGAGAGAGACTTTTGTTAAATAAGTGACATGCCATATAATAAACCTTAATAATCCTTATACTGTCACAAAAAATTACAATATAGTTGGGATGGATATCTTTTTGCTCTAGCAGTTCTTTTGCATATAAAAGATTCTCGTTTATCGATAAAGATCTCTCTTCGTATAATAATTTATCTTTGCAGAGAATTATTCTTAGATAATAAATATTCTCCCATTGATCTAGCTTCAGAGAGAACTGGATAATTGTTGTTCGATATACCTCCAGTAGTAATGACAATATCAGTACTATATTTTTGTTAATGAATTTAAATAGGTATCTAGATAATGTTTATATATCATCTTTGGTTGTAAATATTCCGTATCCTAAAATAATATTTTCAGCATTAGTAAATATTGTCTTTAAATTTAAATATATAATTATTTAATTCGGAGGCGATGCGCCTTATTTCGAACTATTTTTGTGTTGGCTCACTAAATTAATGGACATTTATTTCAATAAACTTGATTATGACTTCCAATATCAACAAAGACAACATTATTTTCTCATAGTAGATAATCCTTCAATCTCTTGTTACTGAAAATGATCGGTACATTTTCAACTTTCCAGTTAATCGATGATCTTGTAGTATAGGAGTAAAACGATCTTCTAAAAATAAATCAATACGCTGTTGAACACGTTGTTCTAAATTTGTTTGATTGCTGATTCTTGCTTTAAAATGTTTAATAAAATCCTTTGTATACTCAATTCTCTTCGTCATCTTTGAAATTTCTAGCTGCATCTATAATGTTTTTCCCAGAATAAGCAGTATGCAAATTGCCATTCTTGGTCTCTGCTTCTATTTCTGCTCGTTTTTTATCTAAATATTCTTCAAATTCTGGAGAAATATGTTCATCAGCATGTGGAGAAGAAAGAGTAAGCTGAATGTCTCCTTTGGAAAAACTCATAATAAATATCCTTATTACCTCTTGAAGAGAACTGTAGCCATAATCATGGGCTACCTTTTCTGCCTATTTTTTTACAGATCTATTAAGAGGAACTTGTATTTTAGCGTAATCTGTTTGAATCATAATTCTCTATTTATTATTTACTTTCATTATTATACCACTTTGATACTCTTTGTCGACATATTACATCTGTTCAAATTCTTATCGGGCTGTATAATTAAAATATTAATGAATAATTTATTAAGCAAGAATAGAAACTTTAAACTGAAAAATGAATCCCTCTATCAAGATTATTGCTTGGCTTATTGATTTTTGTATTATGTTGTCGCATCCATCGGAGAGGGTGGGATTCGAACCCACGAGGAGCTTTCACCCCCGACAGTTTTCAAGACTGTTACCATCAACCACTCGGCCACCTCTCCTTAATTAATATATTTATGAAATGATTATATCATTCAAATACCTATTTGAATATATTATTAACAAATTTTTATTATACTTTTTAAGATGTAAATATATTATCAATTAGTAATATATTTTTAAAAATAAACACTCTTCTATACGATATTAATATCCATAGTTCATGATAGTAGAACGTTTTTATTGGAGATAATATTGAATCCACATTTTCAATTATATAACAAAAATCAATATATCATGTTTAATTGAGAGATTGTAGATACTATTCGAACTTTTAGGATTGACATACTATAAAGTTCCTAATATACTAGGAACTAGGAACTTATTATATTGTTATGATTATAAAACAAACAACTTCTGAAAAAATAATAGAGTATATAAATAAACATGGTAAGGCTACAGGGAAAGAACTCTCTGATTATATTCCCACCATTACTAGTAGAGCTATAAGAAAACAATTAAAGAATCTCCTTGAAAAAAATATTCTTGAAAATATAGGAAAGCCTCCTAAAGTATATTATCTTATTGCAAATAATAAAAATATACCAAATCCAGTTTCAATTAATAAAAGTGTAATGACACTTATCAATGATAGATATTTATATATATCTCCTACTGGAGAGATGAAAGAAGGTTTAGAGGGGTTTATTATGTGGTGTGAAAAAACTAACCAAGATATAAAAAATGCATCGATTAAATATCTAGAAACAATAAAAAAATATGATAAATTTAAAAAAAATAGCCTTATAGATGGAATGTCTAAAATGAATAGTACCTTTGATACTGTTTTTTTAGATAAACTTTTTTATTTAGATTTCTATAGCATAGAGAGATTTGGAAAAACTAAGCTCGGTCAAATGCTGCTATACTCAAAACAAAGTCAGAACAAAGTGCTTATAAAAAAATTAATAGAAGAAATTCGTCCTAAAATCCTAAAAATTATTAAAGATTACAATATTGATGGAGTATTATTTATACCACCAACTGTAAAAAGAGAAATACAATTTATGAAAGAATTAGAAAAATTTCTGAAATTACCAACAAAAAAAATGTCTGTCACAAAAATAAAAACAGAGATTATTATTCCTCAAAAAACATTATCAATACTTAAAGATAGAATTGAAAATGCTAAACGCACTATAATGGTAGATGATTTTGAGTTATATACCAATATACTAATTATTGATGATGCTGTAGGGTCTGGTGCAACATTAAATGAAACAGCAAAACAAATAAAAGATAAACATGTAGTAAAAGGATATATAATTGGACTTGCAATAACAGGAAGTTTTAAAGGCTTTGATATTATTAGTGAAGTATAAATATCTTTTTCATAAATTATAATCGATTATATATTCATTTCTTCGGGAGACCGTAGACGATATTCAAACTTTTTGTATTATTAAAAATCTAAATATTATTCAAATTCAAAAGAATCTGCTTGATCATTATTAATAATAGTTAATGAATTATTTAATAAATTTTGATTTTGTTTTTCAAAAAGTTCCTCTAAATAAGAAATGATATTTTCTGATTTTAAATTTTTTAATCTTATAACTATTGTTGATACTTGATATTTAGGATATTGAATTAAAGTTATAAAATCTTTATCTAATGTGATAATTATTCTTTGTTCTTTTTGAGCTAGTTTAATAATATCTATATCTGACATCGTGATATTAACCTTTTTAATATCAATAACATCGAAATTATTATTTATTAAATAATCTATTACAGATTTAGGAATATTTGCATCAATTAGGAATTTCATTTATAACACTTTTCTGATTACTGAATATATATGTATCTTCCTTCTTCATCAAATTTGATGCATATGATATAGCAGATAAAACTTGAGCTCTATTTAAATATTCATATTCTTTAAGAATATCATTAATTTCTAACCCTGATGACAAAAGTTCTAATATTATTTCAACAGACATCCTAGTACCTTTTATAACAGGTTTACCATTAAGTATCTTATTGTCTTGTACAATCATAGTTTTCATATGATATACATTATATCATATAGTATATATATATTGAATCTTATTAAACTTTAGTAATAAATTCGGAGGCGATGCACCTTATTTCGAACTATTTATAGATTGGATTACAAGGCTTAACGGTATACAAGATGTAATCTTTTGTTACATATAATATATTTATATACTAATTCCTTCAAAGTCTTATATTATTAATATCGATTAAACCTTGACAAATATTATCAAGTATTGTACTATCAAATACATGAAAGGTATTATTGATATATCCAAATTTAATGCATTTGATTGGGATGATGGTAATGTACATAAAAATAAAGATAAGCATAACGTTATTAAAAAAGAATGTGAGGAAGTATTTTTTAATAAGCCATATATAGTTTTATATAATCAAAAACATTCTATACATGAAAAGAGGTTCTTCATATATGGATATACTGACAAAAAAAGGTTTTTAATAATTATATTTACGATTAGAGGAAACAAGATAAGAGTAATATCTGCTAGAGATCAAAGTAAAAAAGAAAAAACATATTATATAAATAAAACAAAAGGAGGTGAATTATGAAACAAATACCAAAATTCAAAAATGAAGAGGAGGAAAGAGATTTTTGGAGTACTCATGACACAACTGATTATATTGAATCAATGGTAGAGGTGAAAGGTGATTTTACAAATTTAAAACCATCAACAAAAACTATTACCATAAGAGTCACAGAATCGTTATTAAATTCTTTAAAATTGCTCGCACATAAACAAGATGTGCCATATCAATCCTTGATAAAGATATATTTATCTGAAAAAATAAAAGAGAAAACAAGATAAAAGCTTTAAATTGAAAGAATGAATCCCTTTATCAAAATTATTTCTTGGCTTATTAATTCTTGTATTGTGTTATCGCATCCATCGGGAGACCGTAGACGATATTCGAACTTTTATTAATACCAAATGGTTCGCGTACGATGATATGGCTTAATTTCAATATTGGTTTTTTGTCCTGAAAACCAAAAAACTCCATGTACTTGTGTTGAAGTAACTTGAGGAATATATTTTTTAATTTGTCTTTTACATAATTCAATTGCCCAAATAGTAGCTATTCTGATTTCTACCTCATCATTACTCCCTGCTGGTATCTCTATTAGATTATCGATTTTATAAGATAGATCCGCTGAATATTTAAGAATATCTAAGTCCCTCATTAATTGAGGAACTTTATAATCAGCAAATGCTGTTAATTTGTCAATATTATAAATTGAAGATTTTATAATATTTAATTTATATAAATCATACAAATGAGCTGGTATTAATTGCGCTCTTTTATAAAAATTAATATTTCCTGAGTTGTCCAACTGAGAATAATGTAAAATAGTGATACTGTAGTAGAGCCACAAAATGGTAAAAAAATGATAAAATAATGTACTAAGGATACATTATGTTAAA
>JAJYFR010000001.1 GCA_021785355.1 bacterium
CAGTTTTAGTAGTCCTTATTTTTAACATAATGTATCCTTAGTACATTATTTTATCATTTTTTTACCATTTTGTGGCTCTACTACAGTATCACTATTTTACATTATTCTCAGTTGGACAACTCAGGAAGAAGTAGAAAATAAAAAATTTATATAAATAAGGCTCAACAATTTTTGAAAAAATATGGGGTAAATACTTCGAGTAAGAGAAGAATATACACTTTTTAAGCTTCTGTTTCTTCTGTTTCTTTCTTCTCGTTTATAATTTCAACGTCATCTGGACTTATTTCTGTCTCTTCCTCTTCAACTTCTTCTGCAGGTGCAGCAACACTTACTAAAGATACCTCTAAATCTTCCTCTTCGTCAGACACAAGCACAACTCCTTTAGGAAGAGTTATGTCTTTTACTAAAAGAGTATCTCCTATTTCTTTTAGAACAGAAATATCAATATCTATACTTTGAGGTATATTTCCAGGTAATGATTCTATCTCTAATTCTTGAATACTATGAATTAATACACCTCCATAAGTTTTTACTCCAGGAGCTTCTCCTATTAATTTTACAGGAACTTCAGCTTTTACAGTTTTTTCTAATGATATTTCGTGAAAAGAAACATGAAGTACATCATTTGTTACTGGGTGAACTTGTATCTCACTTATAAGTACATTATGTTTTTTCCCTCCTAACTCTATTTCTATAACTGTTGTGTACTTAGCTTTATTATAGATAGCAAGAAAATTCTTTTTATTCAAAGTAATATCAAAATTACCTTTTATTCCAAAAATAGAAGAAGGTAGTAGACCCTCTTTTCTTAAAGATTCAACTTCTTTTCCTTTAATATCTCTTTTTTCTGCTTTAATTACTATATCTTTCATAAACAGTAGAATAATAACATATTTATATAACTTTAATCAATTTTTTGAATAGTGCAAGGGAATTTTGCACTAAGATGTGGATAAAGGTATAAGAAAAGTGGTAGCATTCAAGTAATTAATTTAGATAAGTTACCTCTATGAACATCTTTAATATATAGGATAAAGATGTTATCTGATTAATATTATTTCACTGTTTTATTAAACAATTTGGTAAGATCTTTATCAAATGTTATAAGTTGGTCAAGTTTGTATCTTATGCAAAAAGCAATATTGGTACAATCTATATAGCTGATATTTTTATTTATTTCTTTTCTAAATATTGTTCTTGCAATGTCTTCTGTTTCTCTCTTGGGTATCAATATTTTTGTATTTCCAGAATAAATATCATTTTCAAAAACTATGGCTGTTTTATGATTAAATTTTTGGGACAGTACAGTTAGACATTCTGAGATTATATAACTGGAAGTAAACAATTCTGATTTTTGAGATTTCAAAGTATCTAGTAATTCTAAAGATTGTATATGGGTGGATTCTTCTTTGTTCAATATTGAAATATATACATTAGAATCTATGAATGCTTTCATTTTATTTATATACTATTTCATCAATATGAGATGTAAGGTCTTTTTCTCCTTTTAAATTGTATTTAGATAATTTTATTAGAGTGGATATACCTCTATCGTTTTTTTTGTTAAATGTATTTTCAATATAATTTCTAATAACAAAAGATATTGGTTTATTTTCTTGTTCTGCCAACAAATCAAATTCTGCATATATATCTTGTGGTAAGTATAGTTGTACTTTTTTCATAACATCAATATTATAACAATTTTGTGAAAAAGAGTCAAGGAGTCTTCAAATCTAGGAATTTATTTATGATTATGATTCTATATATTCTTTGTTGAGGATTTTGCTCAGAGTAATTTTTAAAGAATCTTTAGTTATATATATCTATAGTAAATATATTATTTGCTCTAATAGTCCTTACAGCTATTTTTATTAAAGAGAATTAATATATTTGATATTTTTATCCCGCAGTCCAAAGTAAATATTATAAGATACTACTTTTACGTATTAAATTTATAATTTAGCTTTATCTTATACCTGAAGAGAATTTTACACACAGTTTTCATGCCCTTGACAAAAACTATAGGACGTGATAGCATGTATTTTACATTATTTTAAATATACTTTTAATATTTATGAATATAGAAGCAATAGATACATTTATAGAAAGAGATGAAAAAAAAGAAGCTTCTTTGCAAAAAAAAGAAACTCCTATAGAAACTACATCTAGACATTTTAGAGAATTCAATAACAATGTACCTAATTTTTTAGTAGATGGAAAAAATGAAGAAGAAGCTTCTCTTCCTGAATTAAAGTTTGACAAAGTCAGAGATGCAGAAACAGGGCAAGAATACAGAATTTTTATTATCAATGAAGAATCAATTAAAGAGGGAAAAATCCCAAATGTTCTTACATTACAATATAACATAGGTGTAGATCATAAACCTGTACAATATTTAGCACAAGTAATGGGACAAGAAGGAGATCCAATTATTTGCGTAGAAAGTCCTTCTGTTGGGGAATCTTCTGATATGACTAAAGATCAAAAAAAATTTTTAAAAGAGGGAGAAAAACCTTTTGAAAAAATATCTGAAAGTTTGTTGAGAGCTTTATATGGAAAAATCTATAATCCAAGAAATAAGGATAGAGAAATAAATTTTGTAGGATATTCACAAGGAGCAATTACAGCTTTAAGTAATGCGGAAGTAGCAGATAAATATGGTTTTAAAGTTAGAAAAGTTTTTCTTTTAGATATTCCTGGTATAAAAGATTTTGGGAAAGGAGAAATAGGTTCAATTTTAGGCATAACCGGGGCTTTTAGTTCAGAAGCCTCAAGTTTAGGGTTTTATGAAAAAGATCCTAATGATGAGAGGCAAAGAGAGGTTAGTGGGGTTGATAAAAAAAATAATCCACTAGTTACAAATGCTAGACTACTTAGAGATGTTGTAATAAAACCTATGACTAGAAGAGGTATGCAAACAGGGTATCCTGCTGCTATGGGAAGAAAAGTTGTTCCTGCGATTCTTGAATCTGCTTTGTCAAAACAGCCTGATATGAAAGTAACTTTTGTGAGTGGATCTAAAAGTAAAATTACTCCAACTGAAGATACAAAAGAATTGCTTAAAGAATTTAATACAGATAGGATAAGAAGGATAGTTCTTCCAGGAGATACACATTCTGTAGGAGAGAGAGCTAGGAGACTAGGGGCATTATTCAAATTTACGAACAAATAATATTGTTAATTTCTTATAAAGGAAATTTCTCGTACATATAAAGATAGATCTAATGATGTAATAAGCTCTTTTTCTTTTAATGTTTGATAAATACTCTCAGTGATAAATGGAATAAGTTGATATTTTTATTTAAAAGTCCTAGTTTATATAAAGCTATTTAAAGTTTTAAGAGTAGTAAGTTGTAATAATTTTTGAAAAATGATAAATATATTATTAGTATGGAAGATATCTCAAAAGAAGAAGTTTCTAATGCAAATACAATTGAATCTCAGAATAGTATCTCTACTTCTCAATCTTTTTTAAAAAAAACAGATTATTATAATATTTTTGTAAGCATACTAGTTGGATTTTTTTTATTAATATTAATTATCTTATTCATAATACCTTATTCTCATACTCATAATTTAAAAAATACAAATATTTATGGTTTAGGCGGGACAAAATCTTTATATAAAGGAAAAATTAATGATTCGTTTAATATAAATATTGTCATTACTATAGATTCTATAAATAGTGCTATAGAACACTATACAGTTGATAATAAAGGAGTTTTGCCTCCTTTACCTCAATTAACATCTCCTGCGATTGTAACATCAGGTACATCATACGGATATAATATACGAGGTAATACAAAAGGAACTCCAATTTGTGCAATAAAAACAAAAGGAACACTTCCTACACAAGTTGCAAAAGTAAAAGTGTCAGGTTTTGATTCTTGTGAAACTTTAGCTACACTTGAAAAAGCTGTACCTGCTATAAAAAATTATTTATTAACCCCTTCAGTAGGAGGAAATGTTAATTATTATATAGCAGAAAGTGCAAATGGAACAGGGATTTTAGTATTTGCAACTGGTATGAAAAAAGGAGCAACAAGTAATACAGAAGGTTATCCAATAGCTTATCTTTATTAAATTTTTCCTTATAAAGGAAATTTCTCGTACATTAAAGATGTATCTAGAGGAGTAATAAGATCTTTTTCTTTTAATGTTTGATATATATTTTCTGTTATAAAAGGTATAAAAGGATGCATTACTATTATATTTTGAAGTAGGGTATATATAAGTTCTGCTTTCATGTCTAGAGTCTGATATTCTTTAGTTTTTTCAATATATATGTCACAATAAGTGTGATGATAAAAATTTTGAATATTGAAAGCCGCAATTCCTATATCAAATTTTTCTAATAATTTCTCTATGTTTCTTATATGCTTTTCTTGTTCTTTTTGAATACTAAAATCTTTCATTTTTACTCTATACCCTAGATTTTCTCTAATATATTTTTTGTCTTCAGAAGAAAGATTTTCTGTCTGCAATAAGATATATCTTGCAGAATTATATATTTTATTAATAAAATTTCTAAATCCTTTTACTTTTTCTTCATACAAACGAAGATCTTGATCTGCCGCATTTCCTGAAACTAATGATAACCTTAGTGCATCTGTTCCAAATTTATCTATAAACGTAGAAGGGTCCATTCCATTACCTTTCGATTTAGATTGTTTTTGACCATCTTTATCTAAAACTATTCCATGCAGATAAACATCCCTAAAAGGAACTTTTTTTGTTTTATACAAACTTAACATCACCATCCTGGATACCCAAGAGAAAAGAATGTCTCTTCCTGTCTCCATTACATCTTCAGGATAAAATTCTTTAAAATCTTTAGAATTTAATCCTCCTAGAACAGAATAAGGCCATTGAGAAGAAGAAAACCAAGTATCAAAAATATCTTCATCTTGAACTATTTTTGAGGATTTACAAAAGGGGCATTCTTTTGGTTCATCCAAAGATACAAATGTATTTCCACAACCTAAAATTTTTTCTGTAATATCTCCATTTTCACTTATTATCGTTTCTTTGCCTCCACAGTAATAAACAGGAATTCTTTGCCCCCACCACAGTTGTCTTGATATACACCAGTCTTCTAAATTTTCTAACCATTGAACATAATTCTTTTCTTGTCGTTTAGGATGAATATGAATTTTTTCTTCTTCTAATGCTCTTATAGCAGAAGATGCCATATCTTTAGTTTTTAAAAACCATTGATAAGATATTAAAGGTTCTATTACTGTTTTTGATCTTTCACAAATCTGAATACTATGTTTGATTTTTTCTATCTTTTTTATTAAATCTAAATCTTCTAATTCTTTTACAATAAGATCTCTTGCTTCTTTAACTTTCAATCCTTTATATTTTCCATATGTCATTTTTCCTCTCTGATCAATGACACTTATTATTGGTAGATTATGAATCTCTCCTAGTCTAAAATCTTCTTTTGAATGTCCTGGAGTAACTTTTAATACACCTGTTCCAAAATTTATATCAACAACCCTATCTCCTATAACAGGTAGGGTTTTTAACCCTTCTAGACTTTTAAATTCTATTACTTTTCCTATTAGGTGCTTATATCTTTTATCTCTTGGATTTACGGCAATTGCTGTATCTGCAATTATAGTCTCAGGTCTTGTTGTCGCAACTATTAAATCTCCGTATTTAATGTAATACAGAAAAGACTCTTCTTCTTCATATTCTGTATCAATGTCGGCTAGTGCTGTAAAACATTTAGGACACCAATTTATAATTCTTTTTCCCCTATATACTAAACCTTGATCAAACATTTCTTTGAAAGTTTCATTTACTATTCTGTTTAAATCCTCATCAAGTGTGAATTTTTCTCTAGAAAAATCTGCACTAAGGCCTATTCTTTTCTCTTGAGAACGGATATTATTAGAATTAATAATACAAAAATCAAAACACTGTTTATAAAACTCTTCTCTGCCTAAATCTCTTTTTTTTATACCTTTTTTTTCTAGAACTTTTTCAAAAACAACTTCAGTTTGAATACTAGCATGATCTTTTCCAGGAACTAAAAGAACTTTATAACCTTTTAACCTTTTATATCTAGCAAGTATATCTTGATATGTATATCCTGATACATGACCTAAGTGTAGAGTTCCATTAGCATTAGGAGGAGGAAGAGGAATACTAAATGTTTTTTTCCTACTCTCTTTATATTCAGGAGTATATAAATTGTTTCTTTCCCAGAAATTTAAAATTTCTATTTCAGTTTTATTAGGATTATATGATTTTTCTTCAATATTCATATTTTAATAATTATATCATAGAAGACAAAAAAATAGCTTTAAAATGTATATGAATAATGCTCTAAACAGAGGGATCTTTACAGATTTTATAGATAAGGTATTATAGATATAATTTATATTAGATTTTATATTTTATGAGTATAAAAATAAAAAAAGCTTATTTTTTAGTATTTTTTCTCTCTTTGTTATTAATTTATATGCTTTCTTTAGGTAAGGTATTTGCAGATGCACCAGATGCATCTCAAGTTCTTGCTGTTAGTAAAGATTTAAAAATAGTAGTTTTACCTACACAACTTGCAAGTGGAGCACCTTCTGGGTACTATATAATATCTAAAACAGGAGCAGTACTGTCTTATGGAAATGCCCAGTTTTATGGAGATTTAACACAAATTCCTAATATTCCTAATAATCAGGTCGCAGATATGGTTTTAACTCCAAATGATTTAGGTTATTATATTCTTACCAAAGATGGGGGAGTATATACTTTTGGAAATGCTAAGTTTTTTGGTTCTGTTTTTAATATAACTAATGCTCCTATAAAAAATGCAGTTTCTATAAAATTAACTCCAAATGGTAATGGTTATTATGTTCTTACAGAAGATGGTGCTGTATATACATTTGGAACTGCTAAATTTAATGGATCTATGTATAATATACCAGCAGCACCTAATAAGGTTCCTGTCTCATTAAATATAACTCCTAACGGTCAAGGTTATTATATTCAAACAGAAGATGGAGGTATATATACATTTGGGAATGCTCAATTTTTAGGATCAGTATATAATATTCCTCAGGCTCCTGTAAAAAATGCAATGGGAATGAAATTAACTCCAAGAGGTCAAGGATATTATGTTCAAACTACAGATGGAGGTGTATATACTTTTGGAACAGCTCAATTTCAAGGATCAATATTTAATATAAAAGGAGCTCCTAATAAAACAGTCGCAGATATTGCTATAACACCAAATGGACAAGGTTATTATGCTCTAACTGCAGATGGAGGAGTATATACATTTGGGAATGCTCAGTTCGATGGTGCAGATTCAGCAGATGTAGCAGAAAATACTCTTACTGTGAAAAGTTATGTACAAGAACAAGTATCTCCAACTCAAGTTTTAGTAGAGGGAGAGATTCAGAATAATTCTAATACTACAATGACAGGAGTTACTCTTACTGCAACTGGTTCTTTTGGAACTCAGACAGTTACACCTATAATGTCAGCTCTAAATCCTGATCAAAAAACTGCATTTATGTTTAGTTATCAAGGAACAGTATCTTCAGTAACATTTAGTGTAACAGGAACAACTTTTTCATCTAGTTATACAGATCCTTTAAAGGTAAGTAATATTCAAGTAACTCAAGGTAGTGGAACTATAACAGTTACAGGAAATGTTACTAATAATTCTTCAGTTACTATAACTACTCCTAAGGTAGATATATTGTTTTTTGACTCAAATGAAAATATAGTAGCTCTACTAGATGCTACTAATAGTTTAGCTTCAAGTACCATTGCTCCAGGAGCTACAACAACATTTAGTGCAACTCTTACGGGAGCTCCTGTATCTCAAGTATCTACAAACTTTGATGATGCAGTAAAAGTTTTTGCATCAAATTAGTATAAGTATAAAATATGTAAAAAGGAGGGGAAACTCTCCTTTTTACTTTATTACAAAAACATTACCCCCAGAAACTCCTATTAGACCCTTGTCTGTTTTTTTTATTAAAGATATAGATTTTCCTTTTTTTAAATAACCCTTTTTTATAGAATTTTGAGATATAAATAACAATTCTCCTTTCTCTGTTCCTGCAAATAACATATTATCGATAATGTCTAAAGAAGTAATAACAGAATCATTTTGAAATATTTCTTCTGTCTTCCATTCATCTGAAACATTTTCTAGTGAAAAAATTTTCTCACCTTTTGAATAAATATAATTTTTTTCACTAATAGCAATTAAATTACGAGGAGAATTTATATCAGATAATTTCTCTACATTATAACTGTCATCTTCATGAAGATTCCATTTAAAAATACCTTCAAATCCTGAAGATACAAAAGATTTGCTGTTTAAGATAATAAATTTCTCAGTTTCAGGTACAATATCTGTTTTATTGTTTTTTAAAGTAAGATATTTTGTTTCCTTACCTATTCTTATTAAAGAAATATCCTCTTCATATGCACCTATTAATATAGAACTAAAATCCAGTGTTGCTGCTGAAAGTAGAATAGGGGTCTTTATAAAAATTCTTTTTTTATAGCTTCTTTTATCTTCTCTTACTACAAGGATTCTTTCGTCTGAAAATTCAGATGCTTGTCTTACTAAAAAAGTTAATAATCTTTGATTATCATCTATACAAAATGTATCTACTATATTCTCTGAAGGATAAGAATTTTGAACAGGTTCAAGTCCTAATAAAGGGTCCCTTTTAAAAACATTTCCTTTTTTAGAATAATAGATCTCCCCCTTTTGAGATACCTGTATTGAGCTACTATCAACTTTACCTACAAGATACTCAGAGAGATCAAAATCTTCATCTGTGTGTTCTAATTCTAAATTCATATAATGTTTTGAAAATAAAACAACTTATACAATATTTTTATTTAACTGTCAATTGTTTTAGAAAGAATAAAAGAGGGTGTTTAATCGTTATTGCCCATTCCAGTATTGAGCAATCATTGAAATTCCTGATACTTGGTTAGTATCCCAAGTTTGTTCAGATGCAAGTCCTGAAACTGTTCCTTGTACTCTAAATGTAGCACCATTTTCTGAATTACTATTTGTTTGAGTAGCATAAAGACCATAACTATTAAATGAAGAAGAGTTCCAAGATCCATTTAATCCACAATACGTTGGACAATTATTACCAACAACTATATTTACTGGACCAAAAGTATCATTAACAGTATCTCCATTTATTCTAGCATTACCTTCTATATTGAAAAATAACCTAGGAGATAAATTGACCGTTATATCTGCTATTGGTGTTCCATTTACATAAAATACTGCAGTATTATCCTGTGACCACCATGCAAGTTCTATATTTGTAGGACTATTCGAGGCTGGAGATAAATATTCATAAGAAAATACTCCGTTTTGAACTCTTTCCCATGTGTAGAAAGGAAGTCCATGAGAAGATGCAGAAGTTGAATCTGTTTGTATTCCTACGGAAATTGCATTATTATTTGCATCATGAGCATTTATATATGCAGAATATCCTGTTCCAGAACCAGATTCTGTAATAGTATCTGTGTATGTTAAATATGGAGAACCAGATGGTATAATTACAGGGTTAGATACTACTGATCCTGGAGTAAAAGATATACCTGTAAATGTTGTATCACAGATATCTCCAGGTTCTCTTGATGCAGCTAAAAATGAAATAGAAGGATTATTTTCTGCTACAGGATATACACCTAAAGTTACTTGATTGTCTATTGTTACAGAAATACCTGTAGCTGTCCATGTAATTTGAAAATGGTGTGAAGCTCCATTTATTGCTCCTCCTGGCCAATATCCTCCAACAGGTTTTCCATTCGCAGCGCCCTCTACCATTATAGTTATTCCATTTGGAGATACTCCTGGGTCATGAATAAAACCAAAAGCTATATAATTATTAGGATCATTCCAAAATTGTACTAAACCTTTATATCCTGTTCCTGCTCCATATGCACAAACTCCATTAGGACAATATGTACCTTTTAGATCTACATTTAAAGTCCCAGAAGAAGAGCCCCTGTATGTAGTAGTTGCCCCAGATTGATAATTTACAGGTCCAGTACCCCATGCACCTTGATTCTTTCTCATACCCCACGCATGTACTGTACTTCCATAAGTTGATGTAGTTGCATATAATCCAGGATCCCAAGAATAAGGAGAAAGTTGAGCAGAAGCTGCAAAGGATTTATGTGCAGTTAATATAAAAATAACTACAATGAAAAATACATATATAAAAGATTTTAATATTTTCATTGAATATATTCTATAAGAATATATATTTTTATACAATATAATCTCTGATTTTATTATACAAATGCCTAAAACTCAGGTTTAAAATAATACCACTTTAGTATAACTTGGAAATTTTTAAACTTTTTTTCTTATTTTAGTGTGTATTTTTATTAAACTCCGACCGTGTCAGGTCGCGAGAAGTTTATTATATTTAATTACATATATCTATGCAATTTTTGGTGTGTTTAAAGATGAGCTAGTCATATTTAGTGAAAATAACTATTACTTATATTTAAAAATTCTGCGGGTTTTATAATTTGTATGTTTCTATATTGTGTTATTGACAATAAATCATCATCCCCACTTATTATATAGTCGACATTTCCAATAACTGCAGTTTCTATGACTTTGTTATCATCATGATCTCTACTTATTTTAACTGTAAGGCTACCAAGAGGAACCAAGGTTGCATCTTTCCTGATTGAGAGTTCAAGCAATTCCATGTTTGCTTGAAATAGCGGGAATTTTCTTGTTATTGTTCTGTGAAGCTCTGTAATAATTTCTTCACTAATTATTATATTTATTTTTTTATCAATAAATTGTTGCAGTATAATTCTTGGAATTCCCCCAAAAACTAATCCAGATATCCATACATTAGTATCAATAACTACCTTAATATTGTGATTGGGCATAATATTTAATCTTCTTTAATTATTCTATAAACATCTTCTTCGTTATTAATCCCCATCTGCTTTCCAACTTTTCTACCTGCAGATAAAAGTTTCTTCCAACGTTTACGTTTATCTAAGTCCGCAATGGCAAGCCTTCTAAAATACTCACTTCTACTTCCTAAGTCTTGTTTAACTGCTTTATCAATCTCTGTTAACAACTTTTTGTCAATTGCAATATTAACTGTTCGTGTGCTCATAATTTACCTCCTTGTATTGATATTGTATTGATATTGTATTGAATTGTCAACACTATGTGTAGGTGTAAATTTAGTATAAAATATTAATAACATAAAGGATTTACCAAAATATAAAAGTAAATTTATTTCCACCGTACAACAAAGAGGGCAGGTAGATCTTCCTATGTAAATCAGAAAAATACTAGGAATATCTCCACAAACTAAGTTTATTTTTGTCGTAGATAATGATTATTCTAAAAATTGAAGCATTTCCTTTATCCATAGAGGATGCTTTTGAGAATTTTATTTTTCTATAACATTTAATTTTAAGAGCTGCAATAGGTATAGCAATTTTATTGAAATTATTATTATAAAGTTTATCAGGACATTATTTTGAGTGAAATAATGTTTCTTATAAAAAATATACATTGCATCTGAATATGCTTTTATCCATCTTCTTTTTGTTTCTTTGTCTGCAGAAGAAAGTTTACTGCTAGATTTTTTTAATCCTCCAGAAGCTCCTTTATAATGTAGGATTGAAGTTTTAGGTGTATACATTATTTTCCAGTTATTTTCTTTTATCCTAAAACATAAATCTAGATCTTCTCCCATAGCCCAAAATGATTCGTCAAAAAAAGCTGTTTTCGTATGCTTTTTATTTCCTGAAAATACTTCTTTTCTAATAAACATAAAAGCTCCTGTGCAAGCATCTATCTCTATTTCTCTGTTAATACTACCTTCTATGTTATAACCTTTAAATTTATCTGAAAATTTTGATAGATTTAAAAGTTTACCTATACTATTTGAGATTGTAGGAAAACTTCTTCTACATGCTTTATCTAATTCTCCTGAAGGAAGAAATAGGGGACAAGTAGAAACACCTACATCTTTGTGTATCTCCATAAAATTATACATTTCACTCAGTGTATTTTTATTAAGTTTTGTATCTGGGTTAAGAATTAATATATATCTTCCTTTTGCTATTTTTAAAGCCTGATTGTTAGCTTTTGAAAAACCTACATTATCTTTATTTTTTATATATATATACTCTCTACTGTCCTTAAACAATTTATACGTATCATCTCTTCCATTATCAATTATAAATATCTCTTTTTTAAGATTATCCTCACTTTGTTTTATAGAAAAAAGACAATCTGCAAGTAAAGATTTTACATTATATGTTACTATTATTATGCTAATATCTATGTTTTTCATAATATTTTCGCCTATATTATACTTTAATTCCTTTTATTTCTATAGTTTTTTTTAATATCTTTAGGGTATAATATGTATTATATGAATAAAAATGACAGAGATCTTCTCTTAGAATTCGTAAAAACTGATTTTACCTTAAGATATAATAATTCTGTATTAGGGTTTCTGTGGGTTGTTCTGAAACCTCTTTTAATGTTTACTGTAATGTATATAGTGTTTTCTCTTTTTTTAGGTACTAGTGTTAAATATTATGCACTGTATCTTCTTTTAGGAATAATGCTTTATAATTTTTTTAATGAGGTTACTGTAAATGGAATGAATTCTCTCTTGCAGAAAAAAGATATAATGCTTAAAGTTAATTTTAAAAGATATATAGCAGTAATAGGTTCTTCTGTTATAGCATTAATAAATTTATTCTTTAATCTAATAGTATCTGTAGTTTTTTTTATATTTAATAGAGTTCTTCCTTCTTTTGAGGGAATTTTATTTTTTCTCTTAGGGATAATAATTTTATATATCTTGGGAATAGCAATATCTTTTTTTATAAGTATTTTCTATGTAAAATTTAGAGATTTACAACATATATGGGAGATTGTTATGTTTGTTTTATTCTACCTTACCCCTATAGTCTATCCTATATCTTTAGTTCATGGTAAATTTGCATTAATAATAGATGCAAATCCTCTTACACATATTCTTAATTTTGCTAGACAATCTATAATCTACGGAAAGTATTTGTCTGTATATTCTACTATGATAATATTTGTTTTATCTATAACACTTTTTATTTTAGGTTTCTATTTTTTTGAAAGAAGTATTAAAAAAATAGCTGAAGATTTTTAATATATGGAAAATGTAATAGAAGTAAAAAATATAACAAAAGAATTTAGATTGCCAATGGAAAAGAGATCTCAATTAAAAGATTACTTTGTCCATCCTTTCAAAAGAACAAAATACAGAGAGTTTAGAGCTCTTTCTAATATATCTTTTTCTGTTAAAAAGGGAGAATTTTTAGGAATAATAGGAAGAAATGGTTCTGGGAAAAGCACACTTTTAAAAATCATAGCAGGAATATATCTTCAAGATAAAGGAAAAATAAATGTAAAAGGAAAAATAGTTCCATTTCTAGAGCTAGGAGTTGGTTTTAATATGGAGCTTACTGCAAAAGACAATATATTCTTGAATGGAGTTATACTTGGTCTTTCTAGAGAAGAAGTTAAGAAGAAATATAAAGAAATTATAGAATTTTCAGAACTTCAAGGTTTTGAAGAAACTCAACTTAAAAATTTTTCATCAGGAATGCAAGTCAGACTAGCTTTTTCAATAGCTATACAAGCTCATGGAGATATATATATTTTAGATGAAGTTTTGGCAGTAGGGGATTTAGGGTTTCAACAAAAATGTTTTGATATGTTTAGAAAATTAAAATCTCAAGGGAAAACAATTATTTTTGTATCTCACTCAATGGGTGCTATAGAAGAGTTTTGTGACAGAGTAATACTTTTGGATAAAGGAAATATAAGAAAAGAAGGAAATGTTTTGAATGTTGTAAAAAATTATAGTGAAGTATTTTTTTCTAAAACAGAAAATACTTTTCTTGAAAAAGATGGTGAATTTTCATTAAAAATTCTAGGAAAAGATGGGAAAGATAAGAATATTTTTGATTTTAATGAAGAATTAAGTATAAAAATCATATATAATTTAAAAAAAGAAATAATATCACCATTTTTTGAGATTATAATAACAAGAGAAGATGGAATTATTATATCTGCTATAAATTCAAAATATTCAAATCTTTCTTTAGGTAGCATAAAAGGAAAGGGGGCTATATCTTTTAGCGTTAATAATTTAAATCTATATCCTTCTGAGTATAGTATATCTTTAGTTGTTTATTCTAAAGATTTAAATGAACAGATAGTTTTATTAGAGAAAATAAGAAATTTCAAAACCTTTCTTTCAAGAGACAATATAAAAGGGATTTTAGAAATAGAAGGAGAGTGGAGTTCTATTTAAATTTTTCTTAATATCTTTATATATTCAGGAATAAAATCCTTATTTTTAAAATAATAGATAGGCATCTTTAGAATATCGTATATTTTTGCAATCTTGATCTCTTTTTTCATATTATGTTTTTTTAGTAATTTGTATTTATTTCTTAGAGAATATTTTAAATTTCTCAAATTACTCTCGCTACCTCTTAAGTGTACACACTCTGCTGAACTTATTAATAAATTATCATAACCTTCTTTTCTTAATCTTAATCCTAAATCAACATCTTCATAATAAGATCTGAAAGTTGTGTCAAAAAAACCTACATCATCTATTGCTGATCTACTATAAATTGCAGCTGCAGCGCAACATGCAAATACTTTTTTTATACCAAAATATTTTTTCTTGATATCATTTGCGCTATATCCAAAATTAAGATATATCCCTTCACTATCAATTTTTGTTTTCTTAGAATCTTTGTAATATATTCCTTGTGCAGAACCTATCGTAACATCTTTACTCATCACTTCTACTATTTTTTGTATATATGATGAATTTAGAAATGCATCATGATTTAAAGTGAGTATATATTCACCTTTCGATATTAAAAATCCCTGCAAATTAGCCTTTGCAAATCCTACATTTTTTTTATTTTCTATTACTTTAATGTTTTTTATACCCTTAATATATTTTAGAGTATGATCTTTTGAATTATTGTCAACTACAATAATCTCTATATCATTATAAGTCTGTTTTAAAACTCTAAGAATTGTCTCTTGTATAAATTTTTCACTATTATATGTAACTATTATCACACTTACCATAAATGCATTATATATCATATTGCAAATTTATTTTTATAATTAAACAATATTTACCATTGACAAATACTATAAGTCTGATATAATACATCTTTATATAATTTTAATAAATCTGTATATTATGGAAAATGAAAGAAGAATAAGTAAGAATGAAAAAAGAAGAAGTTTTTATATTTCTAAAATTTCAGATGATAAAGGAAATGTAACAGAAGTTTCTAATAGTTATGATACTAAAGGTAATCTTATTCAGAGAACAGAAGAAACAAAATTTTCTGATCAAAGAGAAGGAAATCTAAAAAAAACTTATAATGTTTATGATTCTAAAGGTAATCTTATACATCAAACAGAAAAAACAATATTTCCTGATCGTATGGAAATAATAGATTTTTTCTGTGGAAAGGATAATGTTTTGTTTAAAAGTGTTATTCCCAATATAGATAATGTTGATGATGTACATACTGAGTATAAAGAAGTTAATGGAAAACCAGTTTCTTTAGAAACGATTTTTAATGGTGAATATAAAAAAGAGGAATATAGAGAAGATGGATCTTTGATAAGAGAAACTATAAGAAATGTTGATTCATCAGGAAAAATTTCTCTATTTGTAGTTAAAGAATATAACGAAAAAGGGGAAATAATATAAAACACTTACTACTTCAATTAATACCGCAAGTAGTAAGCATTTAATATTTTTTTTAGATGTAAGAGTTTAGTTTGATGCAGGAAATTGATTTTTAAGAAAATTTCTTAAAGATTCTATCTCTTCAGGTGGAATTACTTCATCAATAGTTCTTCTAGTAAATTCTCTACCTTTTTTTTCGTATACAATTCTTTCAAATCTTCCTCTATATAATCTATATACAACTCCATTTGATTTAGAATCTTTTGGGTTAATATTTATTGTTAGAATAGTAGCTCTATCTCCAAATAAAGTTTCTTGAGGATCCTCTTTCTTATTTATAGTAAGAGTGTATGTATCTGCTTTTTTAGACATAAGATCTTTAATATAATCAGGAGTTGCTACAGCTTCTCTTTCTAGTATAGCCTCTCTTTCTATTTCTGAACCATAGGTTTCACAAAACTCAATTGAAAGAGAGAATACTTCTGATAAATTATTTAATAAGTTTGTATATTTTTCATTTTCCATAATATTTTAATTGCATGAAATAATTTTAGTATCTGTAATTGCTGATTGAGGATTGGAATAACAATAAGTATTTGTAAGTTCCCATGAATTTTTTATATTTGTTAAGTCAAACTCAATAGCATTAGATCCACTTTGATTTGTAACTTTTATAATTGATATAGTAGGAAGTTCTGTAATTACTGAATAAATTGGATTAATATACCCTCCTGCCATTCTTGTAATTGGATTAAGAGGGTTATTTGCTTTTTCTAAGGCTTGAGCTCTTGATCTGAATGATGAAGAAAGAGGACAAGTTGGAGTATTAGCACAGGTTTTGTAACTGTTTATAATATCTTTTATTACTACTGTTGGACTTTGTTGTGGAAATGTTGTTGCAGTTTCTTTTTTTATAGTTTTCTGAACACTTTTATTTATACTTTTTGGATTATTCTGTACTGTATTTTGATTGTTTTTAGCTACTAAAAGAACAAATAATATAACAATTATAGCTGCAAGAATTATTATTACACTATTTTTAGTATCCTTCATTACAAGGATTATATCAGATTTATACTTATTCTAAAAGCTTTACTGAGTAATTGCTATTGCTCCACTCGGATCAGGATATAAGGTTCCTTCAGAAAGTATCCCTCCAAATGTATATAAAGCACCATCTTTCTCTAAAATCATATATCCAGAATTTGTTATTAATAGACTCGTAGGATTATTTTGAGGAACAGCTGATGAAGGAATATTATACATAGATCCATAAAACTGAGCATCCCCAAATGTATATATGGCTCCATCCTTTGTCAGTATATAGTATCCTTCTCCTTGAGAAGAAAGTCTTAGTGCAACGGCTGTCTTTACTGGGGCATTTGGAATGTTAAAAACAGATCCATAAAACTGAGCATCTCCAAATGTATATACTGCTCCATTAGATGTAAGTATATAATAACCTGATTGATCTTGGGTTAATACCAAAGAGAGTGGAGTTCTTACAGGTACTGCAGAAGAAGGAATATTATACATAGATCCATAAAACTGCGCATTTCCAAATGTATATACCGCTCCATCTTCTGTTAGTATATAGTAACCTAGATCATTCTTTGTAGGTACTATAGCTACAGATTGTTGCACAGGAGGATTAGGAATATTATACATAGATCCATAAAACTGCGCATTTCCAAATGTATATACCGCTCCGTTAGATGTAAGTATATAATATCCCGTATTAGTTCTTGCTATATCTGTGGGAGTAGAATTTACAGGTAAATTTCCCCAATACTGATCTTGTCCAAAAGTAGAAACTGTTCCTTGTGATGAGAGTACAGTATAAGGGGTACTATTAACAGGATAATTTAACATATTATTTATATTTAAAAGACCAAAACCATAAAGATTATAGTTTCCCAGAGAAGTAGAACACATTTTTAATATATTTTCCATAAAAGCAGAATTTTGTACTCCATTTACAGATTCATATAAGGCGATTGCTGCTACTACCTGAGGTGTTGCAAAAGATGTTCCCACTAAATATTCATTAGAAAAACTACTAAATGAACTAACTGTCCCTGTATCATATCCTGTGAGAGTTTGTTGATATACTAAAGGTGTGTTATATCCTACAGGAGCAACTACTGTTTGACAATTTAGATCTGTACTACATCCATAATTAGAATATGAGGTAAGCGTATTAGAAGAATTACTAGCTCCAACTGCAATTACATTTGGATATCCTGCAGGGTAATCTAGAGAATTACTTCCTTCATTTCCTGAAGCTGCAACAACAATAATTCCATCATTTATTGCTTGTTCTATTAAAGTCTCCTCACTCTGAGATGGAGTAGTGGAGGCTATGGAAAGATTTATTATATTTGCATGATTATTAATTGCCCATTGAAGACCTAAAAGTTCTGCACCTAGAGGAATTCCATTACTATTTCCTATCTTTACAGGCATGATTGTTGCATTAAAAGCAATTCCTGCTGTAGCATAATTCAAAGAACCCGAAGCATCATTATTTGTACTTGATGCTATTATTCCTGCTATATATGTCCCATGTCCTACATTATCATATGGAGCATATTCATTTTGAAGCTGATTGTTATATACAGCTAATGCATTATATGGATCTTTTATGTTAAGATTTGATAAAGAAGGTGCTTGTGCATAAAAAGTATTATCTAATGGATTGGTATAATTTTGATAAGCTATTCCAGAGTCTAATACAGCTATAGTAATATTAGATGACCCTCCTAAAGAACTACTAAACCCATTATTATCTACTACAGGAGCATGTGTTAAAAATAGATTTTTCTGTTGTGTTATATCTATATTATTAGGAAGTTGAGAAAAACTTTTAATGTAATTGGGAGTAACATTATAAAGATTTGTATTTGAAAGTAAGCTTATTAAGAAATTTTCATAACTCATATTGTTAGGTTTTTCTACAATTTCAGTATTAGAGTTAATTTTTCTTACACTATATCCTAAATTTAAATTTTGAGAATTTATATTTACTATTGCATTATTGAGTGTATATCTTTTATTTTGAGTAAGAATTGTAAATTTTTGATATACAGAAATATCCTGAGCATATATCTTAGAAAACAGGATAAATGAGAATGATAAGCTTATTGAGATAAATAAAAATTTTTTCATTATGGAATAAGATTAATTCCTACTGTTTTTTGAAATATACCAATAGCTGTTCCATCATATACAGCATTTCCAAAAGTATATATCCCTCCATCTTGGGTCAACAGATAATATCCTCCATTGTTTGATGTTACTACAAATGATTGAGGTGTAGTATTAGGTGCTCCCTGAATATTGAACATAGATCCATGAAATTGTGCATCTCCAAAAGTATATACTCCTCCATCTTGAGTGGTTATATAATAACCTGCGCCATCTGGTGTGAGTGCAAAATCAACTGCATTTTTATTGGGAGCATTAGGTATATTAAAGACAGATCCATGAAATTGTGCATCTCCAAAAGTATATACTGCGCCATTAGATGTCATTATATAATAACCACCTCCATCAGGAGTCAGTGCGAAAGCAAGAGGCGTTCTGTCAGGAAGTGCAGATGCTGGGATATTAAATAGTGATCCGTGGAATTGTGCATCTCCAAAAGTATATACTCCTCCATCCGTAGTTAAAACATAATATCCTTTTCCATCAGGTGTAGTTACAATTGAGACTGGAGTTTTTATTGGAGCATTAGGTATATTAAAAACAGATCCATAGAATTGAGCAGATCCAAATGTATATATTCCTCCATCAGTAGTTAGGATATAGTAGCCTGTATCATTTGGTAGAGTTGCTAAACCTTGCGCATTTGAATCAGGAGCTCCATTTACATACGACATATCTCCATAATAATTTGCATTTCCAAATGCAAGAACTTTTCCTGCAGAAGAAAGTAGGGTATATGCACTGTTTATATTTGAAAAAATAGAATTTGTTGTAAAATATGTATTTATAGCTGATGTAAGGTTAGTTGACGGTTGTTCATAGCCTAATGTCCATAAACTAACTCCTCTAAGATTAGATTGTAAAACTTGAGAGTAAACTAAACCTAGTGATGTAGCATTAGAATAGTATCCTTGTCTTAACTGATCTGAGGAGGCACAGTTAGGTGGAGTATTATTAGAAGGATAGCAATATCCATACCAAGGAGTTGAGCTTTGTGAATCCCAATGCTTAGTATTTTGATTTTTATATTGATCATTTGTCTGACCATAAGGTTCATTTATTCCACTTCCTGATACAGTAGATGCATTTTGATTATTAGATGTTGTTTGATAATCATTTCCATAATATGGAACACCTAAAATTATTTTATTAGGATTAATAGCTGATGCATAATCAAGAATTGTACGTCTAACATCATACCATAAAGGACCTGCTCCGTTATTATATCCTGTAAAAGGATTTACAGGCTCAGCTACACTGGATGAAGGAGTGTAATAATCATAAGCCATTACATTTAGAGCATCTGTAACGTTTGCAAGTTGAGGAACATTAAATAATGATCCTGTCCAACGTACTGCTGAAGCAAAAACATCTACACTAACAAAAGATCCTGGAATTTGAGAATGTGTTTGTTGAGTTAGATTAGAAATAAAAGTTGTAAAATTATTTATTGTTGTAGTGCTAGGTGTTCCTTGTGAAGGTTGATATTCAAAGTCTATATTTACTCCATCACAATTAAATTTCTTTACTATAGATATAATATTATTAATAAAATTTTGAGCATTTGTTGTATTATTTACAACACTTTCAATGTCTGTGATATTAAATATTTTTGCAGAAATTATAACCCGTACATTTTTTGAATGGGCAGTGTTTACCATATCTGTAAATTGAGAAGAATTTAATCCAGCCCAACCACTTCCTCCTCCTGCGTTTGTTCCAAAATTACCATTACCATCTGATGTTATTCCAAAATAGTCTATTGTAGTAAGATTAGAATAAGGATATGAAGTATATGCACCAGAAGAAAGATCCCAATATGGAGCAAATCCCATAACCTCCTTTTGTAAACCTTGTGGGCCTAAACTCGCAAATTTCTTTAAAGGTTGAGGTTTACTAACAGCAGGTGTAAACGAATATGTTTTATTTGAATAGAAAGAGTTTAGATAACTGTTTCCTTGATATGCTGAAGATGGAGGTGTACTCGCAAAAACTCTACCTGTTAGAGAAAGAGAGAATACTGTGAAAAATATAGAAAAAAATATTTTTTTAAACATAATTTAATATAACATATTATTATCTATACAAGCAAAATATGAGTTCTATTTTATAAAAAAATGCCAAGAGAATATAGAACTGCAGTGCATGATGTAATTATACAAGTTTCCCTAAACCGATAAATTATGTCAAATTCTTGGGTTGTAACCGATAAATTACCTTGAATTCTTGGGTTCTAGTTTTGAATATTTCAATTTATACTATTAACTCTCTTACTTTTATTTATATATAATATTTTTATCTACACTAATTTAAATACATTTATAGATTCTGAATAAGTAAATATAATATATGTAAATATGAAATGTTATGGTAAAATCCTATATTGTATGAGCATTATAAGTCTATCTAAAAAAAGTATTTTCTATATTAAAAATTTTGGTGTAAAAGAATTTTTGAGAAAAACTAAAGGTTATCTTTCATCAAGGATTATTAGAAAGAAAGATAATATTGCATATTCAAAATTAGTAAAGTTAGAAAAATTTAATGAGACAAAAATAAAAAAAGAGATTGAAAAATTCAAATATAAACCACTTCTTTCTATAATAATACCTACATACAATACCCCCATCCCTCTTATTAAAGAGACAATAGAGAGTGTTAAAAAACAGTTTTATAAAAATTTTGAAGTTATAGTATATGATGATGCATCAAAAGATGAGAACTTTAAAAAATATCTAGAAAGAATTAATAAAGGTAATATTAAAGTTTTCTTATCAAAAAAAAATAATGGGATATCTAAATCTTCTAATATGGCAGTAAAAAAATCTAAAGGAGAGTATTTAGTATTTCTTGACCATGATGATACTCTCTCTCAAGATGCTTTATTTGAAACTGTAAAATTTCTAAATAATAAAAGAGTAGATTACATATATTCAGATGAAGATAAACTCTCTTATAAAGGAGAAAGAGAAGATCCTTTTTTTAAACCTGATTTTTCATATGATCTCCTACTTTCATGTATGTATATAACACATATAAGGGTAATCAGAAAATCTACATTTTTAAAATTACATGGCTTAAATTCAAAATTTGATGGTGCTCAAGATTGGGATTTTGCACTAAGGTTATATGAGAATAAAGCTTTGTTTGGACATATTCCTAAAATTCTATACCACTGGAGAAAAACTGCTAATTCTACAGCTGATGATGCATCTGGTGCAAAATCATATGCATATAAAAGACAACAGACTCTAATAGAAGAACATTTAAAAAGAATGAGTGTAAATGCAATAGTAAAACAAGGGTTTTTTAAAGGTTCATATAAAGTTGAAAGAAATATAGAAGGCGAACCTAAAGTTGAGATAATAATTCCATTTAAAGATAAAGTAGAGTATCTAAAAGACTGTGTTGGAAGTATAGAGAAGATAAGTACTTATAAAAATTATGAAATTTGTCTTATAAATAATGACAGTAGAGAAGAGGAAACTTTTGAATATCTTAAAAATTTAAAAAAAGATCATAGAATTACTATTCTTGATTATAAAAAAGAATTTAACTATTCTTTGATTAATAATTTTGCTGTTAAAAAAACTGAAAGTGATTATCTCTTGTTTTTAAATAATGATACTAAAATAATAACACCACAATGGATAGAGGAGATGCTTTCACACGCTCAAAGAAAAGAAGTAGGGGCAGTAGGAGGTTTGCTTTTATATAAAGATGGAACAATTCAACATGCAGGAATTGTTATTGGTTTAGGAGGAGTTGCTGCACATTCTCACAGAGGATTTCCTGGTGCATCAAATGGGCATGGAGGTCTAGTAAGTTGTGTGCGAGATGTTTCTGCTGTAACAGCAGCATGTATGATGGTTAAAAGATCGAAATTTCTTCAAATTAAAGGTTTTGATGAAAATTTAAAAATAGCATATAACGATGTGGATCTTTGCTTAAGACTTGAAAGATTAGGTTTAAGAAATATATATACTCCATATATGAAGATATATCATTATGAAACAAAAACAAGAAAAAAAACTAAGGGAGAAAATATTAAAGATACAGGATTTTTTTTGAAAAGATGGAAATATATTTTAAAAAAAGGAGATCCATTCTATAATCCTAATCTCACTCACTCAAAAGAAGATTACTCCTTTAGAGCAGTGTAAGAATTTTTAAGTTAAAAGTTCTATCACTAATTTATTTATAATATCTTTTTAAACATGAGATTTTACCTTATAGTCTTAAAATTACTTTGTAGAAAGATTAAATATTGAATAATATAAAACTTATTATAATGTGCGTAATGAGTGCTTAATATTGATGAAATTTTCAATAAATGCTATATTCTAGTTAAAATATTGGATATTCTCTTGTCAGAAAAATTGCAAGTGTTCGTAATATGGTAATTTTTATATACTTATATAATTTTCAAAATGAATGATAATATAAAAAATGATATTGTTGATAATATATCTAAGTTTTTAGAAAAAGAAAAAAGTTATGTTTTGAAAAAAGTTAATTATGAAATTAATAATCCAGGAAGAACGGTTGCTAATGCTTGGAATAAGATAAACCCAAAAACAGAGATTGAAATAGAAGATTTCTATAAGAAAACTGATTCATACATTTATGATCTGTTAATTGAAAGCTCTAGAACTTCACGTATTGAATGGAGAGATAGCATTCTTTTCTATTTATCTTTATATGAGGACAAAAAGACATTATTGGATTATGGAGGAGGTGTTGGTACAGACGGCCTATACTTTCAAGAATGTGGATATGATACATCCTATTATGATTTAAAAGGGTTAACTTTTGATTTTGCAAAGTATAGATTTAACAAATATAATTCAGAAATAAAGGTTCTTGAGAATAAGAATAATATTAAATCTTATGATTCTATTGTCTGCTTAGAAGTAATGGAGCATTTAGTAGATCCAATAGACACTTTAAAATTTTTATATACTAAACTTAATAAAAATGGATTGTTATTTTTAACTCAATCGTTTGATTTAGTATCAAAAGATTATCCTTCGCATCTAAAAGAAAATCAAAAATACAGTAAAGATTTTGAAAAAATTTGCGTAGATTTAGGCTTTACAATATTAGATAAAATTTCAAATGATAGGATTTATGTTTTAGGTAAATTTGGTGGAGTAGATATTATAGTTCCCACATATAATTCTTATGAATATGTATATGATTGTATAAATAGTGTAATTGAAAATACCAATGATACTCCATATAGATTTGTATTTGTAAATGATTGTAGTACGGATATAAGAATTCATAAGTTTTTTAATAAAATAAAAAGAGATAAGGATATCTATATAAAAAATAAAAAAAACTTAGGTTTTGTTAAAACAACAAATATAGGTCTTTCTCAATCTAAAGAAAATGATGTGGTACTTCTAAATACAGATACTGTAGTTACATATAAATGGTTATCTTCTATAAGAAAGGTAATTTATAAAAAACAAAAATATGCTACGGCTAATCCCCTTACAAATAATGCGTCTATCTATTCTATCCTCGAGTTATCACACCTAGCAGATAACGTTAATATACAAAAAATAGGTAAAATAATTAATAAATCATCTATGCACTTATATCCAGAGATACCAGTATCTGTTGGATTCTGTATGTATATAAAAAGAGAGGTACTCAATAAGATAGGTATACTAGATGAAATATTTGAAAGAGGCTATGGAGAGGAAGGAGATTTTTGCATGAGATGTAGAGTTAATGGTTACTCTCACATATTAGTAGATGATGCATTTGTATTTCATAAAGGAAGTGTATCCATGCTACTTAAAGGAGAGATTAAAAAGGGAGAATCTACAATAGAAGCTCATGAGAAAATTTTACATAAAAGATATCCTGATTATGGAGCTATAATAAATAATTTTATTGAGACAAGAGTTTTCAACAATATAAAGAATAGTATAATTCAATCTGTAACATCTTCTTTAAGCTTAAACAAGAGAAGGATATTGTATGTTATTCACTTTCCTATTAACGGAGATAATATTGGAGGAACTGAATTTCATTTAAAAGATTTAGTAAATAATATTGATAATAAAATTGATTGCTATGTTTTGTATATTAAAGATAACAAGATTATTGTTGAAGAGTATGTTGATAATATAAAGACTTCTTACCTTTTTGATATTCCATATCCTTTGCAATCTTATTTATTTAGGAATGATTTTTTATATTACAAATATATAGAAATCTTAAAAATTCTCAATATAAACCTAATACATGTACAACATCTACTAAATAATAGTTTTGATATTATTTTTTCCGCTAAATCTTTAGGTATTCCTATTATTATGACAATACATGATTATTATTTGATTTCTCCAGATTACAATCTATTGTATAGATATAAGGACGAAATTTACAATAAAGATATAGTTCCAGATAGTAAATATTTTGAAAAGAAACTTCTTATTAAAAATTTTAAACAAGAAGATTGGCAAAAAAATATTAGTAAAGTAATATCATTAGTAAATCTTTTTATATTTCCTAGTGAGAGTGCAAAATCAGAATTTAGTAATGTTTATAATATAAAAAACTCATTAGTAATAGAACATGGAGAAACTTTAGTGCCAGATAAAAATTTTAATATAGGATCAATCAAGATGGCAGATAAAAAGAAATTCAGTATTTTGTTCTTAGGATACACAAATGCATCTCAAAAAGGAAATAATACTTTAAAAAAAGTTATTACATCTCTTTCAAATAGAGGTGTAGAGATACATTTATTAGGAACAGAAGAACTCTACTGGAAGAATATTCATAAACAAAATTTGATTTTACATGGATCTTACAAAAGAAATAATGTTGTGGAAATTTTGAAAAAAATTAATCCAGATATAATTGGATTAGTATCCATTTGGCCAGAAACTTTTTCATATACCTTTAGTGAAGCATTGTTAGCAAAAATCCCGGTAGTCACTTTTCCTTTGGGTGCGGTACCAGAGAGGATAAAAAAATATGGGGGAGGTGGATTTATACTAAATAGTCTGTCTTCTGATGAATTTATAAAGACTATCATCTCGCTAAAGAAAAATAATGTTGAATATAAAAAACTAAAAAATGAGACTAAAGAAATACATGTTAAAACTTTAAATGAAAATATTAAAGAGTATTTAGATTTATATGAAAAATATGTTTATATCAAAGATTTGAATCATACTAATGAAGATATAAAGAGAATATCTTCTGAGCATTATTCTACTTATATAGAGGAAAAAAGATTAATACAAAACGCTATAAATGAGAAAAATTTATTATTATTTCACTTAAATAATATACAAAATAGTATTATATGGAAATATATTATTAGTAATTATCTGAGATTAAAAAATGTTTTATATGAAATTAAAAAAATACGATAAATCAATAATTTTTATAATTTTCACTATATTTATATCTTTGTTAATTTGGTGGATATCTTTACCTGTATTTCAATCTTTTGATGAACCCGCTCATTTTGCTCAGATACAACATATAGCAGAAACTAACCAATATGATATGAATAATACAATAAGTAATGAGCAATTTTTATTAGAAAATTTTTTAAAATTTAATATATTTAATGCTAATGTGAATTCTCAATATCATTTTATAAGTAAAAACTATAATATAAGAAAATATATATTTGATAAAAAATCAAATACTAAGATTAATAGAAATACATTTACACATGTAGCTATAGTTGAGAATTACCCCCCACTTTATTATTATATATCAGCAGTTGTATATAAAATTACTAAACAAAAGAGTATATTTTTTAGTATAGAAGCTATTCGTTTTATATCTATATTCTTTTTTCTAATTACATTGATATTCTCCTATAAAATTGCTTTATTAATATTTCCAGAAGATATCTGGATACAATATTGTACAGTAATTTTTATAGGGTTTTTGCCTATGTTATCGCAATTGTCAGTATCTATTAATCCAGATAATTTATTAATAACATTGTTTACGCTGTTTACTTATTATTCACTTAAACTATTAAGATCTAGCGGTTTTTCTCAAAAAACAAATATAGTATTAGTAATAATATTATTATTAGGTTTCATGACAAAACAAAGTGCTTATATACTATGTATTCCTTATTTGTTTTTAATAGGGTATAAATTAAAAAATAAAAAACTGTCATTAAGATATAAACAAATATTAATTTTAGGTTTTTTTTTCTTAATATTAATATTTTTCTTTTTAAAAGGATTTACATTAATATTTGATTATATAAGTGGTACATTTAATAGTTGGAAATATTTTTCTCCACTAGACTATATTTACAAATATTCTACAAATTATTTTTTTAATGGATATGTATTTCAATCTTTTTGGGGAGCTTTTGGTTGGGGATTTTTTAAATTTCCTCAACAATATTATGATATTTTATACTTATTTTTAAGTACATCAATTATTGGGATAATAATATATTACTATAATTTAACTTATATAACTAAAAAAAATAGGAAACTTTTGTATACAATTAATTATTTAATAATATTATCATTAACATATTCTTTATTTCTTGTATATTTAGATTTTATATCTATAAAAAATACTGGGACATTTTTTATACAAGGGCATTATTTTTTTGAAATAATAACTGCGAATACAATTCTGTTTCTTTTCGGAATAGGAGAATTTTTTAAAAGGTTTAAATTAAAAAATACAATCTATTTCATAATAATAATAGGAATAGTTTTGTTAAATACAACAGGATTATTTCAAATATTAATAAATAAATTCTATTTATAGGTGGATTATGGAAAGATTTAATATAAAAAAAATTAGAATATTAGTTACCTTTATAATATCTATAGTTATTTTATATATATTTTTTATGGCTTCCTTTTTTTATATTGTAAATCAATATGTCGTTCAGAATAAGTTCCACTATCAAACCCCAGAAAATTTATTAAGAATAAATAATAAAAAGATAATTACAGAAACTTTTTATATAAATAATTATAATTTAAGTAGCATAAACTTATTTCTTATAAATAATAGTACCTCTAATTTTAACCGTAATATTACAAATACCATTAAGGTGGTTGTAAAATCACACAATAAAGATTTTTGTTCTCAAATAATTCCTATAATATATATAAAGACTAATTCATTGAATTCTATTAATTGTGGTTTGAAAAATAAACAATTATATACAATAGAGATAATGGGAGAAAATATAATAAAAACAGAAAATATTGATATTGCTGTAGTAAAATCTAATAGTAATATAATTTATAATAGAAAAAAGATAAAAGGTGGAATATTAATGGGCTTTACTTATAATTTAGGTGCATTTAATCTAAAAAACATAAAAAATTCATGGTATGTTTTGAAAAGATACATGAGTGAATATAAGCCAGGTTTTATGACAAATTTTTATATATATATTTTTTTTGGAATATATTTTATTTTTATACCTTTATTAATAATATTTATAATATGTAAATATTATTCAGATATTAAAATACAAAAGCAGGATGTATTAAAGGTTATAATTCTTATTACTATATTAATAATATTATATTTATTCTTACATACACATTCTTATAATCAAGCCACATTTGCTTGAAATATTATGGGATTAAATTTGGGCATTCTAAATATTTTTCTAAATTTGTTTAGGTATAAGTAATATAATTCTTAATATGAAAATGGTAATATTAATCTTAACTTTTCTAAATTTAGAGGAATAGATAAAGAGGGGAAAATATAATCTAAAGAATTAAAAAAAATAAGTAATCTATTATTTGGAAGAATATCTAGAATTTTATATTTTAAATATTTTTATATTATTTCAATTTATGCGAAAATACTAGAGGATATATTTGTCATAAAAAAGCTTTAAATAGAGTAAATACTTAACATTCAGTATGTGTTATTGACAAAAACTATAGGTTTCTATACAATATTATTTAATTAAATCATTTTATAATATATATGCAAAATTTTGAAACAATACAATCTCCTCTTGCAGAGAGAAACTCTTCTTTAAAAATTCCTGATATTAATGAATTTAGTGATAATGAATCAAAAGGTATAAGAGCTGAGGATGCTTTTGAATTTATGAAGAATGGAAATCCAAATCTATATGACCTTATAACAGGAATAAGAGAAAACAGTGACCTTAATCTCAAAGAATTACATAAATATACTGAAAATAATAATAAATATACAGATTTTATTATAGGTGTTGGACTTACATATGATAATATAGCTATAAAATTAAAGGGAAAAGTTCCTGCATTATCAGTTTTTGATATAGAAAAAATAAAAAATTCTTCTACTTTTAAAGGAATTAAAGAATATTTTAATAGCATGAGTACAGAAAGTAACTCAATAAACTCTATTAAAGAAACAATAAAAACAAAAAATTCTGTAACTTATGATACTATAGATAATTCTCTAGAGTCTGAGGAAGAAAAAATAGGAGCATTATTAGTTTTTGCTATATTAAAAACTACAGAGAGTAGAAATTAACATATACACTTCTTAATAATTTAAATTAATTTATTATATAAATATTTGAAGAAATCATTATAATTAAATGATATAATCATTTTTATATGAAAATAGCAGTATTAACTCCAACATTTTCAAAATTTTCTGGTATAGATTAGGTTTATAAAAATAAATCATGAAAAAAAATAAAATATTATTTGTATTACAACGTTTTTACCCCTCAGTTGGCGGAACTCAGAATTATAGTTTTCTGTATGCAAAAGAACTTACAAAATTAGGATATGACGTTGATATAGTTACTACAGATTCATTAGATAATTTAGATGTTAGGGGTTTTTCTTCAGGAAGAAGATTTACTTTTAAGAGTAAAAATAATAAATTATTAAAAAAAGAAACAATAGGAGGTATTAATATCTTTAGATTCTCTCCCATATTTCAATTTTTTACAGTAATGATAAATCCTTCCATGTTTTTTTTCTTACTTTTAAATATACAAAAATATTATATTGTCCATACATATTGTTATATGTATGCTGAACCTGATATGGTATCCGTCATTTCACTTATATTTAGAAATATAAAGATTGTTCATTCTCCCCAAGACATAGATGTTCCTTTTGAAGGATTTTTAAAAAAATTAAAAGAAACATTTTATGATAAATCTTTTGGCAGGTTAACTCTAAAAAGATCTTCAAAAATAATTGTATTAACTAATGAATTAAAAAAAAGAGTAAAAAAAATGAATATAGAATCAGGAAAGATAGAGATACTACCCATTGGTATAGATTTTAATAATTATAAAACAACTAATAATAATAAGTCTATAGATATTTTATTTGTAGGTAGATTAACCGAATATAAGGGAGCCCAATATATAATAAAAACATTAGAGATGTTAAAAAATGATGGAATATTCCCAAATACTTTAATTATTGGAAAAGATTATGGATATAAAAATATTCTTGAAAAAAATATTGAAGATTATGAATTACAGAATATATCAATAAATACAAATGTTAGAGATAAAGATTTAATAAATTTTTACAGATCAAGTAAATTCTTTATATTTCCTTCATCAGGTGAAGGTTTTGGAGGTGTAGTTTTGGAAGCAATTAGCGGTGGTTGTTACCCTATTTTATTAAAAGAAAAAGGACTTAAAGATTTACTTGGTAATATAGGTGGATATTCTATAGATAAAGATAAAGATATATCTAAACAAATATATATGTTTTTAAAAGAAAATCACACTAAAGATTTTTCTAATGAAGTTACAGTGTTACAAAATATAGTTAAAAAAGATTATAATTGGACAAATATTGCAAAAAAATTAGTTCAAATTTATGAAAAAATACAATAATAAAAGAGATAAGGTTGGCAGTTTAAAAGTATGTATTATACATAATATTGTTTCTCCTTATAGATTACCTTTATTTGAAGAATTAAATAAAAATGTAAACTTGACTGTGTATTTTTGTAAATCTATCACAAAAGATAGAGTATGGAAGTTTGATCTAGGTGAGTATAATTTTAAATATGATATTCTTAGAGGATTTTCTTTCGGCCCAATTATTATAAACACAAATGCTCTGTGGAAATTAATAAAAACTAATTTTGATGTTGTTATTATTAATAGTGATCCAGATGTAGCTCCGATAGTTTTTATGGCGTTTATATTATCAAAATTACGTAGAAAAAAAATTATTTTATGGTCTGAGGCTATTAATAAAGAGGTACATTTTTTTCCTAGCTTAGTATATGGTAATACTAATGCTTTTAATAAAATAATACTGTACTTACTGACTTTTTTTATTACCAAATATAGGAAAATATATCTACGTGGGGCTGATCATTTTTTAGCATTTAGTAATAAAGCTAGGGAATTTTTGATAGAGAATAAAGTAAGTGTAGAAAAGATTACTCGTACATATGAAATTATACCACTAGATCAGTTACCTGAACATAGTAAAAAATTTGTAAGGAATGGTAAAACATTTATATATGTAGGGTATCTCATTCCTCGTAAGAACATTCAATTACTAATAAGGGCATTTAAAAAAATTGATGATAATAAAGCTAAATTATATATAGTTGGAACTGGACCATCTGAAATTCAACTAAAGAAATTATCTAAGAATGATAATAGAATTATATTTACTGGAAATAAAGAAGGAGTAGATAAATCAAATTTATATGCCACTTCTGATATATTAGTTTTACCTTCACTGGATGACTCTTGGGGACTAGTTGTTAATGAGGCAATACATTATGGTCTTGGAGTAATCACTTCTGATACAATAGGTGCAACAGAATTAATTGATACAAACACAGGCTTGATTTTTAAATCTAATAATCTAGAACAATTATATTCTGCAATGACTGAACTAATTAATGACAAAAAAAAACTTAAATCTATGCAAGAACACAATTTAGGGAATAGTGGAGTATCTGATATAAAAAAAGCTTCCAAAGGCTTTTTGAGAGCAATTTGTAAGGTATTATGATAATTAGTAATTGACAAGAAATATATGACAAAAAATAAGATATTTATAGTTTCTACTGAATTTCCTGCACTGACAGGTGGAACTCCTGCAAGAAATTTTAATCTTATAAACCAAATAGCAAAAAATAAGTTTTCAGTATCTCTTTTTAGTGTTTTTGATAAAAAATCAGAACCTTTTTTAAATTCTACAAAAAAAAAATTAAATATTCCTATTTATACAAAAAAAAAGATATCTTTTAATTTATTTAAGAAAATATATATATCTATTATAAAAAGAGTAGTCCCTTATATGGAAGAATTTAATGATTTAGATTTCAAAACTTTCATTTTAAAAAAAATAGAAGAAGAAAAACCTTCTATTTTGCAGTTAGAACAATTAAATGCATATTTTATGATGAAAGATCATATTCCATACCTTAAAGATAAAGGAATCAAAATTATCCTCGATGCACATAATATAGAAGAAATAGCATTAAAAGGGGCTATCTCTTCTTTTGGTTTTATTAAAAGAAATGTAGCAATGCGGATCCTCCCAAATTTGAAAAAAATAGAAAAAGAAGCTTTTGAATATGTGGATTTAATTTTTGCATGTTCTGATTATGATAAAAATATTATTGCAAGAATAGTGAGTTCTTCAAAAGTAGTGGTTATCCCTAATGGCGCAGATATTTCTTATTTTACTCTTGAGAAAAAACCAAAAAAACAGTCTTTGATTTTTATGGGAGGGTGTAATTATCCTCCTAATGAAGAAGCTCTAAAATTTTATTTTTCTCGAATTCATGAAGAAATAAAAAAAATATACAATATAAAAATATATGTTTTATGCGGAAAACCTCCTAACTGGTTATCTATATTAGCAAAAACTGACAAGAGTATTATATTGCCAGGATTTGTGCCTGATGTAAGACAATATATACATAAAGCATCAATTGGTATTTGTCCTATTATTTCAGGTTCAGGTACTCGTCTTAAAATACTAGAGTATATGAGTTGTGGAAAACCAGTTATTTCTACAAGCAAAGGAGCTGAAGGAATACAAGTTGAAGATAAAAAGAATATAATTATTGCAGATACTGTTAGCACTTTTATTGAAGCAGTAAATTTACTTTTTACTAATGCTAATATATTTGATAGATATAGTAAAGAAGCCAGAAAGCTTATAGAACTAGAGTATGATTGGGATATAGTTGGTAAAAAATTACAAAATATTTATAAACATATATGATATAATGTGCATATCCAGTTTTATAAATTTATTAATGTGAAAAAATCTATTTTAATAATTTCAGATTCAACCATATTCGGCGGAGCTGAGAAAAACTTATACTTATTACTCAAATTTTTAGATAAAACTAAATTTAATCTTACCTTGGCATGTACAGATTCTAAAGGAACAGAAATTCTATTAGATAAAATAAAAGATTTAAAAGTGAAAATTGTTAGATTTCCAGCCGCAAGATATAGAGAGTTTGATATTAGAACTACATATGAACTTATAAAAATAATATATAATATTGAACCCGATATAGTATATGTAAATTTTGTACATCATTATGATTGTAAACCTGTTATGTTTTCTATATTTCCTTTTTTTAGGAAATTTGCAGTTATTGCAGCTGAACAATTAGTCCCAAATGAGGATGAAGTTAATATTTTCAAGAGAAAATTAAATCACCTTTGGATTTATATTATTGATAAATATATTACTATATTTATTATGGTATCTAATAAAAATAAGGAAACTTTTATAAATAAGTTCCACATAAAAAATAAAAAAATTAAAGTAATTAAAAATTCTATAGAAATAAAAAGATTTAAAAAGAATAATATTTTTAGAAAAGAGATGAATTTTAAAAAAGAAGATAGAATAATAGTTACTATTGCCAGGTTAACTTCTCAGAAAGGGCATATATACTTAATAAAAGCAATAAAAAAATTGGTGAAAAAATATAGAGATTTAAAATTTATTTTTGTTGGTGAAGGAGAAATTGAATTTATTTTAAAAAAAATAATAAAAGAGTACTTTTTAGATAACAAAATATTTTTTTTAGGATTTCGAGAAGATATTGATAATATATTAAACTCTTCAGATATATTTATACTTCCATCTCTTTATGAAGGTTTGCCTCTCTCTATTTTAGAGGCAATGGAACATTCTTTGCCAGTAATTGCAACGAATGTTGATGGAAATGCAGAAGTTATACAAGATAAATATAATGGATACTTGGTTAAAAAAAAGAGTGTTAACGGTTTGTATAATTCAATATCAAAATTATTAGATAATTACGATATTGAATCTCAATATTTAGGATGTAATGCTTTTTTGACATTGAAAAAAGATTTTAATATAAAGAAAAATATTAAAATCTTTGAAGAATTATTTCTTTCTTTAAATTCATAATATATAGTTTAGAACAATTTTTAATTTGAAATAAAATCTATTATATATTATAAAAGAACTGTAAATTGGGACTAAAATTGATTTATCAAATATTCCTGTTTGAACAACAATATATTAATTATTTATAAAAAATATTAAGTAATAAAGAATTCTATGTTAATAAATGATGAAATTTGTGCAATTATTGTCACATATAATCCAGGTAAAGAGGTTGTATTTAATGTAAAGGAGTTGTATAGGCAAATAAAAACAATAGTTATTGTTGATAATGGATCCATATCTATTAGTAAAAAATATATAGAACAAATTGGAGATTTATATAAATGTAAAATTATATATAATGGTGAAAATTTGGGTATAGCTACAGCACTTAATATTGGGGTAAAATATGCAATTAAGAATGGTTATAAATGGGTTGCTACTTTTGATCAAGATAGTACAGTAACCCAAAATATGATTAAAGTCATGGAAAATGTATATAAAGCTTTTCCTGAGAAAGAAACATTAGCAATTATATCTCCAAAACATATACAAAAAAAATTATTTAAAGAAGATATAATGCTATCAATTAAAAATTCATCTAGGTATCACATACAAATTCCTGTAATGGCATCAGGAAATATTATAAGAATTGATATATTCAAAGATGTTGGATTTTTCAACGATGACTTATTTATTGATTATGTAGATTATGAATTTTGCTTTAGATGTAAAATTAAGGGATATCTGATATTAGAAGCAGATGATGCAATTTTAAAACATCATTCAGGAAATCTAAAAACTCATTTATTTATGGGGAAGAAATTTACTGTAGCAAACTATAGTTATATTAGGAGGTATTATATATCTAGAAATAAGATATATATATATAAGAAGTATGGTAAATTTTTCCCAAAATTTATGTTGCTGCATGCATTAGATTCAATAAAGGAAATTGTAGGAATCATATTTTTTGAAAAAAATAAAGCAAAAAAATTTATATATATAATTAAAGGCATAAATGATGGTGTGAAAAATAAATTTGGAAAAATGCTATAAGGATGATATTATAAATTATTAAAGTAAGTATATTTCTTAGAAGAATAAAAAGAGGAGCTTATCTATCCTGATGCTATTATGCTTATAGGAGCAGGAGACCCTTGGAATAGTAAAGAGAATGAAGAAAGACCATATTCTATAGCATTGGCAGCTTTTATTGTATCAGAAGCTTTCTTAGCAAAAGAAAAATTGAATTGGAATCCTGAAATTTTATTAAAAGAGGGGTTAATAAAAACTATTGCATATTTTGAGAAAATTACAAAATAAAAATATTTAATAAGGTTATTAGATTCCGGTAGAATTTATAAAGTCATAACAATTACCTCATATATGATCTCTTTTTTCTATATCATCCTATACATTCTTCTTTATAAATGAGGTATAATCAAGATATTAAAATAAACAGGATTTGAAGACTTGGGGAATTTTATAAATGGCTTTACTTTTTCTATTTTTGATATATTCTCATATATTTTTCCTGGAGGGCTATTACTTTTTTTCTTATCCACGTTTTTTTCATCTAATCAATATGATCTATTTTCTCAGTACTATATATTTATACTGATAGCATCTTACTTTGTGGGGCAATTTATTCATCAGATCTCCACAATATTTAATAATTGGATAGAAAATTACGCATGGGTACACAAAAAAGATACTTCTTGCTCTATAAAAAATTTTATTGTTTGTTTATTCTATCCGAATATTAGAGATACTATTTTAATGCATGAAGATGCAAACAAAAAGTTGAAAGGTGTTAGTAAGTATGGATATTTGAGTCTATATTATATTAAGGAGGTTATTGTAGAACAAAATCCAACCTTTAATAGTTCATTTGGGTACCTAGAGTATTTGAAAATATTTAATGAATCTACAGGTATAATATTTTTGATATTTGGATGGGTTTATTTTAGTTTTTCTCTATTTACTAAATTAAATATTCATTTGTTTAGTATGAAATTATATATATCTTTCTATCATGGATTAATAATACTACTGATTTTTGTTTTCATTTCTATAATTTTTATTAGAAGGAGTACATTTTTCAAAAACAGTAAAAGATCGATTATTGATGCTTATATTATCTCTCTGTATGATTTGAATGGTAAGGTGAAGAAGTGAATACAATTATATTATTTGTTGATATTTGTTATGTCAGTTAGTCAAAATGTTAATCTTAAAATATACTTTTTTATAAAGGAAAATATTATCATACACATAATCTAACAGAAGCTAATAAAGGAGATATTTATTTGTCTTCAAATGTAACAGGAAAAACAAACTTTATAGGAGATGGTATTATTCCAATTAATCTTAGAACGAATAAATTTGTAGTAAATTATAGTGCAAATAAAATAAAAGAGGGTGTTTATCCTGAACATTTTGTACACCACATTTCTGGAATATCTAGCACTAAAGTTTTCTCTAGTATTGGCAATAAGAAGATATTTTTTCATCAAGACAGAAAAAACATTTTTTAAAAGATTTAAAGAATGAAAACTATGTGGGGAATCTATGGACTACTATCCCAACGGAATTTAAAAGATATAAAAATGTTAATGATGTTGATTACAAAAATCCATACTTAGTTATACCTATAGAAAATCCATGCTACTTCAATATACTTTTAGTTGGTAAATCAGTTACTAATATTAATATATATGGTGTTACCCCACATATTTTTCAAGGATTGAAGATTAATAATTTTAGTTTTATTATAGCAGTATATACTAGTAATAACTTTAAGATATTTCCAACAGTGGAATTTAATTTAAACTTTGGCACGAATATATATCCAATGGTTGATGAAATGAATGACACATGTTCTAAGGAGCATATTCTGTATCAACAAAACAGTATACCTGCTATAAATCTTGGATAAGAACAAGTATAAAAAGTCAAATTTAGTAAAAGTTATAGTTTATGAATTACATATGTTTATATTGAAGGAATGGAGGGTTTAAATATTATTTTTAGTTTTATGAGAGATATTATAATCTTCTGCTTCAAATATTATAGTAGGTCTAATCTTTATGGTTAGCCAATCAGATGCATATTTGTATACATTTCTATTTGCCATGATTGCAAGTTTAATCGTATTTAGAGTTTTTAAAATTAAAAAAATAATCTATTATATTTTATCTAACCCTCCCATCTGATCTACAGCATTATATAATTGTTTATAACAATTTGCCATTTTAGGATTATCTGGATTTAATTTCCCCACACTTTTTGTAGCTTTAGCAAGTTTTATAATAACTTGAGGAATCTCTTTTTCTGGAATTGTTTTTACTTGCAGGCCTCTGAAATTTGTAACAACACAACCTATTGCTCCAGGTAATCTTGCTACGTTTACTGATCCGTCCAAGGATAGGTAGGGGAGTTTCCATGTATAAGGATTATTAGGATCACCTACATATGCAAAACATCTAGCTGGAAGCTTATATTGTTTATTTAATAGCTCATCTGAATTTGTATCAGTGCTGTCATATTTTCCTAAAACTTCTTTTTTAGAATTTTTAAAATCTATATTTATATTTTTTTCTTTATCTACTCCATTTACACTTATATAGTATAAATCTTCATGTGGTAAGTCTTCATCTAGGGATATAAAGATTCGTGGTTCTGTTAATCCTCCTTTAACATTTAGCATATAAAGTTTATTTCCATCAGATATTCCTATTATTGAAACTTTTTGCTTATATGCATATCTGAGAGCTTGTGCTATATGTTTTTCTATTTGTTTCATATTCCAGCTAATACCTCCTGGTCTTTTTGCCTCAATTAGTATTCTTTTTACTCCAAGCTTTGTAATTTCTATATCAGCATAATCTATCTGATAATTTATATCTTTTATATCCCAATCTAATACTTCTGTAAAAAGATGAAATATTATATTTTCTGTAATTTTTTCAGGAGCTTTTCCAAATCTTTCTTGTTGAGAAAGGAGAGCTTTCCTTTTTTGTATAAACAAAGACCAATTAGTATTTAGTCTTTCTATGAATTTTTTGTATTTTGCTTGGCTCTCCATGTATTTAGTTAATTATAAATCATATATTCATATTTATAAATCATTAAGGTATATATTTTATCTTTATTAAATTTAAGTTAGGAGATTAGAGTATGTTAGTAGTATAATTTATTATAAAAGTAAGTAATCTGATGAATAATAGAAATATTCAAGTATATACAATAGGAAAAACAAAAGATTTATATTCCTCTCATGGAGTACTAGGATGTTTTTCTTGTTTTTTCTTCTTCCTTTTTATAATTTTTATCTTTATTCTAGGTCTTATATCTTTCATTCATTTATTATGATATGAATATAGAAAACTGTAATTTTGAAATTGAAAAAAAAAAGAGAATTTCCTGATGTTATTATGCTTATAGGTGCAGGAGACCCTTGGCACAGCTCAGAAAATAAAGATAGATTATACTCTATGTCTCTTGCTGCTTTTATAATCTCTGAAAAATCATCAAAAAAACCATATATTCTTTCTTCTGCTTCAAATATAGATCATTTTAGTAAAAAAGATTCAGTAAAATATGAAGAATATTCAAAAGTATTACAAGATACTCTAATGGAACTAGGAATAGAGGAAGATCACATAATAGCTAGAGATAAAGCATTTAATACTCATATTGAATTAAGGCTATTAAGACCTTTATTACGAATGTATATAAAAAGTATTAATAAAGAAGAAGGTGTAATTCCTAATATTCAAATAATTGCATTTCATAATAAAACAAGAGTTGAAAAATTATTAAAATTTTTGAATTCAGAGGGTAGGGGGTTGGATGGTAATATTAGTGTTAATACTCCTGATGAGATATTTAAAAAATTTGATCCGAATCTAGAGTATAGGGATATTATGAATAATCCTAAAGAAGATATTTTCTCCGAGAAAAGATATTCAAAATATGATGGTATAGAGAGAGTTTTTAATGTTTTTGGTAAATTTAGTCCTCTGTATCCAAATAATAGAGCTTATCTTGCTTCAAAGGCAAGAAAAGTCTCAGTTCCTTATAAGTGGTCTGTAGATACAGTAGTATCTGGGTCTAAAAAATCTCAAGCAAAAAAGAAATCTCTAGATATTTTCTATAAATTATTAAAAAGTTTTCTTGGAGATTAATTATTAATTTAAAAACTTCTTAATATAGAAGGCTTCTAGCTTTAATCTATTTTTAATAAACATGGGAAATAATGGAGGTAATTTATAGAAGAGATTTAGAATATAATTAATATGAAAAATATTATGTCTTCTAAAATATTTATAGCTATAGTTTCACTTATCATAGGTATTATATTGGGTTGGTTTTTATGGTATATAGTCTATCCTAATCTCCATACGAGTGGGTCTCAGGTTTGGACAGGATCTTCTATTAGACCTGTAAATGGATCAACTACTCATAACAGTACCTATTCTTATCCAAAAGCTTATTAATTTAAAAACTCCTGCATCCATATAATATATAAGTATTTTTAGGATTAATCTCTTTTTAATAAACAGGGTAGATACTATAAATAGTTTATTTTATTTTATTATAAACATGCAAGATAATTCTAAATGTCCATATTGCGGAAAGGATATTGAAATTATGAAAAATGACGGGGGAGATATATCTTTTTGTTCATCTTGTAGTGAGAACTTTATAAGAGATATGTTATATAGTTAATATTCTTTTTAACTAAAAAGAATTCAGGAAAATGGATTAGGGGAGGTATGAGGTTGCTAAATCTGACATTATTCTTGCATTTATTCCAATAGCATGAGGTTCTTCCTCTAATATTAGATGCTCATATCTATTACTATAACCATTTTTTTCTATAATATTAATGAGTTCTAATGCTGATTTAGTTGGACATATTTTACTACTTCCTCCATTTATGAGAACTATATTTGATTTCTCATTATTTTTTAAAAACCCTATAACATCTGGTAATAATTTCTTTCTTTGCAGTGCTATAGCATATGTTAATAGAGCATTTTGATCTTCTACTCTACTAGGAATAAATTCTTGAGATAGTTTAACTATTTGCGTTAAAAATGCATCGTCTAAACCACATGCTTTTATTTGTTCTTCATCTCTTGCATCTTTTCTGTGATGTATAAAACCTGGTATTTCTTCTATAAAATCTATTAGTGTAGTATGTTTTATTCCTGCAGGATCTACCATTATTAATTTTTCTATATTTATTCCAAATTCTTTTGCATGTAAAGCTACACTAGCAGATACTCTTCCTCCCATAGAATAACCATATAAATTTATGTTCGAAAAATCATTATTAGAAAGAGCTCTTAGGAAAGGAATTGTTATAGAAGAAAAATCAGAATTTGAAAGAAGTGAGACATGTTGTTCAAGATTTAATTGAGATGATTTGAGTGTAGATAAGTGATTTATAGCAATAATTGGGTTTCTATATTTTGTGGCAAAAGTTTCTAAAAAATAGCTATATAATCTATTTTCTGTATTAAATCCATAAGGAGGGAATATTACTAAAGTACTATCTCTGTCTCCTTCTTTGAAATTAAGAAATCTACTATCAAATCTTATATGGGTTTTAGGATCTTCTAAAAAGATACTCTTTTGAAGATTTTCTCTAATCTCATATCTTCTCTCCTCTAAAGGAGGCTCAATATTCAAAGAATAACTGGTATCTAGTAAATATTCCATTCTATAATAATATACTATATCTTTTATTTAAGATTTACAAGTTATTGTATTTATATGGAGAAATCTTTGATTTGTAGTATAATATACAAAATTAATATTTATATATTATGAATGTAGAAAGTTTTTTTTATGATGAAGCTCAACTGTCTCTAGATAAGCTTTTTGTATATACACAAAAGGCTACTTTAAATAGAGAGCAAAATAACATAAATCTTTATCTTCCAAAAGGTTTTATAGATTTTTTTCTTGAAGAGGAAGGAGAAGAGAAAAAAAGATGTCTTATAATAAAAAATTTTGAATTATCATCTCAATTACGTATTTTTAGAGAATACAGTATACCAACACTTGAGCAATACAATAAATCAAATATATTTAAACTTCCTTCTGATGCAGTATCTTTTGAAATGCTAGATAGATCTTTTTTTGAGAGAGAGATCTTTAGGTTAGAGAATTTAGTAACATACCATGGTATTAGACTTTCTTCAGATTTTTATCCTAAGCATCTTATTTACTCTCCTTCATCTAATGAAACAAGAATTATCCCATGTGCTAATTTTTTGATAAAAAGTAAGACTATGCAAAATATCTATTCTGATTTGCTAAACTAATTTCATCTATCTTTCATCTGACAGAAATATAATTCTCCTAAGTTATAAGGTAAATATTATGTATCATAAGTTTCATTATGATAAAAATGAGAGATTAAGAACACAAGATCCTTTAAAAATATTAATGGATATAGGTCTTAAACGTGGAGATGTTTTTATGGATATAGGATCTAATGATGGTTTTTTTACTATTCCTGCATCAAAGATTGTTGGAAAAGAAGGTCAGGTATATGCAGTTGATATAGACGAAGAAGCTATAGAAAAATTGAAAGGATATCTTAAAGATATGCAAATTTTTAATGTAGAGACATTTATATCCCAAGGAGAAGATTTTTTAATAGATAAAAATATAGCAGATATAGTTTTTTTAGGAACAGTACTGCATGATTTTTCAAATCCTACAAAAGTTTTAAAAAATGCTTTCTTAATGTTAAAAGAAGGAGGTCTTTTAATAGATTTTGATTGGAAAAAAGAAAATACTGTAATCGGACCTCCTATGGATATAAGGTTATCTGAGAGGGAAGCTAGTCTAATGATTAGTAAAGCTAATTTTTCTAATATAGAGATAAAAGATATATCTGATAATTTTTATGAAATATCTTGCACTAAAGGTTAATAGTCTTTTTATATCTAGGGTATATATTTTTATATAGATAATTTTTATCTAAATCTTTCTTTGCATTAACAGAATATTTATTATAGTCTTTTAGTATAATATTAATGGCACTATTGATATTTTTAAGTTTCAGATCTGTGAGAATTCCATTCTCATAATTCTTAATAAAATCTATTGCAGCATTGTCTTTACCATTAAAACAAATCACAGGTAATCCAATACTCATAGCTTCAAGTGTAGCTATAGAAAAACCTTCTCTTGAGGATAACATCATAAATATTTTTGATTGAGCTATGTATGTATGAATATCAGTTTCATTTTTTAGGAAACCTGTAAATAAAATATTTTTATTTTTATATTTATTCTTATATTTTTTTAAATCAGGACCATCTCCAACTATAACTATTTTTAATTTTTTATTTATCTTTGTCAGTTCTAATATTTTATCTATATTTTTGAAATCAATTATTCTTCCTGTATATATTAAATCATAAATTTTATTTTCTTTCTTTATTTTTATCTTATCTATACCATTCTCTACTAGATATACCTTTCTTTTTATTTTCTTCTCTATTCTTTTTTTTGTAAAATTACTCACAGAGATAATATCCGAAAAGGAGTATAGTGCAAATATTTCTAATATATATCCAATAATTCCTACAAAATAAGATGAATAAGATGTCCAATAATTAAGATCCCAATACTCATGCCATGTTACGAAAACTTTCATTTTTCTTTTAAAAAGAGAAATCAACTTTATAGAAAATATATGGAAATAGGGATTAGCTGTAGTATCTATTATCTCATAATCATTCTTTAATAAAAAAAAGAATAAAGAAAAAGCAAATTGTATACTTAAGAAGATTTTTCTTTTTCCTTCTTTATTATATAAATCAGAATATTTATTTAATGTATGATAATGGATTCCATTTTCTATAAAATTCTTTTTTTGACCCTCTTTTCTCATCCCTATAATATGCACTTCAAAATCTTTTTTAAGATAATGAGATAGGGAATATATTCGTTTTTCAGCGCCTCCAAGCTGATATGGATATATGCAATCATATATAAATGCTAGTTTCTTCATTTCTTCAATAATATCATGAATTTATTATATACATAATGATATGAAGGAGAATATCACGGCTTATATGGAGAGTCAAGAATATTATAAGCTTTTGATACTAATATGGTATAATATGTCTTATAATATAAAACTATATGGAGATATATTCTGGAGATAACAGTAAGGAATTAATAGGTTTTGATATAAAGTACAAAGAAAATACAAAAGGTATATATTCTTTTAATGGTATAGTGCCTTTTAGCCTTGATTTTATAGCAGAAGATAATAAAAGATATTTTTTTCTAAAGAAGGGTGATGTTCAAGGGGAAGCTGAGGGTAAATTTACTTATAGAGTAGCTGAAGAGAATAGTAAAGGTAAATTATTCGTTATTCCTAATAATTCTATTCCTTTAAAAATTTTTAATTTTACGGAAGAAGGGCAAGAGCGTTCTTATATAGGTTCATTTGAGATTTTTGATAGAATTGCTTTTATTGTAGCTTATTTTAATAAATATGATTTGTTATTTAGAGATTTAGATATTAATTCTTTCAGTATATCCTCTGGGGAAAAAGATTGGATAAAACTAATTCCAGGTTCTTTTAGATTATATGAGGATACTCATAATCCACAAGATTTTAAAGGATTTTTAGAAAAAATAAGATTAATAGATCCTGAGAATAAATCTACTAAGCTTAGAGATTTTTTTATTTCTAAATATAAGAAATATCATGGAGTTTGATCACAGTACAGAGGTAAATAGTGAAGTGCCTTCTTTCTTTGAATCTTATTCACAAGGACCTTTTCATAAAATTGATAGACTAATGAAGTTTGATACCAAACGTAATATTCCAGAAGGTATATATTTGGATAATAGATTTGTTAAATTAAAAATGAGTAATCTTGAGTCTTTAGAAATAAGGCAAGAAGATCAACCTATAATGAGAGGTGGTAGTGCACATAATATATCTTTTTTTACACTTACATGTTGTTCTTTTCAAGGAGAGAAAACTATACCTGTAGCAGTAAAGGAATATAAAAATACAAGAAATGGGGTAGAGGAGATTAGGAAAATTAGAGAATTACAAAAAATGGGGATATCTACATTTTCTCCTGTAATGTATCTTAAAACTTCTAAAGCATCATATTTTTTTACTAAAACAAATTTTAATGTTACATCTCTTGATAGATATAATTGGGAAGATTTATATAATGAGGGTGGAGTAAATTATAATATTTCTCTAGATCTACTTTTGGGTATATCTAAATCTTTGGCATTGATTCATTCATTAGGTATTCTTCATGGAGATCCTCAGTTAAAAAATTTTGTTGTAGATACTCAAGGTAAAGTGAAATTAATAGACTGGGAAGCTTGTTATATTCATAACGAAAGGAGTACAGAAGAATTAGCAATTAAAGATTTAGGGATACTTTATAAATCGTGTATAGGTTTATATGAAAACTCTAAAAATAATGTGTTCAAAGGTAAGGGTGCAGATTCTTGGTCTATGTTCAAAAGACTTGTTATAGAATCTTATGTGATTTATCTTATGGAAAAAAATATTTATATTGATGAAGAAAAGTTGGAGAGTATTTTAAGAAAACATCTAAATATTACTTTTTAAGTTCTATTATTTTTGAAAATAGACCTGTGAATATAGTTTGTATACCTAGTACAAATAAAGTTACTCCTGCAATAACCCTTCCTTGAGAGAGTATTCTTCCAAAATGTGTTTCTGCCCATATAACATAAGAGTAGGAAAGTATTAGAATGCTAATTAGAACTAATATAAACCCTATAAGAATAATTTTATTCATCCCTAATTTTTTAATAAGTATACTTGTTCTATCTTGTTCTGTTAATTTTTCATTAATTGAATATTGTTTTGTTAATACACCAAATGTAAATATTGTATATCCAAGTATTGTTATAAGTGAAGCTATATAGAGTATATGATAATAGAATGTTCTTCCTAGTATAGTGAATTTACCAGGGGATAGTAGTATAAAAATTATAATTCCAATTAAAAAAAGTAATGATCCTGGGTATATAAATGTAAAATTAGTACCTTGGGTTAAAAGGAAAGTTAGATGTCTCCATCCATCCTTAAATGTATTTAATTTTGCTTCAGAACCTTTTCTTTTTGATAAAGTTATAGGTACTTCTGTGATTTTTAATCTTAATTTTCCTGCTTTTACTATCATTTCAGAAGCAAACTCCATTCCTTCAGTTGAAAGATTTAATTTTTTATATGCGTTTTTTGTAATACCTCTCATTCCACAATGCGCATCAGATACATTTGTATGATAAAAAATGTTTAAGATTTTAGTAAGTATAGGAGCTCCTATTTTGTGAATAAAAGGAGTTGCTCCTTTTTCTATTTTTCCTTTCCTGTATCTATCTCCCATAACAAGATCGAAACCTTCCTTTAATTTTTTATAAAATTTTTTACTTTCTAAAAAATCATAAGTGTCATCTGCATCTGCCATTATTATATATTGACCTCTAGCCTCTTTAAATCCTCTTTTAAGTGCATTCCCATAACCTTTATTCTTTTCTAAAAAAACTAAAGCTCCAGCTTTTTTAGCAACAGAAGATGATTTATCACTAGAATTATTATCAATTACTATAACTTCTCCTGTAATTTTCAATTCTTTTATTACTTTTAATGCCTTTTTTACACAAATGCTAACACTTTTCTCTTCGTTATAGCATGGCATTATAATTGATAATTCTATATTATTTTTCATTGAGGAACATTGTATCATAATAAAAGCTCATTTTTAACATTTTAAAAAAATATATATTTAAAGTGAGGATACTTCTTGTGGTTCTCTAGTATAGATAAGTTCTCCTGATTGAATAGAATCAAGATTTATTGTTTCTATTAAAGATAATACTTTCTCTTCTTCATCTCCTTCCTTTTTATAAATTTCTAGTTTTTTAGGAACAAATCTTAAAGTTTTTCTAGTAAGATACTTTCCTTCTGCAAGTATAAATATCAAGTCATCATTTCTATCTCTATGTATACCTTTTACTCCCATCATATCTATCTGAGCTTTATCTTCAGGAGGTCTCGCATAATAATAAGATGCATTTATTTGAGTAGAAGTACCTATATATCCAGAAAGTAAGTTGAATACGTCCTCAATAGAAATAGTTTCTTTAAGTGTGGTTTCTTTTTGAGAAATTAACTCGTTTTCCATAAGAAGCATTATATCAAACTTATAGTAATTTTCATAGTGAATTTTGTTTATTTAATATATTGTGATAAAATCCAAATCTATATATGAGTACAGTAGAATTATTACAACATGGAAGATATAGTAGAGAATCTTTAATTCCTAGATTAGAAGAGAGTTATATTCCTGTTCCTTCTGATATGGAATTTGGTGAAGAATTTCTAGAATTTGGTGATTTTCAAAAAGTAGATTTTTTAGGAAAAACTAGAAAACAAATGGAATCTTTGTTAAAAGATAAATCTGAATATTACCCATATATAGATAAATGGAATAAATGGAAACCTTCTATTGAAAATGGGAGATATAAAAGAGAAGTAAACAAAGTTTCTAAAAAGTTAAATACTAGGGGATCTTTAAACCCTATAATATCAGCTTATTTAGTAAATAAAAATTCTGTTAATATATCTTTAGATGAAGGAATATTGTTAGAAGAATTTTATAGAATAATAAAACTTCCTGGAATTTCTTTTTCTAAAGAAAAGATACTTCAATATATTATATTTTTTGGAGAGAAGAATACAGAATCAGTATTAAAAGCTCTAGAAAAATTTCGTTCATTACCTAAGAGTATAGACGATACATTTAAGGATCATTTGGTATTGATACGTAATATAGATAAAGGGGAAGAGAAAGATATCATATCTAAATACGAAAATCTTTCTGAGATTTATCTTACTGCACCAAGTTGGTTAATAGCAGCATCTTCTATATATAGTAAAAATCCAGATAAATTAATAGAGCTGTATCATACAAAACAGTATGATATTCTTCAATAATTAAATATTATTTCTTTGTCCTTGCTGTGTACTCTGTTCGTATAATGTAATTATGTACATTATTAAAATCAATATTTATATTCATCAAGAGTCCTTGTTCCTTAGCTATAGTTTCCCAATTCTGTGTAGGTTTTCTATTACTTGTAATTTCTGCTCCTAGGACATAATTGCCTTTAATTGAAAATAGTTGAGGATGATTAATTTTTTGAGAAAAACCGTTTGTTGAAGATATTGAAAAAGGCTCTACATTAGTGGATGAGATATTAGGATCATTTGAAAATTTATTAAGATAAGTAGATTCTTTTTCAGGAACTCCCACAGAAATATCTGTTACATAAATTCCATATGATTCATAATTATTTATAAATATTTCATTTGGACCTACTGGGTAGAAACCAAAAAAATAGCTACTTTTATTTTTTGCATAATCCTTATTTAAAACTTTTAAAGAAGTATCTCCTATAACTATAACTCTAGTATATCCTTTTGATTTTTCATTATTATCTTTAGGAAAACTTATTGGTTCGTTTATTTGTACACTTTCAATATTTTGTACAGGAAATTTAGATATAGAAGATGAAGAGTTTTCTACAGCAGCTGTTCCTAAAGTAACTGCTGCTGTAGCAAGTGTTGCAACTATAGCAGATTTTTTGAAATTACTAAGATCATTTTTAAAAGTCTCAGTTTCATTCATAATTTAATTAGCATTAAAACTGTACTCAGGTAATGAGTGAGTAGAGTGAGGGCCTACTATGTTAAAAGTTACATTTCCAACAAGTCCTCCTTGTTTTATTTGATCTTCATAGTTAGGTTGGTATGAATTTTTATTACTAAATTCATAAAAAATTACAGGATTTTGTCCAACAGTAACACCATTTTCTACAGTTTTAAAATTAACAACACTCCCTTGTGTAACAGGTATTCCTAAATTTTCTCCAGTAGCTAAATAAGCTGTTGCGTATACAGAGTAATTAGATTTATTCAAAAAAGGTTCTATTTTTTTTGCCATACCTTCAGGTATTCCTTGAGATATAGAAGTTATCAATACTCCATCTTTTTTTACTGTTTGTACTAAAACTTTATTGGGTGATACATCATAAGCATTATTTTCATGAAGTAATCCATTTGTATTAGTAAGTGTCATACTTACATTTTCCTCAGAACTTTTATTTAAGTTTCTCTCAATAGTTGCTGCCCCTAAGGCTACTCCTGTTAACAGTAAAGCTCCCATTCCTCCACGTAAAGTTTTTTTAGTAATAGAATTTCTTCTATTTCTTTTAGTATGTTTTTCTTCCATTATTTGAAATAAATCTTTTTCTTTGTTGTTCATAATAAATCTTTTTTAATTTAATATATTAATTATAACAAGGCTTATAGAATTTGTCAATATTACATATTTTGATGAACATCAATTGCAACATTTCCTATATTTTTAAGTATTTTCTCTGATTTATTTTCAGCTAGTATAGAGATATATGCTGTAAATCCTCCCTTAAGAATTCTTGTATCTTTTTTATCTAAAGAGATTGATATTACAGATTTTTGATCTATAAGAGTGTTATTTACTAGAGTATTAAATGTAGTTATATCTCCTATATTTGTAATTAAATCTCTGTTATCTAATATTAAATCTACATTTCCTTTTGTAGTGTATCCTAAAGATTTAAATTTAGATATTTTTTTGTTAAATATATTAGGTATGCCTATATATAAATTTCTCTTATCTTTATTTTTTTCTATAAATACACGCAATGATCTTAATAGAGGTATGCCTTTTTTATTTCTAATAACAGGGGTATTATTTATTAATTTTGCTTTCTCAATTTGAGTCCCTTTAATCTCATGAGGATTTTTAATTCTTTCTAATATATTTATACTTTCCTTAGCACTAATCATGCCTACTAGAAATATAAGAGAACTTCTGATATATCTGTCTTTCCTACTTAAAACTTTTTTACTATCAGTTAATTTCATAATAAACTATAGAATACTAAAGCTTATAGAATTTGTCAATATGTATCTTAAAATGGTTTTACTATAAGGCCTATAACTTGTTGCTTTGTGTATAAATATCATAATAAATGATATAATTATTCAAATTATATTGGATATATGTCATATATTTTTTTAGCAGGATCAGGAGAATTTACATCTACAATGAATAGAGTAGATTTAAAACTGCTTTCATTAATTAAAAATCCTGACATTTTGATTATTCCTACAGCTGCAGGTAAAGAGAAAAAATATCGTCATTGGATAGATGAAGGTATTCTGCATTTTAAAAATTTAGGATTTGAAGCTCAAGGGATAGATTTAATAGAGCATAAAGATGCTTTCAGAGAAGATTATGTATCTATATTAGATAAATCTAATTTTGTATACTTCTCAGGTGGAGATCCTATGTATCTTCTCTCTTCATTACAAAATACCCCATTCTTGGCAAAATTAAAAGAAAAAATAAAACAGGATAATTTTTTATTAGCAGGTTCTTCTGCAGGAGCAATGTTTATGGGTGAATTAATACCTTTTAATGTAATGGAGAGCTTATTTGGTTTTAATAAAGGAAAACTTTCATGGAAAAAAGCCTTATCAATTGTAGATTTTGTAGTAATACCTCATTTTAATAAGTTTTCTAAAATGTTGAATTTTAAATATCTAAAGGATAAATTTTTTAAGAGTTTTCCTGAAAATAGTTTGATTATTGGAATAGATGAAGATACAGGAATTTTATCTCAAGATAGAAAAACTTTTGAAGTCTTGGGAGATAACAGTGTAACTTTATTCAAAAGAGGTGATGAAGATAAAATCTATCTAAATTCTGAAAAGTTTATTATATAGAAATGAAAAAAAGTTTTTTAATATATACTCTTTCTATTATACTTTTCTATATATTAATTTTTATATATCCTAAAACTTTCTTTATATATATATTTCTATTTATAATCTTATATACAAATATACACCACAAAGAAGGAAATTTTATATCTAAATTCAAAGGTATATTTATAGACTATATTAAAAGTATTAAAAGGACGTATTTACTAAATTTAATCCCAGTTCTTCTTTTTATTTCTTATTCCTTTTATGATGTATATCTTTATCTCATATCTTTAATAATTCTTGCTATATATATTTTTCTATTCTTTAAATCATTTATCATTTTTAATAAAAAGTCTCTGTATTTAAGTTCTTCTAAAGAAATAAAAGAATTAGGAATGTTTGATATATACAAATATCTTCCTTCTTTACTTACTCTGCAATCATACGAAAATAAACAAAGTTGGATAATAAGCATGTCTAATAAATATAAAGATAAACTTAAAAAGAGTCTATATATAAAATATCCAGATATTATTATAAAAGAAAGTAAGAAAAAAAATATTAAATTTAAATATAAAAAATATTTTTTTATACATGAATCATATAATTATTATCAAGATATAATAAACTATTTTAAAAATTTTGAAGATATAGAATTTTCTTTTTATATAGCTAACCCTTATAACTTTAAAGATAAATCTTTTGTTATATTAATTGTAAAATCAAATTCGAAAAAAGATATTTTGCTTTTAAAAACACATTTTAAGAAAAAAGACTCAAATTTTTTTATTTCAAATAAAAATATAGATAATATATTTAAAATAAGTAATAGTAAAGATAATATAAACAGTATAAATGAGAATAATTTTAATATAAAACCTTCTTCTATTTTTTTTAAAAAAGATATTAATTTAGGCTTTTATAATAATAAAAAAGTATATATACCAAAAAAATATTTTAATAATCATTCATATATCATTGGAAAAACAGGGGTAGGTAAAAGTTCTTTTATGAAAAATTTAATCATAGAAAATATAAAGTTAGATGAAGCTGTAGTACTTATAGATCCTCATAATCTTGCAGAAAAAGTTTTTAATTCTATATCTTCTCTAAAAAAGAAAGTTGTATATATAGATTTTATAAAAAATAAATACTCTATAAATCTTTTAGATGTTAATAAAAATGAAAATATTTTTTTAAAAGTTGACCTTATTATCTCTCTCTTTAAAGATTTATATAAAGATTTTTGGGGACCTCAAACAGAAGATATATTAAGAAGAAGTCTTTTAGCTTTAATGTATTCTAATTCTAATAAAAATATACTAGATATAGAAGAATTTTTAACAGACGATCATTTCAGATTAAAATTATTACAATCAGTTGATGATAAAGATACTCTGGATTATTTTCATAATGTATTTGCAAGATGGGATAATCGTTCTAGAACAGAAAGAATTTCTCCTATACTGAATAAAATAGGAAGATTGAAATCAGATAAAATAGTGTCAGATTTCATATCAGGTAACACTTCCTTTGATCTATCAGAAGAGATCGATAATAAAAGTATTATAATATTTTCATTAAATAAAAGATTAATAGGGGAGGATAATTCCAAATTTTTAGGATCTTTAATATTAAATCAAATAAGATATGATTTATTTAAAAATGAAAAAAGTAGGGTACACATATATATAGATGAATTTCAAAATTTCTTATCAGATTCCTTTCTATTTCTTTTATCTGAAGGTAGGAAGTTTGGTATATCTCTTACTTTATCAAATCAGTACCTGGAGCAAATAGAAAAAAAACATTATGATAATATAATAGAAAATACTTCTAATTTTTATATTTTTAACACAGGAGCCTTCACAAGGAAGATTTTATCTGTTGTCTTGGGGTATGATATTCCTTCTGATATGAAAGAGTTTTTGGTTTTAGCTAAAATTGGGAACAATAACTTGTTTACGTTCAATTATAAAGTATGAGAAAAACAAAAAAAATTAAATATAACGTTTTACTGGTTTCTTTGATGGATTTTAGGAAAGAAACTCAATCTACTAAAAACTATTTGAATTCAGTTGGGTATAGCGCTGAATATATATTGACAGAAGAAAACCCTAAGAGTAAAGAAAATATTTTAGGTTATGATGAAATAGAATACTCAAGTAATATATTCAATAAAGGTTACCTGAAAGATGAATTTAATCTTATTCAAAGATCAAATGCTTTGATAATTTTAAATTATGATTTGGGATTAAAAAAGGCTTATGTATCGGATGAAATACGTTTTTGTTTGAAGTTAGGGTATATATTAGATAAAAGATTGTTTGTTTTGAATAATCTGGATATAAATGGAGTGAAGAGTAAGAAAAGTTCTTTGATAAAGCCTATATACCTTAGAGGAGATATTTATAATATTGAAAATTATCTTTATTAAATGAAATGGAAAATATTTTAATAAGTTTTGATCTTTTGATTATTAATTTTTTATATGAGCATCCTTTTTTGTCTTTTTCTCAGATAAATTTATTTATTCTAGATAAAGATTCTCTTTTAAAAAAAAGATTAGATGTTCTTTGCGAGTATAAATATATATCATTTTTAAAAACAAATAATTTATCTAATGTTAAGTATTATTATTTACTCTCAAAAGCTTTAAAAGTCATAAAGAAAAAGAATTTATTGAGAAATAGTGAGAGAAATTCATTATTTCTGATGCATAATATTGAATCTAATGAATTTTTCATAAATTTAAAAAAAGTATCATTAAATCATAATTTAGAATTTTCTGATTGGATTTCTGATCGTATGATATTTACTAAATTTAATTATAACGGACATTTATATACTCTAACCCCTGATGGTTTCTGTATATTTAATAAAAGTAATATATACCTAGAATTAGATAGAGGTACAGAGGGGTATATGAAAATTTTCAAGAAAATTGACCTTTATTCTGACTTTTATTTGTCATTTGAGTATAAAAAATATTTTGAAGAGTATCCTAAGGTAATATTTATATTTTTAGACCCTAAAAGAGCTTCTTTAGTATCAAATAGAGTATCAAAATATTTAGATATTAATAAATATAAAGAAGAGTTGGATTTTTTTTACTTTTATTCAAAAGAAGATTTTTTTAAGAATAGAATTAATATGCTATAATAAATTTATGAAAAATTATGTTTTAATTACTGGTGCAACAAGTGGAATAGGGTACGAATGGATGCTTCTATTTGCTAAGAATAAAAAAAACTTACTCTTAGTATCTAGAAATAGAAAAAAACTTCTAAGTATAAAAAAAGATTTAGAAAATAGATATAAAATATCTGTTTTAATCAAAGATGTAGATTTATCTCTGCCTCAATCAGCATTAGATGTTATTAAATTTATCAAAGATAATAAAATAAGAATACATATACTAGTTAATAATGCAGGTTTTGGTCTAGGAGGTGAGTTTGAGATATCTGACATAAAAAGAGAAGAAGAGATGATAAATCTTAATATATTGAGTTTAACTAAACTTACTTATTATATTCTGCCTCAAATGAAATCTGGAGATAAAATTCTAAATCTAGCTTCAGTTGCAAGTTTCTTGCCAGGTCCATATATGAGTGTATATTTTGCTACTAAAGCTTATGTCTTATCTTTTTCAGAAGCTTTATATTTTGAACTAAGAAAGAAAGGTATTCAAGTTACAGCATTATGCCCAGGTTCTACAAAGACTGAATTTGCATCTGTTGCTAAACTTAAAAATGTTTCTGATTTTAATAATAGATCTATGAGTGCAGAGAGTGTAGCTTTAATAGGGTATGAAGGATTGATGAAAGGGAAAAGAGTTGTAATTGCAGGTTTAACAAATAGAATTTCTGTTTTTATATTAAAATTTATACCAAATTCATTAATTGGTAAGATTATCGAGAAAATAAATAATAATTGATAGTATTTTCTTACTTTTCTAATTACTCATTATTTTAACATTTTTAATCACTTTGTTTATATATATTATTTTTTAGTCGGACAATTTAGAGTATCTTTAATAATTATATATATTTTTAAAATATTACTAATCTAACAAGAATCTCTTTCTGTATAGAATTTCTACAAATTGAGCTGGATTTATTATCTTGGTATTAGCAACTATACCTAATTGTAAAATCTTTTTATCTCCAGTAATTAAATATTCCGCATTTGCATCAACAACTGTAGATAAAATAAAGTTATCTTCCTGATTAGGAGCAAAACCGTATGTCATTATTAATTCTTGAGTTTTTATTTCTGTATGAATATTTTGAGGAATAGTATATTTTTGTACAAATTCTAAATAATTATCTATTGTTCCTGAATTTATTCTAGTAGTAAAATACTCTGTTTTATATAGTGTATTTCTAAGTTCTTCAAGAATTGGGTTAGAGATTATTACCTCAAAAAGATCTAATGACCATGCCTCCATAATTTTATAAAGATTACTATTTTTCTTTGCAATAACAATGGATACAAGTATATTCGTATCAAATACTATTCTCACTATGAAGCTTTTCTAATTTTATTTATAGCTTTCAATGAATTTTTTAAAATACTTTCTTCAGATTCATCTTGAAAACTTTTTCCCATATCATTCATTATTGTGATAAATTCATCTCTTCTTTGATCAAGTTTCTTTAGCCTTGCAAGGTCAAATGGGCTTATTATCGCACCCATTACTATTCCACTTTTCTCTACAATAGTTCTTTCTTCTTGATTTTTATAAACATTATTGAATAATTGGCTTATTTTTTGTCTTGCCTGAGAAATATTAATTCTTTTATTTTGTTTAGATTCCTGCATATTTGTACTAACTTGTAATATTATGTACATAATATTACAATCTTTGCAATAAATCAATAGCTTGTATGTATCATATACAAATAATTGAAATATACTGTTTTTTTTTGTATACTCTTACTCTATGGCAAGAAGAAAAAATTTAAGAACAAAAGAAAAACTAAAAGCAAAGATTCAAAGAATTCAGATAAGAGAGAGAAGAAAAGTTGCTTTGCAAAAAAAAGAATCTCAAGGAGTATAATCCAGTATATTTAATATATCACTAATTTTTTGTATTTGTATATAATTTGATTTTACTTTATTTTTTGAGAAAAGTATTAAATTATCTATTCCTTCTTTTCTTGCTCCTTCAAGGTTTATTTCTTTATCGTCTATATAAAGAATGTGCTCAGGTTTTTCAGAAGATTTTTCTATCGCATATTGATATATGTCAGGATTTGGTTTTCTACTTCCGACCTCTTTGGATAGTATTATAACCTCAAAATATTTATATAGATCATATATTTTTAATTCATGCTCTCTTCTTGAAGATCCTGCATTACTAAGTACTCCTAACCTATATTTGGCAGATAATTTTTTTATTATATTAATATCTTCTTTATTAGCAATATAGTCTCTTTTCAATTCATATCTGATAATTTGATTTAAATCTTCTTCGTTATATGTTAAACCTAATTTTTTGAGAAATAATGTATAAATTTTTCTAAAAAATTCTTCCTCTTCTTTTATATTTCTATATTGCCATAAATATCTGTTATCTTTCCTTATATTATCTATTACCTTTCTATATAAACTAATATCTATGTTTAAATATTCTGATATATATTCTGAGGATGTTTTTTTAAGATGTAATAATACATCTCCTACATCAAAATATATAAACTTAATTTCATCTTTATTTATATTATTCCCCATTTTAATAAATACTGTAAATAACCTTTATAAAGAAGAATTCTTCTTTTCATACCTAATTTTTTACTACTTTGTCCATATAAATGTATTATTTGTGCATCTTTTAAAAAATATATTTTTTTATTATTAATATACATTTTTCTAAAAAAATCTACATCATTAAAGTAGAGAGGAAATTGTTCATCAAATAAACCATATTTTTCTATAATATCCCTTCTTATCATAATAGCTGTAGCTTGAGGTTGTACTATATTTCTAGACTCATTATGATCCCAGTAACTTAATTTATATTCACCAAAGAATTTAGATTTATGATTGATATCAAAAAAACTTTTAATAACATTTGGTAGAGTAGGGAAATTTCTACATGAGGGTTGTATACTCAAGTCCTTATTTAGTAATTGAGGTGCTACTATAGAATATTCAGAGTTGTTATCTAAAAAATCTAACAATTTTTCTATAGCTCCATTTCTTATTATTGTATCTGAACCTAAAAGTAATATATATTTTCCTTTTGATACAGAAAATGCTTCATTGTTGGCTCTAGCAAAGTATAAATTTTGCTTGTTTTTGATTATTCGTATATTAGGGTTTAATTTTTTCAAATCTTCAATACTTTCAGAAGAACCATTATCTACTAAGATGATTTCATATTTTATATCATTTAATTTTATACTTTCTATACAATGTTTTGTTAGATCTTTTGTATTCCAATTAATAATGATTATACTAAGTTTCATAGTTCTCTATATTTATTTTTAATACTATTAATTTTTGTAAAATACTCCAATATATCTTTGATTTTCAATTTAGAACTACCTTTTGATCGATCTTGAAAATCTATAGGTATCTCTTTTATAGATAAATGTTTTTTATAAAAGTAGTAGAGAAGTTCAACTTGAAATAAATAACCATTAGATTTTATCTTATCTATGTCTTTGAGATTGAACTTTGAAACTTTTATTATTTTAAAGCCAGAAGTGCAATCTTTATATGGAATTTTTAATACTAACTTTGTGAAAGAATTTCCAAATTTAGAAATTAATTTTCTTATATGTCCCCAATTTTTGGGTATACTTCCTCCTTTAATATATCTTGAGGCAATAACAATGTCATATTTATCCGATTCTTTAATTAATGTTTTTAAATACTTAGGATTGTGAGATAAATCAGCATCCATTTGAATAATATACTTTGGTTTTAGATTCTTTACAGCATACGCAAAACCTCTTTTATATGCTATTCCTAAACCTTTTTTTGTTCCTTTTAGTAAATAAATATTTGAATATTTTTTTTCTAATGTTTCTATATAGTCTCCTGTTTTATCAGGAGAATTATCATCAACAAAAAGTATAGAAATGTCAGGAATCTGTCTAAATATAGATTTTATTAATTTATCAATATTTAATCTCTCATTATATGTTGGTATTATTATTAAATTTCTCATATTTTCTTTATTTTTATAAAGTTTATATATTATATCATTTTTTTCCTTAATGAACTTTAATATTGAATATATTAATGTTATACTTTTCAAAAAATCTATTAATGACGATTAGAAATATATTTACAAGTTTTCAAAAGAATGGAGCTTCTTTCTTTGTAAAGAGACAGAACACTATTGTATCTGCTGCATTTGTAATAATGAGCATTACTATTATTGCTAAAATTTTAGGTTTATTTAAACTTACATTATTGGCAAATTTTTTTGGACTTTCTCGTAATCTAGATATTTTTTATGCCGCAGACTCAATACCTCAAATATTCTTTAATATATTAATAATAGGGTCTTTTAATACTGCACTTATTCCAGTAATTGGAGAATTGATCTTTAAAAAGAAAACTAAGATGATGTGGAAAGTCTTCAACTCTTTTTTGAACATATTTGCACTAGTACTTTTAGGTATAGGTATCTTAGGTATAATCTTTGCAAGAGAGATTGCAATATTATTTATATATTTTTCTACTATATATAGATCTTCTAGTATTCCTAATTTTTCTTATAGCGATATATCATTATTGTCTTCATTAATGCAAATATTATTTATATCCCCTATAATTTTAGGGGTATCATTTATATTTAGTTCCCTTCTACAAGTTTATAAAAGATTTTTAGTAACTCAGATAGCAACAATTCTTTATAATGTTGGTTTTATAATAGGAATATTGTTTTTTTCACCTTTATTAGGAGTATATGGTCTTTGTTGGGGAATAGTATTGGGAAGTGTATTACATCTTTTAATTCAATTTCCAGTTGCTAAATATCTAGGATTTAGCTATAAGAAAAGCATTTTAACTCTAAAAAATAAATATATGAAAGAGCTTTTAGTTCTTTCATTTCCAAGATTTATAGGACTTGCTTTCTCTCAATTAGCTTATTTTGTAGAAGCTTTTGTTGCCTTTGCTTTAGTGCCAGGATCTTTAACTGCATTTAATTGGGCTTCAAGTTTATATCTGTTTCCAGTCTCTATAGTAGGTTGGAGTTTTGCTCAAGCATCATTTCCTACACTTACAGAAGAATATTCTTTAAAGATGGTAAAATCTTTTAAACAGACTTTATCCAAGACTATAAATCAGACATTATTTTTCATAATACCTATTTTTATATTAATTCTTATCCTTAGACTTCCTTTAGTAAGACTAATACTAGGTCCTGGATCTAACAGTAAATTTGGATGGAATGATACTATTTTGACTTCTTGGATACTTATGTTCTTATCCCTATCTATAGTAGGGCAGTCTATACTTTCTATTCTTATTAGAGCTTTTTATGCTATTAAAGATACAAAGACTCCCGTAATAGTTGAAATCTCAACTTTTATCCTTAATATAATCCTTGCTTTATATTTCGTTAGAGTTTTTGGAAATTTTCCAGTAGTGTCTCCTACTATACAGAATCTTCTAAATATAAATAACTATATACATTTCAATAGCGCATTTACTTGGAAGGCTATTGGAGGATTAGGGTTTGCTTCTTTTATTGCAGTAAGTCTGAATGTTATAGTTTTGATATATATACTTTCTAAAAAATTACAAGGATTTTCCTTTATGGAATTTTATCTTCCTATAATAAAGAAATTTATAAGTGGTATATCTATGTCTCTAGTTATGTATTTTGTATATAAAATTTTAGATGCAATTTTTAACACAACAAAGACTATAGATATAGTATTCTTATTTATAATAACTGCTTATATAGGAGTATCAGTGTATCTTCTTGTATCTTTTATATTAAATGATGAAGATTTAGATCTAATTACAAAAGGGGTTTATTCTTTCAGAGATTTTATATATGGAAAGAAAATAAAAGTACTTTCCGCTATTGATGATGACTCTCCTGTTAATCAAAATGACTAATTGACAATATATATTGACATCTGTTAATATAGCTTTGGCAGACAAATAAGTTTTTTGCTAAATTTATATTAGTTAAGTTAAATATGTCAAATACATTAAAAATAAAACCAATAGGGGATCAAGTTGTATTAAAACCTATTGTTGAAGACAACAAAACTAAATCAGGTATAGTTATTCCTGATACTGTATCTAAAGATACTCCACAAAAAGGAACTGTAGTAGCCTTAGGTACAGGTAAGGTTCTAGAAGATGGAAAGAGAGTTGATTTCACAGTTAAAGTAGGAGACATGGTTATCTTTAAAAAATATTCTCCAACAGAATTTACTATAGAGGATGAAGACTATTTAATAATGTCAGAATCTGATATTTTAGGTATTTTAGAATAATTTATTTTAGTTTTTAAAAATATATGGCAAAAAAAGTAGTATTAAACGAAGAAGCAAGAGCAAAAATAAAGGTCGGAATAGATATTCTTGCTGATTCTGTAAAAATAACATTAGGTCCAAAAGGAAGATTAGTAGCTATTGGAAAAAGTTATGGTTCTCCTCAAGTAACTAAAGATGGGGTTACTGTTGCAAAAGAGATAGATTTAGAAGATCCAATAGAGAATGTAGGAGCATCTTTAATAAAAGAAGCTGCAGTTAAAACCGCAGATCTTGCTGGAGATGGAACTACTACTGCTACAATACTTGCTCAAGCTATTATTACAGAAGGAGTTAAGAATGTTGTTGCAGGAGCAAATCCTATGTCTTTGAGAAGAGGTATAGAGAAAGGTGTTGAGAAAATAGTAGAAGATTTAAGAAAACAAAGTAAGAAAATTTCTTCTACAGAAGAAATTACACAAGTAGCTACAATTTCTGCAAATAATGATAAAGAGATAGGAAGATTAATAGGAGAAACTATGGAAAAAGTTGGAAAAGATGGAGTTATTACTGTTGATGAATCAAGAACAATGAATAACGAAATTGAATTTGTTGAAGGTATGAATTTTGATAGAGGTTACGTATCTCCTTACTTTGTTACAGATACAGAAAGACAAGAAGCTATATTAGAAGATCCTTATATATTAATAGCAGATGTAAAAATCTCTGCTATTAAAGATTTACTTCCTATTGTGGAAAAATTAGTACAATCTGGTAAAAAAGAATTGTTAATAATCTGTGAAGATTTAGAAGGAGAAGCTTTAGCAACTCTTATTGTTAATAAATTAAGAGGTATTATAAATGTTGTTGCTATAAAAGCTCCAGGATTTGGAGATAGAAAGAAAGCAATGTTAGAAGATATTGCAATATTAACAAAGGGAAATGTTATATCTGAAGAAATAGGAAGAAAACTTGAAAATACCGAAATTGAAGATCTAGGTAAAGCAAGAAAAGTTGTTATAACAAAAGATGACACCACTATTATTGATGGAGCTGGTTCTAAGGCAGATATTTCAGCTAGAGTGGATAGTTTAAAAAAACAATTAGAAGAAACTACTTCAGATTATGATAAAGAAAAATTACAAGAAAGAATAGCTAAACTCACAGGAGGAGTTGCTGTTCTTAAAGTTGGAGCAGCTACAGAAGTAGAATTAAAAGAAAAGAAAGATAGAATAGAAGATGCACTTGCAGCAACAAGAGCTGCTGTAGAAGAAGGTATTGTTGCAGGAGGAGGTCTAGCTTTATTTAATGCATCAAAAGTACTAGATTCAATAAAACTTTCTGATGAAGATGAAATGGTAGGTGTATCAATTCTTAAAAAAGCATTATCTTACCCTCTAAAACAAATAGCATCTAATGGAGGTAAGGAAGGTGAAGTTGTAATTGAAAAAGTAGGAGGAAAGATAGGATATAACGCATATACAGATGAATATGTAGATATGATAGAACAAGGAATTATAGATCCTGTAAAAGTTGCAAGACTAGCAATAGAAAATTCTTCTTCAGTTGCAGTGATGTATCTTACTATAGATGCTGTAATTGTAGATATTCCTGATCCTGAATCTAAAGGTGGTGCAGGAGGCGGAATGGGAGATATGGGAGGAATGGGTGGAATGATGTAATTCCTATATCCTTCAAATAAAGAAAGGGAGTGAAAACTCCCTTTTTTATTATCTTCTTTATATATATAATATAAAAGTTAGTTTTTATGAAATGGAATTAAATAAAAATCAAAGAGAAGCTGTTGAGAATATTACTACGCCATTAATAGTTAAGGCTGGACCTGGTACAGGTAAAACTCATTTAATAATTGAAAAAATTAAATATTTACTCTCTAAAGGTTATAGAGAAAATAATATATTGGTACTAACTTTCTCAAAGAAAGCTGTTGATGAGATAAAAGATAGACTTATACCTATATTAGGTTTATTTACAGAAGTTGAGGTGGATACTTTTCATTCTTTTGCTGAAAAGTTATTACGAGAAAATCATAAAATATTAGGATTAAAAAAAGATTTTATAGTTATGGATCAGATGGAATCATTTGTTTTTCTTTCTGATAATATATTTAATTTTAATCTGAAAGAATTAAGACCTATATCTTCTCCTGACAGAGAAATAATTAAAATACTAAAATTTTTTTCTAAATTACAAGATGAAGATATATCTCCAGAAGAATATATTAAACTTAAGAATAAAGATGTATATGCAGAAGAACTGTCTTATTTATATAAAGAATTTTTAAACCTTAAATTGAAAGAATCAAAACTTGAATTTAATGATTTAACTTATTATTTATATCGATTATTAAAAGAGAATAGCGAAATTTTAAAAAAATATCAGAAAATATACAAATATTTACTAATAGATGAATTTCAAGATACAAATTATATACAGAACGAAATAATATCATTATTAAGTCCTAATATAACTATTGTAGGAGATAAGAATCAGAGCATATATAAATTTAGAGGAGCAGCGTTATCAAATTTTAATTCTTTTAAAGAGAAATACCCCAATTCAAAAGAAATAGATTTAGATATAAATTATAGATCTTCTCAAAATCTAATAGATGATGCTTATCTTTTGATGGAAGAGCATAAAGTTCTTAAATGTATAAAGGAATATAAAGAAGATTCGGTTAAAATATTGAGTTTTAGAAATTCTCAAGAGGAAGTTAGTTTTATTAAAAACGAAGTGTTGTCACTTATTAATGAAGGTGTCTCTCTTTCTCAAATTGCTATTTTACTTAGGACAAATTCTAGTATTGGAGATTTTTCAGATATTTTTGCAGAAAGTAATATCCCTTTCTATACTAAAGGTATAACAAGTTTTTCTATATCAGCTGAAGTGAAAGATCTGTCATCTCTAATATATTTTTTAGAGAATTTAACAGATGATATATCATTTCTTAGAATTTTAAAAATGCCAAGTTTTTCTATTTCGGATGAAGATATTTTAAGCTTTATTAATTTTGCCAAAGAATCAAAAACTTCTTATATACATGCTTTCAAGAGGTTGATTCACGATAATATATTAAATTTTAATGTAGATAAATTTTCAAATATATATACTATTTTATCTAAAATTTCTAAAGAAGAAGGTATGGTTAATAAAATAAATATGTTCTTGGATGAAAGTTTTTATATGGAATATGTACATAAAGATAGAAATGCTTATATAAGAAGAAAAAATATAGATAAATTTATATCTATAATAGAAAGATTAGAAAATAATAAAGTTAAACATTTTTCTAAATATATAAAGAATCTAGATAAAGTATCTTTAGATGATTTTTCTGAAGATACAATTGATGCAGTATTAATATCAACAGTACACTCTTCTAAAGGTTTAGAATTTGATTATGTTTTTGTCCCATATATGGTAAAGGATAAATTCCCTGTAAGAAAGAGATCAGATGGAATAGAGATACCTTTAGAATTAGTGCATGAAAATATAGAAGAAGTTAGTTTTTTAGAGGAAGAAAAAAGATTATTTTTTGTTGCAATTACTAGGACAAAAAAAGTTCTATATACAACATACTCAGATTATTATGAGGAGGGAAAAAACAAGAGAATAAAGAGTCCTTTTTTAATGTTTTTTAAAGAGAAAGAGGAAAGATTGAATGCTGAAGTTTCAATTAAATCAAAACCTAATTTTATAGTTCCTGAAAATTTTGAAATAAAACAGTATTCATACTCGCAGTTAAGTTTATTTGATACATGCCCTTTGAAATATTATTATGAATATATCTTAAAGATACCTAAGAAAAAGAATATTTCTCTCGAATTTGGAACATTAGTGCATAATACTCTTAAGGTATATTTTTCTAGAAACAATAAAAATGACAATATTGATGATTTAAAAGATATCTATGATACATATTGGAAATCAATGGATAAATCTTTATTTAAAGATGAGAAATATTTAAAAGAATATAAAGATATAGGGGAAGAAAGGCTTATTAGAAATATTGAAATATTAAAACCTAAGGGCGTGAGGAGTCTTTATGAACTTAATATAAATTTTTTATTAGATGATAAATATAAAATTGGAGGGAGATTAGATAGAGTAGATTTTTTTGAAGATAATTCTATATCTATAGTCGATTATAAAACAGGTAAGTCTTCAAACCAAGATACAAGCTCTACTAATATGCAATTGGGTCTATATTCACTTTTAGTAAAAAGTAAATTTGGAGATAATATTAAAGACCTAAAACTTCTTTTTACGGATGAGGGTACGGATATTTCTATTCCTTATACCAAATTAAATTTAGAAAAAATTACTGATAAAATAAGCAATTTAATATTAAAAATAAATGAGTTAGAAATAAAAGCTACACCTTCATATATTTGTGACTATTGTGAATATAAATCCCTCTGTTACAAAAAATAAAATAATGATATTATTTTATATGGTACAATGAAATCTTTAGGAAAATCTTTATGAAAAAATTTTTTGTGAATAAGTTAAAATTTAGTATATTTTTTGTGTTTTTATTAAATATTTTTATATACTATTTTATTCCTATAAATACATATGCTTCAAGTGGAAATATTTGTAGTGATATAGGTTCGGCTATATTTAGTTCTAATCCAAGTATAGTTAATGATATGTCTCTTGTTTCAGAATCAAGTAGTTCTAAGCTTTCTACTCCAGGAGTTATTTCTCAATTTACTTTAACTGAGACACTTAATTCTGGAGGTATACGTTCAATAGGAGTAAACACTTATAGTTGTTCAAATATAAATCCCCAATTAAGTTCAAGTATGTTAAGTAAGTCAAATACTCTAATGTATTATTATGATGCTAATTCTTCAGTTCCAAGTAAAAAAGAAGTTTATGAAATGGCTATAATTCCAACAAATCTTTTAAATATTAAATCTATTAATTTAAATTATAATATAAATAGTGCTTGTTCTGGTGTAGGCTCTTCGTACAGTAATGCTTGTATGTCTTGTATATCAAAAGGTATTAGTTCCTCTGGATCAAATAGTCAATATAATCATGTATATACGGATTTTGGTTGTATAAATACTTCTGTAAAAGGTATTATTAATTTTACATATAAATTAGTATTAACAATAGGTTTTATGATAGCATTCGCAGTAATAATATTTTCAGGCTATCTTATTATGATGTCTGGAGGTGACCCTGAACAACTTAATAGAGGTAAAAGTTTGTTGACAAAAGCCATAATTGGACTTTTGGTAATAGTGTTTGCTTATGCTATATTGATAACAATAGGTAATTTATTTAATATATCATACTTGCAATGATGAATATGAAAATATCTAAAGTTTTATTGAGTTATATAATTAATCCTTCAGGAGGTAGTATTTCTCCTAACTATAATCCTTCCTCTATACCTCCTGTTATTGCTCCAATAACGTCTCCTTTTGGTGATTTATTTAGTAGTTCAAGTTTGATCACTAATGCATTTAATTTATTTTACTTTGTAGTAGGTCTAGTTTTTCTTATCTTAATTATTATTTCTGGAATTAAAATCATTACTTCTAATGGAAATAAAGAAAAATTTGGAGGTGCTCAAAAAACTTTAACATATGCAATAATAGGATTAGTTATTATAATACTTGCTGGTGTAGTAATTAAAATTATATCAACTATATTTCCTATATTTGGAGGATTGATATAAATAAGAATAAAAGAGTTATGAGAGGAGAGTATAAAAATAAAATTTATGTAAAGATTCTTTTTGTGAGTATATTTTTTGTATATTTATTGAATATACTTGGAAGTTCATATTCTGTAAATATACATGCATCAGGATCAACAAATTTAACTTGCGCTGACTTGGCATATGGAGTTAAGAATGGAAAGTCTCAAAATGGAAATATTACCTTTACTAATATTGTAAAAAATCTAAAAAGTGGAGGATATGTTGATTTGAAAACATATAATCAAGTACCTACTTTTGGTCAAGCTGCTAATGGTCAAAAATGTTCTGAAAATGGAACACAAATATCATTAAGTAATAATAGTAACTTTCAAAAAATACCTTCTGGTTCAGTAATCTATTATTATCAAATTTCTGGACCTAGCATAATTTGCCCTGGTTGTGAAACTTATGAAGTATATTACCCTACTATTTCTATATCTTCACATAACACAATTCAAAAACAACCTATTCCTACAATAGGGGATATATTTGGATCTAATCATTCTTTTAGTATTAGTACAATGTTGTCTATCTTTTTGCCAATTATTTATGGATTAGTAGGTATTATAGTCTTGGCTTTAGTTTCTTATGCAGGATTTCTTGTTATGACTTCTCAAGGAGATTCTAATAAGCTAAGTAAAGCCAAATCTGTATTGACTGGAGCCCTTATAGGTGCTAGTATAATCTTATTAGCTTATATTATAAGTTTAGTTCTGTTGCATACGGTATGAAATTAAAAATATTATTAGTAATTTCCTTTTTTTTTGTTTTTTTAATACTGTTTTTTAATAATAGTGTAGGAAGTACTGTTCATGCACAAAGTGCTTCGAGTGCATGTAGTTCTATTGGAGGTACATATTCCAATAATGTATGTAATTTTTCAGGAACAAGTAGTGTGCCTACTAGTTGTTCTAGTATAAATTCAACCATTACTACTGTTATAACTTTGTTGTTTTCTTTAGCAGGTTTGTTGTTTTTTATTATGATAGTAGTATCAGGAATAAAAATTATTACTGCAGGTGGAGATACTGAAAAAATATCTTCTGCAAAGAAAGGTATAATTAATGCAATAATAGGCCTAGTTATTGTTATAGGAGCTTTTCTTATTATAGAAGTAATAACAAGTCTTTTGGGTGTATCAGGTTCTTTGTTTTATAGTAATCCTATTTCTTCTAATTGTAGTATTAGTGCTAGTTAATTATGTCAAATGCAGTCCATTTAACAAGTCTTGTTTCATACTTTGCAGTAGCAATAGCTTTATTATATGATTTTGTCTTTTTAGCATTATTTATAATAATACTTATTAATGGTTTTAAATATCTTTTCAGTGGTATCAATCCTGACTTAAAAGAGAAATCAAGAAAAGGTCTAGAATATGCAGTTATTGGACTTATTGTTATAGTTTTAGCATATATAATTATAGTTTTTATAGCAGGTTTTGTTTCTCCTCAATTTAGTAGTTCTTTTATACATGGATCAACTCTAAATTTTAGCTTTTCTAATTTAGGAAATTAGCTTATTTTATTGACTAAAATTCTTTTTTGGTATAACCTTACGATTTGTTATGTTGAGGATTTGATGTCATGTATACTTATTTTAATAAAACAGCTTATATTCCTAAGATTTTAGTGAAATCTATGATTTCTGTAAATCCTAATATTTTAATAACAACTTTAATTGATTTTATGTTTGTTTTAGTGGGTTTTATTTTTTTTATAACTGTATTAATCTCTGGGGTTGAGTGGATGGTATCTGGTTCTGATAGTAAAAAAAATGAAAATGCTAAAAAAAGATTAATAAACTCAATAATAGGTATATTTATTATTGGAGGATCTTATTTAATCTTAGAAGTTTTAGGAGGTATATTAGGGTTTAATAATTTTTTTAATAAAACTCTGTTTACGAATAAATGCAATAATACTACATATCAGAATCATATATGTCTAGGTTAATATTGCAAAAATATTAGAAATCTTATATAGTCTATGTTATAATAGTATAAGTTTAGTCTATAAGAACAAATATGAAAAGAATTAAAAATAAAATATTAAGTTTAATTTTAACTTTATCAGCTCTAATCTCAGCAACATTAGTTCCTGTGTTTGCAGCTACTAGTTATGTTCCTGCATCTATATCAGGTTCTACTCTATCTACAAATCCAAATGGAATAATATCTACAATTATTAATTTTCTTTTTATAATAGTAGGTTTAATATTCTTTGTTATTCTTGTTATTGCAGGAATACAGTGGGTAACAGCAGGTGGAGAAGAGAAAGGAAAAGAGGAAGCTCAAAAAAGAATTATTAATGCAATCATAGGAGTTGCTATTGTAGCAGGATCTTACTTGATAGTAGAAATAGTATCAGGATTATTAGGAATAGGTGGAATATTTGGAAATAATCTATTTACTCATAATTGTGGTACTACTACAAATTCTTCTGGATCAAGTGTTTGTCTTAATGGTACATTAGGAAATTAATTTAGATTTATAAAGTAAAAAAAAGGAAGCTTTTGCTTCCTTTTTTTTGTTATTTTACTGAAATACTCTTAGGTTTTGATTGTTCTGATTTTGGAAGAATAAGAGTAAGTACTCCATTTTTATATTCAGCTTGAGATTTATCATTTTCTACTCTTGATGGTAGAGTAATAGATCTTGCTATGCTTTGATGTTTAATCTCTTTTCTGTAATATTTTTTTCCTTTATCTTCATTTTCTTCTTTAGCTTCCGCTTTTATAGTTAAAGTATCTCCTTCTACAGTTAGGGAGAAGTCTTCCTTTTCAAAACCTGGAGCTTTCATTTTCACTACAACATTGTCTTTTTCTTCATAAATATCTAATGATCCTGTTCCTGTTTGAAAAAAATTATCCAAATCAAAATCATCGTCATCAAAAAATTTAGGAAAGACTATGTTATAAGGATTCCATCTTGTTATTGCCATAAATATTCACCTCCTTTTATCACTCATTAGTGATGTCTGCCAATATTTTACAACTAGTTTTTTCATTTGTCAACACATCTTTGTTATAATGATTAAATAATGAATAATATTACTTTTATACATACAGCAGATATACATTTAGGACGTAAGTTTCTTTACTTAAAAGATAAATCAATTGAGGCTAGAGAACATTTATTCGATATTTTAGAAAAAATTGTAAATATAGCTATAGAGAAGAATGTTAAATTTTTAATAATATCAGGAGATCTTTTTGATTCTAATAATCCTTCAATGTATGTAGTAGCAAAATTTTTAGATAGTGTTTCTTTATTAGAAAAACATAAGATAAAGATAATCTTACTTCCAGGAACTCATGATTATTTAAAAGCAAATGGAATATATTCTAATAGTATTTTCAATTCATATAAAAATCTATATATCTTTAATGATCCTAGTAAGAAATCTATTGAATTTGAAGATTTATCTTTAGGTTTTTATGCCTATCCTCCTATTTCTAATAAAATGAAAGACTCTCCCATTGTAGGTTTTGATTTTAATAATAATCTAAAGTACAGGATCATTCTTGCTCATGGATCAGTTCAAATTACAGGAAAATCTGCTTTTGATGATAGCCCAATAACTCTTGATGAAATTAAGAATTCAAATGCTTCATATATTGCATTAGGTCACTGGCATCAGAACATAGATTTTTCCAACACAGTACCATGTTTTTACAGTGGATCACCTGAATTAATAGATTTAGATCAAATTAATTCTGGTTTTGTTATGTATGGAGATCTAAATAATAATAAATTTGAAAAAATTAAAGTAGGAGAAAGATTTTTTGATGAAATAATTATACCTATAGATAGTATTAAATCTAGAGAAAAATTAATTGAACAAATCATATCAAATGCAGATAGAAATCTTATAAGAAAAGTTAATATAATAGGTAAAAAGAACGAAAGTACCTTAGGTTTGAATTTTGATTTAATTAGAGATGAGATATATAAGTATTTCTATTATCTTATTATTGATGATAAATCATATTTGGATATAGATCTTTCTATAGATTATGATAATTTATCAAGCATAGAGAAAGCTTATATAGATAAAATGAAAAATTTAATAGATAATTCTAAAACTGAAGAAGAGAAAGATCTATATAAAGAGTCTTTAGAATTAGGTTATGCATTATTACAAGGGAGGTTTGATTTACTATGAAGCTTAAAAATATAGATATACAAAATTTTAGACAAATAGAGAATAAAAAATATGAGTTTAAAGATGATATAAACATAATATATGGTAAAAATGAATCTGGAAAAACCACTTTATTTTATTCAATAATATCTGCTTTTTTTGATAATCCTAAAAAAATAAGAAAAACTTTACTTGAAAGTTATAAGCCTTGGGGTAAAGATGTTTATCCTGTAATAAAATTTTTATTACAAAAAGATAATGACAAATTCTATATTACTAAAGATTTTAATCAGAAAAAAACTTATTTGAATGATAATGAAGTCGAAAATGTAGACAAATTAATACTAGATCTACTAGGACTTAATAAAGATTTATTTGAAAAATTATCATGTGTATACCAAAATCAAATATCTTCTATTGAGGATAATCCAAAAGCTTTAGAAAAGTCCATATTAGATATAATATCTTCAAATTCTTCACAAGGAGTAAATGTTTTAGAAGTTGAAGATAAAATACAGAAAAAAGTTCAAAATATGAAATTAGGTTTAGATAGAGCATCTAAAAATATAGGAATATTAAAAAAATTAGATTTAGAAATAGAAGATTTAGAACAAAAAATATTATTTGATAAAAAAGAGTTATCTTCATATTCTGAGAAGATAGATGATTTGAGTAAGAAAAAGAAAGAGAGAAGTGATATAGAAAAAAGATTCAATGAAAATAAATCTTTTATAGAAAAATCACAAAAAGCAAAAACTTTAGTATCTCAACTAAAGAATATAGAAGAAGAAATGAAATCTTTAGAATCTAAATTAAATAGATTGAATAATTTAAATAAAGATTTTGAAAGAGTACAAAGTGAATACCAAAAAGATTTATTAGAAAAAATGGATAAAGCTCAGGACAAGATAATAAATCTAAGAAATTCAATAGATTTAAGAAAAAATGATTTGAAGTTATTAGAAGTAGAGAAAGGAAACATAGATAATATGAAGTTAAAACCGATTAGGACTAATTCTCCTATAATAATTATTGTAAGTTTATTTCTTCTTCTTCTTACATTTATATCAGCATTCTTTTCTTTTTATATACTTATAAGTTTATTTTTAGATATAGTGTTTGTAGCCTTCTATTTACGATTTGTGGATTATAATAGGCTTGAAAAATTTCATAATCCAGCTATAGAAGGAATTAGTTCTCTTCAAAAAGATATTTTAGATAAAGAAACGGAACTAAATTTAATATTAAGTGAATTTCATCTAACAAATATTAATGAATTTTTTAAAAAAAGAACGAAAATGCTTTCTTTAAAAGAAGAGTTTATCAAATTAGATTCAACTATAAGAGGACTTTTAGGTACAGATTCTTTAGAAATATTTGAGAATAAATTAAGTGAATTTTCCATGAAAAAGAGGGATATAAATACAGAATTAGATCAAGGATTGAGAGATTTTATGGATATAGATAAAATTCTTTTAAATAGAAAGATTTTAGAAAATGAAGACTTAGATCTAGATCTTTTTTCTTTAAATGAAGATATTATTGCACTGGAGTCTAGAGTAGGTGATAATTCTATTACAGAAGAAGATATTGAGAATTTAGAATTGTTATTAGAAAATAAAAAGGAAGAAAAAAGTTTTTATTCAAAAAGATTGAATGTATTAAATATCATAGTAAACAATTTGTCTGGAGCAAAAGATACTGTTATAAAAACAATATCTGAAGATTTAGTTAAACTAGGGAGTGAGTGGATAGAAAAAATAACGGAAGGTAAATATTCTAAAATAGATTTATTAAATAATGAAAAATTTACAATTTTTGACAGAGGAACGAGTAAATATGTAGATTCATCTCAGTTTCTTTCTACAGGTCTTAAAGATCAAATATATTTATTATCTAGGCTTTCTATATTAAATGTTGTTTTAGAAGGGAAATCTTCAGTTATGTTTTTTGATGATCCATTTATTAATTTTGATATAGAGAGATTAACTATATTAATAGATCTTTTAAAAAACTTTTCCTCTAATAATCAAATTTTCATATTTACTTGTCATAAAATATTAAAAGATTTGGCATGAATATTATTAAAAGAAAATACATTTATATACTTTTATTCTTTATATTTATAGTGTCTATTAAAACTTTGTTTGCTCAAAGTGTAGGTAGTGTTAGTCAATATAATTCTCAAATCAATCAAGATAATCAACAAATACAACAATTGCAAACTCAAGAAACTTCTCTACAGAATGCGTTAAATTCTCAAATTGCAAATAAAAATACAATACTTTCTAATTTATATAATATTAATTCTAATATATATACTTATGAAAGTAATATAAGTAAGATAAAAATCTTAATCTCAAATCTTAATTCATTAAATATCAAAAATAGGGAAAAGATAAAAAAAGATATTATTGTTAGAAATAATATAGAAAGTTCTATTTATATAAATATGCAAACAAACCCTATATATTATATTTTTTCTTCTAAAGATTTTAATAATGCAATTGTAACTATATATTTAAGTCTTTCTCAATTGTCTTCATATAAAAACAAGATAATATCTATAAATAATGAGATTAATACAATAAAAACTGACCTTTTGAAGCAGAAGAATTTTGAAAATACTCTTATTACAGAAGAAAATAATCTTAAACCTGTTCAACAAACCCTATATTCCAATCTGAATCAATATAATAATTCTATAAATAGTACAAACAACACACTTAATCAAGTTGGAGGTCAAATCTCTGCACTTCAAGCCGATATTCAAAGACTTAATAATCTTGAAACTTTAGCTCAAGCAAAAGCTTCAACTCAAACATCTTCACCTCCTAGTGAAATAAATCCAAATCCATTATCCAGTTGTAATAATAATCAATGTAATTTTCAATTTACATCATATGGTTTTGGTAATCCTATGGGAATGTCTCAATATGGAATGTTAGGGATGGCAAATCAGGGCAGTAATGCATCTCAGATAGCTACTAACTATTATCAAGGAAGTAGTATTTCTGCTGTAGCAAATTTAGATAATACTATAGTTAATGTTCCAGGATATGGAAAAATGACACTACAGAATTATTTAGCGGGAATAGGAGAAGTTCCAAACTCTTGGCCCAATCAAGCTATTGAGGCCCAAATAATAATATCTAGAAGTTATGTTCTATATAGGCTAGATTCTTGTTCTGATTATTCATCTTGTACTCCTACTGTACCTACAAATATAAATATACCTTCAACAGGAACCGATTTTCAAGTATATGACGGTGGGACCGCTAAAATGAGTGAAGTTATAGCTAGTGAAAATCAAGTGCTAACATATAATGGATCTTTAGTTAATGCCTTTTTTTCTTCTTCTAATGGAGGATACGAAGAGAGTATAGGTACTGTAGAGTGTGTTTTATGGAATAATTGTAATTACAGTTCTTTTCTTTCGAATTATCTTAAAGCTCAACCAGACCCATATGATACCTCAACTGCTAATGTAGACCCTTCTTATCAATATGCAAATCCTGCTATGAATACGACACAACTTATTAATATAGTAAATACAGCACAAGCTTTGTGTGCAGGTGTAAATTCTTGTTATTTATTTAATAATAATAATGGGTCGAATTCTTTTGATAATGCTTATTCAACGGATAATTCTAATACTAATTATAATAATTCTTCAAATGATACATTTACCAATATCAATCAATACCTTACATCTAATGGTATATCTCCGATAAATTCTATTGTAAATTTTTCAATATCTACAATGGGACATATGCCATCTGAGATTAATGTAGTAAGTCTTCATCATAATATAACAATAAATGCGGGAGTGTTTTGGTTAGCATTTTTATTAGTTTCTCCTAATTATTCTAATTTTAATGATGATTTAGTCGGTTTTAGATATACAGTTAATATAACAGGTACTACACCATAGATAGTGTATATTTGATTTTTTAAATATGGTATCATTTTTATATAATGAAATTAGATGTAAAAATAAAGACATATATACCTAAGAATAATGAAAAAGATTCATTTTCTCATGTATATATGCATGATCCACAAGAAGAAAGTCTTCTTGAAACAAGAGGAAAACTATTTTCAGCTATAGATGTAAGGACTAAGAATAGAGATGTAGATATAGAATCTTTAGTAAATGAGTTTCTAGATAATATAGAGTTAGAATATTTTAGTAATGATGTCTCTAGTATTATAAATATTCTTGATAAATCAGTAAATATAGCTTATTCAAAATTATCACAAAAGATTATAGATATGGAATTGAGTGGGAATATAGATTTTAATGTAGGTTGTTTTGTAATTTGGGGTGATATTGCTTATATGGCAAGAATAGGGGAAACAAAGATTTATCTTTTTAGAGACGGTAAGTTTATGAATTTATCAGATCATTTATTAGCAGTTGGAAAGAGTATTGTCTCTACAGCTAGTGGATATGCTAAAAATAAAGATATTTTTTTTATGTCCACATCTTTGATTAAAAACTATTTAGATGAGAAAAAAATAAAAGATATTTGTAATTCATCTCAAGAAGAAATTTCACAAATGGAATTAGGGAATAAGAATATATCATTTATTGTAATGCAAATAGAAACAACAGAGGAAGATATAAAAGATGAAGAATTAGAAAAAGATGAAGAGGTAGTAGTTGAATTAAATGATTCTTCTGATAATATAGAGAGTGAAGAACATATAGATAATATTCAGAAAAGATCTCTTAATGATTTTGATTTAAAAAATAAAGCGAAAAAAATGACCTCTTATATTATAAATTCAACAAAAAATACTTCTTCTAATATATACAAAAATATAAATACTAATGTAAAGAAAGTGGATTGGAAATCTTTAATGAAATCTATTTTAACTGTTATATTAACTTTTTTTGAATGGATATTTTATTCACTAGTATACCTAAAAGATAGATCCCAAAAACAATATAAATTAAAAATTAATAGAGATATAGAGATTTTAAAAAAAGAGAAAAAAACAGTTATTGGTATAGTAATATTTCTTATATTATTTATACTAATATATAATTTTTTTTTTTAAAGCTCTAAAAAATCAAAAAAATACATATAGTAGTAATATTGTATCAAAAAAAATTTTATCTGAGATTGCTACTAATATTAAATCTATAAATAATCAAAATTCTATATCTTCAAAAGATATTATTATAAATAGAACTTATTCTTTGATTAATAAATTAAAAGATAATTCTTCTAGTAAATCTTACCTTAATGAATTGAACAATATATATTATTCTTTAAATGATGTAATTCCTATAAATAATTATACAATCCTGTCAGACATAGGGATTTCTTATCCTGGAGCTGAAATTAGTTCTTTACAAAACTTATCTGGAAATATATATCTAACTGATCCTAAACTGCAATATGTATATTCAATATCAGATACTACTCAATCAACTCCAACTCAGTTTGAGAGATTGTCTTCAGGTATATCCATTCCTCAATCAATTACATATTCATTGTCAAAGAATTCCTTATTTTTATATGACACAGATAGAGGTCTTTTTAGTGTAGCACTAAATGGAACTTTATCTCCAATAATAGGTCCTGTACCAAATTCAAATATATCAAGTATTCAATCATATATGGGGAACATCTATATGTTAGATAGCTCTAAAGGTATAATATATAATGTAAACACAACAACTCTTTCATATACTAATGGATTAAAATCCAAATATTTAGTAGGTGCAAGGTCGTTTGCTGTAGATGGAAATATTTTTGTTATAGATAAATCTGGTAATATTGTACGTTTTTATGCAAATACATATACTCCATTTGCAATTTCTAATTCTCAAGCTATGGAATATTCTTTGAATAAGAGTTCATATATTTATGATAATCAGTACTCTAATTATATATATATTGTAGATCCAGCTCATTACAGAATAGTAGTTTTACAAAAACCTGCAGCAGGTTCAGTAAATACAACGGATTATAAATTTGTAAAGCAGTATGTATATACAGGAAGTAATAAAAGCTTATTTTCAAATATAACAGATTTATCGATATCAGCATCTGGAAAGAGTTTTTATTTATTATCTGGAACTAAAATAATTAAAATATTTATATGAAATTAATAGTATCTAATAAAAAGGTCTCCCATAACTATGAGATTATACAAAAATATATATCAGGTATAATACTTTATGGTTATGAAGTAAAATCTGTGAAATCAGGAAGTATAAGTTTGTCAGAATCATTTATTACTCTAAGAGAGGAAGAATTATTCATTTTACATATGTATATTGCTCCAATAGCAGAGATAAAGAATATGGAAAGATATAATTCTTTGAGAGAAAGAAAACTTTTATTAAATAAAAATGAAATAAATGAAATAGGGAAGTATTTAAAGCAATCAGGGTATACAATAGTACCTCTTTCTGTTTTTTTGAAAAATGGGTTAATAAAATTAAATATTGCTGTAGTTAAAGGTTTAAAGCAGTATGATAAACGAGAAAAAGAGAAGAAAAGATCTCATGAAATGGATATAGAAAGATCTCAGAATATAAAATATAAATTATAGGATATTTACAAAAATAAATATAAGTGATATTATTATACTATGAGTCCAATTGAAAGAATAGAAAATAAACCTAATATAGATGAAAGCTTAATAAATGCTGGATCTACGATTGATACTGGTATAAAAATAGATTCTTCTTTGAATGAGGGTGTTACAGTAGAAGCAGGTAGTCCAGTGGAATTGGCAAGAAAAAAAGCTGATGATTATGCAAGAGAGAATTCATTAAGTGGAAATAAAGAGAAAGGTTATAATACAACTTCTTCTTGGAGAGGATTAAGAGCAGTTATTTCAAAATAATACAGATATTTCTATCTATTTTATATTAAACATCTTTACTGTATAATTCCTTTATATGGTTTCTCATTTAGTTATTAACACAAATTATATCCATACTCTATATTCTAATATGATTAGTGTCATTACAATAGTTTTTATTGTACTGGTTATTTTACTTATAATAGTAGTAATTTTTCTTATAACAGCATTTTTTCTTCTAAGAGATATTAAAATTTCTAATTTTATTAAAAATAGCAAGAAATTAGTAACTTTTGAAGTAACACTTCCTATGGATAATGAAGTAGAGATTGCTGCAGCTGAACAAATGTATTTAGCATTATCAGGTATTAAAGGGGGGAAGAAATTTGAAAGATTAGTAGGAAAATTTGACTATATAACATTTGAAATATTAGCAACTTCAGAATTAATAAATTTCTATGTAACTTGTAGTGAAAAAATGTCTGATTTTATTGAAAAACAGATACATTCAAGTTATCAAACAGCTGAAGTTGTTAAAATTGAACATCCTGATATTTTTGAGAAAGATGCTTATGTTGAATATGCATCCTTAGTTTTTTCAAAAGAATCATATTATCCTATAAAAACTTATGGAGAAGAAGTAAAGGTTGATACAATATCTAACATAACTAGTGTTATAAGTAAGTTATCAAAAGATGAATATGCTTCTTTTCAATTAGTTATATACCCTTCAACTGGTAAATGGATTAAGAATGGGAATAATCATACTAAACCAAAGAGTGTGAAAAAAGATGAGGCTCCAAAACCTGAGAGTAATTCTAAGCAATATCAGAATCAAAAGATAGATGACAAGACAAAAAACCCTGGATTTGTTTCTACAATAAGACTTTTAGCTGTAAGTGAAAATGAAGAAAAAGCTAAAGCATTACTTAATAATATGGTTTCAAGTTTTTCTCAATTTACTGAGATAGGTGGAAATAAATTTAAAAAAGCTAAATTAAGGTTCTTTAATAAAAAAGATTTTCAATTGGGTTATTTGTTTAATTTCCCATCTTTGTATGAAGAATACAAATCTACATCAACAATACTTAATACTACAGAATTAGCAACTATTTTTCATTTTCCAAATAAGGATGTACAAACCCCTCATATACATAGATTAAATGCCAAGAGAGCACCTGTTTCGGCTGATATTCCATATGAAGGTCTATTCTTAGGTAATGGTATTTATAGAGGGCATACTAGACCTGTATATATAGGAGATGATGATAGAAGAAGACATATGTATATGGTAGGTAGAACTGGTACAGGAAAATCAACATTTTTAGAATCTTTAGCTTTACAGGATATACAAAATGGAAAAGGTGTTGCATTTCTTGATCCTCATGGTCAGTCTGCCGAAAATATTATTGCAAGAATACCTCCTGAGAGAGCAGGTGATGTGATTTATTTTAATGCAGGAGATTATGATAGACCTATGGGAATAAACATAATGGAGTATTATTCTGAGGAAGATAAGCACATGATTGTAAATTCTTTTTACCATATGCTTGAAAAGCTTTTTGATCCAAATAGAACAGGAATTACAGGTCCTAGATTAGAAAGAGCTGTTAGAAATTGTATGTTAACTGCTATGTCAAAACCAGGTAGTACACTCATAGAAGTATTCAGATTAGTTTTATTAGATCAAAAATTCATAGATGAAGTATTACCTTATGTAAAAGATGATTTAGTTAGAAAATATTGGACAGAAGAGATAGCAAATACTTCTGATTATCATAAATCAGAAACATTAGGTTATTTTGCATCAAAATTTGATAGATTTGTTGTTAATAAGATGATGCGAAATATTTTAGGTCAGAGTAAATCATCCTTTAATTTAAGAGAAATAATGGATAATCAGAAGATATTAATTGTAAATCTTGATAAAGGTAAGATAGGAGAAGAAAATTCTCAGTTTTTAGGTTTATTATTAGTGCCAAAAATACTTTCTGCTGCAATGTCTAGATCAAATATTCCAGAAGATCAGAGAAAAGATTTTTACTTATATGTTGATGAATTTCAGAATTTTGCAACAGAAGATTTTGCTCAAATTTTATCTGAGTCAAGAAAATATAGACTTAATTTAATTGTAGCAAATCAATATATAAATCAAATGATAGATGAAGTTAAGAATGCTATATTTGGAAATGTTGGTTCTTTAGTAAGTTTTAAAGTGGGTGTTTCTGATGCTGAATTTCTAGAGAAAGAATTTGAACCAATTTTTAATCAACAAGATCTAATTAATTTAGAGAATAGATATGCTTATGTTAAAATTATATCTAAAGGAGAAGCTCAGCCTCCTTTTTCTATGCAGACCGTAATGAGTTCTGCGAAGCCAGATAATGAAATAGCTGAGTCTATAAAGCATTTATCTAGAATAAAATATGGAAGAGATATTAATGAAATAGAGGATGAAATTAAATCTAGAGGTCTTTTAGATAATACTCTAAATCCATCTGCTCTTGAAGATATATTGAAGCAGAAGTAAAAAAATGATGAAAAAATTATTTTTTTCTGATACAATATTTACTATTCTTAATTTTAGGGCACATAGCTCAGTTGGTTAGAGCACCGTTCTTATAAAGCGGGGGTCGATGGTTCAAATCCATCTGTGCCCAATTTAATTATAAAATAGGTAAATTGGGTAATCTTTCTGTATCAATTTTTATTTTTCCTAGATATTTTTCTGTAGTAGCAATTCTTTTGTGTCCTATTATTTTTGATAATGCATATATATTAGTTCCTCTAGATAAATGATGTGCTATAAAAGTATTTCTTAAATCATTAACTTTTGCATTTTCAATTCCAGCTTTTCTAAACATTCCATCTATAGAAGTTCTTATATTTCTAACTAATAAAGGATTTCCATTTTTAGTTATAAATAAATTATCTGTTTTAGCATTTTTAGGTCTTATACTTATATACTGTCTTATTACATCTAATGATTGGTCATTTAGAGGTACTTCTCTAGAAGGTGTAGTTCCATATTCTATTATATGAATATATTTTTCCTCACCTGTCATGTGAAGATCTGTTGTTTTTATTCTACATAATTCTCCTATTCTAATACCTGTTTGTAAAAGTATTTCGATTATAAGAGCTGTTCTTGTATCATTTTTTGCTGTATCTCTTAAAGCTTTAAATTCTACTTCTGTAAGAATTCTAGGTATAACGTTTTTTATCTTAGGATGAGCAATTAAGATTGCGGGGTTCTTATCTACAATATTTAGAGTTTGAAGATATTTAAAAAAAGTTCTAGTACTATTAATCTTTCTAGAAACAGTTTTTGCTGATAAATTTTGTTTTTTTAATTCATCAAAATATTTAACGAGTATATCCTCTGTTACATCTGCAGGATTTTTTATATTTGAGAGTTTAATATATTCATCTAATTGCTCTAAATCCTTTTTATAAGCTATAATAGTATGTATGGATTTTTTGTCTTTATCCAATTCTTCTGTAAAATTTTTTATGTACTGATCCATAAGATAGACTTATAATGTATTTATATATGATTTTATCACCTGTTATTGCTTTTTGTCAAATATAATGAATATAATAAAATATGCCTAGAAGAAGAAAAAATTTTAATAGAACAGGAAATTTGAGTAAATATTTTTTCTCAATAATATTATTATTTTTTATATCCCTCCTTTCATTCAATTTGGTAAGGACTTATGGAAGATATGTTTCTATAAAATCCCAAATTAACAAGATATCTTCTTTAGTAAATAATCAAAAAAAACAAAATAATACATTAAAAAAAGAATATGCTTACTATAGTAGTAATTATTATAAAAATAATATAGCAACAAATGACTTAAATTTATATAAGAAAAATTCTTCAGAGATAGTTTTGCCAAAAAATCCTCCATCTAGTTATATAAATTTACCATCTCAGAGTAAAAGCAAAAAAACGACCCAAAAAACTTCTTTAATAGAATGGATTAATCTCTTATTTTAATATAAAAACATTAAAATTTAATCCAAATTCTTTTACAAAGTATTAAGTTAAAAGAAAAAAAATATTGTTAATTATAGCTTTAATATTTTAATTAAAATTTAATAAGTACAAATTATAATATTACGATTGTTTAAATTGACTACATGATGAAAATGTTGTAACATCAATAACAGTAGATATTTTATTCCGTGGGGTGGAGCAGTGGTAGCTCATCAGGCTCATAACCTGAAGGTCGTTGGTTCGAATCCAACCCCCGCAACCAAATTGATTCTGAATTTAACTTTTGGCGACGTAGCTCAGTCGGTAGAGCAAAGGACTCATAAGCCTTAGGTCACAGGTTCGATTCCTGTCGTCGCTATATACTTAATATGATATAATTTATATATGAATAACAAAAAAAAATTTTCACTAAATAAACCAAAAAAAAATAACACATTTGTATGGATTTTTTTTATATTTGTAGTTGTTTTTTTTCTGATATATCTTTTTATTCCAACACTAAATAATGGAAAATCTGTTCCTATAAGTACTTTAATTGTTGATTTAAAGTCTAATAAAATAAAACAATTAACCATATATCAAACATATGCTACAGCTACTTTAAAAAATGGAACATTAATTAACTCTAATCTAGGTAGTCCTACTAATCCTACAAGTATTTTTACTAGTAATGGAGTTAATTTAAGTAAGTATAATAATATTACAATTGCACAGAATCCGACTTTAAGTGCAAGTGATATCATAACCTTAATCTTTATACTAGTTATTGTATTAACTACTTGGTATACAGTAAGGCAATTCAAGTCAGCAGGTAATGGAGGAGGCATTTTTTCCATGGGAGAGAGTAAAGCTAAACTATTTATAGGTTCAAAGCAATCTATTAAATTTGATGGTATAGCAGGTTTAGTTGAAGCTAAAGAAGAAGTATTTGAAATTGTAGATTTTTTGAAAAATCCTAAGAAATATTCAGATTTGGGGGCAAGAATTCCCAAAGGAGTATTATTAGTTGGTCCTCCAGGGACAGGGAAAACTTTGTTAGCAAAAGCTATTGCAGGAGAAAGTGGTGTATCTTTTTTTTCTACTTCAGGTTCTGAGTTTGAGGAGATGTTGGTAGGTGCTGGTGCATCTAGGGTAAGAGATCTTTTTTCAAAAGCAAGAAAATCTTCTCCTTCTATTATTTTCATAGATGAAATTGATGCTGTTGCAAGAAAAAGAGGTTATTCTATTGCAGGAGCTCATACAGAACAAACCTTAAATCAAATATTGGTAGAAATGGATGGTTTCGATACTTCAACAAATGTTATTGTTATAGCTGCTACTAATAGACCAGATGTTTTAGATCCTGCTCTATTAAGACCTGGTAGATTTGATAGGACTATTATGTTGAGTTTGCCTGATTTAGAAGAGAGAAAAAGTATACTAAGACTTCATTCTAAGAATAAACCAATGGGTAAAGATTTAGATTTTGATAAAATAGCTAAAAGAACAATAGGTTTCTCTGGAGCTGATCTAGAAAATGTTTTAAATGAAGCCGCTATATTAACTGCTAAAAAAGAACTAAAAACTATTACAGAAGTTGAAATTGAAGAAGCTGCAACAAAAGTTGTTATGGGTCCTGCAAAAAAGACATCTAGAACAGAAGATGAAAAGAAAATAGTTTCTTATCATGAAGCTGGACATGCTCTGGTTTCGAAATTTCTACCAGAATCAGATCCTGTACATAGAATTTCTATAGTTCCAAGAGGTATGTCAGGTGGAGCAACAATGTATCTTCCTACACAAGATAATTATTTATATACAAAAACTAAATTTCAAACAATGATTACTCATATGTTTGGTGGAAGAGCAGCTGAGAAAATAATTTTTGATGATATTACCAATGGTGCTTCAGATGATATAAAAAAAGCTAGTGAAATGGCTAGACGTATGGTTACTGAATTCGGAATGAGTGATTTGATAGGTCCTATTGAGTTTGGGAATGACGAAGAAGCTGGTTATTATGGAAATGTAGAGAAAAACTATAGTGAAGAAACTTCATCCATTATAGATAAAGAGGTCTCTAAAATATTAAATTCTTCATACAAGAAAGCTTTAGATATATTATCAAAGCATAAAAATATATTAGATGCTATTGCTTCAAAACTTATTGAAGAAGAAGTATTAGAAGGAGAAGATTTTAACAAAATAGTAGATTCAATGCTTAATGTCGGATAATAAAAAATTTTTTATTATAGATTCTCATGCACTGATATATCGTGCTTATCATGCTGTACCTCAACTTACGTCTAAAAATAGAAATGTTAATGCTGTATATGGGTTCTTTTCAATATTACTTAGATTAATAGATAAATATGAACCAGCTTATATAGTATGTGCTTTTGATTCTCCAACAAGTACTTTTATTAAAAAAAAGAAATTTACATGGTATAAAGCTAATAGAGAAAAAGTCCCTGATGAATTAATTGAACAATTTGAGTATGTAAAAGAAATATTAAGAGCTTTTAATATTAGTATAATAGAATCTTTAGATTATGAGGCAGATGATGTTGTTTCTTCTATAGCTAAAAAATTTAAAAAAGATTTTGATATCTTTGTTATTACAGGTGATAAAGATTTACTACAACTTGTAGATGATAAGGTATCTTTAATAATGCCAGGGAAATCTTTTTCTGATCCTAAAGAAATAAATAATTCAAATGTAGAAGAAATTCTAGGTTTTAAGAATAAATATCTTTTAACTTTTAAAAGTTTAAAAGGTGATCCTTCTGATAATATACCTGGAGTACCTGGTATAGGAGATAAAACAGCTCAAGATTTAATTCTTCTTTATGGAGATCTTTTTGGTATATATGAAAATATAGATAATGTTAAAGAATCATTAAAGCAAAAACTTATAAAAGGAAAGCAGTCAGCATATGATTCTTTTGAAGCTGCAAAATTATTTTATGATATTGATGTTAATCTTGATGTTAGTAAAATAAAAATAGCATTTGATTATGATAAGATTGTTGAAAAATTGAATGAATATGATTTTAATAGTCTAAAAAATAAATATTTTTCTAAATATAAGATAGAGGAGAATTCGGGAGTAGAATATAAAGCTCCTAAAGAAATTAATGATGATAATATAAAAACAATATCTAAGGATTTAGAGGAATTAAAAATAGTATATTTTTATATACTCAATAATCATACTAATAACTCTATATACAGCATCTTTTTTCTTGTTAAAGATACTATTTATTATATAGATGATTTTAAGAAAGATTCTAATATAAAGATTTTAAAAGATATTTTTTCTGATATTAATATAGAAAAAGTTTCTTTTCAGAGTAAAGATGATATGCACTCTCTAAACAACATAGGTATACCTTTTGAGGGTAAGTATTTTGATATAAATCTAGGTTATTTTATTCTAAAAGGTAAAAATACAACAATTAAATCTATTATTTATGAAATTTTTTCAGTAGAAATTGAAGATATATCTCTATTAACAATGAATGGTAAGTTTAGTTTAGATGATATAGATAAAGAAAAGTTATTAAAAAACTCTTTTTATTATATATATTATCTTCCTCTTTTGTATGAAAATATTGTACATAATCTTGAAAAAGATGATTTAAATAATTCTGTATTTAGGAATATTGATTTACCTTTAATTAAAGTACTTTTTGACATAGAAAAGACAGGGATAGAAATAGATGTTGAATATTTAAAAAATCTTTATAAAGAAATTAATGAAAAGATACTTTTGTTAGAGAACAAGATTTTCAAATCTGTAGGTAAAGATTTTAATATATCTTCATCTTTACAATTAAGTAATGTGTTATATGAAGACTTAAAATTACCTTACTTTAAAAAATTAAAAAGTGGTATATTTCCTACAGATGATATAACACTGGAAGGTTTGTCTAAAAGAAATCCAGTAGTTGATGATATTCGTAAATACAAAGAATTAAAAAAACTTAATAGTACATATACATTAAGTTTAGTTAAATTTGTAGATGATAAATTAAGAATACATACTACATATAACATAACAGGTGTAAGTACAGGTAGATTATCATCAAAGAATCCTAATTTACAAAATCTTCCAAATAAAACAGAATTAGGTAGAGATATAAGAAAGGCTTTTATTCCTAGTAAAAATCATATATTTATATCTTTTGATTATTCTCAGATAGAACTGAGGTTGATGGCTTTCTTTTCTCAAGATGAAAATATGAAAAAAGCATTTAATGAAGGTTTAGATATACATACATATACAGCTTCTCAGATTTTTAATAAATTAGAAAAGGATATTACTAAAGATGAAAGAAACAAAGCTAAGACAATTAATTTTGGAGTAATATATGGCATATCTTCATATGGTTTATCTCAACAGTTAGGTATTACAAGGAAAGAAGCTAATGATTTTATAGAGAATTATTTTAAAAGATTTTCTTCAATAAAAAATTATTACAAATATATAGAAACTTTTGTTGAAAAAAATGCATTTGTAGAAACTTTGTTTGGAAGAAAAAGACATTTTGATACTACTTCTGGAAGTTATATAGTTAAGAGTCACATATTTAGGGAAGCTATCAATATGCCAATTCAAGGTACTTGTGCTGATATAATAAAAATATCTATGAATAAAATTTTCAATAATAATGAATATTTGAAATATAAAGCCAAAATATTAATGCAGATCCATGATGAATTAGTGTTTGAAGTGCCAAAGAATGTTGATAAAGAGGCATTTATAAAATTAATTAGTTCTTTAATGACAGATTTTAAGGAAATCGATATTCCTTTGAGGGTAGATTCTAAATATGGAGATAATTTAAGAGATTTAGTTGTATATGAAAATAAATAAATACAGTTTTGATTCACTTTGTGAACATTTAATTTTATTAGAAAAAATTTCATCTAGAAATCAAATTACAGAGGTTATATCAAACCTATTAAAAGAGATACCTCAAGAGTATGTGGAGGAATTTATGTATTTGATAAATGGTAGGGTAGCTCCATTTTATGTGAAATCTGATTTTAATATAGGAGATAAAATGATAACAGATGTTCTTAGTGAAGTTCTTTTACTAGATAATGCTCAGGTAGTATCATATCTAAATGAATATGGAGATTTAGGTACTGTTTTTTATAATAACAAAAAAGGAGATATTCAAAACTATGAATTCATAGATATATTTAATTTTTTAAAAGAGATTTCCTTAATTGAGGGGAAAGATTCAAATAAAATAAAGCGAGATCGACTTATTGAAATGTTAAAAACATTATCTCCTAATTCTGGAAAATACCTAATTAGAATAGTCTTAGGGAAACTAAGGTTAGGGTTTAGTAATAAAACTTTATTAGATGCAATATCATACTCAATAAAAGGTGATAAATCTTTAAGGAAACCTTTAGAATCTGCATATTCTAGATGTTCAGATATTGGAATAGTAGCAAAATATGCTTTTTTAGATATAAATTCTTTAAATGATTTTTCAATAAAGATAGGTATCCCTATATTTCCAAAATTAGTAGAACGTTCATCATCTATAAATGATGGTATTAAAAGATTTAAAGAAGTTTATGCCCAACCTAAATTTGATGGATTAAGGTGTCAGATCCATATATTAGATTCAGGAGAAATAAAACTATTCTCAAGAAATCTTAATGATATAACTGATTTATTTCCTCAATTTATAGAAAGCTTTCAAAAACTAAATGTTAAAAATGCTATTTTTGATTCAGAAATAATAGGAATAAATCTTATTACAAATAAATTTTTATTGTTTCAAGATACGGTTAAAATGAAGAGAAAGAACAATCTAATAGTAGATGATAACAATGAGATGAAAGCTTTTATATTTGATGTAATATATCTTAATTCCAAATCTTTTTTAAATGAACCTTTCAAAAATAGAATTATGGTTTTATCAGGTCTTTTTTCTGATAATAATTATAAAAATATAGAATTAACAGAAACGAAAATTTTTTCTAAAGAAGAAGATGTCTACGATTATTTTGAAGAAAATATTAATAAAGGTTTGGAAGGTGTAGTCCTTAAGAATCCCAATAGTTTATATACTCCAGGCACACGTAATTTTGATTGGCTAAAACTGAAAAGAGATTCTTTGAAAGATGTTGTTGATACAATTGATGCTGTAATAATGGGGTATTACAAAGGTAGTGGTAGTAGAGCAAAGTTAGGGATAGGTGGGGTTTTAGTAGGTATATATAATTCTAATAAAAATAAATTTGAAACTATATGTAAATTAGGAAGTGGTTTTTCAGAAGAAGAACTGGTAGATTTAAAAGCATCTTTAGATTTAAATATCATTAATAATCCAGATAAATTCTATGTTTTCAATAAAGATATCACTCCAGATGTATGGGTGGATCCTAAGATAGTAGTAGTTATAAGATCTGATGAAATAACAAAAAGTCCTATACATACATCAGGTATGGATCAGGATAAAGATAAGAAAGGTTTTGCTTTAAGATTTCCTAGATTTATAAGTTTTAGAGTCGATAAAGGGGCTTATGATTCAACAAGTGTCTCTGAGGTGGAATCTATGTATAAAATTGAAAAAAATATATGATATAATATTTCCCATGATTCCATTAGGTAAAGATAAGAAAGTTTTAGTAGCAATGTCTGGGGGAGTAGATAGTTCCGTAGCTGCATATATTTTAAAAGAACAAGGTTTTGATTTAATTGGGGTTCATATGAAATTTTGGACAGAAGAACAGGGAGATGAATATGGACATCTTTCAGCAAAAGATAATAAATGTTGTTCTATAGAAGGGGTTGAAGATGCTAGAAATCTTTGTGATCAACTAAATATTCCTTTTTATGTATTAAATTTTAGAGATGATTTTAAGGAAGATATTGTTAATTACTTTATATCTTCTTTTAAAAATGGTTTAACTCCAAATCCTTGTGTTATGTGTAATAAAAAAATAAAATTTGGACTTTTATATGAAAAAATGAAAGATTTTAATGCTCAATATGTTGCTACAGGTCATTATGCTAGAATAATCAAAGAAGATGGTGAATTTAAGCTTTCTAGAGCCCTAGATTTATCTAAAGATCAATCATATTTCTTACACAGTATTAATAAAAACAATCTTGCAAGTACTTTATTTCCTATAGGAGAGATTAAGAGTAAAGATGAAGTAAGAGATATTGCGCATAAAGCAGGATTGAGAGTATCAGCTAAAAAAGATTCTCAAGAAATATGTTTTATTCCTGGAAATGATTATAAAGGTTTTATAGAAAGAAATGTAAATATAGATCATACTCCTGGGGATATTGTAGATTTATCTGGTAATATAATAGGAAAGCATAATGGTCTGTCATATTACACTATTGGTCAGAGGAAGGGTATAGAAACTGTTTTAATAAAGCCATTATATGTAATTAAAAAAGATTTTAGAAATAACAGATTAATAGTAGGTGATATAGAAGATTGTAAGACATATAATTTAACCTTGTCGAATATCAATATGTTGAGTGATGATGATAAAATGAATAAAGGGACTAGAATTCAGGTAAGATATAGGGGTAAAATATTAGATATAAAAGACTTGCATAAAGAAGGTGATGATCTAAAAATTTTACTAAAAGATGGTGAAATAGGTGTAGCTCCTGGTCAATATGGAGTTTTGTATAATGAAAATATAGTTATAGGAGGAGGTGTTATTAGTATATGAAGAGTATTTTGAATATTAATCTAAAAGAATTAATTAATTTATCTTATCTAACGGCAAATCCTTTGCCTAAGTTTATATATATTAATTATTTTATAATTTTATCTATAGATTTATTCTTAGTATGGGTTATTTTTTTATACTTATATATTTTAAAGAAAACCTATAAAACTCCTATATATAATGTGTTTAGAAAGATTTCTTGGATTTCATTTTATCTTTGTATTTTATTATTAGTATTATTATACTCTAGAGCTTTTGGAATAGCATTTCTTTCAATGAGGTTATTTTTAGAAATCTATTTATTAATTTTAATAGTATTTATAGTATATTTTGCTATATACTTTCTTTTCTTTCTAAAAAAGGATAATATAGAGTATTATAAAAAAATAACAAGAGAAAAGTATCTTCCTAAGAAGAAAAGAAATAAGTCAAAAAAGTCTTAAGCTATAGGTTTTTTTGTTTGACTTTTTCCATTTATCATGGTATAAGAATTAAGTTTATAATGCTCTTTTTACAATTTAAAAGTAGTAGGTCTCTAAAATTCTGGATTTTTAATGTTGATCCTACAAATAACATTTTTTTTGAAGAGTTTGATCCTGGCTCAGGATGAACGCTAGCGGTGTGCCTAAAGCATGCAAGTCGAACGAAGTTTAATTTATAGCAATATAGATTAAACTTAGTGGCGAACGGGTGAGTAATGCATAGCGAACTTACCTTTAACATGAGGATAGCTTATTGAAAAATAAGGTAATACTCAATATGGTTTAGATTTGAAATATTCTAAATTAAAGCCCAAAAGGCGGTTAGAGAAAGGACTATGTTCTATCAGCTTGTTGGTGAGGTAATGGCTTACCAAGGCTATGACGGATAGCTGGTCTGAGAGGATGGTCAGCCACATTGGGACTGCGACACGGCCCAAACTCCTACGGGAGGCAGCAACTAGGAATCTTGCACAATGGGGGAAACCCTGATGCAGCGACACCGCGTGAAGGATGAAGGTCTTAGGATCGTAAACTTCTTTTAATAAGGAGAATAATGATAGTACTTATAGAATAAGCAGCTGCTAACTACGTGCCAGCAGCAGCGGTAATACGTAGGCTGCGAGCGTTATCCGGAATTACTGGGCGTAAAGAGATGCGTAGGCGTCCAAATTAGTCTTTGATTAAAGGCAAAAGCTCAACTTTTGTAAGGTTAAAGATACGGTTTGGATTGAGATAGGCAGGGGAAGATGGAACTTCTGGTGGAGTAGTGAAATGCGTTGATATCAGAAGGAACACCAAAGGCGAAGGCAATCTTCTGGGCCTTTTCTGACGCTAAGGCTCGAAAGCGTGGGGAGCAAAACGGATTAGATACCCGTGTAGTCCACGCCGTAAACAATGGATGCTAGATATTTGTGCTTGTGGGTTTACCCGTAAGCATGGGTGTTGCAGCTAACGCATTAAGCATCCCGCCTGGGGAGTACGGCCGCAAGGCTAAAACTCAAAGGAATTGACGGGGACCCGTACAAGCAGTGGATCGCGGGGTTTAATACGGTGATAAACGTAAAACCTTACCAAGGTTTGACATGTTAGAGAATTTCGATGAAAGTTGAAAGTGCCGCAAGGAGCTCTATCACAGGTGATGCATGGCTGTCGTCAGCTCGTGTCGTGAGATGTTGGGTTAAGTCCCGCAACGAGCGCAACCTTTATCCGATGTTATATATTTCTTCGGAAACTGCATCGTTATAACGATGAGGAAGGTGAAGATAACGTCTAGTCGTCATGTCCCTTATGTCTTGGGCAACACACGCGATACAATGGAAAAGACAGAGAGTTGCAAAGTTGTAAAACTAAGCTAATCTTTAAACTTTTTCTCAGTTCGGATTGAGGGCTGCAATTCGCCCTCATGAAGTTGGAATTGCTAGTAATCGCAGATCAGCATGCTGCGGTGAATACGTTCTCGGGTCTTGTACACACCGCCCGTCAAGTCATGAAAATTAATGGTACTTGAATATTGGTTGTACCAATAGAGGGTAAAATTAGTGATTGGGACTAAGTCGTAACAAGGTAGCCCTAGGGGAATCTGGGGCTGAATCACCTCCTTTTAAGGAGATATTTATAAAAACCTAAATAGAAAATTAGAGTTCCTGCTACTTTTAAATTGTAAAAAACATTACAAAGAATGATCTTTAAAATATTTTATTGTATGGAGTAAGGGGCGACTAGCTCAGTTGGTTAGAGCGCAGTCCTGATAAGACTGAGGTCCATGGTTCGATTCCATGGTCGCCCAGTTTTAATCAGTGGGGACGTAGCTTAGTTGGTATAGCGCTTCATTTGCACTGAAGAGGTCAGGAGTCCGAATCTCCTCGTCTCCAAAAATAAAATATGGTGCTCTTTTAAAAGTGAATAGAAAAGTGGGTATTTAATATTTAAATTACTCATGTAAGGCATTAAGAGTATATGATGGATGCCTTGGCACAAAAAGCCGATGAAGGACGTGATAGTCTGCGATAAGCCTCGGAAAGTTGACAATTAAGCGTTATTATCCGGGGATTTCCGAATGGGGAAACCCATCTCTATATGAGAAACTTATTATTGAATAAAATAGATAATAAAGAGGTAACCCAGTGAACTGAAACATCTTAGTAACTGGAGGAAAAGAGAATAATAATTATTTCCTAAGTAGCGGCGAGCGAAATGGAAAGAGCCCAAACCTTTATAAACTTCTAGTTAAAGGATTTATTAGCAATAATAATGATTTTAGCTAGATACAATTCATAGTTGTGTATTTATTTAGGTGTTTGGACATAATGTTAAGGTGCTATGAATCCTTAAGAAAGTTATAAAACTAATATTTAGAAGAATTGTATGGAAAGGCAAACCATAGAACGTGAGAGTCGTGTATTTAAAAAGTATTAGTCTTTCTATTTATGTCCAGAGTATCACGTGATAGGTGAAAACATGTGAGAATGCGCCTCAGCCATGAGGTAAGGCTAAATACTTTTTGTGACCGATAGTGAACAAGTACCGTGAGGGAAAGGTGAAAAGCTCTCTAAAAAAGAGAATGAAATAGTTTCTGAAATCATATACTTACAAACAGTTGAAGGTCCATGTAGAGGCAATGTTTTGGAGTGCTTGCACAAAGAAATATCTCTGCGGATTAACAACGTGCCTATTGAAGAATGAGTCAGCGAGTTGTATCTAATTGCAAGGTTAAGCTTTTGAATAAGTGTAGCCGTAGCGAAAGCAAGTCTGAATAGGGCGAATAGTAGTTAGATGTAGACCCGAAACCAAGTGATCTATCCATGGTCAGGATGAAGTGTTGAGAAATCAACATGGAGGTCCGAACCCGTCAAAGTTGAAATTTTGTGGGATGAACTGTGGATAGTGGTAATACGCTAATCGAACTTGGAAATAGCTGGTTCTCCTCGAAATAGCTTTAGGGCTAGCCTGAAAATTTAATCAATAGAGGTAGAGCACTGATTGATTTTAGGGGGTCTTTTGACTTACCTTAATCTGTTAAACTCCGAATGCTATTGTGTATATTTTTGGAGTTAGACTATGGGGGCTAAGCTCCATTAGTCGAAAGGGAAACAGCCCAGACCGTCAATTAAGGTCCCTAAATTTAAGCTAAGTGGATAAGGATGTGGAATTCCAATGACATCCAGGATGTTGGCTCAGAAGCAGCCACCATTTAAAAAGTGCGTAATAGCTTACTGGCAAAGGAATTCTGCGCCTAAAATTTAACGGGGCTTAAGCTTAATACCGAAATTACGGTTGATAATAAATTTATTTATTATCAAGGTAGAGGAGTGTTCTATATTCAGCGAAGCTAGACTGTAAGGACTAGTGGAGAGTATAGAAGTAAGAATGCTGACATGAGTAACGAAATGCTAATGAAAAATTAGCACACCGAATATCTAAGGTTTCCACGGCTATGTTAATCAGCCGGGGGTTAGTCGGTCCTAAGCCGAGGACGAAAGTCGTAGGCGATGGACAACAGGTTGATATTCCTGTACTAAAATTAATTCGCTATCAGCGATGGGAAGACTAAGAAGGAGATGTTGAGAAGTCTATGGATATGATTTTCAAAATAGTAAGTCAGTTCTGCTAGGCAAATCCGGCAGAGCGTTTATACGAGCTATGACGTAAGTGAATTCTTCGGATGAAGCTTATCAACTATTCTTCTTACTGGAAAACTCTCTAGTGAGAATTAATTTTAACCGTACCGCAAACCGACTCAGGTAGATAAGTAGAGGATACTAAGGTGATCGAGATAACCTTTGTCAAGGAATTCGGCAAAATACTGTTGTAACTTCGGGAGAAAGCAGCTCTTTTAGCAATAAAAGAGACATAAAATAGGCCAGATCGACTGTTTACTAAAAACACAGATCCCTGCTAACTCGTAAGAGGATGTATAGGGGTTGACGCCTGCCCAATGCTAGTAGATTAATGAAGGAGGTTAGTTTTGAAAGCAATTTCAGAACGAAGCTTTTGACAGAAGTCCTAGTCAATGGCGGCTGTAACTATAACGGTCCTAAGGTAGCGAAATTCCTTGCCACTTAATTAGTGGCCCGCATGAAAGGCGTAACGAATCTGGCACTGTCTTGACAGAGGACTCGGTGAAATTGAAATAGCTGTGAAGATGCGGCTTACCCACACAAGGACAAAAAGACCCCGTGGAACTTTACTGAAACTTGGCATTGAAATAAGGTGTTATTTGTAGAGAATAGGAGGGAGACTATGATATTATGGCGTCAGCTGTGATGGAGTCACCAGTGTAATACCTCCCTTTTAATATTTTGTTTCTAATCATTTCCGTTATCCGGGAATGAGACAGTGTCTGGTGGTCAGTTTGACTGGGGCGGTCACTTTCAAAAAAGTAACGAAAGTGTCCAAAGGTTTCCTCAGTTCCTATAGAAATGGAACTTAAGAGTGTATTGGCATAAGGAAGCTTTACTGTGAGACATACAAGTCGAACAGTTGCGAAAGCAGGGCAAAATGATCTTCTGATGGCTTATGGTAGCGTCAGAACTTAACGGATAAAAGTTACCCCGGGGATAACAGGCTAGTCTTCTCTGAGCGTTCCTAGCGACGAGGGGGTTCGGCACCTCGATGTCGGCTCGTCACATCCTGGGGCTGTAGCAGGTCCCAAGGGTTAGGCTGTTCGCCTATTAATAGTGGCACGCGAGCTGGGTTTAAACCGGCGTGAGCCAGGTTGGACTCTATCCTGTGTGGGCGTTGGATTTTTGAGAAAATTTGCTCCTAGTACGAGAGGACCGGAGTGAGGTAACCTCTTGTGTATCAGTTGTCCTACCAAGGGCACCGCTGAGTAGCTAAGTTACTGTTAGATAAATGCTGAAAGCATATAAGCATGAAGCTAACCTCAAGATTAGAAATCCTTATCAGACCCCTTATAGAATATGAGGTTTATGTATATGTTGAGGTATTAAAGCAATTTAATATTTTCTTGTATACTGTGATAGGCTCTAGATGTAAGTGCAGTGATGTATTTAGTCAAGGAGTACTAATAGGTCGAAGCCTTATAGGGTAATTAATATTAAATACAAGACTTTCTATTCACTTTTAAAGGAGTATTCTCTTTTTGAGAAATTTCTGTTAAAATACTTTTAAATTCTTGGTGATTGTAGCAAAGTGGAACTACCTCTTCCATTCCGAACAGAGTCGTAAAACGCTTTAGCTCCGAAAATACTGTAAGGGAAGATAGGTCATTGCCAAGATTTTTTTTATATATGGTTGTAACAAAAAAAGAAACAATAAATAAATTTTCAGATCTGATAAAAGATAGCTCTGTTTCTATAAAATATCTCAAAAGAGGTGATATAGTACAGGGTGAAGTTGTTAAGATAATGAAGGGTGTTGTTTTAGTTGATCTAAAGCATAAATCTGAAGGTTTAATCTCTGGATCAGAATTAAGAAGTCCTGGATTTTTATTAAAAGATATGAAAATAGGTGATGATCTAACCCTTTTTGTATTGAATCCTGAGAACGATAAAGGTCAAATAGAATTATCCCTAAGAAGAACAGAAGATATTAGGAAATGGAGTGTATTAGAGAACTCTTGGAAAAATGGAGAGGTAATAGAAGTAACTGTGATGGATTATAATAATGGAGGTTTACTAGTAGATATAGAGGGTTCATTGTCAGGTTTTGTTCCAATTTCTCAATTAGACTTTGCAAGAATATACAAGGATAATGCTGTAGAAAATAATATTTCAGAAAGTTTAAATAAATTAATAGGTCAAAAACTATTAGTTAAAGTAATAGAATTAGATAAAACTAAAGATAGAATTATACTTTCTGAAAAATTAGTTTCTAGTAATGATGATGTTTTATTAAGAAATGAAACTATAAAAAACATAAAAGTAAATGATATATTAGAAGGAGTAGTCACAAGTGTTACTCCTTATGGACTATTTGTCACAGCACAAGGGTTAGAGGGATTAGTTCATTTATCTGAAATTTCTTGGGATAAAGTTGCTAATCCAAGTGATTTTTATAAAATAGGAGATGAAGTAAAAGTGCAATTGATAAGTATGGGTGATGATGGAAAGAGAGTTGCATACTCAATAAAGAGATTACAACAAGATACATGGGATTCAATAATATCTAACTATAAAGTAGGTCAAATAGTAAAAGGTACTGTTCAAAAAATTGTAGATTATGGTGTATTTGTAAGAATAGCAGAAGGTGTGAATGGTTTAATTCACATATCTGAATTATCTGATGAACCTATTGATGATGTATCTAAAATAATATCAATTGGTCAAGAGTTAGAATTGAAAGTACTCTCAATTTCCCCAGTAGAAAGACATTTAGGTCTTAGTTTAAAAAAAGCTTCAATATAATATAAAGATTTCATATTTTAAGTATATGATATAATATATATTATGGATTTAGATTCAAGTATAGATAAATTTTCAAAAAATGCTATTAGTGCTATTAATTTAGCATATGAATATGCTAATAATAATAATTCTGTTTTAGATGTAAAACATTTATTTTTAGGTATAATTAATCAAAAAGAAGGTTTTGTATTTAAAGCGCTTGAAAGTGTAAATTTTAATGCATCTATATCTTTTGATGAAATAATATTTGAAGAAAATAAAAAGAATAATGTAGAAATAACGGTCTCTGAAGATTTCAAGAAAGCACTTGTAAACGCGTTCTATGTTTCTCGTAAAATGGGGCATGTCTACGTTGGTACAGAACATTTAATGTTAGGAATACTTCAGTTAGTAAATAATTCTTTTGTTAAAGAATTACAAAATTTTGGTTTAGATTTTGAATATTTTCAAAATCTCATATATTCATATGGTAATTATCCTCCTGGAGTATTTTTCCATAATAATGCAACTCTAGATTCTTCAATGAACATAGATTATCTAAATAGATCAACTCTGTCTTTTATGGCTCAGAATATGGTTGAAAATGCTTCTAAGAATAAAAACATTGAGATTGTAGGTAGAAGTGAAGAGTTAAATAGAATGATCCATATCTTATCGAGAAGAAATAAAAATAATCCTATTTTAATTGGAGAAGCTGGGGTAGGAAAGACATCTTTGGTAGAATATTTGGCATATAAAATATATAAGAAAGATGTCCCTGAGAATATTCAAGATTTTGAAATATGGAATTTAGATTTAGCTAAGTTAATGATGTCAACTGAAATGAGAGGTGAATTAGAGTCGAAGATTAATAATATCATGGAAGAGATTAAATCAAGGAAAAATGTTATTCTATTTATAGATGAAATACATATGATTTTTAATCTAGGAAACAATGGTAGTAATAATGATATAGCTAACATGTTAAAACCCCATCTTACAAGTGAATATTTAAGATGTATAGGTGCTACAACTTTATATGAATATCAAAGGTTTTTTGAGAATGACACTGCTCTAAATCGCAGATTCTTACCAGTTAAAGTGGATGAATTATCAAAAGAAGATTCAGTTAAAGCTATTCGTAATATAAAGTCAAATATAGAGAAATTTCATAATGTAGTGATAACCGATGAATCAATAAATGAAGCCGTTAATCTTTCAGATCGTTTTATAGTAGATAGATTTCTTCCGGATAAGGCAATTGATCTGCTAGAAGAATCTGCAACTACAAAAAATTTAGAAGAAAATAAGACGGCAAATAAACTTAGGAATATAAAAAGTAGTTTAGATAAAGTGTCTATTAAGAAAGAAAGTTATTTGGAAAATAGAAGGTACATGCAATCTTTGTATTATCAAGAAAAAGAGAATGACTTGAAAATGAAGATTAGTACTTTAAATAATGAAATTAAATCAAACAGTAAAAAAGTTTTTAAAGAAGATATTGTAGATGTTGTATCAAAATGGACAGGAATCCCTGTATATAATATAACTAATTCAAATTTAAAATCTGTAAAAAATATAGATTTAAAAATAAAGAAAGAAATAATAGGTCAGGATAATGCAGTAGAGAGAGTGGTAAGTGTTTTAAGAAGCGCTAGAGTAGGATTTAGAGATGAGACTAGACCCTTAGGCATATTCTTGTTTGTAGGCCCTACAGGAGTAGGTAAGACTGAATTAGCAAAACAAATAGCATTGAAATATATGGGAAGCTCAAAATCTCTTGTTCAAATAGATATGAGTGAATACATGGAAGCCCACAGTGTATCTAAGTTTATAGGTTCTCCCCCTGGATATGTTGGATATCAAGATGGAGGGCAACTCACTGAAAAAGTTAAAAATAAACCTTATTCAGTAGTTCTTTTTGATGAAATAGAAAAAGCTCATCCAGAAGTTTTAAATATATTATTGCAAATGATGGAAGAAGGTCATTTAACTGATAGTAGAGGTCGATTTATCAATTTTAAGAATACTATAATAGTAATGACTTCTAACATAGGCTCAGATATTATTGAGAACAATTCTTTGCTTGGATTTAATGTTAGTAATGATATTTCTTCTGCTACTGATAAAGAAATAGAGAGTGAATATGATTCTATAGAGGATGATACTTTAATAAAACTTAAAGATTATCTTTTACCCGAATTTTTAAATAGAATTGATGACATAGTTGTATTTAAGTCTCTTAATAGGACCGATGCGCTTAAAATAGTGAAGAAAATAGCTAAGAAATATATAGAAAAATTAAATAAAATTAATATAGAGATAGAGTTTTCTGATAACTTCTTAAAATTTATATCAGAAAAAGGATTCAGCGAAGAATTTGGAGCTAGGCAATTAAGGAGAATCTTTACTAAATATACAGAAACAAGTCTATCGTCATTCTTTATAGAAAACTCAAACTTCTCTATAGTTGAAAACTCTTCAAAGAAATTAATATTAGATATAGATAAAGACTCAAAGGTCAATATTAGTATTCTTTAAACAACTTATCCACACTAATACAATTGTGTTAAACTTATCCACAATTTTTAATTAAAGCCTTTAAATCAATGTTTTTGAATGCATTTTGAGAGATAAATATCTATGGGGTTGACATAAATAACTTTATAGGTTAGAATATAAATGTTCTTAAAAAAATTAATAAAATAAACTTACATCCCTGGGTCTGGTTAGTAAAAGAAGCTTTGCTGGTCCCATGGATGTGAGTTTATAATAATAAGTTAATTTTTTTTTTAATTTATTATTGGGATCGGTGGGGGGCAGTACCGATCCCTTTTTTTTGTGTTTGACTAATTCTATATTTTTGTATAGAATATAGTTCGTACACTTTTTAGTTAAAGACAGTAGGATCCAATCTGGATTAAAAGTTCATCCTACAGAAACTACAAAATCTATGGCAATAAATAAACAAAGAAAGCAAGATTTATTAAAATTATATGATATAGAAATATCTAATTCTGAATGTATATTTTTTATAAATACTAATGGTTTAAATGTTATAACTATTGATAACTTAAGAAATTCATTAAGTGAGTTTGAAGGTGCAAAATATAAACTGATAAAAAATACTCTATTTAAAAAATCTCTTAAAGAATTAAAGTTTACAGATGATGTTATAGATTCTATATCAGGATATAACGCAGTTATTTTTGCTCATAAAGATAGTAATCTTTTAGCAAAATTAATAATTAAATTTTGTGAAGACAATAGTGTTAATGTAAATTTTGCTATTTTAGATAAGCAAAAATTGTTAGTTGATGATGTTGTTAAACTAAGTAATATTAAATCAAAGGAAGTATTAGTACTTAATATGATATATATACTTAAGGATGGAATTAATAATGTGGTTCATTCATTAAATTATAATACTAATTTATTAGTTAATACTTTAGATTTAATTGAAAATAAAAGGGGGTGAATTAACAAATGAAAGACAATGATAAAAAATTAAGTTCTATTGTTTCTGAGATAGAGAAGTTAAATATAGTAGAAGTTTCAGAATTGGTAAAACTTTTAGAAGAAAAATTCGATGTAAAAGCTAATAATCAAATGCAATTTGTTGCTGCAAATAATCAGTCTGTTGCAAGTGGTGAAACAGAAGAAGCTACTGAAGAGAAAGATGTGTTTGAAGTCGTATTAGAAAGTGCTGGAGATAAAAAAATTGAAGTTATTAAAGCTTTAAGAGTCGTAAGTCCTGAATTAGGATTAAAAGAAGCAAAAGATTTGACAGAATCTACTCCAAAAACAATAAAGGAGTCTGTTAATAAAGAAGAAGCTGAAAAAATAAAGAAATTATTTGAAGATGCTGGTGCTAAAATAACTTTAAAGTAATAAGCGTTTTTAGTAAATCAATTATAAAGAAAGGGGATTTTTAAGAATCCCTTTCTTTATATTGTAGATATAGCTAAAGTTATTCCCATAAATTCCCATACAAATAGTAATGTAAAGTATGAATGAAATAAGTTCGCAATAATAATACCAATGAATCCTGCCAATAGAGATATAACAACTACATCTTTTTCTTTTTTTATATATAATAAAACTTTCCTTAAAAATACAGATAAAAAAGAAATATAAGATAAAAAACCTATCAACCCAATCTCAGATAACCATAATAAGAATAAAGGAGGTGTATCTATATTGTTATAATAATAGTGGATGTAAGGTTTTATATAAGTTCCAAAATAATAAGTAAAAGTACCTATTCCTGTTCCAAATAGAATATGTTTTGTAAATATTATAAAGCTATATTTTGTTAATATAAAATGTTCTATATAAGTAAATTTTTCTTTTATATATAAATAATATAAAAAATTATATTTAATTTCTATTAATAATAATATTAAAATAGAAGTAATAAGTGTATATATAAATTTCTTTTTATTATATATTTTAAATACATAAACAATATATGCTACAGAAAATAAGAGTCCTATAATCGAACTCTTAGAAAATGTAGTGATAAAGTAAAATATTATGAAAGGGAGCATGTAATTGTATAGAGTGCCAATGATCTTTGTTTTATCTTTTATTACAAGATAATAACTTATTATTAGGGGTATTATTAGTAATATAAAACCTGAAGCAGTATTTACATCTGTAAATGTAGAATTAGGTCTCAGTAGAAGAATATGATGAATATATAACGTAAATGCTGTTGGGTTAATAGTCGAAGAATGTAATATTTTTGATATATGGAAAGAGTCTATTTTGAAAAATAAGAAACCAAAGAATTGTAATATTCCATATATGGAAACTATAAAAGTTGAAACTATAAAAGTATTAATAATTTGGATTTTATTTTTGTAATATAGTATATACATATATGCATATAAAAATATAAAGAAACTTAATATTACATAAGGAGTAGATTTTAAAGATAGAAACTTATTTATAGAAAAAATGTCTGATAAGAAAATACTTAATATGATAATAATTAATGTTATATAAAGTAAATTATCTTTTTTTGATAAAACTCTTTTTTTAAATAATTGAAATATATCTTTATTAATATATAAAGAGAGTACTATTATTGGAATATATAAAAGTAAAGGTTCTAATGTAAATCCAATATAGAGATTGAATCTTTCCAAAGGCATAAGTATTATAGAAATAGGTAGTATTACCTTAGGGTAATTAATGCTAATTAATCCTACTATTAAATAAATAATTATTATTATTATAAAAAACATATCTGTATCATTAAAAATTCTTTATATTTTTTTGTAGTGTATCTATGAACTTTAGAGCCTCTGATGCACCATACGCAACTGTATCCATAGGATTATCACTTATATATACTGGTATGCCAATAGCCCTTGATATTAAAGTATCTATGTTTCTTAGTAAAGAAGTACCTCCGCTTATTAGAATGCCTCTATCCATTATATCTGAAGATAATTCTGGAGGAGTTTTTTCCAATACATGCCTTGAAGTCTGTATTATTAAATTTAAGGGATTTTTTATTGCATCTACAATCATATTGCTATCTATACTTATAGATTTAGGCATTCCTGTTATTACATCTCTTCCTTTTATATTCATAGATAATGGGGAAGTCAGAGGTAGTGCCGATCCAATCTCAAGTTTAATTTTTTCTGCCATTTGATCTCCAATTAAAACACCTCTGTTTTTCTTTAAAAAATTTATAATAGATTCATTTATATATTCTCCACCAACTCTAATAGAATCGGATACAACTATTCCATTAAGAGATATTACTGCAAATTCAGCAGTTCCACCACCTATATTGATAACCATATTCCCAGAAGATGTTCCAATAGGAAGATTTGCACCTATTGCAGTTAATAATGCTTCAGGCATAAGGTATATTTTTTTTGCTCCGGAATTTAGTATAGATTCATATATTGCTCTTTTTTCTACGGATGTTAACCCTGAAGATATACTTGCAATAACTTGAGATCCTGTTAAAAATCTTGTTTTAGACACTTTAGAAAAAAAATATTTTATCATTAACTCAGATATTTTATAATTGGAAATAGCTCCTCCTATTAAAGGTTTTCTCGATATAATACCTTCAGGAGTCCTTCCTAACATTTCTTTAGCTTCGTGTCCAATAGCTATTATTGTTTTATCTTCTATTGATATTGCTATTACAGAAGGTTCGTTCAATATTATTCCTTTATTTAGAGATGATATTAGGGAATTTGATGTGCCAAAATCCAGTCCGAATTTATTTGTGTTAAACATTTTATAATACAATATATATTAATTTTTATGATATAATTCTATCATATACTAACTAATTATAAAAATTATTTTAATGGTTAAATCAAAGTTCAATCTGAAGAAATTATATTCTAAAGTCTTTTCAATATTAATAATCCTATTAATATTGGTTATAACCTTTATAATAATTTTATATGCTAGAGGTTATCAATTTAATTTTAAAAATTTTACCCTTACAAGTAGTGGGATAATTAGGGTTAATTCGACTCCTCAAAATGCCAAGATATATTTAAAAGGTAAGTATCTAGGAACATCCCCTTTAATTATAAACTCCTTGAGTCCTGGTACCTACAAGGTGAGTCTCTCTTTAAGTAATTATACGAATTGGAGCAGTATGGTTACTGTTAAGACGGGAGATATAACTAATGTGGACGCATTTCTGATACCAAATAATGCTCAAGAGAATCCTGCTGTAACAAATGCTAATATATATAAGGTTATATATAGCAATAGCAGTAACTATATATATGTGATAAATGATATTAATAATATCTATAAATTGTATTATATTGACACTGCTTCTCAACAAGGAACTTTTCAGTTAAGTTATATTGCTAATCTTACTAGTCTAATTAAATTTAATGGAAAAGGTAGTATTAATGTTGTAATAAGTAATACTCTTAATTATGCAATTATTCAATATAATAATGAAAATTATCTATATGACATTGTAAGTAATAAGATGATTAATTTATATAAGTTAACGTACTTTAATAATCTGAGTGATATAAGTATAGAATCTTATTATATAATATTTGAAGAGAATTCAATGCTTGTAAGCTTTAATATATTAACAGGGCAGACTTATTTATTATCAACAGGATTACCATCCTCTAGTTCTTATTATTCTTATGAAATTCTCAACTATAATCAGATAATTTTTTATAAGTACAATTCTATTACAAATGAAACTTCTATTTTCATTTCAAATTTAGATGGAAGTAGCAGAAGAGTAATTAGTTCTATAAAAGGAAATGTTGTAAAAATATTTTTAAATAATTACTCTAGTTATATTGCAGTTTCTAATAATTTAGGAGAAAACTATTTAATACAAATAAAACAAGCTTCTATGTCAGCCCCTGTTAAGTTTGCTAATGGATATTCTCTTGTTAATTTTGAGGGAGAAAGTGACTATGTTTTGGCTGTTAAGAATAACGTACTATATGGGTTTTATGTGAATGATTTATCAGAGATAAAGATTCTTGATAATTATTCCAGATTATATGGACTTCAGCAGTATGTATTAGGTAGTTATATCTTTTTTCAATTAAAGAATAAAAATAATACATTTTCTGTATACCAAAGATCTATAGGTTCTAAAACTAATCATTTATTAACTAGTAACAGTAATGGAACATATTTTATATCTAATGGAGGGAATTATCTGTTTTTCAATTATCCTTACCTAAAAGATCAATATTATTTATACTTTATTACTTTAATACAGAATACTAATATATTACCTTTTTCACTATAAAATATGTCTCTGATAGGATTCGAACCTATGACCTTCTCGTTAGGACCGAGACACTCTATCCAACTGAGCTACAGAGACACCTTTGAATAAAATACAATTATATAGTAAAATTCAGATTATGTTAAATTTATGAAATTATTATTATGAATGACGTATATCAAAAAACTTTAGTATTAATTAAGCATGATGGGGTATCAAGAGGGTTGGTAGGAGAAATATTATCTCGATTTGAAAGAATCGGGTTGAAAATAGTTGCTTTAAAAATGGTTCTTCCTAGTAAAGAATTAGCAGATAAACATTATTTAGCTTCAGAAGAATGGTGTATCAATATAGGGAATAGGATCTTAGAAGATTATAGTAAATCAGACACAAAAAATATAATAGAAGATTTTGGGACAAACAATGCTAAAGATATTGGTATGAAAATAAAAGAATGGAATAATGAGTTTTTAATTGCAGGTCCTGTAATAGCTATCGTTTTAGAAGGTCCAGAAGCTATTGATTTAGTTAGAAAGATGGTTGGATCTACTAGTCCATTGGAATCACCTATGGGTACTATTAGAGGTGATTATACTTGGGATAATAGAGATATTTCTAGTAAACAGAAAAGACCTATGTACAATTTAATACATGCTTCAAGTTCTATAGAAGATTCTAAATACGAAGTAAATCTCTGGTTTTCTGATTCAGAAATATGTAATTATAAGACTTCTGACCAAGATTTCATGGGATGGAGTAGTAAATTAAAATAATATATAGATTAATTTATATTTTCATGTAGTGTAGAAAGGAATTCTGAGTTATTCTTTGTTTTCTTTAATCTATCTATCAATAATTGACTACTTTCTGTAGATTTTAATGTATCTAACATTCTTCTGATTAACCAAGATTGACTAAGAACTTCAGATGATAAAAGTTGTTCTTCGTGTCTAGTACCTGATTTTATAACATCTATTGCTGGATACACTCTTCTTTCAGAAAGTTTTCTATCTAAGTGAAGTTCCATATTTCCTGTTCCTTTGAATTCTTCAAAAACTAAATCATCCATTCTACTTCCTGTATCAACCAATGCCGTAGCTATTATAGTTAAACTTCCATACTCTTCTAAATTTCTAGCTGATCCAAAGAATTTCTTAGGAGGGTATAGAGCAATTGGGTCAAAACCTCCTGATAAAGTTCTTCCTGACGGAGGTACTGTTATATTATATGCTCTAGCTAGTCTTGTTAAACTATCCATTAATATTATTACATCCTTTCCTTCTTCAACAAGTCTCTTTGCACGATCAAGTGCTATTTCTGCTACTTTTATTTGATTGTCAGGTTGCTCATCAAAATTAGAGGCAAAAACTTCTGCGGAGGTGGATTTCCTTATATCTGTAACCTCTTCAGGTCTTTCACCTATAAGTAAAATCATTAAATGTATATTTTTGTCATTTCTAGTGACTCCATCGGCTATATCTTTCAATAATGTTGTTTTACCAGACTTAGGAGGTGAGACTATCATACCTCTTTGCCCTTTGCCGATAGGCGCCAATAAGTCTATAATTCTGTTAGAAAGTCGAAATTGATCAATTTCTAAAATTATTTGTTCATTTGGAAAAATAGGAGTTAATCTTTCAAAAGGAGTTCTTTTTGCAGCTTCATTTGGGTCTCTATCATTAATAGATTCTATTTTTAAAACACTTAAGTACCTTTCATTATCTTTTGGTAATCTTGCTTTACCTTTTACATAATCACCTTGTTTTAAATTAAATTTCTTTATTTGAGAACCTGAAACATAAACATCATTTTCTCCAGGTAGTAGAGTATATGATCTGAGAATTCCGTGTATTCCGTCATTTATTATTTCAAGAATTCCTTCTATACTTATATCAGCTTCATCCTTATCAATAGACTTTAAAATACTAAAAATCAAATCTTTTTTATTTAGTTCTTGATAATTATCAATTTTTTGTTTTTCAGCTATTATTCTTAAGTCCGCTATACTTTTAGAATCTAAACTTTGTAGTGAGAATGTTTCTTTCATGTTAAGTAATTTTTTAATATATAAAATATAATAGGTACTATATAACTTTGATAATATCTTCTATATTTAGTTTTAGAGATGCACCCATTGTAGGACATATATAGATAGTTTTAAAAACTGATTGAGAAGGTTTCCCTGTTATATTAATTATCGATTTTATTATTTCAATAAAATTATCATACAATTCTTCTTTTGTATTGTCTATATTTCCTATAATAGTATGAATTGTGCCAGTTTGATCTGATTTATAGTCATATTTACCACTTTTATATTTTTCAACAGTGCCTTCTAAATCTTCTGTAACTGTACCAAGTTTAGGGTTTGGCATCAGAGATTTTGGTCCTAATATTTTTCCTAAAATAGCTATTTTAGGCATTACATTTGGAGTTGCTATAACTAGGTCAAAATCAGTCCATCCTGATTGAATTTTTTCTATATATTCATCTAATCCTATGTAATCAAATTCTTTTTTTAATTTTTCGCTAAGATCTTTTCTGTCAGTTAATAATAATATTTTTTTATCTTTTCCAACCTTATTTTTATAAAAAACACTACCTCTAATAATCTGTTTATTATCCTTTTTACTAGATAATGTAGATATATGAACTTCAATACTTCCTTTGAAGTTAGATATAGAAAGATTTTTTACTGTATCAAAGATATCAATATTAAATACATTATTTATTGTATTTTCTTTTAATTTTGTTATATATTTTTTACTTCTTTTTTTCATAATGATTTAATGTCTATTCTTTTATAGTTATTCCCATATTTATAGCAGTTCCTGCTATAATTTTCTTTGCTTGATCTATATCATTTGTATTTAGATCTGCCATTTTTGTTTTTGCAATTTCTTCTAATTGGTTTTGATTTAATTCACCTACTTTTTCTTTTAAACTGTCTTTAGAACCTTTTTCTAAGTTTAGTGCTTTTTTTATCAATATTGCTGCAGGAGGGGTTTTTATTATAAATTTAAAAGTTCTATCAGCATATATATCTATTATTACAGGAAATATAAGATCTCCTTTATCTTTTGTTATATTATTGAATTGATTGCAAAAATCCATAATATTAACTCCATGTTGACCAAGTGCTGGTCCTATAGGTGGAGTAGGTGAAGCTTTTCCTGCTTTAATTTGTAATTTTACTTGTGCTGTTACTTTTTTATTATTCATAAAAATATATTATATTAATTTTATTTGCATTAAGTCTAATTCTACTGGAGTTTCTCTTCCAAATATTGAAATTAGAACCTTTACTTTTCCTTTTTCTTCATTAACTTCACTAACCTTACCATTGAAATCTTTAAAAGCTCCATCTGTAACGACAATAGCATCATCTACATTAAATGTAGTTTGTACTGCTGGAGTATCCAATTCCATGAATTTCAATATAGCATTAACTTCTTGTTCTATAAGGGGAGATGGTTTATTACCTGGTCCAACAAAACCTGTAACTCCTTGAGTATCTCTTACAATAGGCCAAGTATCTTTATTTAATTCCATTTTTATTAAAACATATCCAGGAAGAATCTTATCTTTTACTTGTCTCTTTTTACCATCAGATATGACTGTTTTATTTTGAGTTGGGATAACAATATCTTCTATATATTTAGATAAATTAGCTGTATCAGCTCTCTGTTTAATTATTATAGAAACTTTATTTTCATGACCAGTAAACACATTTACTGCATACCATTTAAAATTATATTTATTATTATCTTTTTTCTTTTCCATTACTATATAAATAACAATAATATTTTTTGAAATATTATATCAATACCAAACAATATCAAACTTATAACTAAAGATATTGTTATTACAACAAGGGTAGAATTATATAACTCTCTACCAATATACCACTTAGTATTCTTCAACTCAACAAATACGTCTTTTAAAAATTTAAATAAGTTCATGAATGATTATATAAAGGATGATAACAAATATTTCATATTATATCAACAATCTATAATATGAATCAGGTTCAGGGGGACTCGAACCCTCATTATTGGTTTTGGAGACCAATGTTTTACCCTTAAACTATGAACCTTTTATTTTACCTCCTTGTGAGAAGTATGCTTTTTACAAGTATTACAGAATTTATTAATTTCTATTTTTTCTGTACTATTTATAAAGTTTTTTTCAGTAGTATAGTTTTTATTTTTACATACACTACATTCTAAGTTAATATATCTTCTATTTTCTTTTTTTGCCATATTCTTAATATTATTATATATAAAATTATATTTTAAGATAGCCTAGAAGCGGATTTGAACCGCTGACCTTTCCCTTACCATGGGAATGCTCTGCCACCTGAGCTATCTAGGCTTTGCAGAGAGAAGGATTCGAACCTCCGTAGCCTATTGGCAACTGATTTACAGTCAGCCGCGATTGTCCACTCCGCCATCTCTGCTTAAGCCTAAATTAGCCTCCTGTCAGATTTGAACTGACGACCTGCTGTTTACAAAACAGCTGCTCTACCACTGAGCTAAGAAGGCATTTTACTTTATTTATTATCTAAGAGCTACTGAGATTTTATCTAATTAATACATATTTCGCAATAGATAAACATTAATAACCCATCAATATATTAAATTTGATTTCATAAATCAAATATTTAAAACTCAAATACATCCAATGGAAGATATTATATTGTTTTATAAAAAAGTAAATTGTTAAATCAATTAAGCAATATTGATGGGCTTGAATTATTATATCAATTTTATAAGGAATTGCATAATTTAACTTTTTATTATACTATATGTAAGTTAAATTATTTTTTCAGTATATTACAAGATTATGTCAAAAGTATGTGATGTATGCAATAAGGGCTCAATAATGGTTACTAATATAAGCCATAAGCAATCAGGTGGATGGGCAAAAAGAGCTCCAAAGACAAAACATAGATCTTATGCTAATTTAAGGCCATTAAAAATTTATTATAATGGTGAAAGTAATGCTACAAGAATAAAGATCTGTATGACTTGCTATAAAACCATTGGTAAATCAAGTTAATTGTATAGGTAATACATCTATACTCAAATATCTATCCTGGTTATAATTATTCCTTAAAATTTTCTTTATTAAACTTGAATTATTATTTACTTTTATTATTATATTTTTAGAATATAAGTAATTATTCCTATAGGGATATGAATTTACTGGATAATATATTTTTATTCCGTCTATATTTTGATTAACTAGATTTTTATATATATCTTTTGATCTAGAGTTAAGTGTTTTTTCTGTTTTAGATTTAATTTGAATCTTTATTATTTCTGAAAAAGGTGGATATCCAAATAATTTTCTGTTTTTTATTTCTTCTTCAAAAAAAGATTCATAGTTATTCTCAATAGCTTTTTTTAAGATATCATTTTCAGGATCATATGTCTGTATAAGTACTTTTCCTGAGTTTCCTTTTCTAGATGTTCTTCCAAATATCTGTACTAATTTTTGATAAGAATTTTCATAACCTCTATAGTCAGGAAAAGATAATTCTAGATCAGGATTGAGTAAACAAATTAGTTTTACTTTATCTATGTCCCATCCTTTTATAATAAGTTGTGTTCCTATTATAATATTTATATTTTTATTATTTAATTTATCGTATATATTTTCATCTTTTGATAATTTATTGTTCTTGTTATAATCTTTGTCCAATATAAAAATATTAAGATCACCTTTAATGGCAGAAAATTCTTTTTCTATTTCATTTTTTACATATTGAGTGCCAAATCCATAAAATTTTATTTTCTTATTACCACATGACATACATTTCAGTTCTTTTATATTTTTTTGATAATCACAATGATGGCATTTATAATAAAAAGAATGATTACCTGGATTTAATGTATGAATATTTAAAGGTATATTGCATCTTGGGCACTCTTCAGAATAACCGCATTGATCACATAATGTTATAGGGGAGTAGCCTCTTCTGTTAATATATAATATTAATTTACCATTTTCTTCTATTATATCCTGTATATATTTTTTTAGTTTATTTGAGAAAATAGATTTATTGTAATTAAGTTTTTCTTCTTTTAAGTCAATAATTTCAAAGGATGTCTCTCTGTTAAATTTATATTTTTCGTTAAGTTTTATGATTTTATATTCATTCTTATTGCTTAAATACCTATAATACGTGTCAATTCTAGGTGTTGCACTACCTAATAATACCTTAATTTTTGAAAGATCAGAGATATATTCTGCTATTTCTATTGTGTCGTACCTTGGGTCTTGTTCTTGTTTATAGCTGTTGTCATGGAATTCATCCATGATTATTAGTCCTAAATTGTTAAATCTTGAAAAAATTGCAGATCTAGCCCCTATAATAATTCTCTTTTTATTTTCATAGATCAGATTATTCTCTATGTTTTTATCTTTTTTTGAAATTTTACTATGAATTAATGAAATTATATTTTCATTAAATATAAGGTTAATTTTTAAAAATAGTTGAGAGGTCAATGTTATATCTGGAACCAAAATCAAAACTTGTTTATTTTCCTGTATATATTTCTTTATTAGATCTATGTAAATCTCAGTTTTTCCGCTACCAGTAACACCCAAGAGTATATATTTCTTTACATTAATTTCAGAAATAAATTCATTAACTACAAATGATTGTTTTTCTGTAAGAATTTTTTTTTCTATATTAACGGCTCTATTATAATCATTTACATCTTTTATTTCATCATTTTTTGAGTGGTAACGTTTTGTTATAAAAGGATTTATTGAATTACTTATCATACCGTTATAGTAAGTGATTAAATGTTTCAATATCTTTAATTCTGTGATACTTAAGGGTATATATTCTGTTTTAGAATCCTCTATTATTTCTTTTATTTTAAAGTTGTAATTATGTTCATTTGTACTTAATTTATCTACTATAATACCAATAGTAGTTTCTTTTCCAAAAGGTACAGAAACTATATCTCCTATATTATATTTATTATTGCTTTTGTAAATGACAGGATCATTAATTTTTAATTTAGTCTTTACAAAAATTTTATATATCATTTTACTATATTATATTTAAGTGTTAAAATAATGTTGCTTTACGATTATATATTATGGCATTTTCTGATTTTTTTTGGAACATATTCACTTTTGATATAGGTATAGACCTTGGGACGGCTAATACTTTAGTTCTTGTTAAAAATCAGGGAATCATTATTAATGAGCCTTCGGTTGTTGCATTAAATACAAGAACTAATGAAATTTTATCTGTAGGGAAAGATGCTCAAAAGATGTTAGGTAGAACTCCTGCTTCTATTACAGCAATAAGACCTTTAAAAGATGGAGTAATATCAGATTTTGATGCAACTAGAGAAATGATACACTATTTTATAGAAAAAGTTCATGATAATTCTTCAAAATTTTTTAAAATAGCAAGACCTAGGATAGTAATAGGTATACCTTCTTCTATAACAGAAGTCGAGAGAAAAGCTGTAATTGATGCAGCTATATCTGCTGGAGCTAGAAGTGTTTATTTGATAGAAGAACCTATGGCAGCTGCTATTGGCGCTGGACTTCCTGTGTCAGAAGCACTGGGTTCTTTTATTGTAGATATAGGGGGAGGAACAACAGATATAGCTGTTATTTCTTTGGGTGGTATAGTAATAGATAAATCTATTAGGGTTGCAGGAGATGAATTAACTCAAGATATAATAAATTACATTAGGAATAAATATAATTTATTAATAGGTGAAAGATCTGCAGAAGAATTAAAGATTACTTTAGGTAATGCTTATCCTAGAAAAGAAAATAAAAAAGTGTCAATAAAAGGTAGAGATATATTCTTAGGTTTACCTAAGACAGTACTTATATCAGAGGCTGAAGTTAGAGAGGCTTTATCAAATTCATTAAATATAATCATTGATTCAGTATATGAAGCTTTAGAGGAAACTCCTCCAGAGCTTATTTCAGATATAACAGAAAAGGGAATTTGTTTAACAGGAGGAGGATCTTTAATTCCTGGAATAAAAAAATTATTCTCAGATAAAATAAAAGTGCCTTTTTATGTTGCAGAAAATCCATTAGAAAGTGTTGTAATAGGTACATCTATATTGTTAGATGATATAAGTATGTTAGAGAAAATTAATATATCTGATTCTCAGGATTATTTATAATATGTTAAGATCTAAAAAGAAGTATTCTCAATTATATTATTTTAAAATTATTAGTATTTATATTGTTATAGATCTATTTTTAATATTAATATTTAATCCAGGGAGTTTTATATATGCAGATATAGGAAAAATTTTTATTCCTGTAAAAAGTTATACTTCAAAAATCTCCAATAATGTTAGCAATTTTTTATTTTCATTGGGCAATATAAGTTCTATAGAAACTAGTAATATGAAATTACAAAGGGAGAATTATAAATATAAATCAGAAATTATTAATATTAATAATTTAAAAAATCAAAATGTTCTTTTAAAGAAACAATTATATGGAAAATATTTACCTAGTAATTATAAATATCTTTATACAGAAATAATGTATTATGGTACAAATAATACATTAGGATATACATATATTAATTCAGGAAAGAATGAAGGAGTTGTTAAAGGAGATTCTTTAGTCTTTCAGAATTATTTGATAGGTGTAGTTAGTTCTGTTTCTAATTACTATTCTAAAGTATCTCTACTTTCTAATATTAATAGTAATATTCCTGTCCTTGTTAATAATGTAAATGGTATAATAACTGGGAGCCTTTCTAATTCACTAGTATTAAATGATATTACTGAATTGAATAGTATTTCAAGAGGTGATGTAGTGCTTACTTCTGGTTTAGATGGTCTACCTAAAGACCTTATAGTTGGGTATGTTGAAAGTGTAGGTTCAGGAAATAGTAATATTTTTAAAAAGGTATTTGTAGACTCAGCTATTAATATAAATAGTATTAAATCAGCATTTATAGTTATCCATGAATAAAATAATTGCAACAATCTATATAGTATATACAATAATATTACTACTTTTTAGCAATAACAATTTCTTATTGATAAGAATTGGATTTTTTACTTTTAATATAGTTTTTATATTCTCTTGTTTGATCTTTTTTTTGAGTCAGAATAAAAATTTGTTATTTATATATTTGTTTATATATGGGATTATTTTTGATACGTACACTCTAAATAGAATAGGTTTAACCAGTTTAATATTTTTTATTCCATTATTTCTTGTACTATTAATGTCTATATTTAGGCTTAAATTCAATTATTTTATAATGATGTATCTTTTTGTAGTGAGTTTACTGTTTAATTTATTTGTATACCTTTATTTCTACGGATTTGGGTCTTTTTATGCCATATCTCATTATTTACTGTATATTCTTATATATTCAATTATAGATACCTTACTGGTATACATATTCTTCAAAAAACTTAATAAGTCTTCTGGTGTTAATGAATATAAAGTTAATATTTAATTATAAATTTGTATGAAAATATCTGATTATGAAATTTCAGACCTAAATAATCTTCCTGGAGAGGAGATTGATGCATCTAAAAATAATAATTTTTCGAGATACTATTTATTTGCTACTATTTTTATTTTTATATCTTTTATAATTTTCAGTTTTTATCTTTCATATTTTAAGTTTAATAAATATTCAGAATTATCTTTGCAAAATAGAGTAATAAAAATTCCGGTGATAGCTACAAGAGGAGTAATTTTTGACAGAAATATGAATCAATTATCTTTCAATGTTCCTAGCTTTGATTTGTATATAAATATATCAAATCTGTCTAATGAAGAAATAAAAACCGATGAATACTTTTTGTCGTCAATACTTAATATACCTGTAAAAAAGATTAAAAAAAATATTCAAAATCAAATTAAGTTAGGATATCAGAGTATACTTATTGCTAATAGTATAAGTAAGGAAAATGATATATTAATAACATCAAATAAGTCTACTAAAGGTCTATATATAAAGCAATCTTATTATATAAAATATAGGTATAATAATTTGCTTTCTCATATTATAGGTTACACTGGTCCTGTTACTGAACAGGAACTTCTTGCTAATAAAAATCTAAATCCTGAGGATATTATAGGGAGGTATGGAATAGAACAAAGTTTCAATAATTATTTAATGGGGAAGGATGGAGTAGATATTACTCAAGTAAATACATTAGGAAATAGGGTCTCAAATTTTGGAGAGATATCTCCTGTGCCAGGGGATAATGTTCAATTGACTATTAATTCTAATATACAAAAAGAACTTCAAAGTTTAATAATTCAAAATATAAAAATTAATCCAAATCATGTTACAGGTGCTGTAGGTATTGTTGAAAATGTAAATACAGGGGGTATATTAGCTATGGTAAGTTATCCTACTTTTAATAATAATAATTTCGAAGCAGGAGGAATAAGCAGTGCTAATTATAGTAAGTTGATAAATAATCCTGAAGACCCACTCTTAAATAGAGCTATTACAGAAGAACAGCCTGTGGGTTCAATTATGAAAACAATTTTACTTTTAGCTGGATTACAAGTTAAAGCTATTACACCTACTACTCAATTTTCTGTACCTGGTACATTTGTTTATGATGGTACTACATTTCAAAATTATGCAAAAATAAATTGGGGTGTTGCAGATATTGTTAAATGTTTACAATTTTCGATTAATGTTTTTGCATTTAAATCAGCATTAAAGATTGGTATAAATAATTTTGTTAAGTTTGAAAAAGATTTTGGATTAGGTGCAAAGACTAATATTCAATTACCAGGAGAGTTATCTGGTATAATTTCAGATCCTAAAAATAAATATTTAATTACTAAACAACCTTGGAATCCAGGAGATTTATTAAATGCTTCAATTGGTCAAGGATATACAGAAGTTACTCCTATTCAAGTTGTAAATTGGATAAGTGCTATAGCTAATGGAGGTAAATTAATGCAACCAAGAATTGTAAAAGCTATATATTCTTCAAATAATAAATTAGTTAAAAGCTTTGGTCCTAAAATAATAAGACAGGGATTTGTTTCTCAAGCTAATTTATCTGTTATCAAGACTGGAATGCTTCAAGCTGTACAAAATGGTATAGATATTGCAGCAAAAAGTACATTAGCTGATAATGCAGGAAAAAGTGGAACAGCTCAATTTGGAGTAGAAAGTGTTGGAAATCAAAATAATAGATATACTCAAGCTCATTCATGGATGTCTTCATTTGCTCCATATAATAAACCTCAGATAGCTATGGTAGTATTTGAGGAGAATGGAGGATTGAGTACTTACTCCGCTGAGGTTGTAAAAAATTTTATGAACTGGTATTTTAAGACTTATTAATTTAAAAATAGTTATTATGGCGAAGAATTTAATAATAGTAGAATCTCCAACTAAAGCAAATACTTTATCTAAATTTTTGGATTCAAGCTATGATGTAATAGCAACTAAGGGACATATAGAAGATTTACCAAAGAGTAAATTTGGAGTAGATATTGAAAATCATTTTTCTCCTGAATACCAGATTTTAAAGGATAAAGTTAAATTATTAAAAGAAATACAGAAAAAAGCAAAAGATGTAAGTAATCTTTATATTGCAACAGATCCTGATAGAGAAGGTGAAGCAATAGGTTGGCATATTTTAGAAAATTTAAAACTTAATAAAGACACAATAGTACAAAGGATAGCTTTTCATGAAATAACAAAGAAGGCTTTATTGGAGTCTTTAAATAATCCGACAGAATTAAATTCTAATCTTATAAAATCTCAGCAAGCAAGAAGAATTCTAGATAGAATTGTAGGTTATAAACTTTCTCCTTTGATATGGGAAAAAATAAGATATGGTTTATCGGCGGGTAGAGTTCAGTCTGTAGCTTTAAACCTTATAGTTAAAAGGGAAAATGAAATAAAGAGCTTTATTCCAGAAGAGTATTGGGATATAAGTTCGATCATTGATATAGATAAGATTTCTATTAAGTTCTTATTATCTAAGTTAAATAACAAGAAAATCAAATTAAGTAATGAAAAAGATGTAGACAATGTAGTGAATGAAATAGAGAAAGGTGACTTAAAATTAAAGGATATAAAAATTTCTAGTTTGAAAAAATATCCCAAACCTCCTTATACAACATCTACACTTCAACAAGATGCAAATTTAAGATTAGGATTCTCTTCTAAAAAAACCATGTTATTAGCTCAACAGATGTATGAAGGAGTTAAAATTGATAATGAACAAGTGGGTATAATAACATATATGAGAACAGATTCTGTTTCTTTATCTAGTGATTCTATTTCAGATATAAGAATTTTGGTAAATGATAAATATTCAGAAAAATATCTTCCATCAAAACCTAATTTATATAAAGTAAAAAGTAAATTAGCTCAAGAAGCTCATGAAGCAATTAGGCCTTCTGTTGTAAGCAGAGACCCTGATTCAATAAAACAATATCTAACAAATGATCAATATAAAGTATATAAATTAATTTGGGAGCGTACTGTAGCTTCTCAAATGAATCCTGCTGTATATGATAATAAAAAATTGATATTAGAGGTTTTATATAAAGAGAATATATATGAATTATATGCTAGTTTTTCGTCATTAAATTTTGATGGCTTTAAGAAAGTTTATAATATAAAAGAGAAAGATATTGAAGAAATTAAATTTCCTTTTAGTTCTATAGATGAGATAAAAAAAGCTGTTTTGAATATTGTAAAAATAAATAAAGATCAACATTTTACTGAACCTCCTGCTAGATATAATGATGCTTCCTTGATAAAAAAATGTGAATTAATAGGTATAGGAAGGCCTTCTACTTATTCTTCTATAATTTCAACTCTGCTTAATAGGGGGTATATAATAAGGAAAGATCGAAATTTTTTTCCTACTGACATCGGAATAGTAGTTAATGATTTTTTAGAAAAATATTTTTCTAATATAGTAGATGCAAATTTTACTTCAAAAATGGAAGATGATTTGGATAAAGTAGCTTCTGGTAATCTAGATTGGGAAAAGGTAATAAAAGATTTTTATTTTCCTTTTGAGAAAGAAATTGAGAGTAATAAAGATAAAATTAACAAAAATGATATTACAAATTTGGGTGAATCTGAAGAAAAATGTCCAGATTGCGGGGCTCCCATGTTCTATAAATTAGGTAAATATGGTAAATTTTTGAGTTGTTCTAGATATCCTGAATGTAAAGGAATGAAAGCTATTTTATCCGATGAAGATAAAGATATAGTTAATATAGAAGAAAAATGTCCAGATTGTGGAGGAAATCTTATCTTGAAAAAAGGAAGATTTGGAGATTTTTATGCATGCAGTAATTACCCTGACTGTAAATATACTAGATCTTTAAAGAATAACCCAAAAAAAGTTTTAGAAATTAAGTGTCCAGATTGTGGAGAAGGTAATTTGGTGGAAATTAGAAATAAAAGAGGTCAAATATTTTATGGTTGTAGTAATTATCCTAAATGTAAATTTACTACAAATAAATTAGATGATTTATCCTAATTTAAATTTGTTTTATAACATATAACATGTTAGAATAAGCATATATAATTTTAGTATTACATAATCAATATTTCTCTTTCCTTACTTATAAGGCTTGTTGATTAGGTGTAAAAAGGAGTAATTTTATGAAAGAAATAACAGTTGAAAATTTATTAAAAGCAGGAGTTCATTTTGGACATCAAACAAAAAGATGGAATCCAAAAATGAAAAAATATATTTATACTTCAATAAATAATTCTCATATAATAAATTTAGATATGACTTTAGAGTATTTAGAGTTAGCTTTAAAATTTCTTAAGACAGTAAATCCTAAAAATATATTATTTGTGGGGACTAAAAAACAAATACAAGATATTGTAAAAGAAAATGCTGAAAAATTGAATTCCTTTTATGTTACAGAAAGATGGCCAGGAGGTTTATTAACTAATTTTAAAACAGTAAGTTTAAGTTTGAGAAAATTGGATGAATATGACTCAATTCTAAACTCAGAAGATGCAAGATCTAAAAGGACTAAGTTAGAATTATTGAAAATTTCTGAAGATAGAGAAAGATTATTACGATTATATGGTGGAATAAGAAAAATATCTAAGAAAATAGACGCAATATTTATTGTAGATGTAAAAACAGAGCAAGTTGCTCTAAAAGAAGCAAAAAAATTAGGAATACCTGTTGTTGCTATTGTTGATACTAATGTTGATCCAGATGACGTAGAGTACCCTATTCCAGGTAATGATGATGGTATTAAATCTGTAGAATTAATATTAAGTTATATTACAGATAATATTTTAAATTCTAAATAATTATGAATATAAGTGTAGATTTAATTAAACAATTAAGAGAAATGACAAATGCTGGAGTTTCTGATTGTAAGAAGGCTTTGGTTGAAGCAAAAGGGAATATAGAAGAAGCTGTTAAAATTTTAAGAAAGAATGGAGCTTTAAAAACAATTTCTAGAAATTCTAGAGAAGTTTCAGAAGGTTGGATTGGAAGTTATGTTCATCATAATGGAAGACTTGCTTCTCTACTGGTTTTAAAATGTGAAACAGATTTTGTTGCTAGAACAGATTTATTTAAAGATTTGGCACATTCTTTGGCTGTTCAAGTTATAACTTCAAATCCTCTATATGTTTCAAGAGAAGATGTTCCAGAAGATGTTATAGAAAAAGAAAAAGCTATAATTTTGGAAGATAAAATGTTCTCAGGTAAAAATAAAGATGTTCAAGATAAAATATTAGAAGGTAAATTAGAAAAAGTTTTCGAAGAAATTTGTTTACTCGAACAATCTTTTTATAAAGACGGAGCCTTAAAAGTATCTGATGTTATAAATGAAATTGCTTCTCAAACAGGAGAAAATATTAAAGTTGAAAATTTTGTTAGATTAGAACTTGGAAATTCATGACAATAGATGAATTTAAATCTAAAATCTCAAAGAATATAGAGTTTTTTAAACAAGAAATTAAATCTTTGAGGTCGAGTTCTGCAAATATTGGAATAGTTGAAGATATAAAAGTGAATGTATATGGTTCTAATATGCCTATATCTCAGATAGCAACTATTACAGTTCCAGATGTTAATTTAATTTTAATACAACCTTGGGATAGTTCTAATATAGATCCGATATGTAATGCTATTACAAATCTTAATATAGGTATTAATCCTATAAAATCTGTTAATGAAATAAAACTACCTATACCACCTTTAAGTGAAGAAAGAAGAAAGGATTTTATTAAAATTTTAAATTTAAAAATGGAAGAAAGTAAGATCTCTATGAGAAATTTACGTAAAGAATATCTAAATAAAATAAAAAAAGATTTTGATAATTCAGAAATAAGGGAAGATGATTTTAAACGAGATGAAGAAATGGTAGATTCAATAATTAAAGAAAAAACAAAAGAATTGCAAGATATTCATGACGAAAAGAGGGAAGATTTACTAAAAGTTTAATATATGAGTTATATAATCACATTAATAATATTTATTATACTATTAAGTTTACTTATAGTAGTTCATGAATTGGGTCATATGATTGTGGCTATTAAACGAGGAGTAATAGTTAATAGCTTTGCTTTAGGATTTGGTCCGAAATTATATTCTTTTAATCACAATAATATTGAATATAGAATTAATTTATTGCCCTTTGGAGGATATGTAAGTTTATTTGGAGATGATGATCCTGGTAATAAAATAAAAGGATCGCTCTCAGCAGCTACAGCTTTATCGAAATTTATGATAACAATTGCTGGTGTTTTCATGAATTTAATTTTAGCTTTAATATTTTTATTTATATTTCTTTTTTCTATAAATTTCAAATTCTATTATTCAAATATTATACCTAACTTTAAATTTACTTTTGGCCAAAATGTAAATAATATTCTATTTTCAAGAATAAATAGTGATAAAACTTCAACTTTATCAAAAGATAATATTAATGGATTATATTTAATAAAAAGTATAAATAATGTTCCTATTCATTCTATATCTCAAATACAAAAAATTGTAGATCAGAATAAGGGAAAGTATCTTTACTTTAATTATAGTTATGTCAAAAATATTAATTTATATGGTATAGACTTAGGAAAGGTTTCCAGAGCTAAATTTCTGGCAAGAAAAAATTTCCCAAAAAACTCAGGATCTATAGGTATATCTATTCAATCTATTTCTCATATAGAATTTACTTCTGTTCAGAGTAAAATATTTTCAGTAATAGCATTTCCATATGATGTTCTTCAATTAACTTTTCAAGGATTTGGTTATCTTATTAATCAATCTATTGTTCAAAAAAATTCTAAAATAATAACTACTCAAATAGCAGGTCCTATTGGTATATATATGTATACTAATATTTTATTTCAAAATGATGGATTTACAGGATTATTATTTATATTTGGAATAATATCTCTATCTTTAGCATTTATGAATTTATTACCTATACCTCCTTTGGATGGATTCTATGTTTTATTATCTATTTTAGAAGGATTTTTTTCTATTAAAATTAATGAAAAATGGATGTACTATATTTCTATGGCTGGTGTAATATTTTTTATTATATTAATGATCTTTGTTACATTTAATGATTTAATAAATTTTAAAATAATCTAATTTGTTGATTATTTTTTTTTATGTTATACTTTTATGTTATTTATTTTTATTATTTATGAATTCTAACTGTGTATTTTGTAGTATTATAAATAGAGATATACCTGCACAGATTATTTATGAAGATGAGGATTTTTTAGTTTTTGATGATATTAATCCTTCATCTAAAATACATAAATTAATAGTACCTAAAAAACATATTAAAAATTTGTCAGAAATAGGTATAGAAGAAAATAAATACTTATGGAATAAATATATTGATATTATTAATATATTAAAAACAAGTCTTAAAGTATTAAATTTTAAGATAGTTATTAATAATGGAGATAAATTACAATTAGTAAAACACTTACATTTTCATTTTCTTAGTGGAGATGATGTAAATGATAAGTTGAATTAGGAGGTGAAATATATATGGCTATAATAGTAAGAGATAATGAAGTTTTTGAATCTGCATGGAGGAGATTTATGCGTGAATTGATAAGTAATGGAGTACTAGATGAGATAAAAGATCGTACTTATTATAAAAAACCTTCAGTTGAAAGAACTGCTATTAGAAGAGAATTTAAAAAAAGGAAAACAAGACATCATAGAGCTATGAGAAGAATTCGTAGTAAATATGGTAAAGGTTTTTCGGTGTAATATCAATAGTGTACAATACTTTATTAGAAGATATAAAATCTGCAATGAAAACGAAGGATAGTGAAAAGCTCTCTGTCCTTCGTTTGTTATATGCCAACATAAAAAATTCTCTTATTGATAATAGTTCAAAGCAAGTAGATGATAAATTTTTTTATAATATATTATCAAAATATATAAAAGAGTTAGAAGAAAATATAGAGAATTACAGTAAATTAGGGAGAGTAGATCTTGTAGATAAGGAAGAATATGAACTTAAGGTTTTAAAGAATTATTTACCTACTCAGCTTACAGACGAAGAGATATATTCATTAGTAAAATCAGAAGTAGACAAGATATCTGATTTTTCAATAAAAAATATGGGTGAAGTGATAAATAATATATCAAAAGAATATGAATATAGAGTTACATCTAAAAAAATATCAGAAATAATTCGTTCTAAATTTTTATGATATACAATTCATATAAAAATTCATATGATATCAATCATTATAAATTATTAAAAATATCAAAAATTTTATTCAAAGAATTAGGATTAAAGGAAAAAAATTTTTCTATTTTTATAGTAGGAGATAAAAAAATAAAAGATATCAATTATAAATTTAGAAATATTAATACTACTACAGATGTAGTATCTTTAGAATATAAGGATCCTTTTTATATAGGAGATATATATATATCCCCTAACAATATTTTAAAGAATGCTAGAAAGTACAATATCTCTTTTAAAGATGAGTTTGATAGGACTTTTATACATGGACTATTACATTTATTAGGTTTTGATCACAAATCAAGCTTAAATTTAAATGAAAAAATGTTTATAATACAAGAAGATATATTATCTAAAATTATATGAATCATTTGATAGTGGGATTGGGAAATCCTGATAAAGAGTATCACAATAATAGACATAATGTGGGTTTCTTATTCTTAGATTTTATTGTTAATCAAGAAGGAATAAAAGAAAAATTTTTATTTAATAAGGATTTTTCAGGGGAAATATTAAAACATGATAATTTGTTTTTACTTAAACCTTCTACTTATATGAATAATTCAGGGTTATCAGTAAAAAAAGTAATAAATTTTTATAAAAATTCTTTTGAAGAAGTTACTATAGTATATGATGATTTAGATATATTATTTAAACAATTTAAAATAGGAGATAAATCTCCTAGAGGACATAATGGTATAAAATCTATATTAAGTCATATTGATAATATTAATATTAGAAATATAAGAATTGGAGTAGAGAATCGTTTTAATAGAGATCTAATTAATGGGGCAGATTATGTATTAGATAATTTTACTAAAGATGAAATGTATTATTTATTGAACACTTTATTTCCCCAAATTTATATAGAAATAAAAAATATATACAGTGAATAATTCATCACTAGAAATCCAAGATACTTTTAGAGGGGATAGTAATTTTCTGTCAATTATAAAAAAGATAGAGAATAATAGTAATTCTTTATTAAATATTTCAGGTTTAGATAAATATTTAATTGATTATTTTCCTTCTTTTTTAAATACTTTTTTTGATAATTTTAGTTTTCTATATTCATATAAGGAACAGAATTTTGATTCATTTTTATTAAAGAATGATACTACTCGAAGTGATTTAATTACTATATTAGAAAGTCTTGATTTTTATACAAAGGTAGATATCATAAATGATAATTATGAATATTCTGTATTAGGAGATAAGGTCGATATTTGTCTAAATAAGATTATTTACAGATTTATTTTTTTTGGAAATATACTTGAAAGTATTTCAGTAAGAGATTTTTTGACATTTAAAAATATATTATTCTTAGATAAGTTATATTTGCCAAAAAATAAGGATGTATTTTTCTCATCATATGAAAAAGAATTATCTAAAACTCATATCTATTTCAATTTAGGTATAGATGGAGATATAAATTTAGATTATAATTATTTTTCAGATTATCATATTTCTTTTAATACCTTGTTTAAGTCGATAGAAGCTAATGTTGACACTTTTATAATATTTACTTCAAGAGGTATATTTGAGAGTAATTTATTGAATGGAAAAAAAGTTATTTATTCTAATATAGAATTTCCGAGAGGATTTTTTTCTGCAAATGGTAGATTTGCTGTATTTACAGATGTTGAACTATATGGAGAATTTAACCTTAATCAATATAGAAAGAAAAAAAGTAAAAGAATTGTAACAGATTTTACTGATGGTAAAATTTATGAAGGAGACTATATTGTTCATATAAACCACGGTATTGGTATTTTTAGGGGTATAAAATCGAAAAATATAAAAGGTATTAATAAGGATTTTATAGAAATAGAGTATAGTAATAATGATAAATTGTACTTGCCTTTAGAAATTTCAGATAGAATAACTAAATATATTTCAGATACTAATAAACCCCCTAAATTAACTAAATTAGGTACAAGGGAATGGGAGAATGTTAAGTCTAAAATAAAAAAAGAGATTCAAAATATAGCTAAAGATATAATATTGGTTCATGCCCAGAGAATTTCTGTAAAAAAGGTTCTAGATAATAATATAAATTATGAACTTGAAGAGGAATTTAATAATCAATTTGAACATATAGAAACAAGTGATCAATTAGAGGCTATTAAGGATGTAAGGAATGATTTATTATCTGAGAAAGTAATGGATAGGTTGATAGTTGGTGATGTTGGTTTTGGTAAAACAGAAGTCGCAGTAAGGGCTGCTTTTATTTCTGTTATGATGAATAAACAAGTCTTATTTGTTGCTCCGACAACAATATTGGTAGAACAGCATTATAAAGTTTTTAAAAAAAGGTTTAAAAATTTCCCAGTAAAAATAGCTTATTTGAATAGAAATATAACTAAAAAAGAAGAAAAGGCTATTTTTGCAGAAGTTGAGAGAGGTAGTCTTGATATATTGATAGCAACACATAAAGCATTTTCTAATAATCTAAAATTCAAAAAATTAGGATTAGTAATAGTCGATGAAGAGCAAAGATTTGGAGTTAAGCAAAAGGAAAAATTAAAAAAGATAAAAGCAGATATTGATTATCTTTCTATGACGGCTACACCTATTCCTAGAACTTTATACTCTTCTTTTACAGGGATAAAAGATATTAGTATTATTGCTTCTCCTCCTTTAGGAAGAAAACCTATTTATACTGAAATTATAGATTTTGACGTTGATAGAATGAATAATATTATTATGAGGGAAATCAAAAGATTGGGGCAAGTGTTTTTCTTACACAATAATATATCTACGCTATATAATATTAAAACTTTACTTATAGAAAAAATCCCTAATATTAGAATAGAGATAGCTTATGGTTCATTACCAGGTTTAGATAAATTATTATATAAATTCAAAAATAAAGAATTTGATGTATTATTGTCAACTTCAATTATAGAAAATGGTATAGATTTTCCAAATGTTAATACTATTATTATAAATCAGGCATTTAGATTTGGATTAGGACAATTGTATCAAATTAGAGGTAGAGTAGGGAGATCAGATAGAGATGCTTATTGTTACTTAGTTTGCCCTCCTAGTATTATAAATAATAATGGAGTGGTAAAAGATAGGTTAGAAACTCTTGTAAAAAATCAAAATGTAGGAAGTGGTTTTACAATTTCTCTAAAAGATTTAGAAATTAGAGGAGCAGGTGAGATTTTAGGTGTAAACCAACATGGTAATGTATCTAGAATTGGATTTGATTTGTATTCTCAGTTATTACAAAAAGCTATTGATGATATCAATATTTTTAGTAATAAATAGATTTCATTTTTTTATAGTCTATTATATAATCAATTTTATGAAACAAAGAATGTTAACAGGCGATAGACCTACAGGATTACTTCACATTGGTCACTATGTAGGGTCTTTAAGCGCTAGAGTAAAATTCCAAGATGATTTTGATGTTATTGTTTTAATTGCAAATATACAGGCTTTAACTGATAATTTTGAAAATCCCAAAAAGGTTAATCTCAATATAATGGAGGTTTTAAAAGATTATATTGCTATTGGATTAGATCCCAAAAAAGTAACTTTTGTTTTGCAATCTGATATATCTGAAATTGCAGAATTAACTGTTATTTATTCTAATTTAGTTACTATATCTCGATTAATGAGAAATCCTACTGTAAAAAGTGAGGTAATACAGAAGAAAAATACATTTTCTAATGATAATATTACATATGGATTTTTAGGTTATCCTGTAAGTCAGGCTGCTGATATTACTGCATTTATGGCAGATATAGTCCCCGTAGGAGATGATCAATCTCCTATGTTAGAGCAGACCATAGAAATAGTTAGAAAGTTTAATAAGATTTATGGAGATGTTCTTAAATCACCTAAAATATATTTAAGTGAGGTTCCTAGATTGGTTGGTTTAGATGGAAAGAATAAGATGTCAAAAAGTTTAAATAATGTTATTACTTTTAAAGATACTGAGTCAGAATTAAAAAAGAAAGTAATGAGTATGTATACTGATCCTACTCGAATACATAAAAATGATCCAGGGCATACAGAAAATAACCCTGTTTTTATATATCATAATATATTTAATAATAATAAGGATGAAGTAAAAGAAATGGAATCTCTTTATAGGGAAGGTAAAATAAGTGATTTAGAAGTAAAAGAAAGATTATTTTCTGTATTGAATGACTTTCTATTGCCTATAAGGGAAAAAAGATGTAGTTTAGAAGGAGAAGAAGATTCATTATATGAAATTTTAAAAGAAGGAACTAAGAAAGGTCAAAATATAGCAAAAGATACATTAAAACGAGTTAAGGATTCAATGTTTTTAACTTATTAAGAATTATAGGAAAGATTATTATGGTATTTAAAAATTTAAAAGGTTTTAAGGATTATTATCCAGAAGAATTTAAAAAGAAGGAGTATATATTAAATATATTTAATGAAGTATCTATATCTTTTGGATATATTCAGTATGATGGACCTATTATAGAAGAAGCATCTTTATATGAAGCTAAATCAGGTGAAAGTCTATTAGAAGAAGTATATTCTTTTACAGATAGAGGAGATAGAAGAGTTATATTAAGACCAGAGATGACACCAACTTTAGCCAGGATGTTAGCGGAAAAATCTTCTCAATATAAGAAACCCATTAGATGGTTTTCTGTACCGGATTTATTTAGAAATGAAAAACCTCAAAAAGCTAGATCGAGACAATTTACTCAATATAATGCTGATATTATAGGTGCAAATTCTAATTTATCTGAAATAGAAATATTGAATATCAGTATAAATATATTAGAGAGATTAGGTTTTAGTAGAGATGATTTTGATATATTAATAAATAATAGAGACGTAGCATTTAAGTTTCTATCCAATTTCACAGAAGATGTAAACAATCTGTTGAGAGTAATAGATAAAAAAGGAAAAATTAAAGAAGAAGATTTCAATAGATCAGTAGAAGCTTTATTAAAAGATAAGAAATTTCTTAAAGATGTATTAGTTTATATTAATGATTCAGATAGTAATAAATTTGAAGAAATAAAAGATATTACAGATAAAGCAAGAGATTTTGGATTATCATTAAAGTATGACCCTAGTATTGTTAGAGGTTTAGATTATTATACAAGTACAGTTTTTGAGATATGGGATAAGAAAAGGTTAATAAAAAGGTCTTTATTTGGAGGTGGGAGATATTCAGATCTTATATCTAGTTTAGGAGGAGAAGATATTGTTGCAGTGGGTATAGCTTGTAGTATAGAAGGTCTTACTTCTTTAATAAAAGAGTATAATAAAGAGATACCTTCTTTAATAGAATACGATTATTTTATATTAACTTTTGGAAATGTTGAACTTTCTCATTATTCTAATATTGCAAATACTCTTAGAAGTAAAGGGTATTCTGTATTAATGAATATAAGTGAAGATTGGAATATTTCAAAACAAATTGAATTTGCATTAAAAATGAATGTGAAAAATTTAGTCATATTAGGGGAGAAGGAATTAGAAAATAAATCACTGATTATTAAAAATCTTAAATTAAAAAAAGAATCGATTATAAATATTAAAGATCTTGAAAATATATGAGTAATAATACTATTTTATACCAAAAATATAGACCAAAAAAATTTTCTGAAGTTATTGGTCAAGACAATGTAGTGCGCATATTAATAAATGAAATATTATTAAGTAATATAGCAAATGCATATATATTTTTTGGTTCAAGAGGTACGGGTAAAACCTCTGTTGCAAGAATTTTTGCAAAAGCAATAAATTGTGAAAATCTTTCAGATAAAGGAGATCCCTGTAATAAATGTTTAAATTGTAAAGAGATTAATTCTGGGAGTTATTTAGATCTGATTGAAATAGATGCAGCATCGAATAGAGGAATAGAGGATATAAGAGAGTTAAAAAATAAAATACAATTCTCTCCTGTATCAGGAAAATTCAAAGTTTATATAATAGATGAAGTGCATATGTTAACAAATGATGCATTTAATTCTCTTTTAAAAACATTAGAGGAACCTCCCAAAAATGTTATTTTTATATTTGCTACTACAGAGATTAATAAAGTTCCTCAAACAATAGTTTCTAGATGTCAGAGATTTGATTTTTTGAAGGCTTCATATAAAGATATAATGACTCAAATAAATTTTGTTTTAAAATCTGAAAAAACAGAATTAAATGATGATATTAAAGATCTTGTAGTTACCATTGCAGATGGAAGTTTTAGAGATTCAATGACTAATTTGCAAAAAATATTATCTATATATAAGCATGATATGTCTTATAATGAAGTAATAAGTATATTAAATTTCCCAGATATTGAATTTGTGAAAATGATATGGACATCTGTTATATCAGGAGATTTAGAAAAAGTATTAGAAAATATTAAAAGTAACAATATAAATGTGTCAGTTTTTATAAAGAATTCACTAGATTTTATTAGAAAGTCAATGATAAATAAGACTTTAAATTATAACTATTATTCAATAGATGATAGTGTTTTTGAAAATATTGAGTCTAGAGATCTTATTAAAATAGTTAATATTTTACTCAATACATTAGAAAAAATAAAAATATCATATTTAGATGAAATTAATTTAGAAATAAGTTTTGTTTCTGTTATAGATCAGTTAGGAATTGATGTATTGAAGTCTAAAGAAGAAGTTAATGAAAAAAAAACTAGAGATATGCAAGTAGAAAATAAAACAAAAAAATCTATAACTATAGATGAAAATAAAGATTTAAATTTAAATCTTTATTGGGGTGAGATAATAGATAAATCTAAAACATTTAATCACCATATGAGTGCATTTCTATCAAAATCTTCTTTTATGATTGAAGAAAATAAAATCATAATAATAGTGCCATTTTCCTTTTATAAAGATATGTTGATTGAAAAAAGAAGTAAAGAGTTTTTATCTAATTTGATAAAAGATATTGTTGGAAAGAAATATATATTAGATTGTATTGTTGATAAAGATATAAAACCTATATTTAAAAATATAAATAAGATAAATAACATTGATAATGAAATAAAAGAAGTCTTTGATTTAGAATAATAAGTGATAGAATTTACTTTATGAGCTTATAGTGATATAATATACGACAAATTTAGGTGTAATATATAAATGACTGAAATGGAATCTACACAATTTGAAAATTTTGATTCTTTTGAGAAGAGAGTTTCTGCTTTATGGGAAGAATATGCTAAAGTGTATCCTTTTCTGATTCATTCTAGTGCATATAAAGGTTTAGTCCATGATTTTTTAGAAGGTTCTAATGTAGAAAATTTAAGAACAGGAGGTGAAGTATTAGATTTAGGTGCAGGAACAGGAAATATTACAAATGCATTATTAGAAAAAAATCCGGCTATTAAAATTACAGCAGTGGATAATAATGATGCAATGGTTCAATATTTGAATAATAGATTTTCTGAGGACAGTAGGGTTAGTGTAAAAAAAGAAGACATAGGAGATTTAGATGTATGGAAAAAAAGAGAAGAAGTATTTAATATTGTAGCTTCAAATCTTGTTTTACCTTATATAACACATCTTAATGGAAATAAGGGGAAAGACGTTTTACCAGAATTAATAAAATATGTATATGGCAGTTTATCTGAAGATGGTACTTTTGTATGGTCTAGTCCAAAAAATGAAGTGAATTTTGGAAAAGTATTTAAAGATGCAGTAACACATTTAGATTTTGCTAGAGTTCCAGGACATTCTCCAATAAAAGGTTTAAAATCTGCAAAAAGAATTCTATCTCACGCAAATGAAATAGCTGAATTAGGAAGATTAGGCATTTTTTATTTTCCTAAAGAAGAAGATATAATTGATATTATGAAAGAGAGTGGGTTTAGGAAAATTACTATCAAAGAAAGTTTTGTTAAACAGTCCAATGTTATTACTGGTAAAAAAATTTAAAATATTATAAAGTTGGCATATGATATATGCTTTATCTTTATTATTATTTGTATCTATAATATGTTTTTTTGTTGGTATATCTATACTTGTAAAAAGTAAAGATAATATTCTTTATAAGAGATTCTCCTTTTTAATAATTAGTTCGAGTACTTGGGCATTATTTATTTTTTTGTTTTTTATAACAAAATTTAGCTATTCATTTGCTTACCTATATTATTTATCAGCAATATCAATATTGATATTTATGATTAAGTTCACAAAAGGTTTCCCTTTTTATAAAAATGAAAATTCGATTATTGATCTTTTATTGTATTTATTATTGTTATTTTTTACAATAATTCTTCCATTTAAAGAATTTAGTTTTATATATAATATAAATTATCCTTTATTCACACCCAACATACTTTATATAATATACAGTATTATTTTTATTCTGTTAGCTTTATATTCAATTTTAAATCTTGTGAATTCTTATAGATCTCTTGTAGGTATATATAAAATGCAAGCAAAATATATTCTAGGTTCTATACTGCCAGCTCTTTTTATAGGGTTAGTTTTTAATTTAGTATTACCTTTATTTCATAATTATTCTTTGATTATGTTAGGCCCTATTGGTTTATTAGTGTTTGTATTTCTTATTTATATATCCATGTCAAAATATCAATTTTGGGGAGGTACATACTTATTTAATAAAATAGCGGAGTACTTTTTTTTAATTATATTGGCTTTTGGTTTATTTTATCTTTCTATTTTTATAGAAAGATATTTATTTGGAACAGTTTTTGGAATATATTCATACACATTAGGATTTTTTTTGGCTTTTTTATTTGTACTTCTTTTTAGTATTATTTCTAAAAAATTTGAAAAAGTAAAATTTAAAAATGAATTAATATTTGATCAATTAAAAGATTATTTATTAATTGAAATAGATGTATCAGATATTATAAATAATATATCTGAAAAAATGAAAAAAGCTTTAGATGTAAAACTTATTGAAATCTTTTTCCAGAATAATTTTAGTTATAAAATTGATGGTTTAAACGAACTACTAGAAGAATATCATGGTGTTCTCTTTTTAGATGAAATATCTATTAATAAAAATTATAAAATTAATGATAATGTTCAGGTTATAATAAGGAAACTTTTGAAAGAAGATATATTAGTATTAATATCGAATAAAGATATTTCTCTTTTTATTCACAATAAATTAGATCTAAAACCTCTTAGTAAACAAGAAAAATATATGATAACAGATTTTTCTAGATACCTTTTTATTACTTTTCAAAAAATAGACCTCATTGTTAATCTAAAATCTAAAGTAGAAGAAGCTACAAAAGAATTAGAGCATAATAATAAAGAATTGGAGAAGGTTAATGAAGATTTAAAAGGATTAGATCAATTAAAAGATGATTTAATTTCAATTTCTTCTCATGAACTTAGAACTCCCGCAAGTATAGTAAAAGGAAATATTTATATGGCTCAAAGTGCTATAAATGAATATATAAAAAAACTACCTTTATCAAAGAAAAATAATGAATATTTAGAAAAATTAAAGAGATATATTCAAAGAAGTATTGAAAGTATTGAAAATGAAATTAGAATTATTAATACACTTCTTGAAGCTTCAAGGATGGGTAGATCAGATGTCCCTATACTCCCAGAAAATTTAGATTTATCTTCAATGATTGAGTCACAAGTAGATGGCTTTTCTAAAGAAGCTAATAATAAAGGTTTGAAAATAGTATATATAAAAACAAATATAGATAGAGTCTTTGGAGATAGATCAAAAGTAGAAGAAATTATTGGGAATTTAATATCAAATTCTATAAAATACTCAGAAAGGGGTGTAATAAAAATTTTCACTACACAGGATAAAAATTTTGTTACAGTAAATATTAAAGATCAAGGTGTAGGAATTCCAGAAAAAGAAATTCCTAATTTATTCCAAAAATTTCATAGACTTAATAATTATATAGGAAATCCTAATGATCCAAAAGACACGAAACATCTTTTAGTAAGACCAGGTGGAACAGGATTAGGTCTTTATGTTGTCAAAGGATTAGTTCAAAGAATGGGTGGAGATATTTGGATTAATAGTACAGTAGGAAAAGGATCAACTTTTTCTTTTACTATTCCTGTATCAAAGAATGTAGATACATATAAATCAAATAAGTTTGAAACTCAAGATATTTTTAAAAAAATGAACCTTAAATAAAAAAAATATTTATAATTTAATGTTATTTTCTTTTATTCTATATATATAGTTAATAAAATTTTAGTTTTATGTTATTATATTAATATATATTTTAGTATTTTTTTATCATGGCAAATCCTTTTTCACAAGCAAAAGATTTATATAAATTACAAAGTGAGGCTCGAAAATTACAAAAAGATTTGGAGTCAAAAATCTTTATAGGAGAATCAAAAAAATCTTTAGTAAAAATATCTTTAAATGGTACAGGGGAAATTATTAACATAGAAATGGATGATTTATTATTCGACAAAGATAGAAAATCAGATTTCATAGAACATATAAAAGATGCGTATAAAGATGCTCAGAAAAAAATAGCTAAAGATATGTCTAAAGATATGGATTTATCTAAACTTAAAAGTATGATGGGTATGTAATTGAAGCTTATGGATGATAATAATCCTATATCTATATTAGCAAAAGAATTTTCAAAATTACCAGGAGTAGGTAGTAAGAGTGCTTTGAGAATGGCATATTTTTATGTATATAATAAACAGAATATAAAAAGTTTATCCAATGCGCTATCTTTAGTGGACATGAATATAGATAATTGTATTATTTGTAATATGATTGTTGATAAAAAAGAAAATCCTTGTAAATTTTGTAGAGATGAGAATAGAAATAAACTTTCAATATGTATATTAGAAAACAGTACAGATATAGATTATATTGAAAAATCAGGCGTATATAAAGGGGTATATCATATCTTAGGAGGAGTAATATCGCCTTTAAACAATAGTTCTTATTCAGATAAATCTTTAGATAATTTAAAAAAAAGATTAAATTTAAATGATAAATTTGAAATAATCATAGCTACTAATTTTACTACAGAGGGTGAAGCTACAGGAAGTTTTATTAGAAGTTATCTTTCTGGATTTAAGAATATAAAGTTTTCTAGACTAGCAAGTGGTTTGCCTGTGGGTTCAAATCTTGAATATATAGATACATATACAATAGGTAAAGCTTTAGAAAGGAGAATAGATTATGACAATTAAATTAAAAGATTCATTTGAAGGTATCAAGGAGTTTAAACCTTTATCTCAAAATGAAGTAAAAATTTATTCTTGTGGACCTACAGTTTATAAATATGTATCTATTGGAAATCTGAGATCTTTTTTATTTTCTGATATTTTGAAGAAGTCTTTAGAGTATGTAGGTTTTAAAATATCAGATGTTATGAATATAACAGATGTAGGGCATTTAACTACTGATGGAGATGAGGGGGAAGATAAATTAGAGAAAGAAGCTATTTTAAATAAATTTTCAGTAATGGAATTAGCTGAATTTTATACTAATGATTTTTATAAAAATATAGAAAAATTAAATATAAGATTTCCTAAAATTATATCTAAAGCTTCTGATAATATAGATACTCAACTAGAAATGATAGATATATTAGATAGTAAAGGTTATGTATACAAGACTAGTACAGGTGTATATTTTGATACTTCAAAATATATTGGATATGAAAAACTTATTAATCAAAAAGGTATAGATCAGAAAAAATATGCTAGAGAAGGTGTAAAAAAAGATAAAACAAAGAAAAATCCTCAAGATTTTAGACTATGGCAAACTTCTTACCCTAACCACATTTTACAGTGGGATAGTAAATGGGGGAGAGGTTTTCCCGGTTGGCATATAGAATGTTCTGCAATTATATATAAATTTTTAGGGAAAGAGATTGATATACATACAGGGGGTATAGATTTAAAGTCTCTTCATCATGTAAATGAAATTGCTCAAAGTAAAGCTGCTTTTGATTCTAAATTTGTTAATTATTGGATGCATAATGAATTTGTTTTATCTGATGGAGTAAAAATGTCTAAAAGTTTAAACAATGCATATCTTCTGTCTGATCTAGAAAAAGAAGGTATTCCTGCTATTTATTTAAGATATTTATATTTAAATGCTCATTATTCTAGTCTTATTAATTTTACTTTTGAATCTTTAAGAAGTGCTCAAAATGCATTAGATAAGATATATAATTTTATAAGATTAAATATAGATAGTTATGATCCTAGTTCTCTTGTAAATGATCATTATAAAAAATTATTTATAGGAAAAATAGAGAATGATATAGATACTCCAGGTATGTTAGAAGTACTTTGGGCTGTTGTAAAAGATAATAATATTTCGTCTTCAGAAAGAATATCAACTATTTTAGATTTTGATAAAGTTCTCTCATTAAATTTTTTAGATTGTTTTAATGAAAAAATTCCAAAAGAAGTTTTATCTTTAGCCGATGATCGATCTAAATTAAGAAATAATCAAGATTGGAAATCTTCTGATGAAATTAGGGAGAAGATAAATTTATTAGGATATAGCATTATAGATCTTAGAGATAAATATTTTTTAGTAAAAAATAAGAATGCCTAACATTAAAGAATTAATTCCACAAGATATATTTAAGATATCTAATCTTTTAAAAACTCAAAATTTCAGTGCATATCTAGTTGGAGGTTCTGTTAGAGATATGTTTTTAGGATATAATATTAATGATTTTGATATCACTACTAATGCTTTACCTGAAGATCTGAAAGAACTATTTCCAAATGCAATTTTATTTGGAGAGAAATTTGGAACAATAATGATAAAAGAAGGTAATTTTAATGTAGAAATTACAACATTAAGAAAAGATTCTGAGTATCTAGATTCAAGGCATCCTAAAGAAGTTACTTTTATTAATGATATTAATATAGATTTAAAAAGAAGAGATTTTACAATGAATGCTATTGCATATGATTTTAATAAAGATCAAATTATAGATATCTTTGATGGAATTAAAGATATAAAAAACAAGGTAATTAGGTCAGTGGGAAATCCTGATGATAGATTTAAAGAAGATGCTCTTAGACTTATTAGAGCTGTAAGGTTTTCATTCAAATTAAATTTCGATATAGAAGAGGATACTTTTATCTCTATATTAAAAAATGCAAAGCTCATAAATAATATTTCAAAAGAAAGAATAAGAGATGAATTTTTGAAAATTATTAAAAATGAAAATTCCTCTGTAGGTGTAGATATGCTAAGAAAAGCAGGTCTATTAGAATATATTATACCTGAACTAATAGTTTGTGTTGGAGTTAAACAGAATAAATATCATTCTTTAGATGTATATAATCATTTATTATTATCCATGGATAAAGCGGATGAAAGAATTAAGTTAGCAGCACTACTACATGATATAGGCAAACCCCAAACGAAACAAGGAGGCCATTTTTTTGGGCATGAGAAAGTAGGAGCGGATATATCAAAAGAAATATTAGAAAGATTAAAATTTCCTAAAAAAGAAATAGAAATTATTACAAAATTAATATATTTACATTTATTTCATTACGAAAGTACTTGGTCTGATGCAGCTGTAAGAAGATTTTTAAGAAAGGTGGGGGATATGAAAATATTAAATTTATTATTTCTATTAAGGGTTGCCGATGAGAAGGGAAATCCTATTTCAACTTATGATTTTAATAATTTAGAAAATTTTAAAAAAAGAATAGATACTATAAATAAAAAAGAAGGGATTTTATCTTTAAAGGATTTAGCTATTAACGGGGAAGATTTGTTAGGTATAGGTTTTATAAGAGATAAAAAATTAGGAGAGACATTAAATAGTCTTTTAGATGTTATAATAGAATCTCCAGAATTAAATAAGAAAGAATATCTTTTAAAGATAGCAAAAAATAAATTAGAAAATAAATAATATGGCTTTAAAAATAGGTATAGTTGGTATTCCAAATGTAGGAAAGTCTACACTTTTTAATGCATTAACCAATAATGTAGTTCCTTCTGAAAACTTTCCTTTTTGTACAATAGATCCTAACACTGGAATTGTTTTTGTTGAAGATAATAGGCTATATGAATTAGCTAATATTGTTACAACTGAAAAAATAATTAAAGCTGATGTTACTTTTGTTGATATTGCAGGTTTAGTTAAAGGAGCTTCAAAAGGTGAAGGTTTAGGAAATAAATTTTTATCTCATATCTATGATGTAGATTTGATATTAGAAGTTGTTAGGGAATTTAAGAATGATTTAATTATTCATGTTGAGAATAATATTAACCCTGTTAGAGATATTGATATTATAAATACTGAATTAATATTAAAGGATATTGAGGTTCTAGATAAATTGAAAAATAACATAGAGAAAAGTATGAGGAAGGATGGTTCTTTAAAAGAGATCTTAGATTTATTTGAAAAATTAGAGAAAAATCTTAATGAAGGAAAATTGATTATAGAAGAAAAATATACTTTAAGAGAGAAAGAAATTTTGAAAAATTATAATTTTTTGACAAATAAAAATTTCATTTATTTATACAATACAGAAGAGTATGCTCCTGTTATAAAAGATAATAGTATATATATGAATATACTATTTGAGTTTGAGATATCAAAAATGGATCAAATCTCAAGAGATGAATTTTTAAAAGATTTTGATATCAAGGAATCTGGAGTAGATCTTCTTACTAGATTTGCTTTTGACAAATTAGGTTTACAGGTATTTTTTACTGTAGGAGAGAAAGAAATAAGAGCTTGGGTTATAAAGAAAGGTTCAAGTGCAATTGAGGCAGCTGGTGTTATACATACTGATTTTGTTAAAAATTTTATAAAAATGGAAGTTGTAAGTTACGATGATTTTATTTCACTGAAGAGTTGGAATAACGCTCGTGATAAAGGTAAATTAAAAATTGTAGGAAGTGACTATATTATGAATGACGGAGATATAGTCATAGTGAGACACTCTTAAATAGTATTAATTTTTTATTAATGTTTTAGTAATAGTATTTAATTATTGGAGATGGTGGGAATTGAACCCACATCCATGAAAAGAGTGGTATATATAGAATTACAAGTATATCAATTTTGTTTAGAGAATCTATACTTAAAAATTGTAAAAATATAAATTCTAATATTGCATGGATTTCATATTAACATTTTCAATATTTAAAAAGTTAATACTAACTTGTTTTTGTTTGAGCAAGACATACTTTACAAGTTTTATTATGTTCTTACTTTAAATTTATTTAAGCTAAATTTAAATTATAGGAAGGTGAGACAAATGCTGTTTTTAAATTATCAACAAAAGCTGATACCTTACTTTTAATGTTGTTTACATTTATTTTTTTTAATAATTTTGTAAAGATTATTAGAACTTTACTTGCCATACATACAACTTATTTTCTTGTCAAAACCGATCATCCCCAAGGATAATATTAGTACTATTGAAGTTTTTTCATTAAATAGTTATATTAATATTAATAATTATTGTTTTAAAGAGCAATTCAGTATGTATTTTACCATATTTACTAACAATTATTCAAGAATATGCATGATAAAAGTAAAAGAGATACTATCAATTTATTAAATAACATAAAAGAGCCTCAAAATTCTTTTGATTTATTCTATAATTGGGTATTTAGTTATGGAAAATATATATTAATTGGATTTGAAGTAATAGTAATACTTGTTTTTATAGCTAAAGTGACAGTAGATCAAGAATATAACTTTGCAGTTCAGTCTTCTCAGAATTTACAAAACAGATTAAATTCTCCTATTATTCAATCTGAAACAAGAAAAATAAACGCATATCAAAGTAAAATCTTAACAGTTCTGAATTTATATGATTATCACTATCATAGTGATTATATTTTAAATAAGATTCTAGCTTTGTCGAATCCAGGCATTTCCATGTCTTCTATTACTCTTAATAACAACATATTAACAATTAATGGTACTTCATTAAATTATCAAGATTTACAAACTCTATCTAACTCTTTTCAAGCAGATAATAAAGATTTTTCTAATGTTTTGATTCCTTCACTTTCAGATTCTCAAAATAATCTAAGTGCTAGTAATATAACTTTTTCTTTGAGTGCTAAAATTATAATAAGTTCTTCTAGTGTAAGAAAATTATGAATAATATTAATGTTAAAAAAAGCAAAGAATTTCTATTAAATTCTTTTCAAAATAAGAAGTATCAATTATATTATTACTTAAGTGCTTCTTTAATATTAATATTAATATTTATAATATTTATAATATATCCTTTAATTAATGTAATTTTTCAAGAATTAAATTCTGTGAATATCATTAATTCGCAAAATAATCAGATGCAACAAAGATATAACGATATTACTTCAAGTTATTATTTATATAATAAAAATATACGTCCTAATATAAATTATTTAAATAAATCTTTACCTAATGTTAAAGATACAGCCTTTATATTTGGTAATTTATATCAAATTATGCATAAAAGTAATATAGATTTAACTAATATTAATTTTAATGTGAGTGGTGGGAGTACACTTCCTCCGCAGGTAAATGCATTATCTAAAAATTTTGATGTTGCTATTTCGGCTATAGGTAGTTATCAAGAATTAATATCATTTCTAGATTCAATTTCAAATTATCCTCAGAGGATATTAATATATAATATTTCTTTTGTTCCAAATTTGACATCAAATGCTCAAGCGGTTCCTACAGGTAGTATGTTTACATCAACTGGGGCTATTACTTTTGATGCATTAATTTTTTATTCAAATTATTAATATATGAAAAAATTTTTTAATATAATACTTCTTTCTTTTATAGTAATAGTGCTATGGATTATATTTTCAATATATAATATAAGTCATAGCTCTCATCCTATAATTAGTGTGCCTCAACAATTATTATCAAATTTTAATGGCAATCTATATCAAACTACATTTGAGGATATTGTAAATAGGCAGCAGTATATTTGTGTAAATTCAGACTTTTTGCCAAAAAATAACTGTAAAGTAATTTTAGTGACTAAATAATAAAAACATATAATAATATATATGTTTGACAAGTTTTGTGTGTTATGATAGTATTCATTATTATTGAATTCATACTATTTTTAATGAGTAATTGTCTGTTATTTTTTTAATTTTTTAATATAAGCTCTTTGTTGAGTTTATTTTTGTTTATATAAATATATAATATTATGCATAATGGAAGAATAGATCTGTCAACTTCTTTTGATGAAAATCAAAAATCATTTAATTACCCAAATCTCATAGATGCACAACTGAATTCTTATGAAGATTTTTTAGAAACAAATATAAAAGCCTTATTTAATGAGATTAATCCAGTAGAAGATAATACAGGAAAACTTTGGTCTTTAGAATTTCTAGATCACCGTTTTGGAGATATAAATCGTTCTTCTAAGGAAGCTATAAGGAAAGGTTTGAGTTATGATAGACCTTTATATTTTACTGTACGTTTAACAAATAAAGTAACAGGAGAAATAAAGGAGCAAGAACTTTTTGTAGTAGAATTGCCTGTTATGACAGAATCTGGAAGTTTTATTATCAATGGACATGAAAGAGTTGTTATTCATCAGGTAGTAAGAGCAGAAGGTGTATTGTTTGGTGAGAATGGAGTTGGGTTTAATAAGAGACCTTTATATTCAGCTAAATTAGTTACAGCTATTGGTCCTTGGCTTACATTTGAAGTAAATAAACATAATGTAATATCTTTGAAATTTGCTCCTAGAAAAAATAAAATACTTATTACAACTCTGCTTAGAGCTTTAGGTTATTCTACAAATTCAGATATATTGAATCTTTTTGCTGATATAGATAATGATGTAGAAAAAAGATACATAGATGCAACTTTGGTAAAAGATACTTCTCATAATCAAACAGAAGCAGTTTTAGAAATATATAGAAAAATAAGGCCAGATATTTCTATTAGCTATGATAATGCTTTAAATTATATTGAAAGTTTATTTTTTAATCCTAGAAAGTTATATTTAGGTAAAACTGGGAGATATAAATTAAACAAAAGATTAGGTGTTAATAAACCTATTAAGGAAGAAAATTACGTTTTGACAAGAGATGACATTGTCGGAATAATAAGAAGATTAATCCTTGTTAATAATGGTGAAGTTCCACCAGACGATATTGATTCTTTAAGTAATAGAAGAGTTAAGAGTGTAGGAGAGTTACTTTCTGATTATGTTAGAGTTGGAGTAAGGAGAGTTGAAAAAATAATTAAAGATAGAATGAGTATTATGTCTTCTGATGAAGTCTTAACACCTTCTATGCTTGTTAGTACAAAACCTTTTGTTTCTGTTATTAATGAATTTTTTGGAAGTAGTGCAGTTTCAGTATCCGCAGATCAGGCAAATATTTTGAGTGAAATAAGTAATAAAAGAAGAGTTACTGCTGGGGGTCCAGGAGGTTTAACAAAGGAAAGTGCAACTTTCTCTGTTAGAGATATGCATTATTCTCAATATTCAAGATTTTGTCCAGTAGAAACACCTGAAGGTCAACATATTGGAATAGTAAATCATTTAAGTATTTATGCAAAGATAAATGATTATGGGTTCATTGAAACTCCTTATGAAAAAGTATTAAAAACTGTATCTTTTGATTCTAAGAAATTAAAAGGTCGTATTTTGAAAGGAAGTCTAAAATTAGGAGGAGAGACTTATAAATCAGGAACACGTATAGATTCAAAGTTATCAGATTTAATAAAGAAAGAAAAATTAAAAGATATTTCTGTTTTAGCTTATCTTTCAGGAGAAGTGATATATTTTGATGCAGATGAAGAATTTGATCTTTCAATTGCAAGTCTTAATACAAAAATAGATAAGGAAGGTAACCTGTTAGATAATATTCTAGAAGTTAGATCTAAAGGAGAATATTCTTTAGGAAATGTAAATACTGTTGATTATATAGAGGTTTCTACAACACAGATAGGTGGAGTTTCTTTAAATCTGATACCTTTTGCATCTGGGAATAAAGCAGATAGAACATTGATGGGATCTAACATGCAGAAGCAAGCAGTTCCTTTAGTTTCTCCTGAAGCTCCTATAATAGGAACAGGAGTAGAAAGAATTATTGCTGAAAATTCTCATAGAGCATATTTTGCTAAGGATGATGGTGTTGTCGAATATGCAGATTCTAAAATGATTACTGTTAAATATAAAAATGGAGATAAGGAAACTTATTTTGCAGATAAATTTATTCCTACTAATAAATCTACATCTTTCTCTCAAAAAGTTTTACTCAATAAGGGTACTGTCTTTTCTAAAGGGGATGTAATTGTTGATGGACCTAGTATGGATAAAGGAGAATTAGCTTTAGGAAGAAATCTTCTTGTAGCTTACATGATGTATGAAGGTTATAACTATGAGGATGGAATTGTTATTTCTGAAAAATTAGTTAAAGAGGATTTATTAACTTCTGTTCATGTTAAATGTTATACACATGATATTAAAGAAACTAGATTAGGAGATGAAGTTACTACAAGAGATATACCTAATGTATCTTTAACTGCTCTAAGAGATTTAGATGAAAATGGAATTGTAAGAGTAGGTGCACATGTAGAATCAGGTAGTATACTTGTTGGAATTGTTGCTCCTAAAGGTGAGGTTGAATTAACAGCGGAAGAGAAACTATTAAGATCAATATTTGGAGATATTGCAAAAGATGTTAGAGATAACTCTTTAAGAGTACCTAATGGAGAATCTGGAATAGTAACAGATATTGAAGTTCTAGAAAGAAATGATGATTCTAATAAATTATCACCAGGTGTTATAAAACAAATTAAAGTATGGGTTGCAAGAACACATAAAATAGGTTTAGGAGATAAATTATCTGGTAGATTTGGAGATAAAGGTGTAATTTCAAAGATACTTCCTGTAGGGGATATGCCTTACTTAGAAGATGGAACACCTGTAGATATAATAATATCTCCTTCAAGTATTACAAGAAGGTTAAATTTTGGTCAATTACATGAAATACATTATTCTAAACTTGCTGAAAAATTAAATACAAAATTTGCTTTTCCTATTTTTTCTCAAATAGATGAAGAGAAAGTAGCAAAATTAATAAAAGATAATAATATAGGTGAGATAGAAGATAAAGTAGATTTATATGATGGTAGAACAGGTGATAAATTTGATCACAAAATAACTGTGGGAAAAAGATATATATTGGTATTAGATCATTTAGCTGATACTAAGATTCATGCTAGATCTACTGGAAATTATACTGTTGTCAGTCAACAACCTTTAGGTGGAAAATCTAATATGGGAGGTATGAAATTTGGAGAAATGGAAGTATGGGCATTAGAAGCTTATGGAGCTGCATCTACATTGCAAGAAATGTTGTCAATAAAGTCAGATGATATTATCGGTAGATCAGAGGCATATAAATCTATTATTCATAATAAGAAGATTCAAATGGTAGGAATTCCTGAATCTTTTAAAGTTCTTTTATCTGAATTGAAATCTTTGTGTTTGAATATTGAACCAATAGATGTTGTTATAGAAAAAGAAGTAGAAGAAGAGGATTCTTATTTACCTGAAGATATAGTAATGGAAGATGTTGTTATGGAAGAAGGTGAGAATGAAATTATAGAAGGAGTAGCTGTTACAGCAGGTCCTGATAGTGTATTAGAAGAAGAATATAATAATTAATTTATTTTATATAAAGAAAACATGTTAAAAGATTTTAAAGCATTAAAAATAACATTAGCATCTCCTGATAGAATTTTAGAATGGTCAAAAGGGGAAGTTAAAAAAGCAGAAACAATTAATTATAGAACTCAGAGAGCTGAAGTTGGAGGATTAATGTGTGAAAGAATTTTTGGTCCAACAAAAAATTATGAATGTTATTGTGGGAAATATAAAAAAATTAGATATAAAGGTATTATTTGTGATAAATGTGGAGTTGAAGTTACAACTAGAGGTGTTAGAAGGGAGAGATTAGGGCATATAAAATTAGCTTCACCAATAACACATATATGGTTTGTGCATGAAGTTCCTAACAAATTAGCACTTCTTTTAGATATACCTCAAAAGAAATTAATATCCGTTATATATTTTTCTAGATACATTATTTTAAATGTTGATGAAGATAAAAAGAAACTTGCAATAGAATATGTTAAAGAAAAAGTTTCTAAAGATGATGCTGAATATAATAAGCAATTAGATGATAAAATTCAAAAATTAACAGTAGAAGAAGATAAAAGAATAAAAGATCTTATTAAAGATTTAAAGAAAGATGGAATAGAGGGTGAGTCTATAGATTTACAAGTTGAAAAAGAAAACTTTAAATTTAGACAGAAGATAGCAAGATTAAGAGAAGAAGAAGCTTTATCATATGAAGATATATCTAAAGAAAATAATAATTTATTTGAACTTGTTAAAAAAATATCTTTAGGAGAAGTAATTTCAGAAGAAGAGTATGGGAATTTATTAGATAATGATTTGGAATTTTATGAATTAGGTATGGGATCTGAATCAATTAGAACTCTTCTCTCGAAATTAGATTTATCTAAATTATCAGAAGATCTATATAAAGATATAAATGCAAGATCTGCACAAAAGAGAGTAAGAGCTATACAAAGACTTAAAATAGTTGAAGGTTTTAGAAAAAATAATATGAAACCTGAATGGATGGTTTTGGATGTTATTCCAGTTATACCACCAGATTTAAGACCAATTATTCAATTATCTGGAGGTAAGTTTGCTACATCTGATTTAAATGATTTGTACAGAAGAGTAATCAATAGAAATAATAGGTTGAAAAAATTAATAGATTTAGGTGCACCAGATGTAATTTTAAGAAATGAAAAAAGAATGTTACAAGAGAGTGTAGATGCGTTGTTTGATAATCAACACAGACCATCACCTCCTGTTGTAAATTCAAGAAGAATTCCTTATAAATCTTTATCTGATAATATTAGAGGTAAGCATGGTAGATTTAGAGAAAATTTATTAGGAAAAAGAGTAGATTATTCTGGTAGAGCAGTTATTACTAGTGGACCTGAGTTGTCATTGAGACAATGTGGTTTACCTAAAAAAATGGCATTAGAATTATTTAGACCTTTTGTAATGAGAGAGATTCTATTTAGAGGTCTTTCTCCTAATATAAAAAGTGCAAAAGTTTTATTTGAAACAGAAACACCTGAAGTATGGGATATATTAGAAGATATCATTAAAGATAGACCAGTTTTACTTAATAGAGCTCCAACTTTACATAAACAAGGTATACAAGGATTTTACCCTATATTGGTAGAAGGAGATGCTATTAAATTACATCCATTGGTATGTGCAGGTTTTAATGCCGATTTTGATGGAGATGCTATGGTAGTACATGTTCCTTTATCAGAAGAAGCTATAGAAGAAGTAAAAAGTTTAACTATGGCAGATAGTAATTTATTTTTAGCATCAGATGCTACACCTATTGTAACTTTGAAAAAAGATATGGTTTATGGTTGTTTTTATCTTACATCAATAGATAAGGAGAATTTAAAATTAACATTTTCTTCATTTGAAGATTTACTTTCAGCATTTAATAAATCTTTAATTTCATTAAAAGAACTTGTAAAAGTTAGATCAAATGGAGTGATAATAGAAACTTCAGCAGGTAGAGTTATTTTTAATAATGCACTACATGGAAGTGTAGATAGTTTTATTAATGAACCTGTAAATGACTCAATAATAACTAATATTATTGTTAATGCAGTTGAATCAATAGGAAAAGAAGAGACATTATTAATGTTAGATGATCTTAAGACTTTAGGTTTTAAATTTGGTCTAAAATCAGACTTTTCAATTTCAATCGAAGATTGTGTAATTCTTTCTAATAAAGAAGAGATAATTGCTGAAGCTCAAGAAAAGGTAGAGCAAACATCTTCTAGTTTTATAGAAGGTTTAATTACGAGGAAAGAAAAAGCTCAATTATTAACTGAAATATGGAAAACTACTACAGATAAAATATCAGAGTTATCTTTAGAAAATTTAAAAGATGATAATATCTTTAAAAAGATAATAGATAATAAGTTTATGGGAGCTAATATAGATCAATTAAAGCAGATTATAGGAATGAAAGGTTTGGTTGTTGATCCTAATTCAAATATAGTAGAATTACCTATTAAATCAAATTATGTAGAAGGTTTAAGTGTTTTTGAATATTTAGTTGAAGCTCGTTCTTCAAGAAAAGGTTTAGCTGATGTTGCTTTAAGAACTTCTGATACAGGATACTTAACTAGAAGAATGATAGATGTATCTCAAGATGTAATAGTAAGGGAAGATGATTGTAATAATTATGGAGAAGGTTATGAAATTTCAAAATCAGATGTTAGAACTTTAAGTTTTGAAGCAAGAATCTATGGTAGAGTTTTGTCAGATGATATTTTAGATACTAAAGGTAATGTTATTTATTCAAAAAATACTATTATCGATAGAAAAATTGCAAAAGATTTGTCAAATAATAAAGAAGTAGAAACTGTTTTTGTTAGAACTCCATTAACTTGTGGATCTCAGTATGGAATATGTAAATTATGTTATGGATATGATATGAGTGAAAGTCAAATGGTAGATATGGGTAAAGCTGTAGGTATTATAGCTGCTCAATCTTTGGGACAAAAAGGTTCTCAATTAACATTGAACTCAAAGCATTTATCTGGAATTGTTGGTGCAGTAGATATGTCTAGAGGATACCCTAGAATTGAAGAACTATTGGAAGCAAGAATTCCTAAAGGAGAAGCAAGAATAGCAGATATTGACGGTATAGTACATATTGAGACAAATGATTTAGATGTAAGAGTAAAGATAGTCTCAGAAAAGAAGATAAGACAAGATTATGTATTAGTAAAAGGTGATATTCCTGCTTTTGAAGGAGAAAAAAAGGTTATACCAGGAACTTTATTATATACAACAAAAAATCAGACTCAGGTAATATCTCCATTTAAGGGAATTGCAAAAATAGAAGAAGGAAAAGCTTATGTTGAAAGTTCTAAAATATTAGAAGTAGAATATAAATTTTTCCCAGATGAAATAATATTGGTTACTGAGGGAGAAAAAATTACAGCAGGAACATTACTTACAAAAGGTAATATAGATCCTAATGTTTTATTAAAAGCTGTTGGAATAAAACAGGCACAAAAATACATTATAGATAATCTTTTAGATACTTATGAAGCTCAAGGTATTAGTGTTTATGATAAGCATGTTGAGGTTATTGTAGCTCAAATGGGTAGATATGTTAAAGTAGTTGATCCTGGTGATAGTGATATCCTTCCTGGATCATATAAAGATATTTTCTTTATTAATGAAGATAATAAAAGATTAAAATTAACTGAAGGAAAATCAGTTAAATATGAAAGAAAATTATCTGGTATAACTTTTTCTGCTCTTCATACAGAAAGTTTCTTATCAGCTGCTTCTTTCCAAGAACAGGTTAGAGTACTTTCTGATGCTGCTATATCTGGAAAGATAGATCACTTGCGTGGATTAAAGGAAAATGTTATTATTGGACGTAAAATTCCATCAGGAGAGAGTGCTAAATTAGTTTAAAAAAGTATGTCTAGAATATCACAATTAGTAAGAAAACCTAGAAGAAGTAAATTAAAGAAAGTTAAGTATAAGGCTTTATCTATTTCTTATAATACACTGAATAATAGGTATATAAAAACAAATTCTCCTTTTAAAAGAGGTGTTTGTACTGTAGTTAGAACAACTACTCCTAAAAAACCTAATTCAGCTTTACGTAAGATAGCTAGGATACGTCTTTCTAACAAAATGGAAGTTACTGCATATATTCCAGGTGAAGGGCATAAATTACAGGAGCATTCTGTTGTTCTAATTAGAGCAGGAAGAGTGCCTGATGTTCCTGTTGCTAAATATCATGTAGTAAGAGGTACATATGATGATTCTGAAGGGGTTGAGAATAGGAAGAAAGCTAGATCAAGATATGGAACTAAAAGGTCGAAATAATAATTTAATTTTAAATTTTTTAATATGAGAGGTAAAAAGGCACAGAAAAAAATAGTTAAACCTGACATTTTATATGGAAATGTTAATTTAGAAAAGTTCATTAATAAGTTAATGATGCATGGTAAAAAGTCTATAGCAAGAAGAATTATGTATAATGCTTTAGATGAAGCATCAAGTGAACTTAAAATGGAACCGTTAGAATTATTTAACAAGATTATTGAAAATATATCACCTTCTGTAGAAGTTAAATCAAGAAGATTAGGAGGTACTAATTATCAAGTACCTATTCCTGTATCTCCTGACAGACAAGTAACTTTATCTGTTAGATGGTTAATAAAGTCTGCTAGAGATAGAAAAGGTATTCCTATGGAAAAGAGATTGTATAAAGAATTTATTGATGCATATAATAATACAGGTGGAGCTGCTAAGAAAAAAACAGATATAGAAAAAATGGCAGAATCAAATAGAGCATTTTCTCATTTAGCTTAATTTAAGAAATAGAAAGAAACTTATGGATAATATAAGAAATATAGGTATTATTGCACATATAGATGCAGGTAAAACCACTAGTACTGAACGTATATTATACTATACTGGGAAAACTTATAAGATAGGTGAAGTTCATGAAGGAGAAGCTGTAATGGACTGGATGGAGCAAGAAAAGGAGAGAGGTATAACTATAACTTCTGCTGCTACAACAACTTTTTGGAAATTAGATGGAGTAAAATATAGAATAAATATTATAGATACACCAGGTCATGTAGATTTTACTGCAGAGGTAGAAAGATCATTAAGAGTATTAGATGGTGGTGTTGTTGTATTTGATGGAAAAATGGGTGTTGAACCTCAATCAGAAACAGTTTGGAGACAAGCTGATAAATATAATGTTCCAAGAATATGTTTTATAAATAAATTAGATGGAATAGGGGCAGATTTTTATATGTCTTGTGATTCTATTGTAGATAGATTAGGTGCTAATATTGTTGTAATGCAGTTACCTATAGGGGCAGAGAGTAATTTTAAAGGTTTAATAGATTTAGTTTCTAGAAAAGCATATATATATACTAATGATTTAGGTACAGACATAAAAGAAGAAGAAATTCCAGAGGATATGAAGGATTTAGTTGAAGAGAAGAGAAGTCTTCTTATAGAGAAAGCATCAGAATCTGAAGATTCTCTAATGGAAAAATATTTAAATGGAGAGGAATTAACAGAAGATGAGATTCATCAAGGTATTAGATCTGGGGTTAGAAAAGGTACTTTATTTCCAATATTTGCAGGTAGTGCATTAAAAAATAAAGGATTTCAATTATTATTAGATGCAATTATACGATATTTGCCTTCACCATTAGATGGAGGAGATATAAAGGCTTTAAATGATAAAGGAGAAGAAGTTAGTATTAAAGTTTCTTCAGATTCACCTTTTTGTGCTTTAGCATTTAAAATCATGTCAGATCCTCATGTAGGTAAATTAACTTTTTTTAGAGTTTATTCTGGTAAAGTAAAAAAAGGTTCATTTATATATAACTCTACAAAAGGAGTAGAAGAAAGAGTATCTAGAATATTATTAATGCATGCAAATCATAGAGAAGAAACAGATGAATTATTAACAGGAGATATAGGAGCATTAGTAGGATTAAAAGATACTATGACTGGAGATACTTTATCAGATAAAAGTAATAAAATTTTATTAGAGAGTATTACTTTTCCAGAACCTGTTGTATCTATTGCTATAGAACCAAAAACAAAAGCTGATCAAGAAAAAATGTCATTGGCTATTCACAAATTATCAGAAGAAGATCCTACTTTTAGAATGAATAGTGATTTAGAGACAGGACAAACAATTATTTCTGGAATGGGAGAGTTACATCTAGATATATTAGTAGATCGAATGAGAAGAGAATTTGGAGTTGAAGCTAATGTAGGAGAACCTCAAGTTGCATATAGAGAAACAATTTCTTCAAAGGCTAATGCTGAAGGTAAATATATAAAGCAATCAGGAGGTAGAGGTCAATATGGACATTGTTTCTTAAGAATTGAACCAAGAGATAGGGGAGAGGGCTTCAAATTTTCAAGTGAAATAAAAGGAGGAGCAATTCCTCAAGAGTATATACCAGCTATTGAAAAAGGAATAATAGAAACTATGAATGCAGGTATTATAGCAGGTTATCCTGTTGTAGATGTTAGTGTTACTGTATATGATGGATCTTTCCATGAAGTAGACTCATCTGAAATGGCTTTTAAAATTGCAGCTTCAATGGCTTTTAAAGATGCTATGAGAAGTGCAAATCCAATATTATTAGAGCCTGTAATGAAAGTAGAAGTAGTAACACCTGAAGAGTTTATGGGTACAATTACAGGAAATCTAACAGGAAAGAGAGGTATTATGATAGGATCTGAATTAAGAGGAAATGCTAGAGTTATAGAAGTCGAAGTTCCTTTAGCTAATATGTTCGGATTTACAACAGAATTACGTTCAATGTCATCTGGAAGAGCTTCTTCAACAATGGAATTTAATAAGTATGAAATTGTCCCTAGAAATATTGTAGAAGAAATTGCTAAAAAATAATATTTTTAAAATGATATAATTGTTGAGGAAAGCCGAGATGGCGGAATTGGTAGACGCACAGGACTCAAAATCCTGCGAGGATTTCCTCATGAGGGTTCGATTCCCTCTTTCGGCATTTTAAGTTACATAATTATGGCTGTATTAACATCAGGACAATTAAGATCAGGTATAGTATATAAAGACGGGAGTGAAATATATCTTGTTTTAAAATATGAACATGTTACTCAAGGTAGAGGTGGAACTACAATTAAAGTTAAAGTAAGAAATTTAAGATCTAATGCTACATTAGAGAAAGGATATAACGTTAATGATAAATTTGAAGATATAAATGTCTATAAATCTTCTTCTCAATTTTTATACTCCGAAGGAGATATGTTATATTTCATGGATTCAAATACATATAACCAAGTAGAATTTAAGATGGAAAATAAATATCTTGTTGGTGGTGAAAAAGTAATAATTACTTACTTAGAAGATTCTCCAATAAATATAGAATTACCTAATACTGTTATTTTAAAAGTTGAATATACTGAATCTTCTATCAAAGGTAATACTGTAAATAACCCATTAAAACAGGCGAAATTAGAGACAGGGTTAGAAGTTATGGTGCCTATGTTTATCAATATAGGAGATTCTATTAAGATAAATACAGAAAATAATGAATATGTTGGAAAAGCTTAATCAATTTGAACTAGATAATAAGATAAAACTTTTTACATATAATCTTCCTAATTCTCAGTTTATTTCTATAAATATTTTAGTTAATATCGGTACAAGAGATGAAGGAGAAGATGAAATTAATATAGCACATCTTCTTGAGCATACTATATTTTCTGGTACTAATAGTCGTAAAGATAGTAAAACCATAAGTTTTGAATTAGAAACTTTAGGTGGAAATATGAATGCAGCCACAACAGATGAATATACTATATATTCAGTAAATATCCCATATATTAATTTTTTAGAAGCGTTAGATATAATATCTGATATATTTATAAATTCTATTTTTAATGATGAATCTGTAAATTTAGAGAAAGGTATAGTTAAACAAGAATTAGATATGAAAAAAGATAATAATACTTTTGTTGTTTATGATAATATTATGTCTCTCATTTATGACGGTAATAAAGGTGGTCTTTCTAAAAATTTAGATCAAAATATCTCTATGTTAAGTAGTATTAATAGAGATAAGGTTGTGAATTTTATTTCTAAAAAATATACAAATGATAATGTTTTTATATCTGTAGTAGGGAATATATCAGATTATAATGTTTTAGATGAAGTAAATAAGAAGTTTGAGACTAAAAAATATAATAAAAGTGAATATAAAAGAGATAAAATTATTATTAATAATAAAAAGAATAAAATTATTAAAGTAGATGAGAACGTAAATCAATCAAATTTTGTCTTGGCTATGGAAAGTTTTCCTTTTAAATCTGATAAATACTATCAATTAATATTGATGAGTTGTATTTTAGGTGGAGGTGAAGGGTCTATGCTTTTTCAATTATTAAGAAATAAACTAGGTATAGCTTATTATGTATATTCTTATAATACATTTTATACAGATAATGGTTTTTTCTATATATCTTCAGGTATTGAAAATTCGAAGTTTATATATGCTTTGGAAGAAATAATTAATATGCTTAATAAATTCAAAAAAGGTAATTTTACTGAAAAAGATTTAAATAGAGCTAAAGGTTATGCAATAGGTGGAATATTATCAGAATTAGAGTCTGCTGAAAATATTTCGAATTTCATACTCAATGATTATATTATGTTGAATAAAGTTAGAGACCAAGATGAAATTAAAGATAATATAAGTTCAGTTAAAAAAGAAGATATAGTAAATGTTTTTAATGAAATATATAAAAATTTATATTTATCTGCGATAACAAATAATTTTTATGAAGAAGAAATTTATGATAATATATTAAATAATGTTATATGATTATTTATTTAATATACTTTTATTTATAATATCTTCTCTTATTCTTTGGATTGTTTTCTATAGGAGTAAAGTAATATCTAATAATGATTTTTGGGACTATATTTTTATATTATTTATATTTACAGTCATTGGTTACAAACTCCTTTCATATAATGGAGTAATAATCTTTGGGATTTTAGGAACACTTATTTTTTCTAAATTAAAAAGTTATAGTTATTATGATATATTTGATTTTTACGCATTATTTCTCTCTATATTTTTCATATTAGATTTTATTTCACAAGGTTTTATATATTTTCTAATTATATTGTTAGTATCAATATGTATAATTCTTCTTAGAAAAGTTGTAAAAGGCTATGGTATGGTAATATTTTTATTAATATATTCTGTGATGTATTTTTTAAATCATTCTTTATGGATATTTCACAAAAATTATATTTATAATTTAGATTTAGATGTAATATTTATTTTTATGTCTCTTTTATTCTTAGGATTAAAATTATTCTTTTCTAATGAGAATAATGATTATAGTAATATATTGAAACATAAAATTTAAAAATCCATATCTAATTTCAATTAAAAATTTATTATAGACATATACTAATGTATATAATACTAACAGTTTACAATAATTTTTGTTATGATATAATAAGGGGCAAAAAAATATGAATATAGAAGATATACAAAAAAAATTAGAGAAAGAGAGATTGAAGGTACAGAAGCAAATAGATACTATTGATAAATCTATACAGTCTTTGCCTGATTCTGAAATAGCAGAGGAATTTGAAGGTGCAGATATAATGAACAGTAAAATAGAAAGCTTTGAGATTAAAGATAACATGGAGACTCTCCTTAAGGATATAAATTTAGCATTATTAAGAATTAAAAAAAATAAATATGGGGTATGTGAGAATTGTAAATTAAATATTGAACCTAAAAGATTAGATTTATATCCTTTTGCCAAATATTGCACTAAATGCATGGATGAGTTTGATAATGAATGATTCTAATATTTTTAATTTAAAATCTGAATATTCAAATAGATTAGATATAGTATTATCCGATTCATTAAATAAATCCAGAAATTATTTTCGTAAATTAATAAAAGATGGTTTTGTTACTGTTAATGGCAATATTGTAAGGAAAACTAAATTTAAAGTTAATAAAGATGATTTATTAGAATATAGAGATTTTAAATATGTAGACGATATATCTAATATAATTCCTCAAAAAATAAAGATAGATATTATATATGAGGATGAAAATGTATTAGTTATAAATAAAAAAGCAGGTATTGTAGTACATCCAGGTACAGGGAATTCAAAGAATACTCTTTTAAATGGGATAATATTTAAATTAAAATTTGATAATATATTAACTGAGAGACCAGGTGTTGTGCATAGATTAGATAAACATACTTCAGGTGTAATAATTTTTGCTAAAAATATAGAAACTTCAGACTTTTTAATAGAACAATTTAAGAATAGAGAAGTGGAGAAAAAATATATAGCACTTGCTAAAGGTATAATTACCTCTAATAATAAGAAAGTAGTAAGAATGGATGATCGTAATTTCTATATAAAAGGGAAAATAGAGAGAAGTCATTCTAATAGAAAACTTTTTATTCTTTCTGATAAAGGAAAAGATGCTATAACTTATTTTAAGATAATAAAATATATAGATAGAGATTTCACTTTATTAGAAGTTTACCCGAAGACAGGAAGAACTCACCAGATTCGAGTATCTTTAGCAAATATTAATCATCCTGTTGTTGGAGATAAACTTTATTCTAGAAAATCAATAGCATATCCTCATATGTTTTTACATGCTTATTCTTTAAAATTAAAATTGCCAAATGTAGGATATAAAGAATTTAATGCTAAACTTCCTAACTTTTGGAGAAATATACCAGGCGTATCTAAGTTATATAAATAAATATGTCTCAAAAATTTATAAAGAGAAATGAAAGTTTTGTTTGTCAAAACTGTGGTTTTTTTAATACAGAAGATAAGAATGGGTCTTGTAGAAATCATTGTGCAGAATGTCTTTATTCAATGCATCTTGATATTTATCCAGGAGATAGAAAATCATACTGTAAATCTTTAATGAAACCTATGTATATGGAGATGAAAGGTGATAATATAGTTATATATCATAAATGTATATCTTGTAAGATTTTAAAGAAAAATAAAGCTTCAAGAGAAGATAATTTATCTATATTATATGAAGAAAAAAAATAAGTTAAAAATAACAATTTTTATAATATTAATTCTATTTTTAGTTTATATTATTAGTGTATTTGTTATATCTATTTTTTCATTTAATAATCTTAAATTAAATAATGATATAGGTTATCAAGGAAATGATTATAATTGGAATTCTACAAATACCATTAATGTGTTAGTAGTATATGAATCTAAAGTTAACAATTATTATCTGAACACTTATAATTCTATAATGTCTATTGACCCTTCTGGTCAAGTAGCATTTTTAAATATACCTGATAATATGAAGATTGCAACATCTTCAAATACTTATCAAAAATTAAATACAATATACCCCTTAGGTGATCTTAATTCTAATAAAAATGGAATGAATGATTTGTTGAAATATCTAAGATATAGCTTAGCTTTACCTATACAAGGTTATATATCTTTTAGTTCTTCTGGCATAAAAGGTCTAAATGTTAGTATTTATTCAAACATTAAATATAAAAATATCATAAAAAATGGGGAAAATAATCTTAATTCAAAACAGATGAATTATATTTTATCCATAAAAACAGACAATAACAGTACTCTATATCTGAAAAATTTAATATTTAATAATTTATTATTTTCTTTTGTAAATCCAATCTCTTTGATAAATTATAAGAGTAGAGTAGTGGCCTTTAAGAACCTATTCTATTCAAATATTAATTCAAAGGGATTTTCAAACCTGCTTATAGATTTTTATAAAATAGGTATAAATAATATTAAATACAATTATTTGCCATATAGTAATAAGATAAATTTAACGAATACAGATAATTACATACAATCAAATTTCACAGATAATACTTTTTCTAATAGTGGTGTGTCTGTACAAATATTAGATGCTTCTAATAGTAATTTTGCAGTTTATCAGTTTAGTAGATACATACAGAATTTAGGAGGAAATATATCTTCCATTGGAATCTATAATAGCAATACTTACAAAGATATAATATTTGTAGGGAATTTAAGTAAATACGGATACGAAGTAAATGTCATTAAAGATATTTTAGGACCTAATAATGTTATAATAAAAGACAATAACCCTAATTTCTTCTATACAGGGACTATAATAGTAGTTTTAGGGCAAGTAGATAATTATATTTATTAATGTATGTCTGGACATTCAAAGTGGTCTACAATTAAAAGAGCAAAAGAATCTAATGATTTGAGAAAAGCAAAATTGTTTACTAAAGCTTTAAATCAAATAGTATTAGCTGTTAGGAATGGTGGTTCTAATATAGATAATAACTTTATCTTAAAAACTTCTATAGAAAAAGCTAAAAGCTTAAATGTTCCATCTTCTTCAATAGATAATGCAATAAGAAAAGGTTCAGGTGTAGATAAAGATGAAGATAAATTTGAATCTGTGTTTTACGAAGCTTATGGGCCAGGAAATACATCTTTATTGATAGAGTGCTATACTGACAATAAGAATAGAGTTATATCTGAAATTAGGTTCGTTTTAGATCGAAATAAAGGCAAATTAGTTAACAATGGTACATTGGATTGGCAGTTTGATTTACAGATGCTTTTTACTTTAAAAATCACTGATACTAAAAGTACAAAAGATAGTTGGAGAGATGTTAATAAAGAAAGGGATATTTCTAATTTAGAAGAATTTGAAATAGATATATTAGATGTAGATGGTTTAATTGATTATAGTTTTGATGAAGGTTTCGCATATATTTATGTTGATCCACTAAAAATAGATGCTTTTAAAATTTTTTTTGAAAGTAAGTTATTGAGAGTAGATAATATTGAGAAAGTTTTTATTCCTAAAATTAAAATTGATATTAAAGAGGAAGATTTAGCAGATAATCAGTGTTTAATAGAATTACTTGAAGATTTAACAGATATTAATGGTGTATATTATAATTTTTAAACATGTCTAAATTTATATTAGGAATAGATCCTGGTTTTGCTATTTTAGGATGGGGTATTATAGAAGTGGATTCAAAAAAAATAATCAGTACAAATTGGGGAGCAATAACTTCTCATTCATCTGAGAAAATAGAATATAGACTTTTAAAAATCTATGAAGGATTAACTCAGATAATCAGTCTATATAAACCAGAAGAAATGTCTTTAGAAAAGGTCTTTTTTAATAAAAATGCAAAAACTGTTATTTCTGTAAGTCAATCTCAGGGTATAGTTTTACTACTCTCAGCTCTCTATAAAATACCTATTTTTGAATATACTCCATTACAAGTAAAGAGTGCTCTAACAGGTTATGGTAATTCAGATAAACAACAAGTTCAAAATATGTTAAAATTACTACTGAAACTAGAAGAGATTCCAAAGCCAGATGATGCAGCAGACGGATTAGCTTTAGCTTTATGTCATTTACAAACAAATAGATTTATATGATAGGTTATTTAAAAGGGATTATTAAATATTTTGACAAGAATTACGTGGTAGTACTTGTTAATGGAGTAGGTTATAGAGTAGAGGTACCTTCAAATTTAGTAGAATTAATAGGAACTGATGCTGAGGTTGAATTATATATTTATCCAGAAGTATCTGAAAGATCTTCAAGATTGTTTGGTTTTTTAGATAAGGAGACATTAGATTTATTTGAACTTTTAATAACAGTAAATGGTGTTGGTCCTAAAGCTGCACTAAATATACTTTCTCGGGCCAGTTTAAAAGATCTGATGAGTGCTATAAATGAATCAGATGTTAATTTTTTATCATCTTTACCTTCTTTAGGCAAGAAAACGGCAGAGAAGATAATATTAGATTTAAAGGGTAAAATTTCTTTAGATATTAATATAGGTAATTGGAGTGAGGTAAGAAGTGCTTTAGTGAATTTGGGATATTCTAATATAGAAGTAGATTCAATATACTCAGTTTTTAAAGAAAAGTATGGTGATTCTACAGATTTAAGTAATTCTGTACGTATGGCAATTTCACTTTTAAAAGGAGATAAGAAAAATTATGAGTAAAGATGTATTAAATATTAGGCCAAGTAGTTTTAATGATATTATTGGCAGAGAAAAGGAAAAGAAAGGCTTATCTATATTGATAGATTCTGCAAGATCTAGGAATGAACCTTTAGATCATATTCTTTTCTATGGTCCTCCTGGATTAGGTAAGACAACTCTATCTAATGTAGTTGCAAGTGAGATGGGAGTAAATATACAAATAACTTCTGGTCCTGCATTAACAAGAGCTGCAGATATTGCATCTATAGTAACAAGTTTATCAAGAGGTGATATTTTATTTATAGATGAGATTCATAGATTGAATAGGGTTATAGAGGAAAAGTTATATTCTGTTATGGAGGATTACGCATTAGATATAGTGGTAGGAACTGGGCCTTCTGCAAAGATATTAAGGTTAGATTTGGAACCTTTCACTATAATTGGTGCTACTACTAGAATCGGTCTTATTTCTGCTCCTTTAAGAGAAAGATTTGGATCTATTTTTAGATTAGATTTCTATTCTCAGGCAGATATGGAAGAAATAATAAAACGTAGTGCATTGGTATTAGATTTGAAGTTAACAAAAGAGGCTATATCAGATATTGCTGCCAGGAGCAGAGGTACAGCAAGAATAGCGAATCGAATGTTAAAAAGGGTTAGAGATTATGCGCATGTTTATAAAGTTGATTTAATTGATGATAAGGTTGTGAACAGTGCTTTTGAGGTACAAAGTATAGATAAAATGGGTTTAAGTGATTTAGATTTAAAAGTATTAGAGATAGTAGTAAAAAATTTTAAAGGAGGACCTGTTGGGGTTGAAACAATAGCAGATGCAGTATTTGAAGAAGTAGATACAATAGTAGATGTATGTGAACCATTTTTAATACAGTCTGGTTTTTTGAAAAAGACTCCAAGGGGTAGAGTAGCTACAAAATTCGCATTTGATTACTTAGATATTCCATATAATGAAGAACTTTCTTTTATCTGAAAATAAAAATATACGAACTATAACTATTCTTTCTTCAATTTTGATAGTTACCTTGTCTTATATATCCATATTTTATTTTAAAAGATTTGAGGTTATCGAAGGGCTTATTCTAATAATAGTATCATATATTATTTCTTTGGTAATAGTTAATTTTAAATTCAAGCTACGAGAAATATTTAGTTTATTAATATTTACAAGTATTATTGTTTTTTTATTTTTTACGCTTAATTATAAATATCCGTTTATATTTTATAATGCATATGCATCTTTTTTTATTTTTATCTTATATTTAATACTTATATATAGTTCTTTTCTTCACATAAGTATAATTAATGTACTAAAAGTAGAATTAGTACCTTTAGTGAGGTTTTCTTATACCATAAATTATATTATTTCCATAATTTTGCTGTATTTATCCTTCTTATTAGCTTTTAGTCAGTCTAATATTTTATTTAAGTTATTTTATATAGTATTTCTATCATTTATCATAATATCTCAGAATTTAGTTTCTTTAGGATATGATATAGATGATGTTCAGTTTTATGGCATATTCGGAGCAATTACGTTTTTAGTTTTAGGAGTACTATTTTTAATATATCCAGTAATAATATATATATCTGCTTTATCTTTATCTTTAGTAGCATATATATATATAGGCATACTGCTACATTCAAGAATAAGCAACTTAGAGCTTCTTAATTACGTAGAATATCTATTTATAGGTATTATTATATTTATAGTATTATTAATATTGCCAATCTGGGGAATCTCAGGTGGTTTATTTATTTAAAAATCCCTTTACTAAAGCAATATGTGTATACTCGAAGTAGGGGAAAGACCCTATAGTATATTATAGTCCTATAGTTTTTTAGGAAAGAAGAAATGGGGTAGTCCTATAGTTTTTATGTGGATAAAGTAATCAGTTTAAATATTAAGTGATAATCAGTTTGTGCTTGTTGTATAAGTATTATTAGATATATTTAAAATTAATATTATTTAATAAGAATGTATTGAAGTGTAAGTTTTATAAGAGAAGTGGTACTCTATCTCTATTTTTATCATTAAGATACCTCAAAATATAACTGAGTATAATCACCCTTATACTCAGTTCTAGACATCTTGTTTCAAAAGAGGGCTTCTACTCTGGGGTCTTCTCTATTTGGAGACTTTATGTAGATGTTTAAGATATTATAAATGTTAAATATGATGATAATATGTTCTATAATATGTATTTTATATTATTTAGGTTATTCTCCTATTCTTGATTTATTGATCTAAATTGCTATAATTTATGTACTAAATCTATATTTTATATAAAGTGAAATTATGAATAATACTATTAAACCAACAAAAAATGGACCTTTAAAGGTGTCTGGAAAAGTAGACATCCTAGATGAGTCAGGAAGCCTCCTTGAGAGTGTAGAGAGTAGTACTTATCTATGTAGATGTGGAAACTCTTCAAATAAGCCCTTCTGTGATGGCACTCATGCTGTTGTTAATTTTGATTCTTCTAAGGGGTTACAAGAAGATAAATAATGAAATTAATCCTAAAAGAAAAAATATTTCTATCAGAAGATGTAGTAAATTTAATATTTGAACCAGAAATAGAATTTTCTTGGATTCCTGGGCAATTTTTGCAATATTATATAGAAGATATAAATGATGAAAGGGGTAATGATAGATTTTTTACTATAGCAAGTTCTCCTTTAGAAAAAAGTATATATCTTACAACTAGAATATCTGAAGATTCAAGTGAATTTAAAAAAAGGTTGTTAAATATAGAATCCATTCAATCAGAAGGCCCATGGGGTAATTTTACCCTTAGTGATGATTATTCTAAATATAATATAAATTATATAGTAGGAGGTATAGGTATTACCCCTGTAAGATCAATGGTTAAGGATTTGATATTAAACAAAAAAGATACTTCAAATATTAATATTTTATATTTTAATAGAAATAAAGATTTTATATTTAAAAAAGATATAGAGAATTTAAAAGTTTTTTATAAAGAAGGTTCTGCCAATGAGTTAGATTTTAAAAACAACCTTATCAGCTCCCCTACTTCATTATTCTATATTTCAGGACCAGAAGGTTTTGTTAAATATATAAATTCTATTTTAATAGATAAATTAAATATCAATAATAACCTTATAAAGAAGGATTTTTTCCCGGGTTATAAAGATTTATAATGTTAATTATTGATTAGTACTTCCCTATTCTATAATATATATGTACATGAAAGATATATTATTAGAGCATAAAAAAGAATTTCTACTAAATTTATTAAATAATAATTACAGTAAAGAAACTATTTATAATTATGAGAGAGATCTTTCTTTATTTGAATTATTTTTATCTGATAGATTTATAGATTTTAAAAATATAACCAAGCAAGATATTGTTTTTTTTAAAGACTTTTTAAGAACTGGTGAATATATAAAGATTTTAAAAAATGATAAAAGTGTTATACATAATTTTGCTAAAGATAATAAGGGTGAATTATCTTCTCGTTCTATAAATAGAGTTTTATCTTCATTAAGATCATATATAAAATATTTAATAGATTTTGAACTTTTTACTCCAATAAGTCCTGAAGTAATAAAATTAATAAAGACTGAAAAGAAAAATTCTCAGGTTGCAGAATTAAATGATCTTATTCGTTTAATAGAGTTTCCAACTTTTTATGAGAAAAATGAATTTGTGAAGAGTAGAAATAGAGCTATTCTAGAAACTTTATTCTCAACAGGTATGAGGATATCTGAATTAGTATCTTTAAATAGAGATCAAATTAATGATGATGGCAAGATATATGTTTTAGGAAAAGGGAAAAAACAAAGATTTGTATATTTAACAGAAAGATCAAAAAAATATATTTTTGAATATTTATCTTTAAGAGAGGATAATATGTCTGCTCTTTTTATACCTACTCGTGGAGGTAGATTAGGTAATGTTAATAATAGAATCTCTACAAACTATATACAAGAAAGAATATCTTTTTATAGAAAAAAAATAGGAATTGTTGTTCCTACAAGTGCTCATAGTCTTAGACATGGATTTGCTACTTACCTTGCAGAAGATGGTGCAAGTCCTGTAGCTATACAAATACTTTTAGGGCATGAGTCTTTACAGACAACAAATAAATACGTACATGCTTCTGATAAGTATGCAGAGGAGTCTCATAAAAAATTTCATCCATTAACTCAATGAAAAAACAGTAAAGATTATTGAACAGCATTAGGAGTATTATTAAGGCTTGTTTGTAGTGGTCCTTGGCCATTATATATCGTATATTGAAAAATTGCAGGTACAGATGAAGCTGCTTGTTCTTGTAAAGTTACTTGTCTTGTACTTTGATTATATGTTCCTGTAGAAGTTATGCTATATTCCTCTACTTGAGCAAATTCTGATTTTGCTGTATTTACTATAAATATAAATACTATGGATAATATAAATACTAAAGCAAATGATTTTATATAGATTTTTCTTTTCATATATTTATAATATAATATAATGTTATAATAATTAAGTAAAGAGTGATATATAAAATAGTTTAATTATGCTTAAAAAGGTTCTTAGTAAAATATTTAATCCACCTCAGGAAATCTTCATTTTTAAGATATATATGTATTGGTTTTTATTATTGATAGGTGTTTTTATGTTTTTTCAAGGAAGAATCTCTTCAGAATATTCTACTCTATTAATGATATTATTTGCATCAGGTTTATTTATTTTAAGATTTCTTCGTGGAAATATATATCTTTATAAGAAACATATATATCTATTAATTACTTTTCTTGTAATATTATGTATCTCTACAATTTATAGTATTAATATATATAAAAGTATACTAGGTTTAGTGTTATTTTTATCTGTTTTTATAATATTTGTACTAACTTTTGATATTTTTTCAAACACTAAGATTATTAAATGGTTTTTAGCTTGGTTACTTTTCTTAGGTTCTATATTCTCTATTTTTGGAATATATCTATATTTTACAGGTGCATCTAGTAATTTTATTTCTACATTCAGTAATTCATTTGAATCTGTATCTTTTCTATTATTAATTATTCCAATTTCTTTTTATTTTTATATATCTTCTAAAAATTTGTATTTAAAAACGATAAATTTATTTACTCTATCATTGTTATATATATCTTCTGTACTAGCTTTTAATTACTTTGGGTATGGGGTAATATTACTAGAAACTTTGCTTCTAATAATATTATTTAGAAGATATATATATAAAGATATCCTTAAGTTTATATTATTAATTTTTGTTGTAGGTATATTTTCCTTTATTTTTATACATTTTCATAAACCGCAAGTTCTTTTAAATTCTTCTAATTTATCAAATGTTATCAATCTGACTCAAAATCAAAGAGTATCCTTATATAAAAAAGAGATATCTATAATGTTTAATAAACCTTTCTTTGGTTATGGTTTATCAACATTTTCAAATGTATTTAAAAAGTTTCAGTATGCTCCTTGGTTATATCTTAAAAATTCTTTCAGTACATATATGAGTATATTTATAGATACTGGAATATTAGGTGGACTTGCTGTATTTATATTTATAATATCTTTTATATATAATGCTTGGTTTTCTATAAAAGAAAATCTTAAATATTTCAAATATACGAAAAACATTCCTAATAATTTAGTATATTTTCCTCTATATATAAGTATCTTTAGTATATTTGTATATGCTATTTTCTATGATATTTTATTTTTAGTACCGATAATGTCTTTGTTATTTATACTTATAGGTATATCTTTTAGAAATTTTAAAACTGAAGATATATTAAGTATAAGGCTATCTAATTCTATATTAATTTTATCTTTGATATTATTTATATTTGGTATATTTTTATTTTTATCAACAACTTTTTTTAATGATGGAACAAAAATTTTATCAAATGTTAATTTAAATAAAAGTGAAATAATAACATCTAAAGGTTATTTTAAAAACTCTATATCTTTTTTGCCTATAAACTCCAATTCTTATTATGAAATGGGTCTTATAGATGAAAGTTTGAAAAATTATAAAGGAGCAGTAAATAATTTAGATTTATCTTTAAAATATAATAATTTTAGCCCAAAGATATATTATGAATTAGGGAAAATATATTTTAATACACATAAATATAAGAAGTCTTTGTATTACTTTAAAAAAGCATATAATTTTAATAGATACTATAGTCCTAATTATATTTTAGGTTTAGGAGAATTTTATATGTATAGAAAAAATCCTATACTAGAGAAAAGTATTTATCTTCAAGCAATAAATAAATATTTTCCATTAAATAAATTTCATAAGAAGTATAATAATGTGTTTTTTAATAATAATATGAATAATATAGTAGATCAAATGTATATTAATTTATTTAATTTAACCAAGAACAAAAAATATATAGAAGAGTCTAGTAGTCTATCCTCTATTTCAATATTTGCTCCTCATATTAAAAAGAAATAGTTTAACTACATTCTACAGTAGATACATAATCATCTTTTTTAAGATTAATAAGTTTTACTCCAGAAGTATGCCTGTTGTGTCTTGGAACAGATGAAATATCAATTTTTATTATTTGACCTTTATCTGAAATTATTAAAGCTTCTTTTTCTTCTTTTACAATTTTTACTGATGCTATTTTTCCTGTTTTTGCATTTATTTTTGCAGCAAAAACTCCTTTACCTCCCCTACTTTGTGTATTGTATTGACTTACTTTTGATTTCTTACCAAAACCATTTTTTGTTACAATTAAAAGATCTGATTTATCAGTTATAGAACCTACTCCAACAACCTCATTTTCAGGTAACATCTTTATAGCTCTTACTCCTCTAGAAGATCTACCTGTATCCCTTACATCTTTCTCTGAGAATCTTATACTATGAGCATCTTTAGTGACAACAATTACATCTGTACCTTCTTCTATCCTCTCAACCCATTTGAGTACATCTCCTTTGTCTAATTTAATAGCAATTAATCCATTTTTTCTTATATTTTTAAATTGAGATATTTTTGTTTTTTTAACAACACCTCTTTGTGTAGTCATTAACAAATATCCTGCTTCATTATCATTTTGCTCAAGAAGTAATATGCTATTTATTTTTTCATCTTTTTCTAAATTAATGAAATTTACTAATGGTTGTCCTTTAGCTATTCTAGAAAATTCAGGAATTTCGTATACTCTAGATTGAAATACTCTTCCTTTATCAGAAAAGAAGAGTATATTATTTAGAGTTTTTGTTATAATAGCATGAGATATAATGTCTTCTTCTTTTGTAGTCATACCTATAATACCTTTCCCGCCTCTATTTTGTAATTTATATGTATCTGGAGATATTCTCTTTATATAACCACTTTTACTTATAGTTATTAAGGTCTCTTTATCTTCTATTATATCTTGAATTTCAAAATCACCTATTTTTGAATTTACTACTTTTGTTAATCTATCATCTCCATATTTATCCCTAATTAAAGTACTTTCTTCTTTTACTATATTAACAATATTAAATTTATCAGATAGTATTGTTTCTAATTTTAAAATTAACTCTCTTATACTTTTTAATTCATCTTCTATTTTTTGTCTTTCTAATGCAGCTAATCTTCTTAATTGCATATCAAGTATTGCTTGTGATTGAATTTCTGATAAAGAAAATCTTTTCATAAGTTCAGTTTTTGCAACATCTGAATCTTTAGATCCTCTAATCACTTTTATAACTTCATCTATATTATCAATTGCTATTTTAAGACCTTCTAATATATGTTCTCTTTCTTTTGCTTTTTTTAAATCAAATTCAGTTCTTTTTTGAATTATATTTATTCTATGTTCTATAAAAATCTCAAGTATATTTTTAATATTAAGTGTTTTTGGTTCACCATCAACCAAAGCTAACATATTAGAGTTAAATACTGTTTGAAGATCTGTATATTTAAAAAGTTTATTTATTAATATATTGGGTTTTGAATCTTTTTTTAAATCTATAACTATTCTTATTTCTTCTTTAGCACTTTCATCTCTTATATCAGCTATTCCTTCAATCTTATCATTTTTTACCAAATCAGCAATTTTCATTATTAATTTAGATTTATTTATTTGAAAAGGAATTTCACTTATTATTATTTGCATTTTACCTTTACTATCTTCAACAATTTCTGCTTTTCCTCTAATAACGACTCTACCTCTTCCTGTTGTATACATGTTTGTTAATTCTGCTTTATCATATATAGTTCCTTTAGTAGGAAAATCAGGTCCTTTTATAAACTTCATTATCTCTTCTATATGAATTTCATCTGAAATTTTATTGTCGGAAGATACTTCTTTAATATTTTCTAATATATGAATAATTGCACTCATAACTTCTCTTAGGTTATGAGGAGGAATTTTAGTAGCCATACCTACTGCAATTCCCTCTGTCCCATTAAGTATAAGTGTTGGTATAGCTGTAGGTAGAACATCAGGTTCTTGTAATCTTCCGTCATATGTTTCATGAAAAGTAACAGTTTCTTTATCAATATCTCTTAATATTTCTTCGGAGATTTTTTCTAACTTAGCCTCTGTATATCTCATTGCAGCAGCACTATCTCCATCAATAGATCCAAAATTTCCTTGACCTTTAATTAATGTATATCTCAAAGAAAAATCTTGTGCCATATGAACTAATGCATCATAGATAGATAAATCTCCATGAGGATGATATTTTCCCATTACTTCTCCTACTATTCTTGCACTTTTTAGATATTTAGCTGAAAAATATAATCTATTTTCATGCATAGTGTAGATTATTCTTCTATGTACAGGTTTTAGCCCGTCTTTTGCATCAGGAAGAGCTCTAGCAGTAATAACACTCATAGAGTAGTTAATATAGCTCTTCTTCATTTCATCTACTATATTTGTAATTCTTATGTTTTGATTATTTTCTATATCCATTTTTTAAATATCTATTTCTGCATTTTTTGCATTTAATTGTATAAATTTCTTTCTTGGAGGAACTTCACTTCCCATAAGCATTTCAAATGTTTTATCTGCTTCCTCTACATCTTCTATTTTTATTTGTTTCAAAACTCGAGTTTTAGGATTCATAGTAGTTTCCCATAATTGCTCTGAATTCATTTCTCCTAAACCCTTATATCTTTGTATAGATGTAACTTTCATATTATCCTTCTCAAAACCTTTGAGCATTGAATCTAATACACTATCATCTAAAGCCCAGTTCTCCTTACTACTTCCTTGTGTAGTAACTTTATATAAAGGAGGTTGAGCTATATATACATAACCTCTTTCAATTATCTCTTTTAGATGTCTGTATAGAAAAGTTAAAAGAAGTGTTGCTATATGTTCTCCATCAACATCAGCATCTGCCATTATAATAATTTTTTTATATCTTATTTTATCTATATTTGTATTATCTGCAATTCCTGTTCCCAGCGCTATTATAAAATCTTTTAATCTTTCATTTTCCAATACTTTATCTATTCTATATTTTTCACTATTTATTGGTTTTCCTGTCATAGGTAGTATTGCTTGAGTTTTTCTATCTCTTGCTTGCTTTGAACTTCCTGCAGCACTATCTCCTTCTACTATAAAGAGCTCTGAATTATCAGGATTTCTCTCTGAACAATCAGCTAATTTTCCTGGTAAAGTTCCTCCTTCAAAAGCACTTTTTCTTATTACAGCTTCTCTTGCAGCTTTTGCAGCTTTTCTTGCTTTTGCAGCTATTAATACTTTTTCTATGATGTTTTTAGCATCTTTTGGGTTTTCTTGTAAATATATTTCTAATTCTGAAGATACAATATTTCTTGTTATTGTCTGTATTTCAGAATTATTTAATTTCATTTTTGTTTGTCCTTCAAATTGAGGGTTTTCAAGTTTTACTGATATAACAGCAGTAAGACCTTCTCTTACATCGTCTCCTGTAAGTAAATCTTTATTATCTTTAATAATATTAGATTTTTTTGCATAATCATTAATCGTTTTTGTTAAAGCCATTTTGAATCCTGTTATATGAGTACCACCTTCTGGGTTATAAATATTATTCGCAAAAGACATTAAATTATCGGAAATTTCCGTAGTATATTGCATTGCAACTTCTATTAAAGATGTATCAGCTTCTTTTTTTATATGAATTATTTCTGTTATATGTTTTTTATCTTTATTAAGAGTTCTTACATAAGATTTAGCTCCTCCTTCAAAATAAATGTAATAAGGTACTCTGAACTGGTCATCTCTTTCATCTTGAAAAGTAAATAATATATTTCCTGTAAGATAAGCTTGTTCTCTTATTCTTCTTAATAATTGTTTACTATTAATTTCTACGTCTGAGAATATAGATTTATCTGGAACAAAAGTTTGTATTGTTCCGTGTTCTTTAGAAATTTTATTATCTTGACTTTTTAGTGCATATAATGGTTTTCCTGCATTATATTCTTGAACAAAACTTTCTCCTTTAATGAAGGATTCAGTCCTCATGTATTCACTTAAGGCGTTTGTACAAGATACCCCTACTCCATGTAATCCTCCACTTATCTTATATCCACCCTTAGCTCCAAATTTACCTCCTGCATGTAGTACTGTCATTACAGTTTCTAATGTAGATTTTTTTGTTTGAGGATGTATACCTACAGGAATACCTCTTCCATTATCCTCTACCTGAATAGAACCATCTTCTGTTATTTTTATATTTATCTTGTCACAGAACCCAGCTAAAGCTTCATCTATAGCATTATCTATTACTTCATAAATAATTTGATATACTCCATTAATACTAGTGGAACCTATGTACATAGAAGGTCTTTTTCTAACAGCCTCTAAACCCTCTAATACAACTATTGAATTTTCATCGTAATTATTATTATCCATATTTATAAATTCAGAGATATATCAGTGAGTATTAATTTTTTTTGAACATTATTATTGATAGCTTTTTGAATGTCATTTATCTTTATTATCTTATCACTTAAATCACTAATCTCTTTATAGTTTTCCATTATATACGAAAAAAGATTTATTATAAAGTCTTCTTCATCTTCTACATTTATAATAAATTCTAATCTATCTTCAATTCTCATTTTTAGAAAACTTTTGATATCATATTTATTTTCTATTATATTATTATCTTTTATTAATATACATCTAGATTTTATAGTATCAAGTAATCTGTTGGAATTTTTTATAGCAAGAATCATAGTCGTGTCTTGATTGGTTTCCTCTAGTAATTTTAACATAGAGTTTTGAGCCTCAGATGTAATAGAATTTATTTTTAGTAAAACAACTCTCTTATCTCCTGTAAATGACTTATATTTTAATTTATTTTTTATTTCAGAAATATCTTTTGTGAGAATTTTACCTTCAATATATATAAAATCAGGCTGAAATTTATTTTTTAAGTCAATAAATTTTTTAGTAAAATTTAGAATATCTTCTTCATTATTACTTTCATATATATAACTTTGTGCCATGATTGGATTCTATCATAAATCTAAGACCTTTAAAATTATCATATATTATTGTATAAAAGATATATGGATATATTAGATATATTAATATCTCAAAATAAAATTTCTCAAGAACAAGGAAATCAGCTAAGAATTCAATCAATTAGTCAAAATATTAATATTGATGCTCTTATAAAGCAATCTGGACTTGTTCCTCAGAAAGATTATTATATAGCTCAATCTGTTATGTATAATGTTCCTTTTAAAGATTTAGATGGAATTAGTACTATTCCAAGAGATATATTTAATTCAATTGATCAAAGAGAACTCTCTTCTAATAGTATACTACCTTTTGCGAAGGAGAGTGACGGTAGTATAGATCTTGCAATGAAGAATCCTTTGGATATTCAATTGATTCAATATTTAGAAAATAAATATAATATAAAGATAAAACCTTTCTATTCTATTGCAGATGAGATCATTTCTATAATAAATGCTGAATCTTCTAAGCAGATAGAAAGTAATGTTGTTGAAGATGTAGAAGCTGCAAATGTAGATTTTAATACAGAAGATATTACAGGAAATATTACAGATATCTCAGGAGAGATAGATGGTTCAATAGAAAATGCACCAATAGTAAAGATTCTTAATACCGTACTTGAATATTCTGTAAAATATAGAGCTTCAGATCTACATATAGAGCCCACAAAAAAATCTTTAAGATTTAGATTAAGAATAGATGGACTTTTATATGAAAAACTTAATATACCAGTTAATCTCTCTCCAGCAATAATATCTAGAGTAAAGATTCTTTCAAATCTTAAAATAGAAGAAAAAAGATTACCTCAAGATGGAAGGTTTAATATAAAAGTGGGAAAAGAACTTATAGATTTAAGAGTCTCTTCTCTACCTACGGTTTATGGAGAGAAAATAGTGATTCGTTTTTTAAGAAAAAATGAATCAGTTTCAAATTTAGAAAATATTGGAATAGTAGGAGATGCATTTGAAGAATATAAAAAAGCATTAAAACTTACAAGGGGTATAATTTTAATTACAGGACCAACAGGTTCAGGAAAAACTCAAACATTAGCAGCATCTTTATCATATATTAATAATCCAGTTGTAAATATTGTCACATTAGAAGATCCTGTAGAAATTGAAATAGATGGAGTTAATCAAGTTCAAATAAATCCAGATGCAGGATTAGATTTTGCAACAGGTTTAAGAGCTTTCTTAAGACAAGACCCAAATATAATAATGGTAGGAGAGGTTAGAGATGAAGAGACTGCAAGACTTGCAACTCAATCAGCTTTAACAGGACATTTAGTCTTATCAACTATACATACAACTTCCGCAGCAGGAGCACTTCCTCGATTAATTGATATGGGCATAGAGGTATTTTTAATATCTTCTACAGTTGAAGTTATTGTTGCTCAAAGATTAGTTAGAAGAATATGTGATAGTTGTAAAAAAGATTATGTTCCTGAAGATTCTGTTATAAAGGATATTAAAAATATTTTCGAAAATACAAAGATAGATATATCTAAGTATTTAGAGAAAGATTCTTTACATATTGCAAAAGGAGAGGGATGTAATAAATGTAATAATACTGGGTATTTAGGTAGAATTGGTATATTTGAAGTATTGGTTGTCAATGAAGAGATAAGAAAATTAATATTAGAAAAGTCTTCAAGTGATCAAATCAATGATGTTGCATTGAAATCAGGCATGGTATCGCTTATTCAAGATGGATATTTGAAAGTTTTAGATAAAATTACTACTATAGAAGAAGTATATAGAGTTGCAAAAGAAGATGTAGAATAATTATGAATATAGAAGATTTATTAAAATATACAATACAACACAATGCATCAGATTTACATCTTTCTGTGGGATACCCTCCTATTATAAGAGTTGATGGATTATTACAAAATGTAAATAATGTTGTAATTGAAGAAGATAGTATAGAAATACTTTTAAATTCGATTCTTTCAGATTCACAAAAAGAATTTCTAGAAGTTAATAAAGAAATAGATTTTTCATATGAATATAGAGAGACTAAAGATAGATTTAGAATTAATGTTTTTCATGAAAAAAGTCATCTTGCTGCAGCTTTTAGATTGATTCCTTCAGCAATAAGAACTTTTGAGGAATTACAACTTCCAGATGTAATGCATAAATTCACTGCTCTTCCTCAGGGTTTAGTTCTAGTAACAGGTCCAACAGGTCATGGAAAGTCAACTACTCTAGCTGCAATGATTCAAGAAATTAATTTAGGCTATGCAAAACACATAGTTACAATTGAGGATCCAATAGAATATGTTTATCCAAAAGGGAAATCTTTAGTTGATCAAAGAGAAATAGGAGAAGATACTCATTCTTGGGATATATCGTTGCGTAGTGTTTTGAGAGAAGATCCTGATGTAGTACTTATAGGAGAAATGAGAGATTTTGAAACTATATCAGCTGCAATAACTATTGCTGAAACTGGTCATTTAGTTTTTGCAACATTGCATACTAATGGAGCTGTTCAAACAGTAGATAGAATAATAGATGTATTTCCTGAATTACAACAATCTCAAATACGTAGTCAACTTGCAGATATATTAGAAGGAATAATAGCTCAAAGATTGGTGCCTACAATAGGTGGAGGAAGAAGAGCTGTTTTAGAAGTAATGCTTGCAACTAGTGCTGTTAGGAATATTGTAAGAGAAGGAAAAACTTATCAGTTAGACAGTGTTATACAGACTAGTGGAGATTTAGGTATGATATCTTTAGAAAGATCATTAGTATCTTTAGTAAGAGAAGGTAAAATAACTATAGATGAAGCTCAAAACTATTCATCTAAGCCAGATGAGGTATTAAGATTATTTAGAGGAAGATAATTTTATGGCAAGTTTTACTTATCAAGCTTCTGATTCTGAAAATAAAATTGTAACAGGTGTAATAGATGCTGTAGATAAGAATGTTGTTGCAAGAAATCTTATTGATCAAGGTCTTACTCCAATAAGAATAAAAGATAAAAATTCTCTATCATTTTCTTCTTTAGGAGATTTAAATGCTATTAATATAGGTAAAATTCCAATAAAAGATAGAGTTATTTTTTTTAGACAACTTTCTGTACTTATTACTTCAGGTATACCTATTGTTGAAGCAATAAATATATCAGCAAATCAAGTTACCAATAAAGGTTTGCACAATATATTATTAGAAGTTCAAAAATCTGTTGAATCAGGAAAAAGTTTATCAGATTCTTTTTCTCCTTATAGTAAATTGTTTAGTAATATTCAAATACAACTTTTAAGAACGGCAGAAGCTTCAGGTTCTCTAGATTATATTTTAGATAGAATTGCAACTGATGTTGAGAATCAAAGTAGATTACTTTCGAAATTTAAAGGTGCAATGATATATCCTATATTGGTAGTTCTAGTAGCTATAGCAGTTATAGGATTAGTCCTTACTCAAATGATTCCTCCAATGAAGAATTTATATGAAAGTTTTCATGCAACTCTTCCTTGGCCAACGTTATTTGTTATTAATTTAAGCAATTTTTTTATATCTTATTGGATATATATATTGATAGTTTTAATAATAATAATTTTTGTAATTTTTTTATACACAAGATCAACTGCAGGTAAAAAAACTATAGATATTCTTATTATTAAGACACCAATTTTAGGGAATTTAATAAAAAAAATACAAATAGTAGATTTTGGGAAGACTTTTATTTTACTTAATAAAGCTGGAGTTCCTCTAGTACAAGGATTGAATCTTATTGCAGATTCCCTATCCAATACTTTATTCAAGGAAACTTTAAAACAAGTATCTCAAGAGGTAGAAAAAGGAAGATCATTAGGAGAGGTGATGTCTCAGTATGATATATATCCCCCACTTTTATGGAGAATGATAAGTATTGGAGAAGAAACGGGAAATATGGAAGGAGTTGTATCGAAAGTTGTAGATTATTTTGAAGAAGAAACAAATAATCTTATAGAAAATTTATCTAAATTATTAGAACCTATTATAACTATATTTTTAGGAGTAATAGTTGGATTTATAGGAGTTGCTGTATATTTACCTATCTATACTTTAGGTAATGTTATAAAGTAATTTGGGTGTGTATTGACAAATAATATAGTCATAGTATTATTAGATTAATAAAATTATTTTTTAAATATTTATGTTAAAAATTAACAGAAAAGGTTTTACATTGGTAGAGTTACTTATTGTGATGGCAATAATAGGTATACTTATTGCTGTTGCTATTGTAGGTTTAGGTTCTGCTCAAGCTGATGCTAGAAATAATGCAAGACAAACTTCGGTTAAGGGTATTGCAGGTTTATTAGAAACTTATTATGGTACAAATGGTCAATCTTATCCTGCTTCGGTAGAAACTACAGGAACTAATCAAGACGTAACTTTTGTATCTTCAGGAGGAAGTGTATACAGTACAAATTCTAGCTTATGTAAGGCAACTATAGATCCATTAGCTCCTGGAAATATTCCTACATTTAATGGAACTAGTTGTAATGGTACACAAGTCGCATTTGTCAATGATTCTGGAGGTGGAGGTGCAGGTGTTAGTAATAATACAGGTACTCAATATATTTATGTACCATATGTTAATGGCCAGTCTGTTGGATTTGGAATTACTCCAACTTCAAGTGTAACAGGTTATCTTGTTGGAGCATGTTTAGAAAATAGTACAATTTTCGTTTATACTTCAAATGGATCTAATGCTCCATATACACAAGTAAGTCCTAATGTTATTAGGTTTCCAAATGGGAATACTTATACTTGTAATTAATTATTAGGTTAGGTTTATTTAGTATTGTTTTCTATGCTTGAGTTGGTAATTTCGTTATTCTCATTTTTTTTAGGTGCTATTGTTGGTAGTTTTTTAAATGCTTTAGTTTATAGGATAAGAAATGGAATAGATTTTGTTTTTGAAAGATCTGAATGTATTTATTGTAAACATAAATTATCCCCTTTAGATCTAGTTCCTATATTTAGTTTTATTTTCCTTAGAGGAAAGTGTAGATACTGTAAGAAAAATATACATTTAAGATATTTTGTTTTTGAAATTATTACAGGAGTAAGTTTCCTACTTTATTTTTTATATTTTCCTTTTAGTTATAATACCTCCTCTACTTCATTAGTATATGTGAATATAATATATTATTTAATTTTGATTTGTATATTTTTATATATAGGTTTATATGATTATCTATATTACGAGATTTCAGATAAATTAATATTATTTAGTAGTATATTTGTACTGATTTATTTTATATATGGTTGGTTCTCTGGCAGTTTCTCTTTTTACCAAATTATCGGGAATATCGCTGTAGGTGTGGCTGTATTTATGATATTTTTATTTATAATTCTACTAACGAAGGGTAAAGGTATGGGAGGAGGAGATATGAAACTTGTTTTTATGATTGGCTTAATTTTAGGTTATCCTGCAATATTATATGTTCTTTTCTTTTCTTTTCTTATAGGTTCAATTGTAGGAATTCTTTTAATAATAATTAAAAGTAAAAGTATTAAATCTAGTATACCTTTTGCACCTTTCTTGTCTTTGAGTGTCATATTATATATAATTTTTGGTACATATGTATCTAATTTTATGACATATATTTTTTTAAGGTGAATAATAAAGGTTTCACACTTGTAGAGTTGTTAATAGTGATAGCAATATCGGTATTAATAATAGGGTTAGCTATAGTTGGTTCAAATTCTACTCAATCTCAAAATATACTTTTCTCTTCTGCGCAAAAATTGGAATCTAATATCCAATTAATGAAAACGGATGCAACTTCAAGTATTACTCAATTTTCTGGTTTTAATTATAATGATACACCTGAAATTATATATGGGTTTTTTATATTGCCAGCAAATTCAATTACTCAATTTTGTAGTAATAATTGTAATGGATATGTTTTAGGAATATTGGTTAATGATGCTCCCCCCTCTACTCCCCCATGTTCTATTCAATATGATTTAAATAATTGTAATACAATGTTCTCTTATGTTGGAGGAATAGTGTTGAACTCTATATATTTATATTATCATCAATTTCAGCCAGGGGTAACTATGTCTTTGTGTAATCCTGCTAGTACTACTACTTGTAATAATTATTTTCCTTTGTTTCAAGAATTAAATGGAAATATTTCTTTATATAATACAAATTCTCCATTTAATACTTATGCAGGTAATTCTTCTTGGTATTTATCATATGAAAATTATTATATTCCTGTTAATTTTGATACTCAAGGTAATACATTTAGTTTAGGTAAAATAACTAATGGATAAAAAAATTATAAACAAAAAAGGATTCTCCTTAATAGAAATACTTATAACTATAATGTTTTTAGGATTTCTTTTTTTAGCTGTACTTGAGTCAGAAGCACTTGCTATAAAAGGTAATTATCAGAATACATATAATTTATATGCAAAACAAGTAGTATCTCTAGAATTATCTTATGCACATACTTGGTTAGAAGAAGGAAATTATAATTCAACTAACAAATTTATTTCTTGTGGAATAAATTTTGGAAATCATTCTACTCCTTCTACTTCTACTCCATCTAATTGTCTTTCAATTGGAAAAATAAATAATGAAATTAATCAATTTCAATATAGTTCTTACAGTGAAATACCTAATAATGCAGGAATATTCTTATATATTTCACAGCCAACATCTTCTGGTTCTTCTGGATGTTTGTTGACTGTAAATGCCTATGTATTATGGAATCTATCTGCACCTGGAATACCTTTTAATATACAAGGATATAATTATGGTCAGGCATCTGCTCTTTATAGTTATTTTAATAATAATTCAACTGAATTGTATAACTATAGTCATAACTATACAATTCAAAACTTAAATACGTACAATAATTTATTATATGAAACTGATAATATAAGTTTACTTTCTTCTTGCTGATTATGATTAAATTGTTTAGAAATAAAAAAGGATTTTCATTAATAGAAACTTTAGTTGTTCTAGCAATATTTGCATCTTTGTCATATATGATAATGCAGTCTTATACTAGTACTATCACTTATACTACGGGTATTCAAAATGAGATAAAAGTACAAAATGATCTTACATATACAATGAGCTCATTAAGAAGAGAGATAAGAGTTGCTGCTTCTGTATCTCCTAATATTAATGTAAATGGATGCTCTTATATGGGTACTTCTATTATAGGTGAGTGTAATAGTATTGGTCAATTAAGTATATTAGATGCTTCAGGTTCTACTATAGGAAGTATTAGTCTGAGTAGTAGTAATAATCTTAGATACAATGCTTCAGGTTCTACTACTTCCGTGCCTCTTAATTCTTCTTCTGTTAGTATTAAATCTGTATATTTTTTTTATGATAATTATGATTATACAGGAGCGCCTTCATATTCAGCGAGTTCATCATACACTTTACCTTATTTAAATATTATTATTATTGGATGCTATACTAGTAGTAATAATTCTTTATCAAATATAGTATTTGCTAATACTAGTAATAATACTTGTTTACCTCTTTTTGGCTCTGCTACAGAAGAAAATTACATATATAATGGAAGTTGAATTATTTTATTATATTAGCTATATTAAGTGTATATGAAACTTATAAAATTTAAAAATTTATTAATAATATTTTTACTCTTTATTATAGTTTTTTCTATATATGCATATATAGGTAAGATAGATTTATTTGCTCAAACTACATCTTCTTATGGGACTTGGACTAAAATTAGTTATAGTAATTATAGTCCATCACCTTCCATTATAGATAATCAAGTATCTACAAGTGTTACAGATACTCATACATATGGTTATAATTATTCCTGTGTAGGTGGTACAGGTAGTGATGTTGGTGTCTGTTCAGGATCTGCTCCAACTTCTTCTAATAATTCTACAACTTGTACCTCTACATTATCACCTACTTTTCATGGTCTTCAATCAAATAGCTCAGTAAATGATTGTTATAATCAGTCAATAACTGTTGTTCCGAGGTATGGTAAGTATTCTATTAGTGTTGCTCAAGTTACACCTAATAATGATGGAAATAGATTTTATATAGAAGAGCATAATTATAATACATGGCTTAATTCTACTCCTCAAGGAATAGAATATAGTGTATCTGTTACATGTACACCAGGTGGATGGAAGAACGCTTGTAATCCTAATTATAGTTCAGGGGATATAAATGTAGAGCTAAGTTCATCTCCATCTTCTTGGTTAAGTTTTTCTCAAGGAGCTCTAGCTACTACAGAATCTATTTCTTGTTCTACTAATTGTCAAGAAGATTTTGTTGTATATCCTTACTTTAATCAATCTGGATTACCTGCAGGTTTATATATTACAAATAGTATTAATGTTTGTTATTCAAATAATACGAGTACTTATTGTAGTTCTCCTTCTCCATTAAACCTTAATTCTTCTAATTCTTCATATACATCTATAGGTGCAAGTGTTTCTAGTCAATTACCTTCTTTGAGAGTATATGCTTCTTGGATACGAAGTACAGGAGGTGGAAATACTTATTCTTCTGGAGGTTACCAAATTGCAAATTTTAGTCATAATAGTTTTTCTCCTACTACATTTTCTGATGGATTAATTGAGAATACTAATTCTTCTAATTTTCTAAATACTCCTGGAAGTAATATGATACCCTCCTATAATTCAATGTTATTGTTAAATAATAATCCTATATATAATTTTAATTTTTTTGCCACATTGTATTGTCAGTATAATGCTGTATGTAATAATAGTAGTAATAATTTGTATAGTAATGGTATTTTGCAATCTCATAACATACAAACATCTAATTCTAGTGTATCTGGAGTTAATTGGTATTTTTATAATGGAACTACTACTATAACTCCTAATCCTCCACCAAATAGTATTATACTTGTTTATGGAGATGCTAATATTGAGAGTAATATTAGTAATAGTCCCCTTGTTATTTCTTCTGGAAATATAAATATTTGGTCCTCTGTTAACCAGGTAAATGCATTTTTAATGGCAATGGGACAAGTTGTAATAAATTAATATTTTATAAAAATAAAAAATGGAAAAGAAAAAAATTTTAATAGTTGAAGATGAGGAGGCTTTAGTAGAGCTTTATAAAGAGATTTTGGAAGATTCTGGCTTTGACGTAAAGTTTGCATATAGTGGGGATGAAGGTGCTGAAATGGCTGCTAAAGAAAAATTTGATTTAATACTCTTAGATCTGATGCTTCCTACAGGCTCAATGAATGGAACATATGTTTTATCTTTAATAAAAGGAGATAAAGATAAATATGGAGAACCTATTGTTGTTGTATTAACAAATCTTACAAGTGAAGTCGTAATTAGAGATGTTTTAGAACAAAAAGCTGATGGTTTTTTGATGAAAACAGAACTTACTCCAGAGCAAGTTGTAAAAGAAGTTAAAAATTATTTATCAATGCAATAAAAATATGTTTTCAAAGAAGAAAGAAAATTCTAACGTTTTTGCAGTAGATTTCGGCGCTAATTCTATAAAGGTAGTAAAGTTAAAGGATGTTGAAAAAAATCCTACTGTTGTATCATTTGGATCAATTCCTATGCCACAAGGAGCATATAGTAGTGAAAATGAACAACATAAAAAAGAAATATCTCTTGCTTTAAGTTCTTTGATTAAAGATTTAAATTTAGGAACAAAAAATGTATCTACTTCTCTACCAGATAGTTCTATTTTTACAAGAGTTATAAAAATTCCAGCACAAAAAGAATCTGATTTAGAAGAAGCTGTATTTTGGGCATCTAAAAGGAATGTACCTATACCTTTAGAAGATGTACAAATAGATTGGTCTATTGTTAATTCAAATACAACAGATGGTCTCACTCAATATGATATTCTTTTAGTAGCTGCTCCAAAATTATTAATAAATAGATATGTAGATATATTAACACTTGCAGGATTAGATCCTACTTTTATAGAAACTGAATCTTTATCATTAGTAAGAAGCATGTCTTCTTTGAATGATCCTTCTCCTAGTATAATTTTAGATTTCGGATATAATTCTATTAATTTAGTTTTTGCATATAGAAAAAATCTTTTATTTAATCAGACAATATCGACAGGGTCTTCTGTTATAACAAAAGCTATTTCTCAAGAATTCAATCTAGAAGAAATACAAGCTGAAGAATATAAGAAAAATTATGGTTTAGATGCTAATCAATTAGAAGGAAAAATATATCGTACTATTACACCTATAATGGATTCTATTATAAATGAGATTAAAAGGATAATTAATGCATATAGATCTACAAATATAGGAGATCTACCTTCAAAAATCATATTAGTAGGAAATGGTTCAATGCTTCCAGGATTAGTTCTGTATTTAGCTCAAAACCTTAATATGGAAGTAGAAGTTGGTAATCCTTATTCAGGAGTATATATAAACCCAGAATTAAAAAATAGAATGCCTGTATTATTACCAGGATATGCTGTTTCAATAGGTTTAGCTCTAAAAACATGAAAAATGAAATTAATCTTCTTCCTCAAAAAACAAGAGATGATGTTAAAAGAGAAAGAACAACTTTCTATGTAGATCTTGTTAGTGCAATAGTATTAATAGTGGTAGAATTATCTTCTTTTGTTTTAATTTTATTATCTCAAGGTTTACAAAAAAAAGTTGATGCAGCAAAAGTATCTTATCAAAAAAATCAAGTTACTATTAATAGTTTTTCAAAAGTAAATAATTTAATTAATAACATAAATTATAGATATTCAAATATAGTAGCTATTCAAAAAACTTTTTATAATCCAATTGATGTATTTCATAAATTAAAATTGGTAACACCTTCGAATATAAGTATATATGATATAAATTATGATTATAACGGAAATATATCTTATTATGCTCAAGCTCCTGATGTTTTAAGTGTTGCAAAATATATGTTTATTATGACTGAGAATAATTCACAAAATAAGTATTTTAATAATACGCAGATATCTTCTTTGAGTATTTCTTCAGGTTCTATTACTTTTAATGTAACTACAGATTATAATGGGAATTAATTTAAGAAAAAATTTACTTTTATATATAATACCAACAATAATTTTTATTATTGTGTTGTTATCTTTTATCTTTATAATTATACCTAATTATAATAGTATTATAAATTCTGATAATGAAATTAGTGCATACAATACAAAAAATACTCAATTAAATCAGGAAATAAGTAATTTAGAAAATTACACATCTAATAATACATCTAATAAACTTAAAAGTGATTTAGCTATTCTAAATACTATTATTCCTAATAATCTTCAATTTGTTACTACTTCTGGAGATGTTCAGAATATGGCTTTAAATTCTGGGTTAATATTTAAAAATTTATCGAGTGCTCAATTACCTAAATCTTTTAACAGTTCAGTTACAATACCAGGATTATCTAGTAATATTACCCCTTCTAATGTATCTGTGTCTTTTTCTGGTAATTATTCTCAATTAAAATCTTATATTAACAGTCTAATTACTAATAAAATACTTTTTGTTGTTCCTAATATATACTACAGAGGAAATTTAACAGGTAATATTTCAAGTGATAATACTCTAGATGTAAAAGTTACATTCTTCTCTTCTCCAGATATATCCGAAACTAAATATATTAGTTTAATTAATAATTTGGGAGGTTTAGATAAATATTTAGCTAATTTTCAATAATTTTTTTACAGTATCTGTAGGTTGAGCACCTGTAGAAATCCATTTATCTAGTTTTTCTTTGTTGAACTCTAATTCTTTTGTTATTGGTGAATAGTGCCCTATATTATCAATGAATTTACCATCTCTTTTAGTGGTAGATAAAGCAACTACTATTCTGTAATTAGCTTGATCTTTTTTACCTGTTCTCGTTAATTTTATCTTTATCATATATTTTATTTAGTATATTTGTAGCTGCACTTTCTTCTGCTTCTTGTTTACTCTTCCCTATTCCTTGTGATACTGTTTTTTTATTTATCACAAGCTCTACAGTAAAAGTTTTGTCATGAGCAGGTCCCTCCTCTTTAATAACCTTATATTTCGGAGTGGATTTATATTTAGATTGAGATATTTCTTGTAACTGAGATTTATTATTAATATAACTCTTGTCTCTTATAATATCTTCTAATATATAGTAAAGGTTATTGTACAAGAAATCATTAGTATATTCAAGTCCTCTATCTAAATACAGAGCCCCTATGAAAGCTTCAAACGCATCTTCTAGTATTGTTTGTCTTTCTCTACCTCCAGATTCATCTTCACCCTTGCTCATTAGAATATAATTTCCAAAAGATAAAGAAGCTGCTATTTTAGATAAAGTTTCTGTTTTTACTAAAGATGACCTATAACTTGTCAGTATGCCTTCTTTTTCATTAGGAAATTTATTATATATATATTTAGATACTAGTAATTCTATTACTGCATCTCCTAAAAACTCTAATCTTTCATTATTTTCTCCATTAAAGGATCTGTGAGTCAAAGATTTTCTAAATAATTCTATATCATTAATTTTTAAATTTAATTTTTCTATTAAATCTTCTACATTCATTTCATTAAATTACCTAATACTCCACTTACAAATTTAGAACTTGGTATATCTCCAAATTCTTTTGCAAGCTCAATTGCTTCATCTATAGATACTTTTGGTGGTGTTATTTTACCAACAAACCCCTCATAAATAGCTATTTTAATTATCAAAAGATCTATTTTATTAATTTTACTTGAAGGTCTTTCTAGACTAGCTTTCTTTACAATCTCTAAAATTTCTTTTTCATTATTCTTTATTCCATATACTATTTTATTTAATAATTCTTTGTCAAATTCTTGACTTCTATCTAATTCCAAGAGTTCTTTATTTGTAAAAACATTTGTTCTTAAGAAAGATCTATTAAATAATTTTTGTAAAGCAATTATTCTGGATAAATGTCTAGGATCACGCTTTGATTTCATCTTTTATAAAACTATAAAGGTAGTACCACTTTGTCTTTATATTTTCCACATTTCAAACAAGCATTATGTGGTAACATTTTTGATTTACAATTAGGACATACTGTAAGAGTTGGAACAATAGCGTGATAATGTGAACGCCTATTATTTTTTCTAGCATGTGATATTTTTCTTTTTGGTGTTGCTGCCATAACCTATATTATATTATTAAAACAATCAAAAAGTCAATCTTTTATATAGAAAGTTAATGCAGTTTTTCCATATTTTTTTGAGTTTATTATATTTAAACCTTTGATACTTCTCTCTTCCCTATTAGATTCTCTTTCGAAGATGAGTATTCCATCTTTTTTAAGTAAATGTATAGATTTAGAAACTATACCTTCATTTGTTATATCATAAGGTTGAAATACAAATATAATATCATACTTATCATCTATAGTTTTATTATATCTTAGAAAAATTTCAGCAGGTATATTATAAACTTCATTATTACTTAAATTAAGTTTTAGTAAATTTTCTTTTATTATGTCACAAGCTTTCTTATTTATATCAATGAAATCACATAATTTTGCACCCCTAGAAAGAGCTTCTATGCCTAAAGCTCCTGATCCTGCATATAAATCTAGTATATAACTTTTTTTAATCTTATCATTTATAACTGAGAACAAAGCAGATTTTACTATGCCACTAAGAGGTCTCGTATCCTTCGGTACCTTTAATTTTGTTCTTTTAAATTTTCCTCCAATTACTCGTAATTCCATTTTAATTCATTGATAATATACTATCTTGAGCCTCTCTTATTTTATTTTTTAATTGAGGATATTTATCTAATACGTTAATTATATCTGAAACAGCTTCTCTTGTCAGTTTTATCAAGTCTTTATCTAAGAGTGAAGCCATTTTTAGATCTGGGGTTCCTGATTGATTTTGCCCATATATTTCTCCTGGACCTCTTTTTTGTAAATCAAATTCTGCTAATTCTAATCCATTATTATTTTTCTTAAAAAAATTTAATCTCTCATTGTAAGGATTAGATGTGAATAAAAAACAAAAAGATTCTTTATCTGATCTACCTACTCTACCTCTTAGTTGGTGTAATTGTGCTAATCCAAATCTTTCTGCATTTTCTATTATTATTATAGTTGCATCTTTTATATCTATTCCTACTTCAATAATAGGTGTTGATACTAAAATATCAAATTCTTTCTTTTTAAATTTACTTAATATCAACTCTTTATTCTTTGTTTTTCCATGTAGTATCTCTATTTTTTCTTCTGTAAAAACATTATTTTTAAGGTATTTAAACTCATCTTGTACGTTTTTGACAGGAATTTTTTCGGATTCATTTATAAGTGGACATAATATAAATATTTGTTCTCCTGCTCTAACTCTTTCTTTAATAAATTTATATGTATCCTCTCTTTTATTTTCAGGAATAATATATGTTTTTACATCTTTTCTTCCTTTTGGCATATCATCAAGTCTAGATATATCTAAATCTCCATACAGTCCTAATGCAAGAGTTCTAGGGATAGGTGTTGCTGTCATAGTAAGGACATGCGGATAATATCCTTTATTTATTAATTCTTCTCTTTGCCTTATACCAAATCTGTGCTGTTCGTCTATAATTACTAATCCTAAATTTTTAAATATTTCATTACTAAATAATGCATGAGTACCAATAAATAAAGATGCTGATCTATCAAAAGTTTTTGTTTTCGATGTTATTAGTTGTATTTTTAAATCTTTAAACAGAGATTTTGCAGTTTTATAGTGTTGAGATGCTAGCACTGATGTTGGTACCATTATTGCAGTCTGTAATTTATTGAGATTTATTATATATGCAGCAGTTAGAGCTACTATAGTTTTTCCAGAACCTACGTCACCTTCTAAAAGTCTATTCATAGGAATACCTTTCTTTATATCTTCTATGATTTCATTGATACTTCTTGTTTGAGATAAAGTTAATTTAAAATTTAGATTGTTTATGAAATCTTTAATTTTGATATCATCTACACTTATCTTGTAACTTGTACGTTTTTTTCTTTCCTCTTTTTTTAAATAAGAGAGTATTTGTATGTATAGTATTTCTTCAAAACCTAATCTTCTTTTTGCTTCATTGATATCTTCAAAATTAAGAGGGAAATGTAATTTTCTTAGAGCATCATTTATTTCTAAAAGATCATACTTCTCTCTTATTTCTGAAGGTATATATTCTTCTACTTTCATATTATCTAAGATATTTTTTATTCTTGATCGTAGCCATTTTGAAGATATTCCTTTAGTTTGAGAATATATAGGAGTTATTCTTGAAAGATGTATATTTTCCTTATTTTCTCTCTGAATCTCATATTGAGGTGATTTAAAAAGAACAGAGTTTTTTTCGTAATATGCTGTTCCTGAGAGAGTTATTTCTGTATCTAATTTAATATTATTGGATATATATGGTTGATTAAACCATATTATATTGGCAGTTCCTGTATCATCTGTAATTTGAGCGGTGATAATATTTTTTTTATTTTTTGTATATATACTTTTTATAGATGTTATATACCCTTTTATTATGTTTTTTTCTCCTATAAATATATCTTCTATATTTATAACATTTCTAGAATCTTCATATTTGATTGGATAAAAATACAATAGATTTTTTAATGTAAATATATTTAACTTCTTAAGTAAATTAGCATACTTTTCTCCTATATAATAGGCTTTAGATACGTCAATATCTAAATTATCCATTAATTAAATATAGCTAACAAACTAGAAAGAAGTAAACCTACTATAGTAATTACCATAATGATGATAAATATAGTATTGCCGTGTTTTTGAAATAATTTTTTCTTTCTACTCATGATTTATTTTTATAATATTTCTTTTCCCTATTTTTATTATCATATCATTTTTTATTTCAATTAATGTATTAATTTCATTTATTCTTGTATCGTTAATATAAACTCCTCCTGAAGATATTAATCTTCTAGCTTCTGCTTTTGAAGGAACTTGACCTGTATAAGATGATATTAAATCTAGTATATTAATATTACTTTCTTTAATATCTACAACTATTATATCATCTAAAGATTTAAAATCTTTATTTTGCACTAGTTTTTTAAAATTATTCTCGGCTTTAATAGCATCTTCGTAAGAAGAATACATTTTTGTAATCTCTTTTGCGAGTATTTTTTTAATATCCATCATAGCACTACTTCCTAATGAATTTTCTACATCTTCCTCCATTTCTTTTATTAATTTATCTGTAAACCTTGTTGTAATAGTAAAGTATTCAATTATACTATCATCTTTAATACTCATAACTTTTCCATATATATCTTCAGGTTTATCAGTAATGTTTATTACATTTCCCCAAGATGTAGACATTTTTCTTCCATCAGTACCTGAGAGTAGTTTTTTTGTTACAATATTTTGTTTTTTCATTTTAAATATACCTTGAATTTCCCTTCCAGATAGAAGATTAAACAATTGATCCGAACCTCCTAGTTCTACATCAGCTTTTATAGCTACAGAGTCATATCCTTGCATTAAGGGATATAGAAATTCATGTAAACCAATAGGTTTATTATTTTTATATCGTTCACTAAAGTTTTCTCTCTCAATCATTTGTGAGACAGTAAAGTTACTTGAGAGATTGAGTATATCTTTGAAATTTAATAAAGATAACCATTCTGAATTATATCTAAATTCTACCTTATCTAAATCAAGTATTTTTCCTATTTGCTCTTTATAGTGTTCTAAATTAGCATGTATTTGAGTTTCTGTAACCAGCTCTCTTCGATCTTCTTTATCAGAACTGTCCCCTATTAACGCAGTAAAATCTCCTATTATGAGTACAACTACATGCCCCAATTCTTGAAAATCCCTTAATCTTTGTATTGTAGAGGCTCTACCTATATGTATTTTCTTCCCAGTAGGATCTATTCCAAATTTCACTCTAAGTTTAGACTTCCCATCTTCTAGAAGTGTTTTTAAGTTTTTCTCATCTATGACTCTAAATGTAGCTCTTTTAAGTATTAAATTTTTTGGATCTTCGTATTTCATTTATTTAGTTTTAATCTTTTTATATTATATATAATAACAAATTATATGATATAATTTAAGTATAATGAAAGTTTTAAATGTTTTTGGAGACAAAAATAATAATACGAAGTCTATTCGTAAGAAGAAATCTTCAATAGACACTAAAAATAAAAAATTAATAGTAAAGCTATTTAAATATAGTTTCATGTTTGTAGGAGTTATTATGTTATTAGGTGCAATTGCGGTTGCATATCTGATAATAAAGTATTCTTTTGAATTGCCACCAGCTGGGACTCCTTTTACAAAAGCTTATGCTCAAACAACAAGTATATATTCCAGAGGAGGTACTCTACTCTATAGTTTTCATGGTTCACAAAATAGAGAGTCTATTCCTTTGAGTCAAATTCCTAAAAAATTACAAATGGCAGTTATTGCTGCAGAAGACAAGAATTTTTATAACGAGCCCTTAGGAATTTCTTTTAGAGGTATTCTTAGAGCTTTCTATTATGATGTTTTTAAAAGAGGGTCTGGAAATCTCCAAGGTGGAAGTACTATTACTCAGCAGTTAGTTAAAGATACAATACTTACATCTCAGCAAACATTACAAAGAAAATTGAAAGAGATAATATTAACAATAGAAATTTCCCAGAGATATAGTAAACAACAGATTTTACAACAATATCTAAATGAAGTTTATTTTGGAGGAAATGTTTATGGAGTAAAAGTTGCATCAGAAACTTATTTTAATAAAGAACCAAATCAGCTTACGTTAGCTCAATGTGCTATCTTAGCAGGAATGATTCAAGCTCCATCCTTTTATTCACCTTTATTTGGAACAAGTCCTAAATACTTAATTCCTAGAACTGACTATGTTTTAAATCAAATGCTTAATGATAAATATGAAACAGGTGTTACAAATAAAGAAATTCAAGCTGCAAAGAGTCAAATTCCTCATATGCAATATAATACAAGTAGTGTATCTCAGAACATAAAGGATCCTTGGTTTGTATACTATGTGAAAAATGAATTAGAAAAAAAATATGGAGTTAATACTGTAGATACTAGTGGTTGGAAAGTATATACAACTCTTAGTTGGAAAATGGAAAAATTAGCTCAATCTACAGTAACGAATGCTGTAAATTATCTTATATCTTCAGGTTTTAATGCACATAATGCTTCTTTGGTATCTGTAGATCCTAATAATGGGGAAATTCTAACTATGGTAGGTGCTTATAAATATGGGGTATCTATGTTTAATGGACAAATGGATGGATATTATAATGCAGCTCTAGCCCCCAGACAACCGGGTTCTTCTATTAAGCCATTTTTATATGCAGCTGCATTTCAGGATTTAGGTTTCTCTTCTACAACTATGATGCAAGATCTTCCTATTAATATTAATGGTTATGCTCCAACAGATTGGAATAATTTATATGAGGGTCCTATTAATATTAAGGCAGCACTAAGGGGTTCTCGTAACATACCTGCTGTAGAAACCTTATATGCATTAGGTATATCAAATTTCATTAAAGAATTGCATTTATTTGGATTTACAGGTGTATCTCAATATAAAAATGATTTATCTATAGCTATAGGAGCTGCAGGTGTACCTCTATTAGAAAATACAGAAGCTTATTCTACTTTAGCAAATGGTGGTATTAAATATCCTACTGTATCTATACTTAAGATAGTAAATTCTTCTGGAAAAGTAATATATCAATATAATCCTAGTAGTGTTGGTCAAAGAATTATAAAACAAAGATATACATATATGATAGATAAAATTATTACTAAATATCCTACAGTATTTTATTCTCCTTCAATATATTATGGAGGTTATGCTGGTGCTGTTGTAGAGAAAACAGGTACAAGTAATTTGTCTAGAGATTTAGTTTTAATGGGATATACATCTTCTTTAGCTACTGGAATGTGGGCAGGAAATGATAATAATGCTCCTACTGAAAATTATTCTTATGGTGAGTATTTGGCTCCATTTTGGAATAAATATATGATGGAAGTTCTTCCTATGTTTCCTAAACCAACATTTCAAAGACCTTCAGGAGTAGTAACTGATTATGTTTGTGCTAATGATGGTTTGCTTCCTGTACAAGGAGATTCTTGTGCTCAAACTTTAGGTTATTTTTCACAAGGGCAATTACCTAAATTGGATAACCAAAATCAAACAGTAAAAGTATGTAAAGAAAATACTAATCTTCTTGCAACTCAAAGTCAGATATCTTCAGGTGATTATATAAATAAAACATATGTACAATTACAAGCTTATTCACCTTTATTTCAATCCGCTATTAATGCTTGGGAGGCAGCTCAATCACCTACTTCAACTATAGCATATGCTCCAGTTCCTACTCAATATTGTAATCAATATTCTGGTCCTAACAATACTATTGCAATAAATAGCTCTAGTCCTACATCAAATCAAAGTTATAGTATAACTTCAGGAAACAGTATTAATGTATCTGGGGTAGCTGTGTCACCTAATAATATTACAAATATAACCATAAAGTTAGAAAATTCTTCTGGAAGTGTAGTAGGACAACCTCAGGTTATAAATAATAATGCTAATTATAATGTGAATTTTCAATTACCTACTATTCCAGGACAATATAGTGTTGTTATTACGGCACAGGATTCAAATAATGTAAGTGGTAATAGTACTATTAATATACAAGTAACTCCATAGATTTTTATCTGAAATCTATATTCTTAAATTCATTTTTTAGAGTATTTTTTATTGAGGAAATTTTGTTTTTTATTTCTTCACTTTTAAATGTACCTTCAAAATTTTGAAAAATTAATTTTATTGTTATACTAATCTGATCCTCTTTGAGAGGTTTTCCTTCATAAATATCTATAATATTAAAACTTTTTAATGCAGGATCCTTTATATGGACTAATATATCATCCAGTACTAAATTCTTATTATACGTTATATTTATATCTTCAACTATTTCAGGATATTTAGAATATTTTATATATATAAATTTATCCGATATATATGGTATTATTTCATTTATATTTATTAATAATATACTTAAATTTCCATTTATATTGAAATTTTCTTTTACTTCTGGGTGTATATTTATAATATCACCTATCTTATTATCATTTATTATTATTTCTGCACTTTGTTTTTGAACACCATATTTTTTACTAGTACCCTTTTTAAAAGTAATACTTTCATTAATATTTAAGTATTCACATAGATTTGTAAATATTCCTTTAATCTCAAAAAATGTATCATTCTTTTTATTCTTTGAGTATTTAGATACGCATAAGAATAAATCTTCTTTTGGTAACTCTTCTTCTGATCTTAGGTATACATTTGCTATTTCAAATAAACTAAAATTATCAGAATTTTTTGTATTTAAAGCTACAGTATTTAACATTGAAGGTACTAGAGTTTCTCTTAAATGAGTAAAGTCTTCAGATAAAGGATTAATTATTTTAATAGCATTTGTAATGTCTATATTAGATTTTCTAGCTAAATCCTTACTGATAAAAGAATAAGTCTTAATTTCATAACTTGATTGAGATACTAAGATCTTCTTTATCTCTAGTTCTGTATCATATATTATATTTCTTTTTATCTTACTTGATTCATATATAGGATTTTCTTCAGGGATTTTGTCATATCCATATATTCTGCCTATTTCTTCTATTATATCTACATCTTCTTTTATATCTTTTCTTTGAGGAGGTATATCTATTTGTAATAAATTATTTTCACTAGATACTTTAAAGTCTAACCTTTTTAATATATCTATAATATTTTCTGTAGATATTTTTATTCCTAATATTTTATAGATTCTTTCTTCTGATAGAGATATTTTAATATTTGTATTAGATGCTCTTTGTATATCTGTTATATTTGAATCAATCTTTCCGTAGTTAAGATTTTGTATCATATCTATTGCAAGAAGAATTCCTTGTAGTGCAAAATGTTCTGGAATACCCTTTTCATATCTTAAAGAAGCTTCAGTTCTAAGGTTTACTTGTTTAGAGCTCTTTCTAATCAATATAGGGTTAAATATAGCGCTTTCTAAAAGTATAGATTTTGTATTATTGTCAATTTCTGAATCTTCTCCTCCCATTACACCTGCTATCCCTAAGCCTTTTTCTTCATTTGCAATAAGATAATTATTTTCATTAAGCTTTCTTTCTTTTGAATCAAGTGTTTTTATAATTTCTCCATTTTTTGCTTTTCTTACTATTATATGAGGATTTTTACCATCAGATATTTTATCAAGATCAAATGCATGAAGAGGTTGCCCAATTTCGGTCATAACATAATTAGTTATATCAACTATATTATTTATACTTTTTATTCCAATTTTTCTTAATTCTTCTTTTAGCCAAACTGGAGATTTTCCTATTTTTATATCCTTTATTATAATAGCTATATATCTAGTACAGAATTCATCATCTAAAGTTATTTGTATATTATCCTCAATTGGATTTTTTATAGGGTTTAAAGATATATTCTTGAAATCTTCTTTTTGAATAGCTGCAAATTCTCTTGCAATTCCAATATGAGAGAATAAATCTGTTCTATTAGAGATTACTTTATTATCTATATCTATTATAGTATCTGATATATATTTACTTAATTTTTCGCCTATTCGATCTTTATATTCGTCCCCAAGATCCATAATTCCTTCATGATCATCACTTAATTCTAATTCTTTTTCAGAACATAGCATACCATTAGACATTACACCTCTTAGTTCTGATGATTTTATTTTTGTACCATTTGGAAGTATACCTTCATCTAAAATAACAGGACAAATCATTCCTATATATATATTAGATGCTCCTGTGACTATAACAAGGCTTTTTTCTTTTATTGTTACATTTACTATTTGTAATTTGTCTGCATTAGGGTGTTTTTCTATTTTTGTTATTTTTCCTATGTATATATCTGATAAATTCTTTCCATAATGTATTATATTATCTATATCTACAGATTGTATTGCAAATTTATCTAATAATATTCCTAATTCTTTTTTATCTTTAGGTATTTTTGTGTATTTTTTTAATCTATTTATTGATATCTTCATATTTTTTTGAATTGTGATAGAAATCTTAAATCATTTTCATAGAACAACCTAGTATCGTCAATCATATTTTTTACCATAACTAACCTTTCTGGTCCTCCTCCAAATGCAAAACCCTGATATTCTTGAGGGTCTATATTTACATTTCTTAAAACTTGAGGATGAATCATACCTGCTCCCATGAGTTCTATCCATCCTTTATTACTACAAACTCTACATCCTACCCCATTACATAGAAGACATGTTGCATCTATTTCAAAACTAGGCTCTGTATATGGGAAAAAAGAATGTCTTAAGCGTAATTCTATTTTTTCATTATTAAATATATTTTTCAAAGATGTTGTAAGTATATTTTTTAAATCTTTGATATTAGTAGTTTTATCTATTACTAAACCTTCAAATTGGTAAAACATGAATGTATGTCTTTGATCCTGATTCTCATTTCTATATACTCTTCCAGGAGCAATAATTCTAATAGGAGGTTTCTCAGAAAGCATAGTTCTTATTTGAACTGAAGATGTATGTGTTCTAGGTAGTATATGGTTTTCTTTGATATAGAATGTATCTTGCATATCTCTTGCAGGATGATTAATATCTAAATTTAGAGATTGAAAACAAAACCAATCAGTTTCAATCTCGGGTCCAGAGGCTACAGAAAAACCAAAATATTCAAAAGTTTTAACAATTTTATCTATCATCTGACTAATAGGATGTATAGATCCTATATTATTAGATATACCAGGCATAGTTACATCTATAGTTTTTAGAAGTTCTTTATTTACAAGTTCTTTTTTTAAAAGTGTTTCTTTTTCGAAGAGTTTATCTGTGATTTCTTTTTTTACTTTATTGGAAAATTCTCCTAGAGTTTTCTTATCTTGAATATTATAATTTCTTATTTCACTCAATAGTAAAGATAATTCTTTGTCTTTACCAAATACAGAGTTATATATTTTTTTTAGAGTCTCTATATTGTCAGAAGTTTGTATTTTTTTTAAAGAATCTTTTCTTATTAATTCTATTTTATCTATTAAATCGTTAATGTCATACATTCTCTTTTGATTTGACTTCGTTTACTATTTTATCAAATACATTTTTGTCTTCTGTTGCAAAATATGCCATCACTTTTCTGTTTAAAAGAAGGTTATTATCTTTTTGTAATTTCTGTAATTTTGAGTAAGATATTCCTGTGTCTTTTAATGCAGCAGATATTCTAGTAATCCATAAAGTTTTAAAGATATTTTTTTTCTTTTTTCTTCCATTGTACGAATATTCTCCTGCATGAAGAATAGCTTCTTTAGAAACTTTGATTAAGTTTCCTTTTGTCATTCTATAACCTTTGGTTAATTCATGCACTTTTTTATGCTTTTGATGTTTTGTATATCCTTTTTTTATTCTCATAATTTATTTTAAGTCTTTAAATATTTTAGTATTACCACCTAAAACTTGTATGCCTTTTATTCTGCTCTTTCGATTACTTCTTCTCTTAGACATAAAATGAGATACTCCTTTTATACTATGAAGGATTTTATTATTTTTAGTCTTTCTAAATCTTTTAACTAATATTTTTTTTGTTTTTATTTTCATAATTATTTTGTTGGTTGTAGTAATGTTAAAATTGTCTTTCCTTCTCTTTTAGGTTCAAATTCTGGTGATCCAGATTCTGCTGTATCTTGTACTATTCGTGCCATTAAATTATCAGCATTATCAAAAGCTGTCCTTCCTGTTATCCTTATTACTACCTTAACTCTATGTTTTTCATCTAAGAATTCTTTTATTCTTTTTACTTTATTATTATAGTCTCCTATACCTATAAATGGCTTAAATCTAATCTCTTTTATCTCCTTATTCTTAGTTTTTTTATTTAAACCTCTTTCTTTCTTACTCTGTTCGTATTTATACTTAGAGTAAGACATTATTTTGCATACTGGAGGGTCTGTATTAGGAGATATTTCAATTAAATCTAATTCTTTCTCTTTTGCTATTGAAATCGCTTCTTTGGTTTCAATTATACCTATAAATGTGCCATCTTCATCGATTAAACGTACTTTCGGAGCTCTTATATAATCGTTATATCTTATTAAATTGTTTCTTATATTTTTTATAATAAAATAACCCCTCCTGGTTAGATAATTAATTTAATCTAGTACTGGTATAATATCAAAGATTATTGGCTTTGTAAAGAATTTATACATATAAATTATAAAATAGACCTTCTGTGTAAATCTTATATAGCTAGAATAAATGGTCTGATAAAATTTTTTTGTATTCATTAAGTTGCAAAGACTTTTTATCAGATCTATTCTATTTCTAAATTGAGGCTTTCTTTAGGTTTTTTATTCTTTCTTAAAAATTTTATATTATTATTTATAAAATTGTTAAATTCTTTTGTTTTTATTGATTTTAGAACTAATTCTTCTCCAAAAAGTTTATCAATATCCTTTGTTTCTTCTACTATTATTTCTAATTGTATTTTATTTTTATTTTCATAAATAATAATTTTAGTAAAGATCTCATTATTTAATGTTTCTGTTGTAATATTTATAATATTTTTATTATTATTTAAACTTATATATGTATATATTGGTACTGAATTAAAATCAGATGTTCTGGCTTTTAGAACATAGTAATTTTTGTAATTAGAATTAATCTTATTTTCTGTATATATATCATTATCTAAATATATAAAATTTTTTAGATATATAGATATAATTGAGTGCATTGATATAATTATTTTTTTTATATGTTCGAAATCATCCTCTAAATTTTTTGTAGATGAAAGTTTTTCAACAAGATTGTTTTTTATAGTATTAAGAATAATATTTAATATTTCTTGATCTTTTCCTTTAAAAATAGTTGGAATTTCAATTTTAGAAAGTATTTTAAGATATATACTTACTTCATTTTTATTCATAGAATTTTTGCTCCATATCATCAATATAATATTCAAAATCTTTATTTTTTATTTGAGATATTTCTGATAGTGTATCAGTTCCTATATGTCTAAAAAAATTTTCTAATGGAGTTATTTTTATCTTTTTCTCAAGTAATATATGATATCCACTTCTTTGTTTTTTTTCTATTTCAAAAGTTATTATACCTTTTTTATTTTTAAGTATTATTTTTAGATTAGGATATAAATTCATATATGCTTTATATAGTTTATCTAAGAAAAATATATGATCTTTCCTAATTATTTTTTTTTGAGAATATCTGTTATTCAATATATTATTAAGCATTAATATATTAGAATTCATATCTAAATGCTTAAATTTTTTAGTGGAACTAACAAGAAATGATTCTACTTCATTTTGGAATTTTAAATTGTTATGCATGAATCTATTATATATATAGATTTTTGTTATTACAACATATTTTATATCTTATTCTCTTCTATAATTTTCTGTAAAGCTTTCATGTCTAAAGTCTTTGGATGATCAAAATCTTCTCTCCAATTTATGCTTAAAGAGGTGAATTGATCATTAATTATATTTGAAACTTCTCTTTCTCCAATTATTATTTTACCAGGTATTTTTTCTATTGCAGCACTTCTTATTTTTTTAGACAAACTTTCGTCTCTTTTATCTACATCCACTCTTCCTCCTAAATCTCTAACGATTTTTTCTAAATCCAAAGCATGATTGAGATATTTTTCAGATACGGGAATAATTCTAAATTGTATAGGAGAAAATTTTAATGGAAAGTTTCCTCCAGTTTGTTCTAAAAAGAAAGCAATGAATCTCTCATATGAACCCAATATAGATCTATGTATAACTATAGGGGTCTCTTTTTCCCCATTTTGATTAATAAAAGTAAGGCTCATCCTTTTAGGTTGAAGTATATCTATTTGTATAGTTGCAATAGTATCTTCTTTTCCAAAAATGTTTTTTATTTGGACATCTAATTTAGGTCCATAAAAAGCTGCCTCCCCTATTCCTACTGTATAATTATTCTTACTTTTTTTTAAGCTATTTTGTATCTTTTCTGTTGCATATTGCCACATTTCTTTTTCTCCTTCATATTTATCCTTATCAAAATCAGGTAAAGAAAGTCTATACCAGTAACCTTTTATGTTAAGTTCTGAATATACTTCTTTAAAAAGGGATAAAACTTTCAAGAACTCTGATTCAAGCTCATCTTTGGGAGTATATATATGTGCATCATTTTGAGTTATTGGACCTCTTATTCTAATAAGTCCAGTTAAGGTACCTGATCTTTCATATCTGTATACCGCAGCTGCTTCTGCAAGTTTTAATGGTAAATCTCTATAACTTTGAGTTATTTTTTTATATACCATATGATGATGAGGACAGCTCATTGGTTTTATATAGAATATATTACCTTCTTTATCTTTAAATGAATACATGTCTTCACTATAATGAGTTGCATGTCCCGATTCTTCATAAAGTAAAGCTTGTGTAATATGAGGTGTTGCTATATATTTATAACCCAATCTTTCTTCTTTTTTTCTCATATACTCTATAAGTAGATGTTTGATAGTTTCTCCTGAAGGAAGAAGTATAGGAAGTCCTTGTCCTATATTTTCGGAGAGTAAAAATATCCCAAGTTTCTCACCTATATTTCTATGATCTCTTTCTTTTGCCTCTTCTCTTTCTTTTAGATAATTTTCAAGTTCATCGAAAGTTTCAAAGCATGCTGCATAGATTCTAGTTAACATTGGGTTTTTCTCATCTCCCCTGAAATATGCACCAGCAATAGAAGTTAATTTAAATGGACCTATGTTTTTAAAAGAGTCTACATGTCCTCCCCTACATAGATTTATAAATTCTCCAGATTTATAAAAAGTTACAATGTCAGTCTCATTTTTTTTATTATTATTATCCATTTCTTCTTTTATCGTGCTACCTTTTTCTTTTATATCTTTGAGCAGTGATAAAGAATATATCTCATCTTCTTTTTTTAAAAATTTTTCTGCATCTTCAATACTCATTTCTATTTTTTCAAATGTATAGTCCTTTTTTTGAAGTTCCTTCATTTTGTTTTCTATTCGTACTAAATCATCTTCTTGAATTTTTATATCTCCAAAATCATAATAAAATCCATCATCTATTGCAGGTCCTATTGCAAGTTTGGCATTAGGGAATAGAGTTTTTACTGCATATGCAAGTAGATGAGCTCCTGAATGTCTCATTTCTTTTAATTTATCTAAATTTTGCAATTCTTTGTTTTTCATATCTTTTATATATTATATACAGTGTAGCTATAATTATTAATATTATTGATGAATATGTAATGTTTTTCAATACAGATTCTAATAATTGTAAATTTCTTCCCAAAATAAATCCTAATGTTCCATACAATGATGCCCATACTATAGATCCAGATATATTGTATATAAAAAACTTTTTATATTCAATTTTATGTATACCTGCAGTTATAGGTATAAACATTCTTAAAACAGATAGAAATCTTCCTATAAAAACTGTTTTGAATCCATATTTATCAAAGAATTTTTTTGTATAATCAACATATTTAATATTTGTTTTTAATATTTTGGAAAGAAATTTAATAAAAGAGATTCCATATTTCTCTCCAATCAAATATCCTAAATTATCTCCTAATGATCCTGATATAACAGCAGTAAGGATGACTAAAAATATATTTAATTTATTGGGATATAAAGATGCATATACTGCACCAAAAGCTAGAGATGTTTCTCCAGGAAGAGGTATTCCTAAACATTCTAGTAATATAAATAATCCTATTATAAAGTAACCATAATGGTTTATGAGATTAAATATAAAAAGTATAGATGAGTTCATTTTTTTATTGTTAAATTAATTGGGTCCGGCTGGAATTGAACCAGTGACCTCAACAATGTCAATGTTGCGCTCTAACCAACTGAGCTACGAACCCATTACTTTATTATTTTATCTATAATTCCATATTCTAAAGCTTCTTTGGGTGTCATCCAAAAATCTCTGTCTACATCTTTTTCTATTTTGGATTTTTTTTGACCTGTATTTTTAGCAAGTATAGTATTTAGATTATCTCTGATATTTAATATTCTTCTTGCTGTAATCTCTATATCACTAGCTTGTCCTTCTGTACCTCCGGATGGTTGATGTATTAATATTGATGAATTTGGTAAAGAATATCTCTTTCCTTTTGCTCCTGATGAGAGTAAAAATGCCCCCATTGAAGCTGATAACCCCATTGATATAGTAGACACATCACAAGATATATGGTTCATTGTGTCGTATATAGCCATTCCTGCATCAACAGATCCTCCAGGAGAGTTTATATATAAAGATATATCTTTTTGTGAATCTTCTTTTTGTAAGAATAATAATTCTGCAATTATAAGGTTAGCAATTTCATCTTCTACCTGACCTCCTAAGAATATGATTCTTTCTTCAAGTAATCTTGAATATATATCATATACTCTTTCTCCTCTTGCAGTCTTTTCTATTATTGTAGGTATTATTGTCATGATTGTTTCTTAACTAATTCAACAACTTCTTTTAAACTTTTATAATATCTAATATTATAGATAAATTCATCTGCGTTCAATTTTTTTAAATCATCCTCATTCATAGTTTTTAATTGATCATCTATATCTTTTTGATTCACTTCAATCTTATTTTGTTCTGCAAAATTTTCAGTAAATACATCTAGTTTTAATTGATCCATCAATTCTTTCTCTAAGTCTTTTATAACTTTTTCTTTTGTTGTATTAACTTGTTTTAAATATTCATCTAAGGATAATTCTAAATTTTTAGAAAATTCTTCAAGATTTTTTAAAGATTTACTTACATGTTCTTTTATCATATATTCAGGAATATCTTCCTTATTTAGTTGTAATGTATTTAATATCTCTTCTATAATTAAGCTTTCATATATATTATCAGTATATTTATCTTTATTATTTTTTAAATCTTCAAGTATTTTTTTGTTTTCTTGAGATTCATATTTTTTCTCTTCTTCTATATATTTTTCTTCAGCTTTTTTCTTAGAAACTTTTATTTTAGAAATATCTATACTATCTATTTTAGGTCTTGTATAACATAATACATTAATTTTTATATCTTCTTTATTCCCTATTTCTTCCAAGAAATCTTTTTCAAAATATATTCTTAATGGATTTATCTTTTCTTCGTATATATATTCTATTACTTTGTTTTGCACATCTTTATACGCTTCTTCTTTTATATGTTCTTCAAAATTTGAGAATACAAGCTCTTTAGGTGCCTTACCTTTTCTAAAACCTTTAATTTCTTTTACTTTAATAAATTCTTCAGTTACATTATCTAATGATTTTTCTACGAGATTGGAGTTTATATTTAAAGATATAGTCAATTTAGAACCTTTTTCTTCCTTTTTATTTACTATTGTTATTAAATTTTCTTTTTTAGTCATAATATTCTTCATCTATTTTTTTCTCTATATCTTCTGGTATGTAATTATCTTCCATATCAAAAAAATCGTTATTATTAATCTCTTCATTTTCTGTATACTCATCTTGTTTAGAGATAGTTCTAGATTTTAGAGGTTTTCCGCAAATTGGACAAAATTCTGATTCTAAAACATCCTCTTTACAGTTAGGACATTTTACCACATTTATGTCATTTACTACATCTGTATTAGATTCATCATCTTCATCTTCAATTTCTTCTATTATATCTCCAGATAATATATCTTCATCAATTTGATCAATATTAATGTCGTCATCAATATCTAATATATCAATATTATCTGGATCAATATCTTGATTAATTAAATCATTACTTATATCAAATTCATCTTTTATATCTGAAATCTTCTTCTTTTTTTTCATTATATGATAATATAGTAAATTATGAGCAAATTATTAATATTACTTAGTGGTTCAATTATACATTCTATTGTCAAATTTTCATATATAGGAGTGTTTGTATTAATGTTGCTAGAAAGTTTTAATATACCGATTCCTTCTGAATTGGTAATGAGCTTTTCTGGCTTCCTCGCATACAAAGGTGTTGTTAATATTTATTTAATAATATTAGTTGGTACAGCTGGAAATCTTTTGGGATCAATACTGTCTTATTATTTAGGTTATTATGGAGGTTATCCTTTGTTAGAAAAATTTGGGAAATATATACTTATAACAGATAAAGATATTAAAAGGGCTCATGTTTGGTTTCAAGAGAAAGGAGATTTTGCAGTTTTTTTTACAAGAATACTTCCTGTATTTAGAACTTTCATATCTCTTCCTGCTGGTATTGCAAAAATGGATATAAAGAAATTTACTCTGTATACATTTTTGGGAATATTAATTTGGGATACTATTCTAGTTTATTTAGGGTATTATTTTTCATATAACTGGAAAATAATTTATACATTTATAGATAATCTGTCTATATATTTCTTTTTGTTTTTGATTTTACTTATAGGTATTTACATTTATAGACATATTAAGAAGAAGTCTTCTCGTTGAGTAATTCTCTGAATGTGTCTAATGTTAATTTCGCTGTCTTTTTCCAAGAATATTTACGTGCTTCTATAAAACCTAATTCTCTCAAATCATTAGATCTTCTAATGGCCTCTATTACACCAGTAGCTATATCCATAATATTATTAGGGTCAACAAGTATTGATGCTTTTTCTCCTATCTCTTTTAGTGCAGAATTATCTGAAGTAACTGTAGGTATTCCCATTGCAAATGCTTCTAGTAATGGTATCCCAAAACCCTCTTCTTTAGAGGTGTAAACGAACACATTATTTTTGAGGTATTCTTCTTTTAGAATGTCATTTGATACGTATCCTGATATGTTTACGTTTTCTTTACACTTAAAATCTATGATTGTTTTTATTAAATTGTCATAATCATCCCCTTTTTTACCTATTATGTTTAATTTTACTTCACCAAATTCTTCTTTTATAATTGGAAGTATTTTAACTATTTGAGTAAAATTTTTTCTAGTAGTTATTGTTCCTACTGAAAGTATATTTATGACATTTTTTTCTTCTTTTCGTTTTGATTTTCTAAAAACTTTTTTATTATAACTTTCGTAAATAACTTTTATTTTTTTCTCATTCACTCCTTTATAATTATTTAGAATTTCTTTTTTTGTGTAATTTGATACAGCAATAATTTTGTCAGTTGCAATAACAGCTCTTTTCATAAAAAATTTTGTAGTTTTTACTCTTTCACTCATATATTTAAAAAATAGATCATGAACTGTTATAACTTGTTTTATTGTTTTATTCTTTATAAGAGGTAGGCTTGGAGTTGGTGAGAAAACCAAATCAATATTATCTTTCATTAACTCTTTATACAAAGAAGTATGTATCCAAGCTTTTTTATTTTTTAAATATTTAATTTTTACATTTTTGAATTTTTTCTTATAAGGGTGATTTGTATATAAGTAGAATTTGAATTCATCTGTCTTATCAAACTCTTCTATCATATTTATAGTATAATTTTCAATTCCTGTAAATTTTTTATTTAATATATCTTTTGCAATTATTCCTATTTTATATTTACTCATAGTAGTTTCATTGTTATAATGTTATTACTCTTTGATATGGGGGTATAGCTCAATGGTAGAGCATCAGCCTCTTAAGCTGTTGGTTCTGGGTTCAAATCCCAGTGCCCTCATATTTTAATAACACCTAGAGAGATTCGAACTCTCGGCCTTCTCGTTCGAAGCAAGATGCTCTATCCGCTGAGCTATAGGTGCTCTATCTCTCATTTTAGCAGTTATTATAGATATATATAAGGGGTTGAATAGGTTCAGAGAATTTTGCCACTAGGGTGTGGATAAGTGTATATAAAAAGTTGTAGTATTCTAATTACTTAATTTAGATAAACTACCACTATGGAAAATAGTAACATAGATTTAGCAAAAACAGAAAGGATTAAATGTCCTATATTATATAGCGTAGTTCTCTTGTAAGTTGAAAATATATTATTGTCAGGATATATAATAGATACTATATGGAGATTTGGTGATTGTATAAAAGATATTAAATGATTGTATATTCCTAGAATATCTAGATTGTTAGAACCTTTCTTATAAGTATCCATATCATTAATAACCTTCATAATTTCTTTGCTCTGTAGCTTTTTTCTCTTTTATAATAGAATTAAGGTCATCAATTAAATAATTTTGTCTTGATACTTCATAAGGAACTCTATAATCAAAAATCTCTAATGAATATTTTAAATATAATGGTAAAATGATTCTATAAATTGATTAAGAATGCCAGTGTTTTCAATAAATGATCTCTTAAGATAATTACTCCAGAATTAAGGTTGACTTTAACTTTGGAGTATGATAGTATTATTGTGATTATGGATACAAAGGTAATAAAAAGAGATATTGTGGATGATATAATGCGTTATATCAATGATAGTAATATAATAGTCTTACATGGCGCAAGGCAAGTTGGAAAAACTTATATCCTTTATTATATAAAAGATTTACTTGATAAAGAAAGTAGATCTACATATTATATTGATCTTGAAGATTCTAGATTTGTTGATCTTTTAAATCAAAGAGTGGAAGATTTTATATTATTCTTGCAAAATGAAGGATTTGAAATAGAACAAATTATAGAGAAGAATAGTAAATTATATATATTCATTGATGAAATACAATATTTAGATGATCCTTCCAAATTTCTTAAGTTGATGGTAGATCATCACAAATATATAAAACTTATTGTCTCAGGATCATCTAGTTTTGATATAAAATCTAAATTTTCAGATTCTTTAGTTGGAAGAACTATTAATTTTGATATTTTTAACCTTTCTTTTAATGAGTTTTTAAGATTTAAAAATGTAAATTATAATCTAAATAAGTTATCTGATATACACCTAGAAAAAGTGATTAAACTATATAAAGAATATGTTCTTTACGGTGGATACCCACAAATAGTTTTAGAAAATTCAATAGAAAAAAAAGAGAGATATCTGCAACAAATAATAGATACATATGTAAAAAAAGATATAAGAGATCTGACTAATATAAAAGATATAAGAAAGTTTAATAATATATTAAAAATATTAGCACAACAAACAGGGAATTTATTAAATGTTAATACATTATCGGTAAGTTGTGGGATTTCAAAAGAAACAATTGAAAATTATCTGTTTATACTTGAAAATACATATATTATTAAATTAGTCCCACCATTTAGTACAAATGCAAAAATAGAAGTGATAAAAGCTCCCAAAATATTTTTTTATGATACTGGATTATTACAACTACTTTGGTTAAAAACTTTACAAAAAACAATATTGGGAAATGTTTTTGAAACAAGTATATTTTCTGAACTTGTAAAAAAATATGGATTTGAAAATATCAATTATTGGAGAACAAAAAATCAAGAAGAAATAGATTTTATCCTCACAAAGAAAGGTGAGATTATTCCGATCGAAGTAAAGATGGGGTTCAATTTGTTAAAGAAATCATCCCTTCAATTGTTTATTAATAAATATAATTCTCAAGAATATAAAATTGTAGGGCTAAACAAAATAAGAGAGGTGGAGAATTTTATTTATCCTTGGGATTTATAATAATAATTCAATATTAAATTCATTCTGGTCATAGTACATACCTATTGGCATTTGCAATGGGGTTATCGCATCTGGTGGGAGACCGTAGAAGATATTCTAACTTTTAAAATAAATATAATTTAGAATTTATTTATAAACTTCATCATGTGTCTCTATATCATATACAATAATTGTATCTTTAGATACTTCTCTATATATTAATCTCATGTTATATTCTATAAAAATTGCTTTTAGTCTTTTTAAATTCCATTTTAAATAATGATTTTTTAAACTTGGATGTTCTGGATTATCAATGAATATATTCCATTTCTTATCAAAGGAGTCTTTGAATCTTCTATTCTTCAGAATAACTTTTCTGTATGCGTTACATAGATATGAGACTTTGGATGTAAATTCAGTATAAAATTTATAGGTGATAAATAATTTATACCTGAATGTACTCTGTCTGTATTGTACCAGATTAGAGGATCTATTAAATTCTTATTGAAATTTAATAAATCTGATGCTAAGCAGTCCAGAATGTTTTGTAACTTACCAGGTTTTTTTGCTCTCGGCAGGACTCGAACCTGCAGTCTTCTCCTTAGAAGGGAGTTGCTTTATCCTATTAAGCTACGAAAGCATTGGGGTAAATGGTGGGATTTGAACCCACGACCTACCGCTCCACAGGCAGTCGCTCTAACCAACTGAGCTACATTTACCAAAGAACTTAATTATTTTATCATATTATTATATTTTTATACTATTCCCTACCCTGATATTATTTTTTTCTACAAAACTTGGGTTTACTTCTATTACATATTTTGAATTATATTTTGGCTTATATAATAAACATTTATTACTTGTACACGGAATAGCTTTTATAATTTCTACTATCTTATAGTTTGAAGATATAAATAACATATCCAAAGGTATGTAAGTATATGCCATCCAAAATGTATGAATACTATTATGGTTAAATGTAAATAACATACTTTGTTTTTCTTCAAGATTAGTATCTTTCATTAAGCCTACTTCTTGTTCTAGGGTCGTAGTTGCTAGATTTGTAGATAAAACATTTTTTCCTATATAGATATTTATAATTTTCTCTTGAGATCTAATTTCTTGAGCTTTTTGTTTTGTTACTTGTACAGAATTATTTATATTTAAATATAAAGAGGGAGTATGTTTTGTATTATTTTGTGTTACTTTTGTTTTTTGAGGTTGAAATAAATATATTATACCTATTCCAATAAGTATAAATAAAGATGGATATATAAAATATCTAGAAAGTGTGAAATAAAAATTTTTATCTTTTATATCCATATATAAATCATATTATAACAAATCTAATTTTTTTATTTGACATTTTCTTTAAATTATTTTACTCTCATAAGTTAATTATGAAGTTAATTTTTATTTCTGGAGGAGTAATATCAGGTATAGGAAAAGGCATTAGTGCTGCTTCAATAGGGTTACTCCTTGAAAAACACTCATTAAAAGTCTCTTTTTTGAAATGTGATCCTTACATAAATATAGATGCTGGAACTATGAATCCGGTAGAACATGGTGAAGTCTTTGTAACTGATGATGGATATGAGATGGATATGGATGCAGGTCATTATGAGAGGTTTATGGATATAACAATATCTCATAAAAACTCTATAACTACAGGGCAAATTTATTCTCAAGTAATACAAAATGAAAGAAATTTAAAATATGATGGAGCTTGTGTTGAAGTTATACCACATGTTAGAGATGAAATTATAAGGAGAATAAAAGAAGCTTATAAAGGAAGTGATCTTTTAATAATAGAAATTGGAGGTACAATAGGAGAATATCAGAATGATATATATTATGAGGCAGAAAGATACTTAAAACAGATATTAAAGGATGATTTGGTACATATACATATAAGTTATCTTCCTATACCAAGTAGTATAGGAGAAATGAAAACTAAGCCTACTCAGCAATCTGTTATATTATTAAATCAAAGGGGAATTTTTCCTAATATAATTATTGGTAGATCACAAGAGCATATAGATACACCTAGAAGAAAGAAGATTGCAATTGCAACAAATGTATCAGATGAAAATATTTTTTCTAATATGGATGTGAGTAGTATATATAAAGTTCCGATCCAATTTTATGATCAGAAATTAGACCTTAAGATATTAGAATTATTAAATATAAAGGGGAAGAAAATTAATTTTGAAGATTGGGAGAATTTTGTTTCAAAAATTGAATCAAAACCCAAGAGTATACTTAATATAGGTATAGTATCTAAATATCATAATAGCGGTAAATTTTCATTAGAGGACTCATATGTTTCTGTTATAGAATCAATTAAAATTGCATGTTGGGAGAGTGGAGTCGGCTTTAATATTATATGGGTTGATTCTGAGAATATAGATGAAAAAGAGTTAGAAAAGTGTGATTCATTTATTGTTCCTGGAGGTTTTGGTACTAGGGGTATAGAAGGCAAGATTAAAGCTATACAATATGCAAGAGAAAATAAAAAACCATATTTGGGTTTATGTTTAGGAATGCAACTTGCTGCAGTTGAATTTGCTCGTAATGTATGTGGAATAAAAGATGCAACTTCTGAAGAAATAGATATAAAGTCTAAAAATAAAATAATTCATATAATGCCAGATCAGGAGAAAAAATTATTAAATAAAGATTATGGAGCTAGTATGAGATTAGGATTGTGGGAGTGTGTTTTAGATAAAAAGAGCAGAGCTTATAAAGCATATAAAAAAGATGTTATAAAAGAAAGGCATAGACATAGATATGAATTTAATAATGATTATAAAGAAATATTTGAAAGTAAAGGTATGTTATTTTCAGGCAGATCTCCAGAGGGAGAATTAGTAGAAATAATGGAATTAAAAGAACATCCATTTTTTATAGGAGTTCAATTTCATCCAGAATTTAAGACCAGACCTCTTATACCCCATCCCCTATTTTTAGAATTTATATTATCTACAATAAAAAATAATGGTACTATCTGATGTTGATATAAGAAAAAGATTATCTAAGGATTTAAAAATTTCTCCTTTCTCAGAAGAATCGATACAGCCATCTTCATATGATTTGCATCTTGCATCTAAGTTTATTATATTTGATAATCATTTTACTGAAATTATTGATGTAAAAGCTAAGAATACTAATTCTAAGATAGTAGATGTTAAGGATGAAGGTTATTTTTTAATACACCCTAATAATTTTATTTTAGGAGCAACTCAAGAAATTGTGAAAATACCTAATGATTTAGTTGCAAGGATAGAAGGAAAATCTTCTATTGGAAGATTAGGTTTAATAATACATGCAACTGCAGGCTATGTAGATCCTGGTTTTGAAGGGACACTTACTTTAGAAATGTTTAATCTTTCATCTCTTCCTATAAAGATATATGTCAATATGAAAATAGCTCAACTCTCATTTCTTGAAATGACATCTCCTTCTTCAAAAAAATATGGAGAATATAACAATAAATATCAAAATCAAATAGATCCTACAGAGAGTATGCTTTGGAAAGATTTTTGATTTTGATATATAATCTTTATATGCATCTTAAAGATAAGCAAGTATCCGATTTAATTGAGAAAGAAGAAAACAGGCAAATACATGTTATAAATCTTATAGCTTCTGAAAATTATGCAAGCAAAGATGTTAGAGAAGCTCAATCCTCTTTTTTTATAAATAAATATGCGGAAGGATATCCTAAGAAGAGATATTATTCTGGATGTGAATATATTGATGAAGTAGAAAATTTAGCAATAGAAAGATGTAAGTCTCTATTTAATACTAAATTTGTTAATGTTCAGCCTCATAGTGGTTCTCAAGCTAATATGGCTGTATATTTTGGATTATTAAAACCTAAAGACAAAATACTTTCTTTATCTTTAGATCATGGGGGTCATTTAACTCATGGGTCTTCAGTAAATTTTTCAGGTAATTTATTTAATTTTAAACACTATTTTCTTAATGATGAAGGATTTTTGGATTATTCCAAAATTGATAGTATTGCCAAAAAGTTCAAGCCTAAACTTATAATTGCAGGTGCAAGTTCTTATTCAAGATTTATTGATTTTAAAAAGTTTAGAGATATAGCAGATTCTGTAAATGCTTACCTACTTTCAGATATATCACATATCTCAGGCTTAATAGCATCATCTCTTCATCCTGATGCAATTAAACATTCACATATAGTTACTTCAACAACTCACAAAACATTAAGAGGTCCTAGAGGTGCTGTTATAATGTCAGATAATGAAGATATTTTTAAATTGGTCGAGAAATCAATTTTTCCAGGAATCCAAGGAGGGCCTCTTGAGAATGTTATTGCTTCAAAAGCTATATCTTTTAAAGAAGCTTCTTCTGAATCTTTTAAAGAATATTCTAGAAGAGTAATACTCAATTCTAAAGCTTTCTGTGAAGCTTTAACAATGAGAGGTTTTAACATTGTTTCAGGTGGTAGTGATAATCATTTATTTATAGTAGATTTAAGAAATTTTGAAATCAATGGAAAAGAAGCTCAAGATATATTAGAAAAATATTCTATAAATGTTTCTAGATCTTTAGTTCCAAATGATACAGAAAAACCATGGATAACTAGTGGAATAAGATTAGGAACTCCAGCAGTATCTTCTAGATATCTAAAAGAAAGAGAAATAGAAAAAATTGCAGATTATATTTTTTTTATTATTAAAAATAATAGAAATAAATTTGATGAAAGTTTAAAAAAAGAAATAGAAAAATTTATATCCCAATACCCTATCCCAGATTATTATGAATAAAATTTTTGATGGCAAAAAAGAATCTTTAAAAGTAAAAGAAGATTTAAAAAATAGATTAAAAAAGAATTTAAATATAGGCATAATACAATTAGGTGATGATGCGAACAGTAATATATTTATAAGGCAAAAGATTAATTTTGCTAAAGATATAGGAGTAAATGTTAATTTATCTAAATTTCCAGAAGGGTATAAAGATTTAGGTAATATAATTGATGAATTTAATAAAGATAAAGAATTATCTGCATATATCATACAATTACCTCTATTGGGTTATAAGAATTTGAATATTTTAAATAATATTAATGAGAATAAAGATATAGATTGTTTGAATAAGATTAATTATGCAAAAGTTTTAGTAGGAGAATACAGTTTTGCCCCAGGTGTTTTCAGAGCATTTTTATATATATTAAATCAAACAGATATATCTAAAGATATGAATATACTTATTATAGGTGGAGGGTTTGTAGGAAGATTGATAGCTAACTATCTTATAAGTAATAATTATAATGTAACAGTATTAGACAAATATTCCAAAGATATATCTTTATACTTAGGTATTTGTGATGTAATAATACTAGCAACAGGATTAAAGGAGCAGATAAAGAAAGAGCAGATAAAGAAAGATTCTTATATTATAAATATTGGAGCTTCTTCTGATTTTGAAGGAAATATTATATCTGGTATAGAAGATGATTGTATTGATAAGACTAAATTTTTTGTTCCATTAAAAGGTGGTATTGGACCTATGACAGTTGCTATGCTTTTCTATAACTTATTATTCTTGTGATATTTCTTTTGACAACAATTATGTCCCTTTTGTCTTAAGAGAGTTTACTCCTTTAAGACTATTTTGAGTATAGGTGATAACATAATAATCATTTGAGATATATTAAAAAACTTACAAGAGTAATATAAATCATACCATAATTTTGTTGTCAAACCATGTAAAACATAGAGAGAATTTTATATTCATCTATACACCTCATCGTGAGTACCTATATCAACAAGAGTAATTTTATTTTTATAAATATAAATTATTCTTAAATCTTCTTCTACTGAAAAACTCCAATAATTACCATACTTACCTTTTAATTTATGAACTTTTAATGAAGGATTATTGATATCAGTCTTAAATAATTCAATCTTTAATAATATTCTTCTATATCTATTTATATCTTTCTTTTTATATCTATTAAGTTTTCGAAGACAAGATTTTTGAATCTTAATTTGCATCTATTGAATCTACTAATTTATCTAATTCATCAATAGTACTAAAAGATTCTAATTCTCCTTTTTCACTAAGCAAGATAGCTTCTTCTACTGATTTATCAACCCTTTTAGATGCCACATATTCAGGATATGTACTTTCTTTTATATCTGTATATAGAATGTTTTTAACATAAGTAGTTAAACTAAAACCCATTGACTGAGCTTTCTCAGTTAATAAGTCTTTTGTAATCTTAGGTATAGTTACTTTTATTTGACTAGTATTAGTATTCATATTTTTATATTAATTAAACACCAAAATTGTACCATAATTGGTGACATACATCAAGATATTAAGTAGTATAAAGAAATATTGATTATATGTGTTTTGTAGTCTTAGTCTTTTCCAATTGAATAGAGTTTTATGTTAGAATATGGATATTTTAAATTTTTTATTTACTAAATTCCCCTAGTTCTTTCTTGATCTAGGGGTTTTTTATTGATATAGAATTAAAGATAATTTATACCATTTATCATATATTAATCTAATTTTAGTGGATTGATATATTCTCTAACTTTAAAAACTCTTTTATGTATTATCTATATACCTTTAACTGATCACCATGTTTTGATCTTCACGCATTATAAATTTGAATGATAGTTTACTATTCTTGTGATATTTCTTTTGAGATAATTAGAGCTGCATCTTTAGGTAATATTTCTTTTATATCAGTGTTATTTTTTAGAAGTTTTTCTATTAATTCTGAAAAATTATTAAATGTGAGATCTTTTTCTTTAATAATGTGAATATTATTGGAATAATTCTGAGCCATTTTTGCATTATATATCTGATCTCCTTTATCCCCTATTTCTAAAGGTATAAAAATAGCCTTTTTATTTAATGCAAGTATTTCATATACTGTATTTGCACCACTTCTTCCTACTATTATATTAGAAATATTTAGAACCTCTCCTATTTCATTATCCCATATACCTTTATATATTAGATATTTTGAAGAATTTTCATGAGAGAGGGAATTTTTTATACTTATTGCTTTTGTAAAATCATCATATATCGTATTTGAACCTATTTGATGTATAAGGTTATATTTTTCTAAAAGTTTTTCTATATTATTAAATATAAACGTATTTATTAAATGAGATCCTTGATTACCTCCTGTTATATATATAATAGGATTATTATTTTCGAAATGTATATGTTCTGATTTATATTTAAAAATTTCTTTTCTTAATATATTTCCAGAATATATAATTTTATTTTTATTTTTTATATATTCTTCACTCTCTTTCCACGATATAAATATTTTATCTGACATTTTAAAACTAATTTTGTCTGCAATTCCAGGTTTTATCGTTTGTATATGGGATAATATTTTTATATTGAGTAATTTTGCTGATATTATAACAGGAACTGATACATAACTTCCAAAAGTAACAATTATATTAGGTTTGTATTTTAATATATAAAAGAAAGATTGTATAAATCCTAATGGAATTCTAATAAAGGAGATTAAACTTTCTAAACTAAGATATCTGTAAATCTTTCCAGTATATAGAGGTAGAAATTTTATATTATTATTTTTGCAAAATTCATATTCTTTGGAAAAAGATTTATCAAATAATATTGTATGTTTTACCCCTATATAATATATATTGAGAGTATTACTATCTTTTATTTCTTCATATACTCCTAATGCAGGAGTGAAGTGTCCACCAACTATAAAAACATTAGTTTTCTTCATTATTAAATTTTTCTATATTTAAAACTAAACCTATTGAGATAAGTAGTACAACAATAGAACTTCCTCCATAACTTATGAAAGGCAGAGGAACTCCTGTAAGAGGTATAATTCCGATATTTGCTGCAATATTTATAAAAGCTTGTATTCCTATCCAAGAAGCAATCCCAGATACTAATAATTTTCCAAAGTAATCTTTTGAATTTATTGCGACTTTAAATATAAGGTAAACTAAATATATGTATAGGGATATTACTAACAATGCTCCAATAAGTCCTATTTCTTCAGCAATTACAGCAAATATAGAATCTGTTATTGCGGTTGTTCCTACAAGGTATTGATTTTTTTGAATAGATTGAGTAAAACCTACTCCTAATAAACCTCCTGACCCTATAGCTATTAGTATTTGATGTACTTGATATCCAGCTCCTTGTATATAATTTTGAGATTGGTTTGATCCTTTTAAGTAGGTTAATAATCTTTGTAATCTATATGGAGCTATTATAACCAATACTATTGATGATAGTCCAAATAATATTCCTGTCAAAGACAGATTCATCCAGATATATCCAAAATTATCAGATATTATAAAGATAAAAATAGATATTGTTGCAAGAATTATAGTTGTCCCCATATCTTTTCCTGCTATTATAAATAGACATGTTATTATAGTTACGATTAAGTAAGGTAATAATATTTTTTTGAAATTATCTGTAGCACTTTTTATTTCTCCTTTATATTTAGTATGAAGTTTCGTAAAAAGGGATGAAAGATATATTATAAAAACTAATTTAGTTATCTCTGATGGTTGAAAACTTGTAAATCCTAGAATATTAAGCCATCGCTGAGAACCATTGATTTTTGCAGAAAATACAAAAACTACTATGAGTGCAATCAAACATAATATCCAGAGGAGAAATGCAAATCTTTGAAATATTTTATAATTGGACCTATATGTAATATATGCCAATAGAGTTCCTAGAAGTACCCATATTGCCTGAAAAGTAATGTAGTGATATCTTTGGGCTATTAAACCCATCGATGCATCAAATACCATAATAAGCCCTAATAAACAAATTATAGAAGTTGTTATTATAATTTTTTTTGATAGGGTTTCATCCATGTATTTAGTTTATACTAAAAATATATATAAATTAAGATATATTATTGATGTTTCTGACTTATATAAATATTTTGTATTATACCCAGTATAATAAATACTGTTAAAAGAGAACTTCCTCCATAACTTACTAGTGGTAAAGTGATTCCAGTTACAGGCATAATACCCATATTCATTCCTATATTAATAAATAATTGTACTATTAATAATGTTAATCCTCCAACTATTATTAATATCCCAAATCTATTATTTGTATTTTTCATAATATCTAATATTCTTACTATAAAAGCAAAGTATATAGCAAAAAAGATTAAAGCTCCTATAAAACCAAATTCTTCAAAAAGTGTAGCAAATATAAAATCAGTAGTATCTTCGGGTAAAAAATTTAATCTACTTTGAGTTCCTTGTGCATAACCTTTACCCCATAAGCCTCCTGATCCAATAGCAATTTTTGATTGTTCTGTCTGAAAATTAATAGAAGAATTTAGAGATGAAGATTTATTTAAAAAACCAATAAGTCTTTGTTGTTGGTAGTTTTTTAATAAATGATCCCATACTATTAATTTAAATGAAAATCCAAATATTAAACCTACTAATAGGGTTATCAATATTAATGGTTTTAGTATTGTTTTCTTTGCATATCTATAAATAAGATATATTAACAATATAAGTATTAAAAAAATAGAAATATTTATTTGAAAAAAGATTAAATTAATATTTGAATTAAATATATTAATTCCCAAAAATGGAATAATTAAGAGTGTGGATAATATAAAAAGAGATATTATTAATATAAATTTTTTATGATCATAAAAAGATGCAAAAAGTATTGATAACCATATTATCATTATAATAATACTATTACCTAATGCAGGCTGTTTATATATCAGATAAAATATCGGGAATACAATTACAAATCCTAAAAGTATTTTGTATAGTATATTTTGAGTTTTTCTAAAGATTTCAAAGAAAGATGCAGATATAAGTATTACTACTATTTTAGCAAATTCAGCAGGTTGGATATCAAATTTACCTACAACAAACCATCTTCGTGTATTATTGAGTCTTATATTTAATATAAATATAAGTGCTAATAAAGAGAAAATTAATATATATAGAATTATTTGAATTTTTTTATCCTTATATATTTTATAATTAAATGTCATTATAAGGAAATAGGCTATTAAACTTACTATGAAAAAAATAATCTGTCTTTCTCCTTCTATTGATTGTCCAGTAGAATATATACTAAATATTCCAATTATAGTAAGAGTGATAGCTAATATTGAAAGCGAATAATCTTGCTTAAGTATTCTTGATAACATTTATTTTTATATACAATTCTTTATCATTAACAATAAATTTATCCCCTACTTTTTCTTTTTTTATATTTATTTTATTAGCTTTTACAGATTTCATTATATTCTCATTCATCTTTTCTAGTAAGTCTTTAAGATCATCATTTTCTGTATATACATCTATTGATATTAAATCATTAAGATTTAGATTTGAATTTTTTCTAATATTTTGAATGTTTCTTGAAATTTCTCTTATTTCACCTTCTTGTAATATTTCTTGGGTCATCTCTATATTTATACCAACTTCTCCTGATTTTGTTTTTTTATTAACAAAAGCACCATTTTTAATGGTTGTTATTTTTTTAGAATTCAATTCTTCTTTAATAAGATTGAGTATTTCTTTATTCTTTATATTTTTATAATTTACAAAAATTTCTAATACAGGTTGTTTTAATTTAATAGAATTCTCAATTCTAATATTTTGTAATTCAGATATAGCTTCTCTTGCATATTTCATTTCCTCTAATAATTCTTCATCTATTTTTTCATATTCTGGAAAATCCTCTAAATGAACACTCTTTTTATTGTCAGTAATATTAAGGTATATATGCTCAGATATGAAAGGAATAATAGGTGCACTAGTTTTTGCAAAAAGATTTAATGTCTGAAATAGTGTGTTAAGGGCATCTTGATTTCCTTCTGTAAATCTTTGTCTAGAACTTCTTATATACCAATTAGATAAATCATCTATATATGGTTGTATTAATAATGTAGCTTCCATTAAGTTATATTTATCCATATTCTCACTCATGTCTTTTATAAACTTATTAGTTCTACTTTTTATCCATAAATCTACTATATTTGTACTTTCATTGGTAAAAGAAGGTTTAAAATTATATGTATTTGCATATATAGTGAAATATTTTAATGTATTATATATAACTAAAAAATTATTTTTTATTACATCTAAAACAGAAGAATCATTGAACATAATATCTTCTCCTTTTACTACTGGAGAGGATATTAAATAAAATTTTAATGCATCTGCTCCATATAGGTTTACTAAATCTATTGGATCTGTAAAATTCTTTTTTGATTTGGATAATTTTTTCCCACTACTGTCTTGTATTAGTCCTGTTGTAATAACATTCATAAATGCAGGTTTATTCATTAAAGCAGTTGCAATAGTATGTAGTGAATAAAACCACCCTCTTGTTTGATCAATAGCTTCTGCTATGAAATTTGCAGGGAAATTATTTTCAAAATTATCTTTATTTTCAAAAGGATAATGTTTTTGAGCATAAGGCATAGATCCGGATTCAAACCAACAATCCAATACTTCAGAAATTCTCTTCATTTCTCCTTTATGACATTTATCACAATTAAATGTTAAATTATCTATAAAATGTCTATGAATATCTGTAATTTTTTTATTAGTTTTATCTTCTAATTCTTTTATAGACCCTATTACTGTCTCGTTAGAACAATTATCACATTTCCAAACAGGAAGAGGTGTTCCCCAATATCTATTTCTTGATATTGACCAATCTGGAGCATGTTCTAATCCATGTTTAAAACGACCTTCTTTTATATGTTCAGGTTTCCAATTTATTTTTTCATTATTAAGTAATGTATTTTTTCTTATTTTTTCTACATCTAAAAACCATGAATTCATAGAATAATTTAGAAGGGGTGTATCACATCTCCAACAATGAGGATATGAGTGTACTATTTTTATTTCTCTGAATAATATATTTTTTTCTTTTAGATATTCTATTATTTTTTCACCTAATGATCTTGCTTCTTCTCCTGCCCACTCCATAAGAGGGTATTCTCCAAATTGACCTTCTATATTTACATGATTTATGTGAGGTGCATCTACTTTTTTACCTAACAACATATCTTCTTCACCAAAACCAGGTGCTATATGTACTATTCCTGTACCTTCATCTTCAGTTACAAATTCTGCTTCTGTTATATACCAACCTTTTTTATCAGTATTTAATATGTTTTTAGAATCAAAGAATGGCTCATATTCTTTATTTATTAAATCTTTTAAATTAATTTTTTCTATTATTTCATATTCTTTATTTTCAAAAACATACTCTACTCTATTCTTAGCTAATATAAAATATTCTTTATTACTCAAAACTTTTACATATTCAATATTTTTATTTATGGCAAGTAGAACATTTGCAGGAAGAGTCCAAGGAGTTGTTGTCCAAGATAACATATACACATTAGAATCTTTTAATTTGAATTTAACTATTACAGATTGATCTTCTAAATCTTTATACCCTAATTGTACTTCCATATTTGATAGAGGTGTTGCACATCGAGGACATATTTTTGTACTACGATATCCTTCATATATCAAACCTTTATCATGAATATATTTAAATATGTACCATATACTTTCCATGTAATCTAAATCCATTGTTTTATAATCATTCTCCATATCTACCCATCTACCTAATCTCTTTATGAATACATTCCACTCTTTTATATATTTTAAAACTATTATTCTGCAATCTTCGTTAAATTTGTCTATACCCAAAGTTTCTATATCTTTCCTATTTTTTATTCCTTTCATTTTTTCTAATTCATACTCTACAGGTAGTCCATGACAATCCCACCCGAATCTTCTCTCAACATAGAAACCTTTCATTGTATAATATCTTGGAAATACATCTTTTATAGCACTTTGAACTAAGTGTCCATAATGAGGTAGACCTGTTGCAAAAGGAGGTCCATCATAAAATATGAATTCTTTTTTATTCTTATTTTTATCTAAGGATTTTTCGAAAGTATTATCTTTATCCCAAAATTCTAATATACTTTCTTCTATTTTTGGAAAATCAGGTTTTTGTTCTAAATTAGGGAAATTCATAATATATGATATTTTATATCATACAGACATATTTTTCAAATTTATTTTATTGAGTTTACTTTTTTTTGTATTCTTTTTTGTATATTATCGATTTTTCTGTTTGTATCTCTTACGACATTACGAGTTTTTTTAAGTGCGTCTTTTTTTATTTCATCAGTTTTCTTCTCTACTTCTGAATTTATTTTATTTAAATTATTCTTAGTTTCTCTTATCAATTTATCTTTATCAAAATTTTCAATAAGAAAGGATACATCATCTATTGCATTATATGTTGTATCTAAAACTGTATTTTTTCCTTCTTCATATTTTTCAACTAAGTTATCTCTATTCTCTTTTTTAGAAAGATATGAAGAAACTAATCCTACAGTTGCACCTGCTAGAAATGTTAAAATTATATGTCTTGATTTATTTTTACTTCCCATTATTTGAAAAATTGTACTAATTTTTTTAACACTTTTAAATAAGTAGAATCTACACTATCAGTTAAAGATCTTATACTTTTTATTATTCTTGAAGTATTTCTTATAGCAAACATAATTTGAAGTATCATTATTGTTGATACTATCAAAAATATTATTGCTATTAAAATTAATAAATCTATTATTATCTTATACATAAATATATCTTATAATATTTCTTAATTATACTACTATTGGGGCATAAATACAATTAATTAGCGGGTGTTTACATTAAGGATTGAATTATATATCTAAGACTCATATTTGAAAATCTATATTTTAGATGGTAGACTATTTATCATATGAAATTTTTAATTTTTGCAGGTGGAAATGGTACTAGACTTTGGCCTTTAAGTAGGAAGAGTTACCCTAAACAATTTCAAGATTTTTTTTCTAATAAATCTTTATTTCAGATGACAATAGATCGTCTTTTAAAAAAGTTTGATATTGATGATTTATTTATTGTTACCCCTAAAGAATATATTAAGATAATAAAGAGACAATGTCCTCAAATAAAAGATGAAAATATTTTAATAGAAACAGAAACTAGAGATACTTTAGCTTGTGTTGGGTTTGCTTCATTTATTCTAAATGATAAATTTAAGGATGAAGAAATAGCTATTCTTTGGTCAGATCATATCATAAAATATGAAAAAACCTTTTTAGAAGCATTTTTATTGGCATCTGAATATTCAAGAGAAAATAATAAAATAGTTCAAATTGATGTTAATCCTACTGAGGCAAATGTAAATTTAGGATATGTTAAGATTGGAAATCTTATATTAAATACAAAAGGATTTAATATATATGAATTTCAAAAACATATAGAAAAACCAGATTATAAAAATGCAAAAATGTTTATAGAAAGTTTTGAATATTTATGGCATACAGGTTATTCTGTTTTTCCTCCAGGTAAATTAGTAGAACTTTATAAGAAGTATTCTCCTAATACTTCTAAAATTTTAGAAAAGATAGTTTTATTATATAAGGAAGGTAAAGATTTTTCTGATTTATATAGAAAAATAAATAAAACATCAATTGATTATGAGATTTTAGAAAAATTAAATCCTTCTGAAATAGTAGTTATTCCTGCTGATTTAGGTTGGAGTGATGTTGGAAATTGGTCTTCTTTAAAAGAAGTTTTAGAAAATGAATATAAAGAAAATATATCGAATACTGATAGTATTTTTATGGATACTTCAAATTCTTTAATATTCTCTCAAAATAAGAAAAAAATTATTTGTACACTGGGTTTATCTGATATAGTTATAATAGATACGGAAGATGCACTATTAGTATGTTCTCTATCAGAGTCTCACAAAGTCAAAAATATTATAGAGGAGATAAAAAAAGAAAAAAGAGACGATCTTCTTTAAGATTTTTTAGTAGTTGGTATATATTGTAAATTTTTCCCAAAAAGAAGTCTTGTTTGAGCATCTATAGCCGGTATAGCTGCAAAAAGTATACTTACAACAGGGTATGTTATCCAAGATAAATATGAAAATGCTTGTTTTAAAGGAGATTTATGACTTCTCTCTGGTGCTAGTTTAGATTCAAAGAAAAGTATTATTATTATTAATACAGTTGTTACTGTAAGAATTCTACTTATTATTGTTGGTATTGTATATGATAGGGTTGTTTTTTGATAATGAGAATTCAGTTCTGGAATTAAATCTCCAAATGTTATTATTATTGGAGCTATTGCTCTTTCAAAAGAGTTCCTTATTTGTTGAAAAAGTAGATTAAATTTTTTGAATTTTGATAATTTTTTATTAACCAATACATTAGGAATACTAAAAGACATTTCACTCGCACCCCATGCCCAACGTCTTAATTGTTTATATTGTTCTTTTAAACTTTTCCAATATGTATCTGCAAGTACTGCATCTCCATAAACAGGTATAAATAAAGGAACGACTTTAGTCTCGTCTCCAAATTCTAAATTTGCTTTCCAGAATAATCTTTCATCTTCAGGTATTATATCTGGATCCCAAAATCCAGCTTGTTTTAAGGATTTTAGATTAATTGCATAACAAGAAAAATTCATTAATCTTTCTGTTTTAAAAGTTAAAGCCATTTGCCATTGAGCAGAAAAAGTTGCTATTATTCTAGAGACAATAGATACTTTCCATATATTATTATAAAAGATTGGAATTGGTTGATATATAGCTTTATCTTTTTCATCTTCTGTTAAATATCTATATGTTAGGTAGGCAAAATAATTATAATCATGTCTATAATCAGCGTCACTACTTGTGAGTATAACTTTTCGTGTATCTATTTTCTCTTCTTTTAATAATTTATATATATATCTTGCAGCATAATTTTCATTAGATGCTTTTCCTGGGATTTCTCCTTTTACAAGTTTATGTTCTGTAATTATAAATTTACCAAATGAATCTTTGTATTTTTCTTTAAATAATTGTCCTATCTTTGCACCTTCTGGAAATTTCTTTTCTGTAGCAAATAATATTATTTTCCTTTCCTTAGGATATTTTATTTTTAAAGCTGCTTCTATTGTAGGGGTTAGAATATCTATACTTTCATTTGCTACAGGAATAAGTAATATTTGATAATAGTCTTTCCATATACCTTTAAATTCTTCTTCTAGTTTATTTTCCCAATTAGTTTTTTTTACTACAGTTATTTTATTATTTGCTCTAAATACTGAAAATATAATATTAATTGCTTCATATACAAAATAAAGAATATAGAATATTACTAGATATACAACGATTATAGGTTGTGTAAAAGATAATATGAATAGAAGAATTATTCCTCCCCATAGTAAAAGACCTGGGATCATGTTGATCAATCTTTTTTGTATATTATTTTTCATTTTTGAGAAATATATTGATAAGAGGAATTATATCATTTTGTAATGTATTATACTATGATACAATCTTTATTATGCAAGATACACCAGCAATGTCTCAATATAGAAAATTGAAATCTGAAAATCCAGATGTAATTTTATTATATAGAATGGGAGATTTCTATGAGACTTTTGATGAAGATGCAAAGACTATATCGAGAGTATTAAATATTACGCTTACCAGTAGAGATAAGACTTCAAGAAAAACTCCTATGGCAGGGTTTCCTTATCATGCTCTTGAAAATTATTTATCAAAATTAATAGAGAATGATTTCAAAGTTGCAATATGTGAGCAGTTAGAGGACCCAAAAACTGTAAAAGGTGTTGTAAAAAGAGGTATTATTAAAATTGTTACTCCTGGAACTTATATTTCAGATTCTTCTTCTGTATCTAAAGAAAACAATTTTATTGTTGCAATAAAAAACTTGCCAAATAATCAGTACTGTTTATCTTTCATAGATTTTTCTACTGGAGATTTTTATATAACAGGGATACTTTCTTATGATTCATTAGTATCATTTCTATATAATATTAATCCTAGTGAAATAATAATCCCAGAAGATTTTGAGCTAAACTTTAAAAAAGATTTTGTATTGAGCATATCTACTTCATTTAATCGTAAATATGCCATAAATTATGTAGATGAAATAGATGAAAATGATATTTCACTAGAACCTGCAGGGGCGATAATAGATTATTTAAAGAAAACTCAGTTATCAGAAATAAACCATATAAAAAAGATAAAGAGGTTTGATATAAAAGAATATATGGTATTAGATGAAAATACCCTCAGAAGTTTAGAAATATTTGGTACTATAAATAATTCTTCTTATAAGGGTTCTCTACTCTCTGTAATTGATTTTACAAAAACATCAATGGGAGGACGTAAATTAAGATTTTTTATTTCTCACCCTTTATTAAATGAGAGTATTATTAATAAGAGGCTGGATGCAGTATCCGAGTTACAAAAGAGTAATATTAAAGATATATCAATATTATTAGAAAGTATCTATGATATTGAAAGAATATGCGCAAGAATAGGAACTATATCTATCAATCCTAGGGATCTTATAGCTTTAAAAATTTCTTTAGAAAAAGTATTTCAATTAAATGAGTATCTTAAGATTTTTAAATCCGATTTGTTAAAAGAAATATATTTAAATATATTTAATTTAGAAAAACTAAGAGAGTTATATGACATTATTGATATTAATATAGAAGATGATCCCCCATTGTTACTAAAAGATGGAGGTTTTATTAAAAAAGGTATAAATGAAGAATTAGATAAATTAAAAAGAATATCTAAAGAAGGAAAAGATTGGATATTAAATTTTCAAGGAAAGGAGCAAAAAAGATTAGGTATTTCTTCTTTGAAAGTTCATTATAATAAAGTTTTTGGGTATTATATAGAAATATCAAATTCTAATAAAGATAAGGTTCCTCAGGATTATATTCGTAAACAAACATTAGCAAATGCAGAAAGGTATATATCTTCTGAACTCAAGGAATATGAAGATTTAATAATAAATTCTCAGACAAGAAGTATCATTTTAGAAAATCAAATATTTTCAGAAATTAGAGAAAATATTAAAAATTATATTACATATATACAAATTTTATCTGAAAATATAGCATATTTTGATGTCTTATTATCTTTTGCAGAATCTAGTATTAATTTGGGTTTATCTAGGCCTGATATTTCTGAGAATGATTTTGATATATCAATTAAAGATGCAAGACATCTAGTAATAGAGAGTGTTATAAGACCTCAAGTATATATACCTAATGATATAGAACTTACAAAAGAAAAGTATATTATGGTTATTTCAGGACCAAACATGTCTGGTAAGAGTAGTATTTTAAGACAAACAGCACTAATTATTATTCTTGCACAAATAGGTTCTTTTGTTCCAGCTAAGGAAGCTCATATATCTATAGTGGATAGAGTTTTTACAAGAGTTGGTGCTTCAGATAATCTTTCTTTGGGTGAGAGTACATTTATGGTTGAGATGAAAGAGGTTTCAAATATACTTAATAATGCTACTAAAAGAAGTTTTATAATTTTAGATGAAGTTGGAAGAGGAACATCTACTTTTGATGGAGTATCTATAGCTTGGGCTATAATAGAATATATACATAATGATATAAAAGCTAAGACTATGATAGCTACACATTATAATGAGTTAATAGTTTTAGAAGATATTCTTTCTGGTGTATTTAATGTAAGTGTTATGGTTAAAGAGAATAATAGAGATATAATATTTTTAAGAAAATTACAAATTGGAGGTACAGATAAAAGTTATGGAATTCATGTTGCTAAATTAGCAGATTTACCTGAATCTACAATAAAAAGAGCTTATGAGGTATTAGAAGATTTTGAATTAGGAAAAAATAAGACTGTTGTTATTCAACAAGATTTATTTGAAAAAGAAGAAAATACTCTAGCAGAAGATTTAAAAAATATAGATATTGACAATATAACAGCTATTGAAGCATTTAAGATATTAATGGATCTAAAAGAAAAATATGATTAAGATATTACCTCAAAATTTAGCAGATAAAATTGCTGCAGGTGAAGTTGTAGAAAGACCTGCATCTGTATTAAAAGAATTATTAGAAAACTCTATAGATGCGCATGCAAAAAATATTAAAGTATATATAGATAGATTAAATATAAGGGTGGATGATGATGGATTGGGTATGAATAAAGAAGAAATTCTTTTATCTGTTAAAAGATTTGCAACTTCAAAAATATTTAGTGAGAAAGATTTAGATAATATATCTACATTTGGTTTTAGAGGTGAAGCTCTCCCTTCTATTGCATCAGTATCTAGGCTTTCTATAGTATCTAAGACAGAAGGATTAGATTATGGATATAAAGTTGATATTGAAGGAGGTGAGATAAAAAGTATAGAAGAAAGTGCTTCTTTGAAAGGTACAAGTATCAATGTAAGTGATATATTTTTCAATACACCTGCAAGATTAAAATTTTTAAAAAGTTTAGATACTGAATATAGATATATTGAAGAGATTTTTAAATCAATTTCTCTTTCATATCCTAGTATACATTTTGAGTTCTATAAAAATTCTAAAAGAATATATAATTATATGTCTACAGATTTGTATAATAGATTTATATCAATATTACCTAAGGGGGATAGAAATTTTTTTGATGTAGATGTTACTTTAAATGATATTTCTCTTAAAGGTTTTTTAGCTAAACCCTTATATACTAGATCTTCTAGAGATCTGCAATATATATTTGTTAATAATAGAGCTGTTAACTCAAATATTATATCAAAAGCTATAAATGAGGGATATTCTAATTTTATACCACAAGATAGATTTCCAATTTATACATTATTTATAAATATGCCTTCTTTCAAAGTTGATGTAAATGCTCATCCTAGAAAAATAGAAGTTAGATTTAAAAATACAAATGAAATTTTCAGTCTAATTAGATCATCTGTAAACAAAATAGTTACAAATGAAAAATATTCTCAATTTAAACCTTCAGAGAATAATATACTTCAGATAAATTCTACTTTAAAAAATTATTCATTTTCTACTCCCAATAATTCCTATTCTACTCAGAGGGTAAGTAATTATGAGAATAAATCTATTTTTTCATTAGACAATATAGAAACAATAAATGAGAATATTCCAGTTTTTCAAATATTTTCTAAATATATAATAACTGTTTTCGAAAATAAACTTCAGATTATAGATCAACATGCAGCTTCAGAAAGAGTAATGTATGAACAAATTATGAATGATATAAAATTAAATAAGATTGAATCTCAAAATTTTATTATTCCTTATGATATTGATTTAAATAAAAAAGATTTTGTATTAATATCGTCATTTATAGAGATATTAAAAGGATATGGTATAGAGATTGAAATATTTGGAGATAGTAGTATTAAGATATCATCTATCCCATTAGTGTTAATAAATTATGATATAGAAAAATTAATAAAAGATATATTAGCAGATTTAGAATATGCTGATGGTAAGAGTGAGAATATACTTTTAGATAAAATATCTGCTACTATAGCATGTCATTCAAGTATTAGATTTGGAGATTATCTTGATAATATAAAAATGCAAAAAATAATCATAGATTTGAGAAAGACAAAAAATCCATTTTTCTGTCCACATGGAAGACCTACTACTTTTGAGATGGAAGAATTGGAATTATTGAAAAAATTTTATCGTAAATAAAATATGATTACTAAAGCAATATTTTTTGATTTTGATAATACAATAGCTAATGATGCTCCTTTTATAATTGAATGTTTTGAGTATACATTTAATAAATTGGGTATAAAAAATAATTTAGATATAAATCTTTTTGGTCCAACTGAGTATTCTATATTTTCTAAATTATTAGATGATGAGAAAAAAATAAAAGAAGCTTTAGATGTATTCTCTGATTATTATATAAAAAATTATAAAAAAGGTATCAGTATATTTCCTGGAATTAGAGAAGTTTTAGAAAGATTAAAACAAGATTTTAAATTATCTCTTATAACAAATTCATATAAATATAGATTGAAAAATATATTACCAGATGCCTATGATTTTTTTGATTCTATTGTTACAGTAGATGATGTTGAAAGAAAAAAACCTGATCCAGAAGGTGTGTGGAAATCATTAAAAGAATTAAATCTTAATAAAGAAAATATTGTTTATGTAGGAGATTCTTTAGATGATCTGTTGGTATGTAAATTATTAGAAATTAAATTTATAAGAGTTTTATGGGGAGATAAATTTTCATTTGAGTCTACAGATTTCAGTTATGTGGATGTTGAAAGTCCTGAAGAACTTTTGGATATTATTTATAAAAAATTATCCTAAATGTTTTTTAAGATATTTACCAGTGTAGCTATTTTTGCACTTTATAATATCATCTCTTGTTCCTTCAAAAATAACTTCTCCTCCCATATATCCCCCTTCTTTTCCTAAATCTATTATCCAATCTGCCATTTTTATAACATCCATATTGTGTTCTATTATTATTACAGAATTTTTCTGATCTATTAAATCGTTTAATACTTTCATTAGTTTTTTTATATCATCAAAGTGTAATCCTGTTGTAGGCTCATCTAATATATAAAGTGTTTTTCCCGTAGATCTTCTAGAGAGTTCTGATGCAAGTTTAATTCTCTGAGATTCTCCTCCTGAAAGAGTAGTAGCACTTTGGCCTAATTTTATATATCCTAATCCTACATCTTTTAATGTTTTTAACTTTGTTGTTATTAATGATATATTTTCAAAAAATTTAAGTGCTTCTTCAATATTCATGTCAAGAATTTCAGAGATATTCTTATCTTTATATTTTATTTCTAATGCTTCTTTATTATATCTTTTTCCTTTACATTCATCACATACAACATAGACATCTGGTAGAAATTGCATTTCAATTTTAATAATTCCATCTCCTTTACAATTTTCACATCGTCCACCTTTAACATTAAAACTAAATCTACCAGATTTATAACCTTTCATTTTAGCTTCTCTACTATTTGCAAAAAGGTCTCTAATGTACGTAAATGCACCTGTATATGTTGCGGGATTTGATCTAGGTGTTTTTCCTATAGGAGATTGATCTATATCTATAACTTTATTAATATTCTCTACTCCTTCAATTGATTTATATTCTCCTATATGTTTTTTAGTTTTATATAAATAATTAGATAAAAAAGGATATAAAATATCATTTATTAAAGTACTTTTTCCAGAACCTGATACTCCTGTTATTACAACGAGTTCTTCTAGGGGTATTTTAACATTAATATTTTTTAAATTATGTTCCTTTGCTCCTATAATTTGAATTTCTTTGTGTGAAGATCTAATCTTTTTAGGTACACTGATTACTTCTTTTTTTGATAAATATCTCCCTGTTATAGATTCTTTATTATTTTTTATATCTTCAAAACTTCCTTGAGCAATCACCTCACCTCCATACTCTCCTGCACCTTTTCCGATATCAATTATTTGATCTGCATTTTCCATTGTTTCTTCATCATGTTCAACTACTATTACTGTATTACCTAAATCTCTTAAGTTTTTTAGAGTTTCTATTAATTTAACATTGTCTCTTTGATGTAGACCAATAGATGGCTCATCTAATACATAAAGTATACCTGAAAGTTTAGATCCTATTTGAGAAGCAAGTCTTATTCTTTGAGCCTCACCCCCTGCGAGAGTTTTAGATGCTCTATCTAGCGTTAGATACCAAACTCCTACTGCATCTAAAAATTTTACTCTACTCTCAATTTCTTGAAAAATTTGTTTTGAAATCAAGGTATCATTTGTACTTATATCTTTTTTTATTTTTTCTATCCAATCTATAAACTCATTGATATGTATTGAACTAACTTCATTTATACTTTTATTGTCTATTTTTACTGAACGAGCTATTTTGTTTAGTTTTGTGCCTTCACATACAGGACATATAACTTCTTCCATATATTTTGCTATTTCTTTTCTCGTATTTTCAGTTCCATTTTCATATTTTTCTAAAAGATAAGGTATTATTCCTGCGAATGAAACTGTATATTTTTTAATACTTCTCATACGAGGTTTATACATTATTTCAAAGGATTCACCCTTTACTCCATTCATTAATATATCCAATTGTTTTTCTGTATATTTTGAAAAAGGAATATTAAGAGGTATATTATTTTTTCTGGATACTTCTTCTATTATTTTTATGATCCAAGAAGATTTATAATGGGTTATTTCATTTGATAATGGGTATACCGCACCTTCCATAAATGTCAGATTTTTATTATATATTGATTCTTTTGGTATTGTTTGTAAGATTCCTAATCCTGTGCAATTACTACATGCACCATAAGGAGAGTTAAAAGAGAAAGTATTAGGTTGAATTTCAGGTATAGATGTATGACAATTTGGACAAGATAAATTCTCTGAAAAGAGCATATCTTTTTTTTCATCTAGTAGGTGTATTACAACTTCTCCTTCAGAAAGAGAAATAGCTTTTTCAATAGATTCATATACTCTACTCTCTTCCTCTTTTAAATCATTAATTATTAATCTATCTATTACTATATCTATATTATGAATTTTGTATTTAGAGATCTTTATTTCATCATCTAATGAATAAAAAACATTATCTATTCTTACTCTTGTATATCCTTTAGAAAAGAAATTTTCTAATATATCTAAAAATTCACCTTTCTTATTTCGTATTATAGGAGATAAAATCATAATTTTTTTATTTTTGATTTTTATAACCTCATTATTTATCTGTTCTATAGTTTGACTTTCTATTTTTGTATTACATACAGGGCAGTAAGGAACTCCTATTTTTGCATAAAGTAACCTTAAATAGTCATATATCTCTGTCGTTGTACCTACTGTTGAACGAGGATTTCTGCTTGCAGTTTTTTGATCTATAGATATTGCAGGAGAAAGTCCGTCAATATGTTCTACATCAGGTTTTTTCATAACACCCAAGAATTGTCTGGCATAAGAGGATAAAGATTCTACATATCTCCTTTGTCCTTCAGCATATATAGTGTCAAAAGCTAATGATGATTTTCCAGACCCAGAGACACCTGTTATTACAACAAGTTTATTTTTAGGAATTTCGATATCGATATTTTTTAAATTATTCTCCTTCGCTCCTTTTATTATAATTTTAGAGTTATTAAACATTGGTCTTTTATTTTACCATAGTATGTAACTAATTGGATAGCCAGTACATTTTAGAAGTACTATCTATACTACTATTTGAAGTTATTTGAATTAGTTTTCCTGTGCTAAGTTTATTTTTCTTTATTATTATATTTTTCAAGAAAATATCAAATGAATTATTATTAAAATAACTGAAAGCTATTGAATTTCCAGAAGGACTCCATACAGGTTCACTGGTAATACCATTTTGTACCAAAATTTTATTATTATATGTATTAAAATTAGAATTTTCAGTATGAGTTAAGATATTATTTAAATTGAATTTCATAAGATATAAATAGTTACTGTTATTCCCTACTCTTTTTGTAAATGCTAAATAATTTTCATTAGGAGATAGGCGTGGTTGCATAGCATCTGAAGAAACAGGTGTTACTGGATAAGATTGTTGTGTATTGAAATCATATAACATTATTTGGGAATTAGGTTGTGGCGTATTTGTATAATAAATATATGAAGTATAAAGCAAAAAGTTATTATTAGGCCAATTTAAACCTGCATCTCCTCCTGTATAGGGATTAGCTTTTATAAGAAGAGTTTCATTGTATAACTGAGAGCCATATGTTGGAAATACTGCATTAGAAGGAATCATCCATACACCTAAACTTGCAATAGGTACTCCTGTTAATAGATCTTCTATGTTACTAAGATATGCTATATATTGTCCATCAGGAGAGAAAGTAGGAGTTGCTGACCATGCATTGTTTGCAATATTAGGATTACTCCATTGAGTAATTCTTCTGTTATTGGTTCCGTTGATATTCATTTCATGTAAATTGGAGTAATTAGTATGAAAAGTGACATAACTGACCTTTACCCCATTCTTTGAAATAGCAATATCAGATACATTATTTGTATTTGTAACTTTATGTGCTTTTATTCCTTTTATATACCAAAGATTATTATTTTTTACGAAATACAAACTACCTTTTATAGGGTATATATTTTCAGTATTAACATTTTTAGAAATACTCTGTCCAATATTTTTAGGATTAAGGATATTTAGAATAATATTTTCATACTTAATGAAGATCCCTAGTAATATTACTAATATTAGTGCTACTAATAATCCCCATGAATATCTTTTCTTTTTTACTTCTTTTGTTTTATTTTGTATATTAAAGTCCATTAGTTTCCATATAATTTCTGAAATAAAGCATGTATTTTAGTCCAATTAGGTAAAACTACATCTTGTCCATCAATTAGATAGTTTGGTATAGATGAATAATGAGGAGGTGAGAGCACTATTGACGTTATAGGTGTATTTTTCATTGCAATTGCAGTTTGAGCAAAGGATAAAACTTCAGGTATGCTCATATCTGTTTTTACAATTTTACTTAGATTATTAAATAAAGATGGTATTTCTGATAATGTAGATACATTATCTAATTTATTTTTAATGATTCTTAAAACTTGTTGTTGTCTTTTAGATCTCCCAAAATCTCCTTGTAAATCTCCATGTCTAGATCGTACATACTCTAATGCTTTTGATCCTGTCATATATTGAGGTGCTCCTGAGATATATAAATTAATGGCATTATATAATAATTTAGGATTTCCAGTGATATCATTAGGATAACTCCAATCCAATACTGGATGAGTTGGTACTACATTTACACCACCAAATGTATTAATTAATTTTACAAAACCACTCAGACCTACCCATGCATAATAATCAATTTTTATTCCAAAATAACTTTCAACTAGCTGTCTTGTTAAACCAAATCCTCCAGTTAAAGATGCTTGATCAAATTTCCCATATCCTACTCCTGGAATTTTGACCCAAAAATCTCTAGGTATAGAGATCATATAAATCTTCTTTTGATAAGGATTTATACTAATTATCATTATAGTCTGTGTTAGTACAGGTTGACCTGCAAATTTAGGGTCAGTATCAGATCCTAGTAATAGTATATTTGTAAATTTATTAGAATTATCATATTTATAATGAATAGTTGTCTCAGTCTTAGTTCTTTTTATTTTATTTCCAGTAATTTTAAAAATATCATATGCTACAGATAGATAACCTGTTTTTATTATTAAGAATATAAATAATGCTATTAATATAACAAATGTTATGAGGACAGTTTTTAGTTTTTTATGTTTTTTGGGTAACTTTTTTTGTTCTTCAAAATTTATAATCATATATATTTGTATATTAATTTCAAATTGTTAATATTTTATTAAGAAATTAGTTTTAATTCTTTTATTTGGTCTCTGAGTTTGGCTGCCTTTTCAAATTGCATTTTTTTAGCATACTCATTCATTTGTTTTGTTAAATTTTTTATAAGTTCTTTTGTATCAGATATTTCATTTATATTCAAATTTTCATTGTCTTTTTTAATTCTTTCTATTTGTGTATCTATACTTTTCTTTATTCCTATAGGAGAGACGTTATGTTTTATATTATAGTTTAATTGTATTTGTCTTCTTCTATTAGTCTCTTCAATTGCATTTTTCATAGATTCCGTTATTTTTTCTGCATACATTATAACTCTACCATTCTGATGTCTAGCAGCTCTTCCAATTATTTGTATAAAAGCTTGTTTAGAACGCAAAAACCCTTCTTTGTCAGCATCTACTATTAATATTAATGAAACTTCTGGGAGATCTAAACCTTCTCTTAAAAGGTTTATTCCTATTATCACATCATAATTACCAAGCCTTAAATCTCTTAAGATTTCTGTTCTTTCTATTGTTTTTATATCACTATGGATATATTGAGAATTAAATCCTTGCTCGATCATATATTTATTTAATTCTTCAGACATTTTTTTTGTTAAAGTAATTATTATAGTTCTCTCATTCTTTTTTACTCTTTTTAGAACTTCTTTTTTTATATCTTCTATTTGTCCTTCTGTTTTTCTTACCTCTATTTCTGGATCTAATAATTTTGTAGGCCTTATTATTTGTTCTACAATTCCATTCTCAGGATAATTATCTAAACCTTTTGTACTTTCTTTTGATATTTCTATTTCATATTCATTTGGAGTTGCAGAAACATACATTACAGTATTTATTTTTTTTCTAAATTCTTCGAAATTGAGAGGTCTATTATCAATTGCAGAAGGTAATCTAAAACCATAATCCACTAAAGTTTTCTTTCTTTGAAAATCTCCTCTATGCATTCCTCTTATTTGAGGGAGAGTGATATGACTTTCATCTATTATTAAAAGATAGTCTTTTGGAAAAAAATCCATTAGAGTAAAAGGAGCTGAGCCTTTTGCTCTCCCTTCAATATGTCTTGAATAATTTTCTATTCCCTGACAATATCCTACTTCTTGTATCATTTCTATATCAAATCTAACTTTCTGTTCTAATCTTTTTGCTTCAACTAACATATCCATTTTTCTGAAGTAGTCTAATCTTTCTTTGAGTTCTTCTTCTATAGCATTAATTGCAATATTCAATTTTTCTTGTTTTACAATATAGTGTTTTGCTGGGAATATATATACATCTGATCTCTCTTCTCCCCTATTTCTTGTAAAAGGATTTATTATTCTTATTTTCTCTATTATATCTCCAAAAAACTCTATTCTAATAACATCATCTTCGTATTGAGGAAATATTTCTATTATATCTCCTTTAACGCTGAATGTACCTCTTTTATATTCAAAATCATTTCTCTCATATTGTATTTGTAATAGTGAATCTATAAGAGTATTCCTTTTTATATTAGTATTAAGAGAAATTTTTATAGCTAATTCTTCATATTCACTAGGATCTCCTAATCCATATATACATGAAACAGACGCAACAATTATCACATCATTTCTTGTTAGAAGGTATTGAGTTGCTTTATTTCTATATTGTTCTATTTCTTCGTTGATTTGTGTTTCCTTCTCTATATACAAATCTCTTGTAGGTATATATGCCTCAGGTTGGTAGTAATCATAGTATGATACAAAATATGCAACTAAATTATTAGGAAAGAAATTTCTAAACTCAGAAGCTAATTGAGCTGCTAAAGTTTTATTGTGTGCAATAACTAGAGTGGGTTTATTTATGTTTTGTATTATATTAGACATTACAAATGTCTTTCCCGAACCTGTAACTCCCATTAATGTTTGGTTCTTTGCTCCACTTCTAATACCATTAAGGAGATATTCTATTGCTTTTGGCTGATCTCCTTCTGGTTTAAAATCTGATATTAGTTCAAATTTATTTTTATCCATTCTTATTATTTTAACATAATCTATTATATTTATTTGACATTAAATTGAAATTTATATACCATAATCCTATATATTATATAAATTTTATGGCTAAAATAAAAAAAGAGAAAAAATTAACAGAAAAATCTGTTCCCCAAAAAAGTAAGGTAGTGTCTACTTCTACAACAGAAGTGTTATCAGAAGAAGAGTCTAAATCTTCAGTATTTAAAGATTTATATTCAAAATCTGCTTTTGCAGATGAATCTAAGAGATCTAGCGTTATAGCATCTTTTGTAGTTCTAATAATATTCATATTGTTTATAGCAGGTCTTTTTTCTACTTATACATTTGGAGCAAATATTCCTGGATTTTCTAATTTAATTGATAGAATTCCTGTACTAAAAAGTTTAGATAGATCTCCTCAAAATATTTTACCTAAAACTTTTGCTGCAGATCAAGGAATAAATTCTTATAATTATAATGTTGATTTTGCTCTTCAATCAAGTGGTGCAAGTGGTGGAAGTATTACTCAACAATTCTCAGGAAATATAAATTTTAAGAATCCAAAAAATGTATTATCATCATCTACAATTTTTGAAAAATTTTCTTCTGCAAGTTCATCCTCTACTTCATCTTTAGTTATAGATGGTAAATTTATACAGAACAGTAATAAATTTTTTATTAATTTTTCTAAATTTCCTTCAGCACTAAATTCTGGAATTAAGACTAATAAATGGATACTTTTACCAAATCTAGAATTTAGTTTTCTTTCTAAATTAGATAATCAACCTAATATTAATTATTCTAATTTAGATGCATATTCTTTAGGGAATTCTGTAGTAAATGGTACAGTAGTTACTCATTATGTAGTTATATTTCCAAAATCTGATTTCTCGAAGTTAAATTTATTAACATTAATGAAATCTGTATTCGGAAATTCAACAGTTACATCAAAGAGTATAAGATTAGATGAATGGGTTGGTGTAGCTGATAATAAGGTATACCAAGAATCTATTAGTTTTAATGCTAGTGTATCTGGTGCTCCAGCTAAGGTTTATTTTGAAGCTAATATGACTAGTTTTAATACTAATTTTACTGTTAATACTCCTTCTAGTTATACTAATCTTCAAGGAAAAACAGTAAGTAGTAAGAAAAAATAATGAAAAAAAATAATTCTATATTTTTTTTGATAATAATATTTTATTTCTTTATAGTTGTATTTTTCTTTTTTTATTTTTTTCTAGGAAAAGCTCCTGTACGCCCTGTTAAGGTATATAATGTTACAGTACCTATGACTTCTGTTAATAATACCTACTCTATATCTTTAGATGAGCAAATAAAAGCTAATTTAGAGACATTTAAAACAGCTTTTTTCAATACACCTGGATATAGTAAAATAAAGGTGCAGAGTGTTTCAAAATTTGTTAATGTAAATATTAATTCTGTCAAAGGTACTTCTCCTTATTGTTCACCTTTAATATCTTCAAGTACTACTGAGTGTACTAGTATTCAGAGTATTTATTCATTAATATCCTCTCATATAAATAAAATATCTTTAGATATGTTACCTCCTCATAATATAGCTCATTATTATATTTTTAAGTATAATAATAACTATTATTTTTTAGACAGTAGTTATAGAAAAACTATATATAATAAAGGTTTTTCTTTATATTGGATTAAATAATTGATTTAAGACACTCTTTTGTGTAATAATTCTATATTCTTTTATATTAAGGTTGTGTGGTGTAGTGGTCCAACATGTCTCCCTGTCACGGAGAAGATCGACGGTTCGAATCCGTTCACAACCGCCATTCTAAACTAGTATTTTTTTAACATAAAAATATATTTGTTAAATCTCTTAAAACGTTATTATTACGATAAATATCCATATACTAAGAGAGTTATATTCGCTATTGCAATGTCCTATAAAAAGAGTATACTGGATATAATATTTTATAACAATTTAATTAAATGGAAGAAAATAAAGATAATACAAACACTAATGAATATAAAACAAAGAAAGTTATTTTTAGGGCACATCAAATAGTTTGGTATTTTTTAGGAATTATTGAAGTATTACTTGCTTTTAGATTTATATTACTCCTTTTTGGTGCAAATTCTCAAAATAGTTTTGTAAGTTTTATATACTCAATAAGTAATATTTTTGCACAACCTTTCTCTAATATATTTAATAACACTATAAGTAATAGTTCTATATTTGAATGGTCAATACTTATAGGTATGATTGTGTATTTAATAATCGCATATGCTATTGTAAAATTTATTCAGTTGATAAATCCTGCTACTCCTCAGAAAGTAAAAGATACAATAGACTAAGGATGTACTTATCTTAGAGACTATGTCAGTAAGAATAGTATTATCTTGGATGAATTTATTTTTTTAAAATTTATTCTGTTATAATATTTTAATGAGAAGTAAAATATTAGAAAATTCAGAAAGTATATCTTTTTTTATTGAATTAGTAGTATTTGTATTTATTGGAGTTGTCTTACTTAATATAGTATTAGGTTTTTCTTTTAAATATATAAATGCTCATAATTTATTTAAGAAATCAAAATTAGTTAAGGTTTCGTATACTACTGTTAATAAAAGAGTTATACCTTCTGAGGTTTTTGTAAAAACATTTTTTAAAAATTTTTCAGAGAATAAAGATATAACATCTTATTTATCGAAAGATTTTCAAAATAGTTTATATTCAGAATATAACTCCTCTAATTATAATTTGGATATAAAAAATGTTTTAGGTATTCCATATATGAGTAAAAATATTTCTTTTGTGAAGGTATATTCTAATTACTATACAATATTTATGAATATTAGTGGGGCTAAGATCTATCTGAATATTTTTTGGTTAAAGGTTGGTAATAGTTATCAAATATCTGCTATTAATCCAACTGAAGGATAAATCTTATAATAATAGCGAGAGACGGGATTTGAACCCGCGACCTCTTCCTTGGGAAGGAAGCATTCTACCACTGAACTACTCTCGCTTATATTAGCCGACAAGCAGAATCGAACTGCTAACTCCACTTTACGAAAGTGGTGCTTTACCTCTTAAGCTATATCGGCTTATTTGTTGATTTTAACAGATTTTTATTTTTTTTCTAAGTTGTGATAAAATACTAAGTATGCAGAATAATTTTTTAATAAGAGTTTTAACCATATTTATATCATCTCTAGTTGTAGCAGTGTTTGGAGTATATTTATCTAGATACGTACCTCCTGTATATTATTTTCCACTTATAATAATTGAATTTGTGCTACTATTTGCAATAGGTTTCTTAAAGAATAGACCAGCTCTAGCACCTACTCTACTCTATCTATTTACTCTTATATCAGGTCTTACAATAGGACCTTTAATATATCAATTTTTTAGTTATAATTTAGGAAATTTAGTTTTTGAAGCTTTAGCTATAACTGTTTTTATTTTTATACTCTTAACTTCTATAGTATATTTTTTTAATATTAATTTAGTAAATTCTAAGATTTGGGTATTTTTAATGATAGGATTAGTAGGTATTATCATTGCAGGAATTGTTAATATCTTTATGCATAGTCCTATATTCAATTTTTATATATCAGTTGCTGTTGTATTAGTATTTTCAGGATTTGTGCTCTATGATATTTCTAATATTTTAGAGAATCCGGATATGACAAATGAGTATGTTGCTGCACTAGCACTATATTTAGATTTTGTTAATATCTTTATTGCCATACTGGATATATTAGGATTTATAAATAGAAGTTAATGTTTCTTCATATTTTTTTTAATTTTTTTTCTATATTATCGATACATCACATTACTCTGACAATCAATAAAGTAATATTTCCTAATATATATATATTTCTATTTCTATTTATTTTATTAGAAGAGATGGGAGTTCCAATGCCTATTCCTGGAGAATTTTTTGTATTCTTAGCAGGTTATAGAATATCTTTAGGTTTTGTTAATCCTATATATATAATATTAATAGTATTGATTGCAACTTTTCTTGGATCTAGCATACTTTATTTTATTCTATATTCAAAAGGTTTAGATTTTATAGAAAAGTATGGTAAGTATATTTTTATTCCAAAATCAAGGATTATTGAAGTGCAATCTTGGTTTTTATCACATGGATTTTTTGCAATACTAGTAGGTCGTTGGATATTTGGTTTAAGAATCATTGCTAATGTAATAGGAGGTTTGTTTAGATTTAACTATTCAAAATTTATATCAATTACTCTATTTGCTACAATTGCATGGACGATTTTCTATATTATTTTAGGAATTCTCTTAGGTCAATATTATCCTGTTTTGATAGCTTTCTTAAATCAATTCAACTCTATAGTAATAGAAGTTATTTACCTTGCAGTACTAACTTCAATAACAGCACTCTTTATAAAAGTTATTATTAGAAATGAAAAAAAGAAATTAACCGCATGAAGATGAAGGTATTGAAATTCCTCCAGTTCCTTCATAGTAATTTACTGTTCCTGCTGAATTTAGTTCCATATATACAACTGTAGCACCCCCTGGTATAGATATAGTATAATTTGTATTGGCATTGGCGTTAAAATAGCACGAATATAAAGTGGCATTTGAAGGGTTTGAGTTATTCACATAATATATCTTTACTTGTATACTATTAGATATATTAAAAGTTAAATTTGTTGGAACATTATTTATAGTACAAACATGATAGCAGGGATTAGGTAGTGTATTCCAATTATTTATACCTCCACTTGGATTTAGTTGTCCAGAATATATTTCTGCTGGTCCGTTAGCACCTCCTATCTCATATACGTATCCTGCATATTCTACAGATGTTGCATATGCTCTAGTTGTGTTTGAAGGAACAGTAGGTAAAGATGTTGTTGTCAGCCATGTCCCTAAAGATCCGTTAGAATTTATTTGAGCATAATATACATTATCCATAAAAGTTCCTCCTTGTCCCACTACTCCATTTACTCCACCTATTTCATATATAAATCCTTTATATGCAACAGAAGTATTATTATATGAGGGTTGAGGTAATGATGAAGCTTGTGCCCACGCACCGAGTGTACCATTAGAATTTATTTGAGCATAATATACATTTGGTGATACGCTTGCGCCTAGTTCCTCGTACTGACCTCCAATCTCATAGATATATCCATTATATTCAACTGAAGTTGCAAGCATAATACCTCCTCCTGTATACCAAGAGAACGAGGAAGTATATGTCCATGTTCCAAGTCCACCATTAGAATTTATTTGAGCGTAGTATACTGCACTAGACCAACATCCTCCCATTTCATAGATATATCCATTGTATTCAACTGAAGTTGCGCAAGAGATGTTATAAGGCAAAGAACTTGTTAAATTCCATGCTCCTAAACCTCCATTAGGATTTATTTGAGCATAATATATAGTATTTGTTTGATTTCTATTCGCATCAAATCCTGCGATTTCATATATATATCCATTATATGTTACAGCAGATGCATAAGATCTAGGTTGAGGCAAAGGTGTTGTTGGATTCCAATTTCCAAGTGTACCATTAACATTAATTGGTGCATAAGAAACATTTGTAGTTGCAAAGGAAACACTACTTCCTACAGATGTCTCACCTACTCCACCCATTACATATACATATCCATTAGAAACAACAGAAGACGAAACATCACTCCATTCTTCATTAGAGTAAGATACATTATTTATACTAATAGGTAGAGTTACAGATTTTGGAACTCTTGCTGTTATAGGTTTTGTAGAATTAGAGTTGCTTAAAGATTGAGAAGTTATTGTATATTTACATGAAGTTGAATTATTGCAATTTGTGTTTCCAGGAGAAACATTACCCGAGTTTATTGCTGATTGAGCTTGTTGAATTCCAGATTGAGCATTAGCGAAAGATACTTGAGAGCCATAACCTATATTTGTCTGATTAGTAGTTTTGCTAACACTAGTAGTAATGGACATGACTAAAATTAACAGTACTATACCAAGTAGCATTACTATTACCAGAGCTTGTCCTCTATTATTTATTTTTATACCATTCACAATATTAATATATAATATATAGAAAAAGTATTCAATATTATTTTATGAAAAAGATATTTGTATTTATTTTGTAGTGCTAAATTCAATAATATCACTCTTCATAAAAGTTATTATTAGAAATGAAAAAATTAATTACATGAAGATGAAGGTATTGATATTCCTCCAGTACCTTCATAATAGCTTACTATTTCAGATGAGTTTAGTTCTAGGTAAATTACTGTAGTACCTTTTGGTATAGATAGAGTATAATTCTCACCTCTATTTACATTAAAATAGCACGAATATAAAGTGGCATTTGAGTTATTTACATAATATATTTTTACTTTACTACTATCTGATATATTAAAAGTTAAATTTAGATAAGAAGAAATATTATCAATGCTAATAGGTAGAGTTACAGATTTTGGAACTTTTGCTGTTATAGGTTTTGTAGCACTAGAATTACTTAAAAGTACCTGACTCGTGTTATATGAACAGGTATTTGTTGTAGTTGAATGACTACAATTCCCACCAGATGGATTACCTGAGTTTATTGCTGATTGAGCTTGTTGAATTCCAGATTGAGCATTAGCGAAGGATACTTGAGATCCATAATCAATACTCGATTGATTAGTAGTTTTACTAACACTAGTAGTGATAGACATAACTAAAATCAACAGTACTATACCAAGTAACATTACTACTACCAGAGCTTGTCCTTTGTTATTTATTTTTATATCATTCACTATATATAATATATAATATATAGAAAAGGTATTCAATATTATTTATGAAAAAGAAATTTATACTTATATTAGGACTTATTTTTATAATATTAGTTATATTTTTAGTCTATATTTTTTTATTTTTTAGAATAAAAAATGTTTATGTAAAAAATATTCAAAATAGAAATGTTATTTTAAGTATTCAACAAAAGATAAAAGGACAAAATTTATTATTCGAAAGTAGTAATAATATTGATTCTACTATTAGGAAATACTATAGTTTTGCTTCAAGTGTAAGTTTTAAAAAAGTCTATCCCTCTGTTCTATATATTTATATAAAAAGTCTTCCTATAAATTTTATATATAAATACAAAAATTCTTATTACGATGTGTCTTCTTATGGTACATATATAAAAACAAAAAGTCAGAAAAATGGATATATAACTGTATCCTCCTCTACTCCGATAAAAGATGCTCAATTAGGAAATATATTATCTTTATTAAAAAATGTATCTACACAATTTGTTTTTGAAGTTTCTAAATATACTATAAATAATTATGATATAGTTATGACACTTTCAGATGGAAAAGATGTACTTTTGAATTTTCATAAGCCTATTTCTCTACAAATATCTCAAATAATTGGTATACTTACATCAAATAATACTAACTGTAATACTATTAATGTAGAGTTTCAAAAAATATATTGCCAAAATTAATATATTGCACACATTCATTTATTAATATATACTTTTTTATAATCATGATTATAAAATATGTCTAAAGGTATAGTAACAGGAATAGATATAGGTTCATCAAAGATAACTACTTTGATTGTGAATGTTGAGGATGAAAATACCTCTGTTTTAGGTGTATCTAGTTATAAAAGTAATGGTATTAAGAATGGTGTTATTGTTAATATAAATGATGCTGTAAAATCAATATCAGAAAGTCTTTCTGCAGCAGAAAGAATGGCAGGGGTAGAAGTGAAAAGTGCTTATATAAGTCTAGGTTGCAGACAAATTTCAAGTACAAATAATAAAGGGGTTGTAGCTATATCAAATGATGAAATATCTCAAGAAGATATTAATAGAGTATGTGAGAGTTCTGTTGCAATATCAGTTCCTCAATCTGTAAAAATACTTCAAACTATATCAAGAGAATATGTCGTAGATTCTCAAGGTGGAATTAAAAATCCTATAGGAATGGCAGGTATAAGACTGGAGATGGATACTCATATAATATCTGTTGGTAGTATGGTTATGCATAATTTACATAAATGTGTAGCTCAAGTAGGATTGGAGGTTGTAGATTCTATTTTTTCTGGATGGGCTGATGCTGAAGTAATTTTAAATTCAACAGAGAGGGAATTAGGAGTAATACTTTTAGATATTGGTTATGGAGTAACAGATATCGTAATGTATTTAGATGATGCAATTGCGTTCTCAGGATCAATAGCTCTAGCAGGTTTAAGTATTACAAATGATTTGGCTATTGGATTAAAGATTTCGGTAGAGGATGCAGAAAAATTAAAATGTTATTATCCTATATTAATAAAAAAAGCTCAACAAAGAGCTGAAAGTGAGAATAAAAGTAAAAAGGTTTCTGCGAATAAGTCTATTTTTACAAAGGAGGATTTATATCTGAGATTATCTGATATAGGTATAGAAACAGAGTCTAATTTAGATGAAATACGTAAAAGTATGATTGATGAGATTATTGAAGCTCGTATATACGAAATTTTTGATAATGTAAAAAAATTAATTGTTGAAGCAGGATTTGATATCAAATTATCCACAAGTGTAGTTTTAACGGGAGGAAGTTCTAAATTATATGCAATATCTAAAATGGCACAAAAATATTTTTCTACATCATCTAGAGTTGGATATCCTACAAATTTTTCTTCTTTAAATGATGAAATATCTGGACCTACTTATTCTACTATACAAGGTATTGTTAATTATGGAATTCAATCTTTATCACAAGAAAAATATAAATCAAAGAAGAATTTTTCAATTAATCCCAATGGATTAATTGAGTGGATAAAGAATTTCGTTTCTTAATATTGAATAAATAACTGTTTTGTGGTTTAATGTTTACATATTTAAATTCTAAGTAAATATTATATGTTAGTTAAACCTCAATCTTTTGATAGTACAGCTAAAATAAAAGTTGTTGGTGTTGGTGGCGGAGGTAATAACGCTATTAATACAATGATATCTGTATATAATATTCTTGGCGTAGATTTTATCTCTGTTAATACTGATTCTCAAGCATTACAAAATTCTATAGCAGAAACAAAAATTCAAATAGGAAGTGAGTTGACAAAAGGATTAGGTTCTGGAGGTGTTTCTTCTGTAGGAAAACAAGCAGCAGAAGAGAGTATAGATCTTATACATGAGGCTTTATCTGGAGCTGATATGGTTTTTATAACAGCAGGAATGGGTGGAGGTACAGGTACAGGAGCATCTCCTGTTATAGCAGGTATTGCAAAAAATCTAGGAGCACTTACTGTTGGAGTTGTTACAAAACCTTTTTCTTTTGAAGGTCATAAAAGAGCACAGACTGCAATTGAAGGTATAGAAGAATTGAAAGGTAAAGTGGATACATTAATAGTAATTCCAAATCAAAGACTTTTGAGTATAATTGATAGAAAAGTAACTTTTGTAGAAGCTATGCAAACAGTTGATGATATTCTAGGTCAAGGAGTTAAGAGTATATCTGAGTTGATTACAAAATCAGGAATGATAAATGTGGATTTTGCTGATATTAAAGCTATTATGGTTGATGCAGGAACAGCTTTAATGGGTATGGGTATAGCTACTGGAGATGATAGAGCTAAGGATGCAGCAAAGCAAGCTGTAGAGAGTCCATTATTAGAGCTTTCTATAAATGGTGCAACTGGTGTACTGTTTAATATAACAGCAGGAAATGATTTATCAATGTTAGAAGTAGATGAAGCTGCAAGTATAATATCTTCTTCTGCTGATGAAAATGCTAATATAATATTTGGTGCTGCTATTGATGATAGTATTCAAGATGGATCTATAAGAATAAATGTTTTAGCTACAGGTTTTGATAAAGATAAACAAGATATTATAATAAGAGAAGATAATTACAGAGAGGTGAAAAATACAGTAGAAAGTGTAGATATAAAAGAGGATATAGAAGATATTGAATTAGAAGAAGATGATGATTTTACTGTTTCAAAAAAAGATTCAAGTTTTGACATTAAAGAAGATGATGAGGAGAATTTAGATACTCCTGCATTTTTAAGAAGAGTTGTTAGAAAGTAGATATGCAATTTAGTTTTGATCTATCTTTAGATTTATTCGATAATTTAATTAATTTATCTGAGATAAATTCTAGTTTAAAATCCTTAAGTATTAATAAAAAGATAATAGAAGAATTTCTTATTAGTGATTTTTTTTATTTCTCTAAAATTGTTGATCTAGATATAGATAATAAAGGTTTAAGAGAATATGCATTAGGTTTTCATAAAATAGAAAATACTATAACGAATAAAATAACCTCATCATATAGAAATACATTAGAGATGATTCCATCATTTTATACTGATAAAGAAAATATATTAACTTTAAATAATATTTCCAGGATAAATAAAATTTTAACAGAAAAAAGTTTTGAAAGTTGGGAGAGTGGAAAACTTAGAACTAAAGATTTTCCATATATTTCAAAATATGATTTTCTTATTGAAGATACTTTATATAATGGAGATATATATAGTAATCTAAAAGATATTTTTATTTATTATAAGGAAGATAAAACACCTAAGAATTTAAAAAATCTAGTTATAGTATATAATTTTTTAAAGTTAAAACCTTTTTGTGCATTAAATGATATAACCTCACTTATAATATTAAAATTACTATTTTTTGATATTGATTATTTTTCATATATACCTATACTTAAGATATTTTATGAAAATAAAGAGAATTTAGATCCATATAAGATAGATATTAATGAATGGTTAGCTAATATATCTTCTTTGCTAAATGTATATTTAAAAGATATGTATTCATATATAAATAAATATACATCTTTAGAAAAAAGAAAATTTCTTTCAGATAAAATAATATCTTCTCTAAATTTTAGACAGAAAGAGATATTTTTCTTTTTATTAGAACATAAAAGTATCTCTAGACAGGAATATATGAAAATATATAAAGTTTCATCTATGACTGCATTTAGAGATTTGAGTGATATGAAGAAGAAAAATATGGTCTCTCCTATAGGGACAGGAAGAGGTTTAAGATATACTATATTAGAAAAATATTTAATTTAGATATTGGTTTATAATACCTTGAAAATAAGAGAAAGGATATGCACCTAAAATTAATTGTCCTGTAATTTTTCCTTTATTTAACTTCCCTATTATGAATGTTGGAGTTCCTTGAATACCAATATTATTTCCTGTGGAGATATCTGCTTTTATTTGTGATAAGAATGTATCTTTTGATACACAACTTTGGTATGTTGCTATATTAAGGTGCATATTTTTTGCATAGCCTAATACTACGGAGGCAGTATTATTATTTTGTGAAGTACTATACATTTTATTTACAAATTGCCAATATTTTCCTTGTTCAGCAAAACATCTTGATTCTACAGCCATACCTAAGGCTAGAGGGTGTAGCGTTTCTAGGGGGTAATCTCTAAAAGCAAATAATACTTTTCCGTTATTTATGTAATTATCCTTTATTAAAGGGAATGTAGAGTTATCAAAATTTTTACAATATGGACATTGAAAATCTCCAAATTCTACAATTGCTACTTTTGCAGTTTTCTTATTTCCTAAAATTGGGTTTGTACCTAAAGAGACCGTTGCTTTTATAGAATTATTTGAAGTTGTAGAGTTTGTTTGAGTACTAGTAGTTGTTTTGTTTGTTTTTTGAGGATTTGAGGTATTGTTTTGTGCCTTAGATGATAAATATATAGATCCTGCTATTATTATTCCTGCTATAACTATGGATAATGGGAGCATATACTTATTATATTCTTTTACCTCTACTTTTTCTTTCATATAAAAATAATTATATCATATAAATTTTTAAAATTGATTTTTAACTGTTATAATCTTCTGTATATGAAAGTAAATATTAGTAAAGATGATATTGTAAAGATTTCTAATCTGGTAAGATTGGACCTAGATTCGGATAAAATAGAAATTTTTAGAGAGAATATTTCGGATATAATAAATTATCTAGATTCTATAGATTCTATAGATACATCTTCTCAAGAAAGTTTTTTTGAAGTAAATGATATAGAAAATAGTTTTAGAGAAGATAATATACTGGATCCAGATGATTTTGATTTTATATGTGAGAATGCTATAGATATGGAAAATGGATATTTTAAAGTAAAAAAAGTTCTATGAAAGTTTCATTATTAAAAGAAAATTTGAGAAGTAAAAAGATATCTCCTAAAGAAATATTAGAAGATTATTTTAAAAAAGCTAAAGATATAAATGCTGATATTAATTGTTTTATTAAATTAGAAGAAGAATATACCTATTCTCATTTAGATTTTGATAATTATGAAGATAATTTATCTTTTATTCCTGGAGTGATAAAAGATAATATTAATATAAAGAATACTATTACTACAGCAGGATCTCAGATATTAAAAAATTATAAGTCACCATATAGTGCTACTGTAGTAAAAAAATTGGGTAATTTTTCGTTAATAGGAAAAGGAAATATGGATGCATTTGCATTTGGATCTTCTACTGAAAATTCAGGATATGGTCCTACTCTGAATCCTCTGGATAAAAATAAAGTACCAGGAGGTTCTTCTGGAGGAGTTGCAGCAGCTGTAATGGCAGGCGCTAGTGCATTTGGAATAGGAACAGATACAGGAGGTTCAGTAAGACAACCTGCTTCATTTTGTGGAATTGTTGGTTTAAAGCCTACATATGGCCTTTGTTCTAGATATGGTCTTATAGCAATGGGGTCATCTTTTGATGTTCCTGGAATTCTTGCCGAGGATGTTTTAGATACAGCAATAGTTTTAAATTCAATTGCTGGATTTGATATAAAGGATTCAACTTCTATAAAAGTGAAAAAAGAAGATTATACAAAATTTAAAGATGTGAAGAATAAAAAAGTTGGGATATTAAAATTTCCAAAAGAAGGAATATCTGAAGATGTTCTCAATGCTTTTGATGAAACAATAGATTTATTAAAAAAATCTAATATAGATATAGTTGAAATTGACATGAAATATATATCACATTCTCTTGCAGTATATTATATACTTGTTCCTTCAGAAATTAGTGCTAATATGGCTCGATTTGATGGTATTAGATTTGGTTATCATCCTAAAGGAGAGTTTAAAGATTTATTAAATTTCTACAAAGATGCAAGATCTGAATTTGAGGATGAAGTAAAGAGAAGAATTATGATAGGTGCTTATACTCTATCTCAAGGTTATTATGATGCATATTATAATAAAGCTCTTAGAGTTAGAAATATAATAAAACAAGAATTTAAAGATGTATTTGGAAAAATAGATTTTTTACTCTCACCAACAACACCTACTCTACCTTTTAATATAGGAGAGAAAACTAAAGATCCTTTATCTATGTATCTTTCTGATATATTCACGGTACCTGTAAATTTAGTTGGATATCCTTCAATATCTATTCCTAATAAGAAAATTGGAAATCTTTTTTCTGGATTACAAATAATATCAAGACCATTTGAAGAAAGTAATTTATTATCTTTTTCATATTTTTTAGAAAATAAACTATGGAAATAAAAACAATAGTTGGATTAGAGATACATGTACAATTAAAAACAAAAACCAAGATGTTTTGTTCTTGTGAAGCATCATATTTTGAAGATAAGGCAAATACTCATGTTTGTCCAGTATGTTTGGGTCTACCAGGAGCATTACCTGTACTAAATAAAGAAGCTTTAATAAAAGCAATTAGAGTTGGAAAAGTACTTAATTTTACTATTAATAATAGGTCTAGATTTGACAGAAAAAACTATATGTATCCTGATTTATTTAAAGGTTATCAGATTACTCAATTTGAATTTCCTATTGATACAGATGGTTTTATTGATTTAGATAATAATAAAAGAATAAATATATTCAGAGCTCACCTAGAAGAGGATACAGCTAAATCTTTACATCATGAAGGATATACACTTTTAGATGGAAATAAAGCAGGTATACCTCTTTTAGAGATAGTATCTGCTCCTGAAATGTATTCTAGTAAAGAAGCAAAAGAATATGCAAAAAAGGTTTATAATTTGGTAAGATTTGTAGGTGCATCAGATTGTGATATGGAAAAAGGACAAATGAGATTTGATGTAAATGTAAATTTAGAAATTCATAAAGAAGGAAAAATATTTAAAACCCCTATAGTTGAAATTAAAAATTTAAACTCATTTAGATCTTTAGAAAGATCTATAGAATATGAAGAGAAAAGACAATTGGAAGAATTTGAAAAAACGGGAAAAGTTCTAGATAGAGGAAATAAGAGTACTAGAGGTTGGAATGATAATTTATCGAAAACATATTTCCAAAGAGAGAAGGAAGAAAGTGATGATTATAGATATTTTCCAGAACCCGATATACCTCCTTTAAATTTGTCTGACGGATTTATATCAAAGGCTATAGAATCAATAGATGTACTACCTCAAGTAGCCCAGAAAAAATTAGAAGAAGAATATTTACTTCCCCACTCTATTGTTATTCTCATTATGGAAGAAAGAAAATATTATGATTTTTTCCAAAGGATAACCACTTTATATAAGAATTATATAAATTTAGCAAATTGGTTTTCTACCGATATTCTTTCTTTAGTAAATCAATATAATATAAATCTTTCTGATATTAGTACAGATGAAATAGTTAAGATATTAACTGCTGTAGATAAAAAAGAAATCACAGTGTCTACAGGTAAACAAATACTAAAGAGTGTTCTTATTGATAAGGATGATATTGATATACTTTTGGAGAAAAATTCTTTAATATCAGATCAAGGTAAATTAGATGAAACAGTTAAAGAAGTTCTAGATAAAAACCCTGATATTATAGAAAAATATTTATCAGGAAAAGAAAGTATTCTAAGTTTTCTTATAGGGGAAGTGATGAAGATTCTAAAAGGTAGAGCTAATCCTTTAGAAGTGAAAAACAAAATTCTTGATGGTATATCAAAAATTAAATCTAATTGATTATTAATTTTGATTTTGTTATATTGATATTATATATGATGCCCAACATATAAAGTTTTTTTATTCTATTTTAAATTTTAAAGATGTCTGATTTTACTCATCTTCATCTACATACAGAGTATTCCTTATTAGACGGGATGAGTGGAATCAAACCTCTTATTAAAAGAATAGCAGCATTAGGAATGGATAGTTGTGCTATTACTGATCATGGAGTTTTATATGGAGCTCATGAATTTTATGAAGAATGTAAAAAAAATGGAATAAAACCGATAATTGGATGTGAAATATATATATCCCCTACTTCTAGATTTGATAAAAAATCGAATAAATATTCTCATTTAGTATTATTAGCAAAGGATAATATAGGATATAAAAATTTAATTAAAATAGTATCTGATGCTTCCTTAAATGGTTTTTACTACAAACCTAGAACTGATTTAGAATTTTTAAAGGAACATTCTGAGGGTTTAATAGCTTTATCTGGTTGTTTGTCTGGAGATATATCTAAAGCTTTTTTAGATGGAGATAAGGAAAAAGCCTATGAGTATGCAGAAAAATTTATAGATATATTTGGTAAGGATAATTTTTTTATAGAATTACAAAGAAATGGTGTTAATGAAGATTTTGATATAGAGGATAAATTAATTTCATTATCAAAAGATTTAGGTGTAGATATAGTTGCAACTGTGGATTCTCATTATATAGATAAAACAGATAGTAAAGCACATGAAGTTTTATTATGTATAGATACAGGAAAAACAATAGACGATGATACTCGAATGAAATTTGATTCTGATGAATTTTATATAAAATCTCCTAAAGAAATGAGTAAGATATGGAAGGATCATCCTGAAGCTGTCTCTAATACTAAAAAGATCAAAGATTTATGTAATGTAAGTATAGAATTTGAATCGTTTATACTGCCTCATGTAGATATACCACAAGGATTTGAGAGTTATGATAATTATCTGAGGGAGATATCTTATTCTAGAGGTATAGTAAGATTAGGTAGAGAGCTTAATGAAGATGAGATTAAAAGAGTAGAATATGAATTAGAAGTTATTGCACAAAAGGGATTTTCTAGTTATATGTTAATGGTATCTGATTTTACTGATTTTTTAAGAGAGAATAATATACCAACTACTACAAGGGGTTCTGCTGCAGGAAGTTTTGTTGCATATTTAATAGGAATAGTTCCTATAAATCCATTAATATTTCAATTATCTTTTGAGAGGTTTTTGAATCCTTTAAGACCAAAAGCTCCTGATGTAGATTTGGATATTGCTAGTGCTAATAGAGATCAAGTTTTAGATTATGCAATACTCAAATATGGAGATAAAAGAGTTTCTCAAATAGTAACATTTGGAAGAATGAAGGCAAGAGCTGCAATAAGGGATGTGGGTAGAGTTTTAAAAGTACCATTACCTACTGTTGATAAAATCGCAAAATTGATACCACAAGGAAGATTTTCTATACAAGAAGCTTTAAAAAAGATACCAGAATTAAAAGAATATGCAGATAAAGATCCTTTGATACAAAATATGTTAGATATAGCGCATAGGATGGAAGGCATAGCTAGACATGCATCAATTCATGCTTGTGGAGTGTTGATAACTCCAGATGATTTAACAGAGCATGTTCCTATCTTATTTGATAGAAAAACATCAAGGTTAGTATCTCAGTATAATATGGTTACGTTAGAAGAAATAGGTTATATGAAAATGGATTTTTTAGGATTAACAAATTTAGATATTATAGCTGAAACTCAAAAATTAATTTTTAAGGATTTAAAAGAGACAATTAATTTTGATCTAATTGATTATGAAGATAAAAAAACATATAAATTATTGCAATCTGGAGATACGTTAGGTGTTTTTCAATTAGAAAGTAGAATCATGAAAGATGCTATTAAAATATTAAAACCTGAGACAATATTTGATATTGCAGCTTTAATTGCATTAAATAGACCTGGTCCTATGGCTAATATACCTCAGTATGCCGCAAGGAAAGATGGAAAAGAAAAGATAGAGTATTTAGATCCTAGAATGGAGGGTTATCTTAAAAGAAGTTTTGGAGTATTAGTATACCAGGAAGATTTGTTACGAACGGCTATAAATTTAGCTGGATTTGATTGGGGAGAAGTTGATAAATTAAGAAAAGCAACTGGAAAAAAGAAACCAGATATTTTATTAGAATTAAAAGATGAATTGATAAAACGTTTTATTGATAATGGTATGAAGAAAGATGTTGCAGAAAAGTTATTTGAGTTATTTCTTCCCTTTGGAAATTATGCATTTAATGAAGCACATGCTGCTTCTTATTCTGTTATCTCTTATAGAACAGCTTACCTAAAAGCTAATTATACGGTTGAATTTATAGCTGCCCTACTCCAATCTAATTTAGGTAATTTAGAAAAGATATCAGAAATTGTATTAGAATCTGAAAAAAGAAAGATAAAAATATTGTCAGTAGATGTAAATAAAAGTGAAATTGAATTTAGTATAGAAGATGGCAATATTAGATTTGGTCTTAATAGTATAAAAGGTCTTTCTTCAAATACCACAAAAGTTATTATTGATGAAAGAAAATCTTCGGGAAAAGAATTTAGCTCAATAGATGATTTTCTTACAAGGATAGATCTTTCACATTTTAATAAGAAATCTTTTGAAGTATTAATAAAATCAGGTGCAATGGATTCTTTTGGATCTAGAGCTTCTTTATTGGCTTCTTTTGAGAGCATATTAGATATGTATCAGAAAAGACGAAAAGAGACTAATCAAATTGGTTTTTTTGATAATTTTGAAGATAATTCTTTTATGAAAATTACTCTTAAAGATGTTAAAGAAGTTAGTAATACTCAGAAAGCATTGTGGGAAAAAGAATTAATAGGGATATATATAACTGTGCATCCTTTAAAGAAATTTTTAAATTATTTTAAAATAAATAATATTTTGAGTATAAGAGATCTTGCTACTCATAAAAATGGAGAGAAGGTTATGATAGGAGGTATATTGCAAAATATTAATCATTATACTACTAAAAAAACTGGTAAGAGAATGTTATTTGCAAAATTAGAGGATACAACTTCTTCTTGTGATGTAATAATATTTCCAGATGTTTATGAAAAAATTAAAGATAAAATATTAGAAAATGGTAGTATTGTTGTTTTAAATGCTCTATTAGAAACTGTTCAATCTGATGAAGAAGATGAGAATATTGAGTATAAATTAATAGTGAATGATATACAAAATATAACAATAAAGGATGTTAAGAATAATAAATCTATCAAAAAAATAGAATTAAATATTCCTCATAATATGACAAAAGAAAAATTATTAGAATTAAATATAGCTATCAATAAATATATAGGAGGAGAGACAATAGTTGCCTTAAGAATTATGAAAGATGAGGAAGAAAAAATACTTAATCTTAAGAATAAGGTTAAATTTTCTCAAGATTTGCTTTCTAATATATCAGGAATCATAGGAGATAGTGCTATAAATATTTTTTAAAAAAGTTTTTCTGTGTAATTTTGTAATACCAAATTTTTTTATAGCATCTATATGAACTTTTGTACCATATCCTTTGTTTTTTTCAAATTCATATTGAGGAAATGTATCTTTTAGAGAGGTCATATATCTATCTCTGGTCACCTTTGCAATTATAGATGCTGCTGCTATTGAATAATGAGTAGAATCTCCTTTTATTACTGTATTATAAGAGGGTATATTAAATTTTTTTTTAAATATTCCATCAATTAATGTTTTGTCTGAGGCATTATTCAATGCACATTTTTCAATTAATATATTGATACATTCAACTATTCCTACGTCATCTATTTTCTTATTTGAAAGAGAATATACTTTATATAAGGAAGGATCCTCGGTTAAAAATTGATAAAGATACTCTCTTTTTTTTTCTGATAACTTTTTAGAGTCATTAACCTCTTTATGAATTATTGTCTTATTATTTATTTTATATGAAGCTACAAATAGAGGACCTGCTAGAGGTCCTCTTCCCACTTCATCAATTCCTTGTAAAGATAGATTATTATTTACTGTTTTTTTCTCTATCTTGCTTAGTAACATTTTTAATTAACATAGCTTTTTTACCAATTCTACTTCTCATATAGTTTAATTTAGCTCTTTTTACTTTTCCATTTTTAATAATTTCAATTTTTGAAAGATTAGGAGAATGTATTGGAAATATTCTCTCTACTCCTATATCTTTAGATATTTTTCTTACAACTATATTCTCATGAGTACCATTATGTTTTCTAGCTATAACAATACCTTGAAATATTTGAATTCTTTCTTTATTACCTTCTATTATTTTTGTATGAACTTTAACTGTATCACCTACTTTTACAAGTTTTCTTTCATCTATAATATGTTTTTCTTCAATTTTATTTAATAATATTGTATTCATTTAGGGATTATGTCTATTGCAAATTTATCTCTTTTATCTTTTGTCATTCTTCTGAATTTAACTAAACCTTCTATTTTAGAGTATATTGTGAAATCTCTTCCAATACCTGTATTAACACCAGGGTAGAAACTTGTACCCTTTTGTCTAACAATGATTTCTCCAGATTTTACAAATTCATTTGCAAATCTTTTAACTCCTCTTCTTTTACCGGCGACATTACCACCTTGATTGGCTTTTCCTCCGCCTGCTTTTACATGTGCCATAATTTAAAATTTTTCAAAAATAAAAATCTCTCTTCTTACTACAGCTTTTTCTCTATAGTAATCAAATTTATCTAATTTGTTAACTAATTTATTCTCAAATAAAAAATCTGAGGGAATTATAGATATTTTTTTTAAATTTCCAAATTCCATTTCTCTAGCTTTAAGATATATTATATCATGTTTTGTCTTAAAACTTGGTATTATTATAACTAATCTTTGATTATTTTTCAAAATTTTAGATAAACTTCGAATACTACTCTGGATTAATTTATCTACACTAGCTATTATTTTAGCATTTCTTACGTTTTTTTGCACGGGTTTTGACCATGATTTACCTAAAAAGGGTTCTGTTACTATTGATATATTTTCATCTTTATTTCTTAGCTGTTCTGCTAAAGAAGATGCATTATTTACAAATACCTCACTTTTGTTTTGAATACTGTATTCTTCAGATGCCCATTTAAGGTTCTTTTTAGTACCTAAAACTGCATCTTTACTTATATCTGAACCTATTACTCTATATCCTTGAATTAGAGCTTCTATAAGAATTGTTCCTGTTCCACAAAAGGGATCATAAATTGTTTGAGTATCTTGAGTTATAGCTAAATTCAGCATTATTTTAGCTAATTTAGAAGGTAGCATTCCATTTTTTGCTTCAACATAGGGTTTATCTAGCTCTTTTCTTTCAAAATCTTTTATATTTTGTTTTACTATGTTAGTTCCATATGCAAATTGAGTATTGTCTATATTTATTTTTTCACTAGTTTTTATTCTTCTAGCATCTTCTTTATCTACAATACTTTCTACTTGAAAAATTTCTACTACACCTCCAAGTATTTTTATCAATATATCAATATATACAACGCTTTGAAGTTTTATAAAAAGTATTTGTTTATTTGCAATTATAACTTCAAATTTTATATTCTTACTTTCCATTAAAGAATATATTTCAGCTATCGAGAGCAAAGGATTTTTTCCGAGTTTAAAGATAAGTTGCATTTAGAGAGTATCTATTTTAACTTTTAAATAATTTTGTCTATGTCCTATTCTTCTTCTATATCTTGATTTAGCTTTGAATCTAAGTATTCTTATCTTATCTCCTTTAATTTGTTCTATAACACTTCCCTTTACTTTAGCATTTTTAACAAAAGGTTTTCCTACATTAACAGTATCACCTTTTTTTGTTAATAATACATCATCAAATTCTATGCTATCGTCTTTTTTGAATCCTTCTATGAGTTCTATATCAATAATATCATCTTTTTTGACAACATATTGTTTTCCTCCTGTTTGTATTACTGCTAAATCATTCATTTTGATATTTATTATAAGTAAATATTATATACTAGATATAGTATATTTTGCAAATTTAATACTATAATATGATATTAAATTTCATATACTCTTTCTATGTTTATGATATGTAGATAAATGTAGAGAATAAAGCTTAATATGTGATTTTATTCTTCTTGTTTCTTTAATATTTTCTAAAGTTTTTAATTGTTCTTCTAATTTTTCTTTTTCCTTCTCTATTTTTTCTATATCAATTTCATGTAAAAATACTCCTGATATAACATTAATAATAGTTTCATTAAGTGAAGTTCTAAGCATTCCTTCTGATATTGCCATTATATTCTTTTTATTATTATTATCGGTGAAACTCAACTCTCCTAATGATAAATTTAGTATCATAGGAGAGTGATCTGGATATATGCCATATTCTCCATTTATAGTGGGTACATATACGTCTTTTACTTCACCTTTAAATATTTCCTTTATAGGAGATAATATTTTTAATTTCATATCATTTTTTTATATCTGAAAGTGATCCTAACATATAAAATTCGTTTTCATCTATATCGTCACATTTTCCTTCTGTAATAGATTCAAAACCATTAATTGTATCTTCCAATTTAACATATTTACCTTCTTTTCCCGTGAAAGGTTCAGCAACAAAGAAAGGTTGTGATGCAAATTTCTGAATTTTTCTTGCTCTTTGAACAGAAAGCTTATCTTCGTCTGAAAGTTCATCAATACCTAATATTGCTATAATATCTTGTAAATCTTTATATCTTTGTAACAAAAATTGAGTTTTTCTTGCAACATTATAATGTCTCTCTCCTACTACTTCTGGATCAAGTATTCTTGAAGTAGATGATAAAGGATCAACAGCAGGATATATTCCCTGTTCAGCTATAGATCTTTCTAAATTTAGGGTTCCGTCTAGATGAGAAAATGTTGTAGCTGGTGCTGGATCTGAAATATCATCAGCTGGAACATATACAGCTTGAACAGAAGTAATAGAACCATCCTTTGTTGATGTTATTCTTTCTTGTAATTCTCCCATTTCTGTTGCAAGTGTAGGTTGATATCCTACTGCAGATGGAACTCTTCCTAATAGAGCAGAAACTTCAGAACCTGCTTGAGAAAATCTAAATATATTATCAATGAAAAGTAATACATCTTTTTTCTGTTCATCTCTAAAATATTCAGCCATAGTTAAAGCAGAAAGAGCTACTCTTAGCCTTGCACCTGGAGGTTCATTCATTTGTCCAAATATAAGGGCTGTTTTATCTATAACTCCAACTTCATGCATTTCATTCCATAACTCTTCTCCTTCTCTTGTCCTCTCTCCTACTCCTGCAAATATAGAAAAACCTCCATACTCAGAAGCTATATTTCTAATTAATTCTTGTATGATTACAGTTTTTCCTACACCAGCTCCTCCAAAGACTCCAATTTTACCTCCTTTAAGAAAAGGTGCAAATAAGTCAATAACTTTTATTCCTGTTTCAAATACTTCTGATTTTGAAGATTGATCTTTATATTCAGGTGCTTTTTTATGTATAGATCTAAATTCATTGAATTCTATTTTTTCTTCATTATCTATTATATCTCCTGTAATATTAAACATTCTACCTAAAACCTTCTCTCCTACAGGAACTGTTATTGTATTTTTTGTATCTAAAACATCTAATCCTCTTTTTAAAGATTCTGTTGTATTTATTGCAATACATCTCACAACACCTTCTCCTAAATCTTGTGCGACTTCAAGATTTACAGTTTTATCTTTTATCTGTATTTCTAATTTGTTATTTATTAAAGGTACACTATCTATGTCGAATCTAACATCAACTATCGGTCCTCTTATTTGTATTATTTTTCCTATATTTTTATTTTTCATATTTTTAATCATATTAAATATTAGATGCAGATGCAATTTCTATTACTTCTTGTGTTATAGAACCTTGTCTTATTTTATTACTCTCAAAAACTAAATTCTTATTTAATTCATCTGCATTGTCTGAGGAATTCCTCATAGTAAGCATTCTTATCGCATTCTCAGATGTAGAACTTTCAATTATACATGATTGTACTATAGATGGTATATAAAGTTTTAATGTATCTATATATATATCTTCAAAATTATTTTCAAAATCATATATAGCAGGATTATCTTTTTGTTCTTTTTTTACATAATGAGCATCTGAATATTCATCCTCTTTTATATCTATAGGTAATATTTTTTCAGTTACAATCTCATTAAACATCATATTTTTAAATTTTGTATATATAATATATATAGAATCAATTTTTTTCTCTTTTATTTCTTCTACTATTAAATCTGTTATAGAGTAAAGTTCAGTAATATCAGAGTGATTAGAAATTTCTAAATCTGAGAGTACTTCTATATTTAAAGAAAATATAAAACTTAATGCTTTTTTATCTATTCCTATAATTTTAAATTTTTTTTCTTTATTTGAATTAATTAATGATAGTACTTGTTTTTCTAAATTTAAAATTAATGGTCCAACAAAACCTTTATGAGGTGTTATTACTATAATTAAATTATTTTTATCTTCTATATTTTGTATATCTTCAAGATATGAAGATAAGTCTTTCACTGTTTTTTTTAATGTCTCTATATACTCTCTATTGATATTTAAGAGTATTTGAGATTTTTTTAATTCTACAGCAGATACCATTTCCATAGCTTTTGTAATCTGTTTTATATTTTTAGTAGATTTTATTCTTCTTTTTATTTCTATTAGTTTAGACATAATTCTTTGAGAATTCTGAAATAATACTAATTAATTTAGTTTTTATATCTTCTGTAAGATCTTTTTTCTCTCTGATCTCTTTTAGTACTTCTTTATGCATATTTTCAAAAACCTCATGAAGTTTCTCTTCAAAAGTAGGAATATCATTTGTATCTATATGATCAGTAAAACCTTCTGTTACAGCAAGAACTGATATTACTTGTAATTCTAGTGGTATAGGTAGATAAGGTTTTTGTGTTAATATTTTAGTTAATCTATCTCCTCTTGAGAGTATTTTTTTTGTATTTTCATCTAAATCAGAACCAAATTGAGAAAAAGCTGCAAGATTTCTAAATTGTGCAATTTCTAGTTTTAATGACCCTGCAACTTTCTTCATTACTTTTTCTTGTGCATTACTACCTACTCTAGATACAGAAGCTCCTACATTTATAGCAGGTCTTATTCCTGAATAAAATAAATCAGATTCCAAATATATTTGTCCATCTGTGATAGATATTAGGTTAGTAGGAATATATGCAGAGATATCTCCTGTCTGTGTTTCAATTATAGGTAAAGCTGAAAGAGATCCTCCACCGAGCGAATCATTTAGTTTAGCTGCTCTTTCTAGTAATCTGGAATGTAGATAAAATACATCACCTGGATATGCTTCTCTACCAGATGGTCTTTTTAATATCAAAGAAAGTTGTCTATATGCCCAAGCATGTTTAGTAAGATCATCATAGATGACTAAAGCATCCATTCCATTATCTCTAAAATATTCTCCTATACTTGCAGCTGTATATGGAGCCATATATTGCTCTGTAACAGGAGATGAAGCTGGTGCGTTGACTACTATTGTGTATTCCATAGCTCCTTTTTCTTCTAGTTTTGATACTAATTGAGATACTTTTGAATTTTTTTGACCTATTGCACAATATATACAAAATACATTTTTACCTTTCTGATTTATTATTGTATCAATAGCAATTGTAGTTTTTCCTGTATTTCTATCTCCAATTATAAGTTCTCTTTGTCCTCTACCAATAGGAATAAGAACATCGATTGCTTTTATTCCTGTTTGAAGAGGAGATCTTACTCCTTTTCTACTAATTACACCTGGTGCAACTTTTTCAACTTCAGAGCTATAATCTGATTCTATTTCACCTTTTCCATCTATTTCTTCACCTACTCCATTAAGTACTCTTCCTAAAAGAGCTTTACCTATTTTTGTAGAAAATATTTCTCCTGTTGTTTTTACAATATCTCCTTCTTGAACTTTAGTATAATCTCCAAATATAATAATGGATGTCTCATCTTCTTTAAGATCCATAGCCATAGCTATGATATTAGTCTTATCCTTAGTTTCAATTATAACTTTCTCTCCATTTGCAACGTCCATAAGCCCAATAACACTTGCAATTCCATCATATACAGCTTGTACTTCTCCTATTTTTTCTTGAGAAAATCTTGTATCTATTTCATTTATTTTATTTTTTAATTGTACTAATATGTCCTTACTATCCATAGTTTATTTTAATTTTAAAGATTTAATTTTTTCTAAATTATTACTCACAGAAGAGTTAAATATATTCCAGTTTTCTTTTATTTTTATACCTCCTATAAGATTTTTATTCTGAGAGAATCTATATATATTAGGATTATTCATAATACTTAATATATCTTTTTTCTCAATTGAATCCTGAGGATATTCTATTATAACTTCTTTTTCTTTTATAATAGAATATATTTTATTATATAATTTTTTTGATAAATTTCTTTGTAAAATTCTTTTTTCTATAATTTTACTGAGTAATTCTAAATCAACATTATTTTTAGAAACTATACTATCAATAACAATATCTATTATTTTATCATTTTTCATTTTTTATATATTCTATACTCTTAGAAATTATTTTTTGTTTTTCCTTCTCATCTATAAGATTTGATAAAGCTTTCTGTGTTGTAATCACAACCAAATCTAAAATTTCTTTTTTTAAATTTTCATACATTTGATCATGAAATTTCTGAGCTTCTTTTTCTGATTCTTCTAAAATCTTTTTACTTTCTTTTTTTGTTAAAGATAACATTTCTGATCTTATATTTTCTGCTGCTTCTTTTGCTTTTTCTATAATATCTTCACTCTCTTTTTGAGTCTCTATCATTTTATCTCTATAAATCTTTTCCATTTCTTCTTTCTTTTCTTCTATTATTTTACTATTTTCCAAAGATACTTTAATTTCATTTTCTCTATCTTCTAAAATTTTAAGTATTTTTTTAAAAAGAAATCTTTGAAGAACATACAAGATTATAAAAAAATCTATAGTATAAAAGATTATATATGACCAATTGACTCTAAATAGTGTTAAAAAATTCATATTTTTTTATTGTAATGCAAAAATTAAAGCATATATAGCAATAGCTTCAGTTAACGCCATTGCAAGGATCATAACTCCTATAATTTTTCCAGATATTTGTGGATTTTTACCAATAGCTTCAATAGCTTTTCCTCCAATATATCCTACTCCAATTCCAGGACCTAGGGCTCCTATTCCCATTACGATTCCTCCTCCGATTCTTAAAAAACTTGTTGTCATAATAATTCACCTCCTTTTTTTTAAATTAATTCTTCTTTACTTGTTAATAAAGACATAAATGTTAATGTAAGCATAGCAAATATACCTGCTTGTATTATACATACAAGTATCTCAAATGCAAGAAATGGCAATGGTGCAAAATATGGACCAGCCATCTTTAAGAACAAAAGAATTATAACATCTCCTGCATATATATTTCCATACAACCTGAATGATAGAGAAATTACTTTTGTAAATTCTGATATTATTTCAAATATCCCATATATTATATTAATAGGTTTTGTAAAATTAAAATATCTTTTTAAATGCCCTTTGAATCCTAGTTCTTTAAATGCTAGATACTGAGTTATTATTACAGATATTAGAGTTAATGCAATAGTACTATTTAAATCCGAATTTGCCGCTCTGAACAAAGGGACATAACTACCAGCAGAATTCTTTATTTGAAGAGAAATGATTCCAAATAAAGGAATGATTTCAAATAAATTATTAAGTAGAATTAGTACAAAAAAAGTCATAACCCAAGGAAAGAATATTCCAATTTTTCTTTTATCTCCTTCTGTTTGTTCACTCATAAAATCAATAACAAAATTTATTAATAGTTCTATTAAACTTTGAATTTTAGATGGAATAACGGATATTCTGGAAGATAGAAAAAATACACCCAACAAAATTATGAGTGATACTACAATGGAGGTAATAACAGTATTTGTTACTAGGAATCCATAGAATTTAAAAAGTATTTCTGGTGCTTTAGGTACAAACATTTACTGGTACATTATATACAAAAAAATCTTATATTTGCAAATATATTATGCTTATATAGATGAATTTTTATATATTATAATTTTAAAGATGAAGCTTCTAATTGTTCTTCTAAAGATATATCACTATCTTTTTTTAAAACTGTTATTTCTATAGGATTTCCTTCTGGAGAAACTTGCATTATTTCTATAGATTTTCCTTCATTATTTATCATTAATACATATGTAGGTGTATTAGATTGAAGATAAGTTGCATAATCTTTAATGGCATCGTCTACAAATTTAGAAGAAAATTCTCTTCCATCTATATTAATAGGAGAACCATCCTTATTTGTAAAATTAACATACACTAATGCTTTTAAATCCTCTCTTATATTTCTTTCTGCACTATTTTCATCATAAATTAATTTATCTCTATGTACAAATTGAAAAAGAGTTGGTTCTGATACTTCTGAAAAATTTAATTCATTATCATCTGAATATATAGCAAAAACAGACATTTTTTCATTCTCTACTAATTCTCTAAAAGTAGAGTCATTTACTATTTTTAGTATTTTATCTTTTTCACTTATATTGTCTTCTATATTATATTGTTCTCTCATATTTTTAAATCTTTATTAATTAAATATTATACTATATAGCTTGTGTTTATAACTAAAAAAATATAAAAAGTATATATAATTTTTAATTATATAAATTAATAGTTTTTACTAATTGATTATATATATATAGATCTCCTGTATTATTAGGATGTAGTTGATCAGAATTAAAAGAATTAGGTATATTTGATAAATTATTAAGATTTATATAAGGTATTCCGTATTGGTTAGCAAGTCCAATTATTATTTTATTGAATTCTATCAATCTTTGATTTGAACCTGCACTGAAACCTGATACGTTCCAATCTTTAATAGGAGGAAGTTCAAAGAGTATTAAAGTTCTCTGAGGAGAAGGATTTATATCAGATATTATTTGTATCATATTATTTTTATAGTCAAGAGATGTTATTGTTGGGTTATTTTTTGTTCCTATTCTTATATCATTTGCTCCTATCATCAATGTTACTAATTGAGGATTTTCACTTTGTAGTTCACTCTCTATTCTTGAAAGTAGATCATAAGTAGTATTACCTCCTACTCCTTGGTTATATGATACAGTACCTTCTTTATTTTTGAGATATTGAGATACTCTATCAAAATAAGATGTTGTTGTTTCAAATCCTTGAGTAATACTATCTCCAAATGCAGTATAAGTAGAATATTTTGAATGTGGTGATATTACAAGTGAGTTAAATATTGAATTTTGAGTACTCAGAATAAGTTTATTAGTTTGATATATAGTTTGTCCTTGATTATTTACAACAAGAATTTGATAAGTATATTGAGCATATGGTACTAGTCCTGTATCAAGATAAGAATGTGTATTTGAATTAAATTTAGTGAAATACTCTCCATCCCTTAATAAAACATAGCTGTACTGAGTATTATTAAATGAATTTCCCCACATTATTGATATGCTATTCTCAATCTTATTATTTTCAGGATAAATGTTTAATTGAATATTCTGATTTGAAATTAATTGTTTAGAGTAGATTTTACTAAATAAGGGTAATATTGTTAATATAATAAAGGATATAAATATCCCAAACCCTATACCAGATAATCTTTGTAAAATTATTTTTTTATATTCTTTATTAAGTTCCATTATATCTTTATTATTTAAGGAGATTGTATCATTTTTTTTATTTTCAATCTATACTTATTGGTTTATAATAGAGATGATAATTTAGATATAGTTAAAGATGAATATTTTTTGGAAATTTATAAGAAAGGTATATTTTAAAATTCTTTGGGAAATTGATGTTACTGATGATATGGATAGAACAGTTAGAAAATTAAGAGACAAGGGTTTTGATATAGGAGATAATGTTTTTCTAGATCATGTGAGTATTGAAGAGAATTATCCTGAATTTTTGAAAATTGAGGACAATGTAACTATTGCTTATGGAACCAGGATACTTCTACATGATAGTGCTTTGAATAACTTATATGGAGATCCTGTTAGATTTGGAAAAGTTTTGATTAAAGAGGGTGCTTATATAGGATCAGAATGCTTAATTATGCCAGGAGTTTCAGTGGGTAAAAATGCTTTAGTAGGTGCACGATCATTAGTAACAAAGAATGTTGAAGATAACACTGTAGTTATAGGTTCTCCTGCAAAATTTTATATGAGTATAGATGAGTACAGAAAGAAATTTCTAAAGGATATTTCAAAAGATAATTATTATTATTGGAATATAGAACCTTTTATGAAAAGATTAAAAAGAAAAAATTGGCAAGAAGAAGAAAAATCTTCTTATTTAAGATTTTTGAAAGAAAATTCAATTAAATCAGAGAAATCCAAATAGAAACTAAAGCTAAAATAAAAGAAAATAGCCAAAAACGCATTACTATTTTTTCTTCACTCCATCCTTTTATTTCAAAATGGTGATGTAATGGAGCCATTAAGAAAACTTTTTTATTAAAATATTTTTTAGATATTTTTTGAATTATTACAGATAGAGTTTCAACTACAAATATGCCACCTACTATTAAAAGTATTAATTCTTTTTGAAGAATAATTGATGTAACTGCGAGTAAAGAACCCAATCCTAATGTTCCTATATCCCCTATTTCAACTCTAGCTGGCTTTATATTGAAATACAAGTATGTTATAAGTGACCCTATAACAGTTCCACATAAAATAGCAATACTTTCATTATGTTCTATTAGAGATATAACCATAAAAGTGAAAAAGGAAGCTATCATTACCCCTGTAGATAGACCATCTAATCCATCGGTAATATTTACAGCATTGGCTGTTGATATTATGATGATAAATATTAGAGGTATTATCCATAAACCTATATTGATATATATATTAGACCATATCCAAATACTATGAATATGTAAATAAAAATATATATAGTAAGAGACAATAGCTCCTTCAATCATTTGTATCAAGATTCTTTCATGAGGATATAGCCCTGTTCCGTACCTGGATCCTATTGAATTAAATATTCCTTTATAAAAAGCCCAAGGTATACTGATAGTATAGAGAATTCTTTTTGAAATATTTTTATGATTAAGTGCTAATTTAACATGATGTTTGAAACTTGTGAATTTCCTTCTTTTTTTCCCAAATATATTCAAAAGATCATCGATTGCTCCAAGCAGGGATCCTATAATGAATATTAATATAGGAACTTGAGTATATTTATTCCAATTAAATAAAATAGTTATGAAAAAGACACTTATAATGATAATAATGCCACCCATCATAGGAACTCCTATTTTACTCAATCTTTTTTTTATTTTAAATGTATCATCTGCACCTCTACCTCTTAATATTTTAAATTCATATAAAAGATCTATAATAAAAGGTGCTATTAAAAATGAAACTAATATAGAAAGAATTATAAATGTAAAAGTTGCTAACATAAATTTATTGTAATAATTTTAATCGTCTGATTCCATTAGAGTTTATCTTTTTTTTAAAAAGATATAAAGGTTTATATAATGCTCCATTTATGTCTTTCCAATATTGATCTTTTAAAGGTAATTTTACATTTTTTATTATTATTTCACTTTCACATACACCTTTCTTTTCTGTAGATTGCCAATATTTTATTTTACTTACATTTTTTCCTTTATATTCGATTTCAGATATTATAGCTATATGAGCACCTCCGTTCATTCTTATAAGATCTCCAGGTCTAATATCATTAATCTTGTCTATTTTTATAGTATTAATATTATTAGTTAATGTTTCAGAATTTAATTTAGATTTTATAGGTGTAAATTTGTAAGAAATAAAATATCTAAATGGATTTAATGTTGTTTTTTTTATAATATCATATATATTTTTATTTATTTTTTTTTGAGAATATGCATTTAATATGTAAGATACAAATCCAGAACAATCAATTCCAATATTTTCTTTTTTTAAGAAATCGTATCTTTTTTTTGATGTAATTTTCTTTTGAAATTTTGAATATATATAATCATTTATTTCTTTAGGTGAAGCCTTTCCTGATTCTAAATGAGATTTAAATTTACTCTTACTTTTATTTATATAGTAAGGTGTAAATTTATAAGAATTAAAGACATCAAAACATTCTTTTGGTAATTTTTTAACCTTAATTTTATCCATATAGCTAAATATTATAAGATTAAAGTGGGTTTATGTCAAATAATGATTATTGATTCCAAAGAGGACTATCTATATTTTTTAATATTTTTTCTTGTTCTTTAAAATCATAAATTGCAGAATCTATCATTTTATCTATCATTTCTTCAAAAGGGATTCCTTTTGCCTCCCACAGATAATATGAAAGTGATCCTGGTATAGTATTTATTTCTATAGTGTAGAATGTATCATTTTTAACATCTACTAAATAATCTATTCTAACCAAACTTTGAGAGTTTAATACTTCATATATCTTAAAACTTGCCTCTTTAATTCTGTCATCTAGTTTTTTAGATATATTTGCTGGAATATTTTTTCTTTCTGCAGACATTCCTTCTGCTTTATTCTTTTTTCCACCTTGAAGATATTTATTTTCATAACTATATATTTTGTCTAAATCTTTTTCTATTTCTTCTGAGAGTGAAATCAAAATATTATTTTTTTCTTTTATTAAAGAATAAGTTATTTCAACAACTTTATCTTTGAATTTTTCTATTATTATATTATTATCATAAAGAATATCTGAATCTATTATTTCTTCTAAATCTTCATCATTTGATACTTTTTTGACTCCTATACTAGATCCCATAGATGATGGTTTTATGATTAAAGGATATTCATGAAATTTCTTTATTTTTTTTATTACATCTTTTTTATTCTCTAACCATTCATTTTTTGTTATATACATCCAAGGTAATATTTCAATATTATTTTTTTCTAAAATATATTTCATTACTATCTTGTCTATTCCGTATACAGCTCCTTTGATATTTGGACCTGTATATGGAATTTTTAATGTATTTAAAAATCCTTGAATATCACCACTCTCTCCTTCTCCTCCGTGAAAAGTAAGTAAAGCTGCATCTACTTTTTTCAATTTTATAAATTTATTTAAATATATATTAACCTCTCCTTTTTTTAATCTTATTTCAATATTATATTTTTTAAGTTCTATAAAGTCTTTGAATTCTTTGAAGGTTTCAAATTCAGGTATATATTTAAATTGATGTTCTTTATCTAGATATATTGGAAATATATTATATTTATCTCTATTTATTTTTTTTAATATTTGTTTTGCAGAAATTATAGATACTTCATGCTCTGGTGATTCTCCTCCAAATAAAAGTAATATATTTTTTTTATCCATTTAATTATTATTTTTAAAATAATACTGATCAGTTATTTCATTTTGCATTAATATACAATCACCTTTAATGAAGATTTTTTTATATCCTTCGAATTCTTTATAATTTTTTATTTCAATAATTTTACTTTTATTTTTTATACCATATTTTATGTATTTTTTATAGGGAGTATCAAAAATAAATACTTTTTCTACTACGCTTTCTATTAATGTTCCATATTTTTCATTTACACTCTCAGATTCTTTTCCTCTCTCAACAATACCTCCTGTAACTAAAAATATTCTTTTATATATGTTTTTAATTTTCATATCATTTAGATATTCTAATGTTTTTTTTGCACTTTCTTCTCCTATATTGTATGTATCATCTATATATAGAATACCTTCTTCTAATATTGGATACATTCTTCTTTCACTAGGTTCTATTAAATTAATTTTACCTTGTATATTCCTTATTTCAAAAATCTCTGCACATGTTATTGCTAAAGATAAGTTTCCTATCATTGCATATCCTAATAAATCAGTGTAATAAGTATTTTTATTTATAGAGAAATATGTTTTTTTGTTTTCAAAATTTTTAATATCATACTCTACTTTAATATATTTTTTATTTTTATCAAATTTTATTTCTACTCCATATTTAGAGAATGGATAATCATATATTTCTTTAAGTGCAATAACAATGGAATCTTTTTTTGCATAATCTATTATTTCTTCTCCCGCCTTTATTATATTGGTAATGCTTTTAAATCTTTCTAAATGTTGAGTGCCTATGGATGTTATTATAGATATATCTGCTGGATAATTTTTCATTACCTCTCTTATCTCCCCTCTTTTGTAGGCTCCAACTTCTAGAATTAATATTTGAGTGTTATTCTTTAGGTTATCATTTATCTTTTTTGATATACCTAAAAGTGTATTAATACTTTTTCCAGGGCTGAATACAATATAATCTTTTTCTAATAGTGTTTTTATAAAATTAGTTGTACTAGTTTTTCCATAGCTTCCTGTTATTGCAATTATTTTTATATCTTTTATTTTAGAAATCTTTCTTTTAGCCTTATATACAATATATTTTTTTAATATAAAATCAATTGGATACAATATCATATAGGAAATAAGAATATAGTAAGCTGTAAGAATGTATACAAAAATTATAGCTATAAGAAAATATATAATATTGAAATAGAAAATAGATATTGTAAATATCTGTAATATTAAAGTTATTATTATGAGAGCTTTTATTTTTATTGTATATTCAATTTTTTCTTTGTATTCATATTTCTTAAAAATCATATCAAACCTATTTATATAGGATGAAAAATCTTTAATTGAATATTCAAAACTTTGTAATATATGTATTAATTTTATTAAGTATATGTTGTCCAATTTCATTTTTCTAAAAATCTATTTATATATCCTGTAAATAAATATGGATTCTCCATATGAGCGAAGTGTGTATTTCCTTTCATTATTTTTAATTCAGATTCTTTGATTTCTTTATTAATTATATATGCATTATCTAATCCTAATTCTTTATCTTCATCACCCCAAATTATAAGAGTTGGTATAAAAATATCTTTCAATAGAGGTTCTATATTAAAATTAATTGCATTTAGAAATATATTTTTTAATTCACCTGATTCTTTATAATCTCTACTTCTTATTCTGTTTTTTATACTTTCTGGGACTATTCTTTTTAATAAAGAATAGTTTATATTATTATTTTTATTTATAATACCTGCAGATGAAAATAATATAAGTTTGGATATTGAAATTTTATTTCTAATAGTCATATTTATAGCTATTCTCCCTCCAAATGAATGGGAAAGTATTATAACTTTTTTAATGCCTATATCTTTTAGAAAAGTTTCAATACTATTGGAATAATCTTCGACAGTAAAATTCAAAAATTCTTTATTTATACTTTCTCCAAATCCTGGGAGATCAATACATATTATTCTATGTGATTTTTTTAATATATTAATTATATCTATCCAGCTTTCTTTATTTTGTTTCCATCCATGTAGTATCAATAAAGGTGTTTTAGAGAAATCTTCTTCTGTATCTATATAGCTTATATTATCTTTTTTTAAAGTCTTCATTTTTCTTATTATATCATTATTATATGAAAGTGTGAGCAATTTTTATACTAAATAATTTAATTGAATATTTCATTAATTGGAATTTGAGATTATTTTTATTAAATTTGACTATAAAATTATAAGATTATTTATAAAACAAACTTTTATATTTGCTATATAACATATAAGTATGCAATGTAAAGTATAGATATGTTAATATTTTTTTAGTGTATTCTTTAATAGAGTATATAGTGTATATGTATATGTAATAAAAATAAAAGATAAGAATAATACAAGATTGAATATATTTGATTTATAGTCAGTCAATATAAAAAAACTTAATATTAAAATTAATATCCCATTTACAGAGATACTTACTATATTTATAATAGTAAGTTCTAGATTTTTTTTACTAATTTTCAATAAATAGACTATATAAAATATATAGATATATGATAGTGTGAATATTAAAAATATAGGAATGGATGTTATCTTTAATATAAATATAAATAATATATATGATATTGAAATTAGAAATAGACTTGTATTACAAGTAATATTTTTTCCATATCTCAAAAGGAATGTGATTTTCTTATATTTTAAATCCCCTTTTTGATCTTTGAAGTCCTTCAATAATAAAGCACTCAAAGATAATAGAGATAGTGGAATTAAAAACAGTATAGTTTTTTCATTAAATATAGATTTGGCTACTATCATTCCTAAAATATATGGAATGAATATATATGCTATGACTAATAAAAAATAAGCAGTATAAGTGTTATCAGATAGCCTGAAATATTTTAATGAATATAAATAATTAATTATCAAAGTTATTATAATGACAATAAGTGCATAATAATTTATTAAAAAAGCAAATAATAGAGTTAAAAATAATGAAATTATATTAATAGTAATTAAATTATCCCTATTCAACTCACCTTTTATTAATGTTTTATATTGATTATTTTTTTTATTTAATAAATCTATTTTATAATCTTCCAAGTCATTTATAGAAACGGCATTAATATAACTAAAGAAAATTGCAAATAGAGCATAAATATAAGTAGAAGGAATCATTAATTTATTATTTTTAATAAAAATTCCAATAAAAAAGATAATGATCATTCTAAAAATCACTTTATATCTAATAGTTTGAGAAATTAGTTTTATAAAATTAATAAATCGAATCATTTATTTCTTATTCTCCAGAAGTTCCAGGATTAGATACTATTACTTTAAAAGGCCAGAGAGAAGTTAATACAAACATATATATAATAAATAAAATATTAAATATGAGTATAAATATTAAAGATATATAGGAAAAACCAACAATTAGAGAAGAATTTCTTAAAGTGATAGATGCAGTTTCTAATTCTTTATAGGTATTTCTCATAAAAAGTACTATTAATATTAATATGATGGTTATTAAATAAGCTAAGAAAAATGTAAGGGTTGCTATAAATATTGAAAAATCTATTATTGTAGGGATAATAAAAAATAATGATAATATAACAACAGTGAATGTTATTAATATTGCTTGCTTAGAAATGACTTGTTTATTATCCTGTTTATTCTCATTTTTTAAATTAATACTTATTTTATTTCTATAATATAGATTTATAATTAATGTTAATACCAATTCAAAAACAAATAAAAGTATTACTATGTCTGTCATTCCCCATACATTTAATTGTGCATATCCTTGTCCATATCCATATATATTTAATCCAGATGTATTAGTAACATTTATTACTATATCTATTAAGTTTTTAGCATTTGGCAAAACGAATAAACGATCAGGTTTATAGTTAATTACACCATGAGTATCTCCATATAATAAAAAAGGAAATATAACAAAATATGATAATATTATTATAGAGCTATATATTGTCATATAGACTCCAATTAATTTTTTTATATTTAACTTAGATTGTTTAATTCCATAATTAATTGAGAAATATAAAAGTGATATTATTAAAATAAATACAATAATTAATATTAATATGTTTGGAATAGAAGATACCAATAATTTACTAAATATATAGGGAACTACTATGATTAAGATGATACCTGCCGTAAAAAATATTATTAAAGGAATAGAAAAAGATTGTAATAAATGTTTTAAATTTTGTACAGATTCATTTTTACTAGAATTTATAAAATTAATATCTATTTGATTATAATCTCTATGCAAAAATAGGTAAAAAACTTTCAAAATTTGAAATAACGAATATATTATTAAAGATAATCCCAATATTAGACAAGTAATTTCAAGAATAATTATAAAAATAATATTAGATCCAATATAACCATTTAAAGAAATTCCAAATGAGAAGAGTAAAATTCCTATTACTAATATCAAAACTTTTTTATATATTTTCATTTTTCTTATTATATCATTATTACTTTAAAAAAATATTTTTTTGTATATAATAATAACTTATGAGAAAAGTAATACTTTACTATAAATATATAAATATAAAAGAGCCTTTATTATTAAAAGATTCAGAAATTAGAATTTGTGAAAAATTAAATCTTAAAGGTAGGATTATCATATCTAAGGAAGGTATTAATGGAACTTTGTCTGGTGATAAGAAAGATATAGAAGAATATAAAAAAAATCTTCTTTCACAAGAACAATTTAAAGATATAGTTTTTAAAGAATCGTTTTCTAGGATAGATGTATTTCCAAAACTTTTAGTAAAAATAAGAGATGAGATAGTTTCTCTAAAGCAAAATATAGACATTAATGGAAAAGATAAAAGAGGTGAATATATTAGTCCTGAAGATTTCCATTCTATCATAGAAAGAGAAGATGAAAATGTGATAATTTTAGATGCAAGAAATAGCTATGAATCATATATAGGTAAATTTAAAGGTGCTATCACTCCTGATATAGATAATTTTAGAGATTTTCCTAAAGTTATAGATATTTTAAAAAAGTATAAAAATAAAAAGATAGTCATGTATTGTACAGGAGGAGTTAGATGTGAAAAAGCGTCTTCTCTATTAAGGAATAATGGATTTAAAGATGTGTCTCAATTGAAGGATGGGATTCTTAATTATGCAAACTCTTATCCTTCTGATTTTGAAGGAAAATGTTATGTTTTTGATAGAAGAATTGCAGTAGAAATAGATCCTCTATCTAAGATAATATCTGTCTGTAAGCATTGTAAAATTCCTTCAGATAGATATATTAACTGTATCTATAAGAAATGTAATATTCAATTTATTTGTTGTGAGAGTTGTGATATAGAAAATCAACATTCTTGTTCTCAAAATTGTTATTCTAGTGTATTTATAAATCATTTCCCTAACTAAAAATATAAGAGATTATCCTATAATATGGTATAATGATACTTTGTTTTATACTTTTTATTTATGGGTAATGAATTTGATAATATAGGAAATATTAAGAGTAATCTTTTTGAATCTAAGAATTTAGAGTCTTATCTTAGTGAATCTTTTTCTAATAAAGGTGTAGATATATCTTTAAGTACAGAAAAAGATCCTATAACAGGTAGAACGATTCAAACAGATAGAGTTATTAAACTTAAAAATGGAGAGACTTTTATTAAAGATAGTAGTTTTTATGATGAAGATGGAGATGTATGTAGAATAAGGATAGTTGAGGTAAATAGACATCAGAGTATTGAATCTTTTGTAGAATATGAATTTGATAAGTTAGGCAAGAAAGTAAGAGAAATTCATAAAAATGGAATATTTAATGAAAATGGTGATTTAGTACATAGAATAGTAGAACATTTTTATGAAGATGGAAAATTAATTAGAATAATTTCTACTTTTGAGATAGATTCAGTATTAAATAATGGGGAGAAAAAAATAATAGTCAAAGAAACTCATTTGTAGTAGAGTATATTAATTAATATATATCTTTTAATAAATCTTCTATCATTTCAACCTTTATATTTTTTTTAGATACTACTCTAGATATTTCCATATTAGGAGTGATAAAATTTTTATTTGTTAGTATTAGATAATTATTATTATCAAGGGAATCTATATCATAACCTTCTGAAATCTTTTCTATATGCTCATTATATAAACCATTAAATTTCATTTTTGCTTCTATTAAATCTTTTTTTATATTTCTTATTATTATTTGATTTAGATTTACATCCTCATAGAAATCTTCATTAATTTTTTTAGGATTTATATTATATTTAATTTTTAGGAATTCTAATACATGTATAAGTTTAAATGGCATTATATTTTTTTCAATCTGTATTTTACTAAATATAGGGATTGTTGCATTTTCTCTTGCATTAATCTCTATCAGATATACTTTTTTCCCATCAAATACAAAATCTGCTCCAAACATTCCTTTATATCCATCTTTTCTCATATATTCTGAGATTAAATTCATTGTATTAAAAAATGTTTCTTTATTTTTTGAAGATAATTTAGTATTCCAGTCATTTCCTACGCTTCCACCTTTATAATTAGTTAAAATGGGTATTCCTGTGATTTGTCTAGTCAGATTTCCTAATAAAGTATAATCCTTTGTTATAACTCCATTAAGAGTATAATACTCCCCATCTATTCTTTGTACTGCTTTAGCTATTCTAAAAGGGTATTTTGTTTTTATCTGATTAAATTCTCTACTATTATTTATAAAAAAAGTGCTATTTCCGCTTTGTCCTCTTTGAAATTGAATTACAAAATTACTCCCTACTCTATTTTTTATATATTCATAACTGTTTTCCCTTAAGGATATATCTATTGTTTTAGGAACTAGGTCTTTAAATATTTTACTTATAATAATTTTATTTTCATATTTTTTATTTAGATTAGATTTTGTATTAAGAATGTTTTTTCCTTTAAGAGTATATTCTATATTTGGTGCTATTTTAAAAAACATAAAATTTGGATTTTTTATTTTTGATATATATTTTTGAACAGATATTTCTTTTAATAATAAATTAGAATTTCTATATATATCTTTTTGTGGGATATCTTTTTTTAGAGAATAGTAATTTTTTAGAAAGTTTAGAATGTATGAGTCATCTACACATACAGTATAAAAATCATCAATTATTTTTTCTAATCCTAGCGATCTTTCAGGGTCATTAGTTACATATACTATACTTTGATCTTTTATTAAATTGTTTATATCTTTCATTTTCCAGTGAAGAGTAAAATTACTTTTTTAAATGAATATCCTTTTTCTAGTGCTTTAAAAAATCCTGCGACAGATAATGCTCCTTCAAAAGATGTATTAATTCCTTTAGATTCAAGAATATTATGATATTGTTTAATTTCTTTATTTTCTATACACCAACCCCATCCTCTTGTTTTTTCAATTATTTTATCTACATTTTTCTTTCTTTGAGTAACTCTAGCAACTATAGCTTTAGCTAAAGATTCTTCTTCATATTTAAAATCGTTATCAAAATCTCTAGATATAGTATTAATTTTTGATGTTTGTACTGCGTGTATTTGACTTTTATTTTTTAATGCAAGTCCGGATAAAGTTGTTCCACTACTAACAGGTATAAATATTGCATTAGCATTAATTTGATAGAGTTCTTCTCCTAAGGATTTATATCCTTGTTCTGAATATTTACTATTAGATCCTCTTAGAATTTCAATATTATTTTTTATAGAAAATTGTATAGCAGAAGAGAGTGGTTTTATTGATTGAATTACTTCTACATTAGGATTCTTTTTTATAGCTTCATGTAATCTTTCATTTTTATTTTTATCTAAATTAGAAGGTATAAAAAGGTGTACTTTTATATCTGCTAGTTTTGAGTAATAAATAGATGATATTGCCGTGTTTCCTGATGATGGAATTACAATTTCTCTGATACCTCTAGATTTTAATAATGAGAAATAGTATGCAATCATTCTATCTTTTGCAGAACCTGTTGGATTCTTATCTTCTCTTTTAGCATAAACGTACTCTACTCCACTTTCAATCTCTAAAAATTTTAATCTTTCAAGAGGTGTATTACCTTCGTTTAGACTTATTTGAAATTTTTTATTTATAATAGGATTATATAAAGAACTACTCCATATACCTTTTTTTTGTTCCATATATTTTATGCTGAGACAATATTTAAAATCTTATTTTTTATAAAGATAATTTTATCTATTTCTATATTACTAATCCTTTGATTAAGTTTAGTATCTTTTTCTATTAATTCGAGTATTTCTTTTTCTGAAGAATCATAAAGTGTTATTATATTTCCTCTAAGTTTACCATTTATTTGTATAGGTATATTTATATATTTTTGATGTTGTTCTTCTTTTTTTGAAGAAGGCCATTTTGATTGATGTATACTAAAATCATTCCCTAGTCTATTCCATAATTCTTCTGTTATATATGGTGCAAATGGAGAGAGAATAATGAGAAACTTTTCAAAATTAGATTTACCAATACAATTCTTTTTTTCTATTTCATTGATATACTTCATATATTCACTAACACATAGATTATATTTTCCTTTATCAATATAATCTGTAATTTTTCTTACTAAATTATCTGTAAGAACATTTTCAGTATTAGCATTTTTTGTTATTATTTTACTTTGTAGATCCCAAATTCTATTAAGGAGTCTTTTTATACCAATTAATGATTTAGTATTCCAATATGCATATTGGTCGAATGGTCCCATAAACATAATGTACATTCTCACACTGTCTGCTCCATACTCTTCTGTTACAAAGGATACTTTTACTACATTCCCCCATCTTTTTGACATTTTTCTATGATCTTCTCCATATATCAAACCTACTGTTTTTAATTTTTGAAAAGGTTCTTCTATATCTAAAATTCCTTCATCAAATAAGAATTTTGTTATGAATCTTGAATAAAGTAGATGTCCTACTGCATGTTCACTTCCTCCTATATATAAGTCTACATTCATCCATTTATCAAGGTATTCTTTTTTCCCTATACTATCTTCATTTAAAGGATCAATAAAGCGTAGATAATACCATGAAGAATCAACAAATGTATCCATTGTTTTACTTTCTCTCAGAGCCGGTCCCTTACACTTAGGACAAGTAGTATGCATAAATTTTTCAGATTTTTCTAGAGGTGGAATACCAGTTGGTACATAATCTGTTATATCTTGAGGTAGAAGAACTGGAAGGTCTTTTTCTTCAAGTATGACTTCTCCGCATTTATCACAATATACGACAGGAATTGGTGCCCCCCAAAATCTTTCTCTAGATATTGTCCAATCTCTAAGTTTATAATTTATTACTCTTTTCGAATCTTTTATTTCATTTATTATAGAATCTCTTACTTCTTTTACTTTCTTATTTTTATATTTACTTACTATCATTCTAGATTCTATATAGTTATTTTTATCTTCTTCTAAGACAAACTCTATTTTCAAATTATGAATTTGCGCAAATAGAAGATCTCTTTTATCGTGAGCAGGCACCCCCATAACTGTACCTGTTCCATATTCCATCAATACATAATCTGCAATCCATATAGGAATCAATTCATTGTTTATTGGATTTATTGCATAACTACCTGTAAAGACACCTGTTTTTACATCCTTTTTTCTTTCTACTTCTTTTTGAGGTGATATATTTTTAATATATTTTTCAACGAGTTCTTTATTATCAGTTGTAGTTAAACTTTCTATTAGAGGACTTTCTGGAGCTAATACTAGAAAAGTTATACCATATATTGTTTCAGGTTTGGTTGTAAATACTGTTAAAATCTCTTTAGAATCTTTTATAGCAAAAGGTATTTCAACTCCTTCACTTTTACCAATCCATTTCTCTTGCATTTTTTTAATAGATACAGGCCAATCTACATTATTAATTCCCTCTAATAATTTTTCTGCATAATCTGTGATTTTAAAAAACCATTGATCTATGTTTTTTATTTCAACTTTACTCTCACATCTCTCACATATACCATTCATAGATTGTTCATTTGAAAGAACTGTTTTGCATGAAGGACACCAGTTAATAGGAGATTTCTTTTTATATGCTAACCCTTTATTATATAGTTTTATAAATAGAAGTTGAGTAAATTTATAATAGTATTTATTTGACGTATCTATTTCTCTTTCCCAATCAATACTAAGAGCCATATTACTAATTTCTTTTTTAAATTCAGTAATATTTTCTTTTGTTACTAGGTATGGATCTTTTCCTGTTTTTATTGCAAAATTTTCAGTAGGGAGTCCAAATGCATCCCACCCCATTGGGTGTAAAACTTCAAATCCCTTTAATCTTTTGTAACGTGCATTTATATCGGATGCTGTATATCCTTTAATATGTCCTACATGAAGACCTACACCTGAAGGATATGGGTACATATCTAAAATATAGTATTTTTCTTTTTCTGAAAGAATATTAGTCTTATAGATTTTATTCTTTTCCCAGATATCTCTCCACTTTGTTTGTATGCTAAGAAAATCGTAATTGTCTTTATTCATATGAACAATATTAGCATGAAAGCCTATTTAAAAGCAATTTACTGTATATTTAATTTTAAATAACATAGATATAATTATATATTTTGAAATTTTTTATTTAAATTTGATATATTGTCAAAATTTATTTATAATATAGTTATGAAAGTAACATGTTTAGAATGTCAAAATGAATTTGAAGTTAAAGAGAAAGTCTCTTTAAAAGATACTTTAGAATGTCCATTTTGTGGAATAGAGTTAGAGTATAAAGGAAAAGATAAAGAAGGTAAAATTCTTTTAGAGGTAATAGAAGAGGAAAAGTAATAGATACTTTAGTTTAAAAGTTACCTTTTAGTATTATTTCTGGAATAAGTTCTATTTTAAATTTTTTAAATACTTCTTCTTGTATAACTTCTATTAAGTTTGTAACATCACTAGCTTTAGCAAATCCAATATTAACTATATAATTTGCATGTTTTTGATAAACTTGTGCTCCTCCTATAGTTTTACCTTTTAATCCTGCATTTTCTATTAACCATCCTGCTGAGTTAACTGGAGCTTGTATTACCTCTTTTTCTTCATTTGTAATATTTTTGAAAATTGATCCTGCTGATGGTAGAGATGGTTGTATATTTCTTTTTCTTTTTATCCATTCATGTGCAGTCTCTTTTGCTTTTTCTACACTACCTTCAAAAAGTATTAATTGAGCATCAATTAATATATGTTCATTTTTATGTAAGATTGAATCATCATATCCGAATTTGAAAAAATTATTATTTACATTTATAATCTCACCTTTTTTATCTATTAATGTTGCAGAGTATATTAAGTCTCCTATTAATTTTTCTCCACCATGTATATTATTAAATATTGCTCCTCCTAAAGTTCCAGGTATACCTGAAAAATATTGTATACCTGTAAGATTTTGGTGTAGAGTTTCATTTATAAGATATGTTAAATTTACCCCAGAAGATACTTTTACTAAATATTTCTGAGTATCTCTCTCATTGGTATCTATTAGATCTGAAAATTTAAAATATTCTCCTTCATTATAAAAAGATTTATTATTTTCTATATTTATATCTTCTTCTAATTTTCCTTCAATATTAATTTCTTTATATTTATTAATAACGCTAAGACCTTCAATACCTTTATCTGATATTAAAATATTACTACCTCCTCCTATTATATTTAAAGGCATGGAATTTTTATTAGCGTATTCTATAGCATCTAATAGATCTTGTTTAGATTGAGCTTCTGAAAAAAATTCAGCTACACCTCCTATTTTAAATGTTGTATATTTTGATAAATTGATATTTTTATCTATCTTCATTTTTTATATTTTCTATTGCGGCAATCATTTCTTTTGCAGCATTATCCCAACTATATGAATTTAGAACTTTCTTACCTTTCTTTTTTAGATCTTCTCTTATCTCTTTATTATCAATAAGTGTAATAAGTTTATCTTTTATATCTTCTATATCAAAAGGATCTGCATATAATACTCCATCTCTACATACTTCAGGAAGAGATGTCCTGTCAGCACAAAGGACTGGAACATTAAATTTCATTGCTTCTAGAGGAGGAAGTCCAAATCCCTCATAATATGATAGAAATATAAATGCATGTGCATTTTTATATAAAGCTACTAATGTATCTTGATCTACTTTACCTGGAGTTTTAATATTTTTACTCGTAGGTAAATCATCAAATTGAGCTGCATCATTTCTTCCGTCTATTTTTCCAACAACTATCAAATCCATATTTGTCTTTATACCATTAAAAGCTTCAATGAGTCTTAGGTTATTTTTTCTTTTCTCTCCACCTCCAATTGATAAAATATATGGTTTATTAATCTTCATTTTTCTCAGTATTTCTTTTGTGTTTTTAGGTTCTTTGTACCTTATAATAGAATTTTCTATTACAATGATTTTACTATTATCAATTTTTAAATATTTATGAATATCACTTTTTGAATATTGAGAAATGGTATATATTAAATCCTTTTTTTTCATAAATTTTAAAAGAAAAAGTTTTACTTTATATTTAATATTATCAATAGGTTTTTTATAATAATCTTTTAATGCATAAGGTATAATATCTAGGATAGATATTATTAATACTCCTCTAAAGAATAATGGCATTACCAGATTTTCTACAGAAAAGAAGACATCAAATTTTTTCTTATTTAAAAAATGAGGAAGAAAGAATAATTGCCATATATAAGTAAATTTAGCCTGATTATCTTTAGGTGACTTTATTTTTTCACATTTAAGTTCTGGAAAAGGATCTTCTTTAGTATAGAGTATTGCATATCTATTATTCTTGTCATTTTTAACAATTGCAGGATATAGTTCTCTTATTACATTTCCTGTACCTGTTGTAGTATGTGCTTCTCTTGCATCTAATAGTATATACATTATTATTTAATTAACTGAAGCATTTCATTTATAGCCTTTAGAGAGGAATTTTTTTCTACTAACCTTTCTCCATTTTTTCTATATCTATCTAATCTTTTAGGGTTTTTAGTTATATTTTCTATACTTTCTATAACCTTTCTTTTATTTACTATACCTGCCCTTTTTAATTTAACAAAATCAGAACAAGTTTTTTCTTGTCCTCTAACATAATTAACAATAATAGGAACAACACTCATAGTAAATAATTCTTGTACTGTAGTGGATCCTGCTTTACATATAGATATATCAGATATACTCATAATTTCTTCCATATTATCTATGAATTCTAAATTAACTATTTTTAGAGAATTTTTTTTATTTAGTTCTTTTAATTTTTCTACATCCTTATATGTTTTTTTGTTTTTTCCATTTATTACTATTACTTGGTACCTGTCTCCCATATTTTTCTTCATTAAATCTTTAAGAAGTTTGATAGGGCTAACGGTACCACCACCTCCAAATGTTACTAATAGTGTATATTTATTTTTATCAATATTATATTTTTTTCTTATTTTATCTTTATCAATATCTTTGAAAAATTTTAATTTTACTGGAATAGGATGAATACTGATATTTTTTATGCCATGCATTCTGCATTGTTTTGCAATATATTTATTAGATACTAGGTATAGATCTGCTTTTCTATTGAACCAACTTTCATGTACATGGTACATATCTGTTATATATACAACAAAGGGTATATTTTTACTTTTAGCTATTTCTCCTGTTATATGATTTAGTAGAGGGTGAACAGATATTATTAGATCTGGTTTAAAATTATCTACTAATTTAGTTATTTTTTCTTTTGAATGAAGTCTTATTAGAGATAGAAATAAAGATTGTCTGATTTCGTTGTCAGTGAAGTAATACCCAGAAGTAAAGAGAGATGGAACATATTTTACAATAGGAACATAAGATTTAGATATATTCTTCATTAATTTACTAGAGTATTCTTGAAGACCATCTACAATTTTTACTTCGTATTTATCTTTATCAGTATATTCGAATGCCTCTTTTAAAGATTCAGCCACAGAAAGATGACCATTTCCAGTTTTAGACATTAAGATTAGTATCTTTTTTTTATTTTTCATATTATAAATCCTTTCTAATAATATTTATTATTTTATCTATTGCTTTATATCTTCTATCTACTATTTTGCCGTCAAGTTGTATTTTACCATTTAATATATGTTTTATGGTAATTTTTATTTTATTAAAATTAGATATTTGCATTCCTGCCTTATTTTCTTCAAAAAAATCAGCATTTCCTTTTTCTTGTCCAGGTATTGCATTATATATCAGTATAGGAATTCTTTTGGCATTTAGCTCTGTCATAGATATACCTCCAGATTTAGATATAGCAATATCTGTTATATCCATTATTTGTGATATATTTTCTACAAATCCTAATATTGTTGTGTTTTTGAAATCTATTTTATCTAATTTTTCTTTTAATTTTATGTTTTTGCCAGTTATAACTATAACATTATATTCTTCTTCCAAACTCTGTATTAAATTTATTGCATCTTTTATAACGCCATCACCTCCTCCCATTATAAGGATTGTTTTTTTATGAATATCTATATTAAACATCTTTTTACTTTCTCTTACATTTCTTTTCTCATAAAATTCTTTTGGTATAGGAATACCAGTTATATAAATATTTTTTTCATTTATCCCATGTTTTTTTAAAGTATCTAAACCTTTTTCATTTGCAACAAAATACCCATCTATTTTATCGTAAATCCACCCACCATGTACTGTATAATCAGTTATCACAGTATATTTTTTATATGCATTTAATGATGATATTCCTGCAGTTGCATTTGGAAAAGTTGAAATGAATATTATATTAGAAAGGTCTCCTCCTAAGTTTTGTTTTAATTTCGCACCTATCATACTATCTATTAGTCCATAAGGTTTATTTTTATCATTATATTCATAAGACATTTTATATAGATTAGGAAAATTCTCTATGAGATTTTTATATATATAGCTAACTCCATTTTCAAATATTTTACCTGCTACACCTAAATAATCTAAAATTTCTACCTCTATATCTAATTGTTTAGATATTTCATTCTTTAGTACATTAGCGACTTTTATATGTCCTTTTCCTAAATTTTCTGTCAGTATTATTATTTTTTTATCACTTTTCATATAATTTATCGAATTCTTTAATAACCTTATTTGCGGCTTCTTTCCAATTATAATTTCTCAATATTTTAGTCCCTTTTTTTATGAGGTCTTTTTTTAAATTATCATTTCTTATTATTTTAAGCATTGCTTCTTCTATGTCTTTTTCTTTATATGGATTAATAAGTATTGCAGCATCTTTAACAACTTCTGGTATGGATGTTATATTAGAAGCTATAACAGGAACTTTATGTTTAAATGCCTCTAGAGGAGGAAGTCCAAATCCTTCATATATTGTAGGATAGACGAAAATCTCTGCATTTTCATATATTACAGAAAGTTCTTCATCTCTCAAATCTCCTATAAATCTAATCCTTTCTCTTAAGTTATCTGAGATTAGGTGTTTCTCCATAGGTATTTTTTTTGAATAAATATTACCTACAATTACAAGTGTATGTTTCAGTTCTGTATTCTTTTCTATCATAGATATAAATGCAGATATTAAAATTTTATTATTTTTTCTCAACTCCATTCCACCAATACCTAGTATATAAGGCTTTTTAATATCTAAATTGTGTAATATATTATTACTTTGTTTAATATTTTTTATACGTTTATCAAAACTTTCTTTTATTACAAATATTTTATTTTCTTCTGTTTTTAATATTCTTTTTATCTCTTCTTTTGAAAAATTAGATACTGTCATGAATTTTTCAGGAGGAAATAATTTTGTGATTGCTAATTTAATCTTATAAGGACTAAATGGTTTTAAGTATTCTTTGTAAACTAAGGGTATAAGATCATGTATGGTTGTGATAGTTTTTCCTTTAAAAAAAACAGGTCTTATTAGATTTTCTGTAGAAAAAAACACATCTATTTTCTTTTTTCTTAATATATATGGAAGATATACAAATTGCCATAAAAGTTTGTTTTTAAGAGCTCTTTTATTATGTAATTTTATTACATTGTCTTTTTTTATCTCTTTGAAAGGATCATCTTTATCCAGAAGGATTATATATTGATTTTTATTATCAAGTAGTAAGATCTCTGTTGTAAGATTATAAGCTACTCTACCTATTCCAACTTTCATATTTGCGAATCTTGCATCAATTGCTATTTTCATATATTTTAATTCAATTTATATGTTGAGTATACTATAATAGAAGTTATATTTTAAGTCTTTACTCTTCCTAATTTTATTGTATCTTTAATGAATTCTATACTTATAAATTTAAATAATATTAATAGTATTATGTATGTAGCTAATCCTATTAAAGATATTAATATTACATTGAATTTTATTAAAAGTAACATCAATCCCCCACTTATTAAAGCTGCAAGTATAGGTATAGATATATATTTTAGTATATATATATCGAATTTAGATTTAAGTATAGGATAGGTATATATTGAGATGAAAAGTTCAGTTAATATAGAGGAGAAAGCAGATCCGTTTACTCCGAATTTAGGAATCAATAATAGATTACTTACTATATTTACAACCATTGCAATAAGAAGACCTTTAAGGAGTGTTTTTTGCATATCTACAGCTCCAAATGTATTTCCTATTAATGCATTAATAAATATTATACCTGTTGCAATAGAGAGAAGAATTAATGGTGTAATAGAGTTATAATATCTATATCCAAAAATTAAAAGTACATATTCTTTTGAATTAACAATCATTTCTGCCATAAATATAGCAGCTAATATGCTCATAAATTTTGTTGAATTATTAAATAAATTTTCAAATTCGGATTTGTTTTTCTTATATAATAAAGATAGGGATGGAAATAAAACTCCTATAACTATACCTATAATGGATCCCACTACACCTGTTGCAGATCTTGCAAGAGCATAGTAACCTACTTGAGTAATTGGTTTTAGTGACCCTAATAAGATTTGGTCTACAGTGAAATATATGGTTACTGCAATAGCACTTATTCCAAAAGGCCACATTTCATTAACCATATATTTCCAGAAGTCTTTGTTAATAGAGAATGAAAATTTAATAAATTTCTTTCTTATGATTATAATACTTATGATTACTCCTATAAGAGTTGATATAAAAAAGGATATAGAATAATATAAAACACTTCTGAAATAATAGAGAGATATTAGCCCTAGAATTAGCATCAATATCTTTTGAATCATTGTATTAAATGATTCATACCTCATTACATTATGAGAACGAAATACTCCTGTAAATAGAGAATAAAATCCTGATAAAATATTATAAAGACCTAAGAAAAACATTATAAAAGTAATATCACTATATTGTTTTATGAAAAATGAAGTTATAACTATTAATCCTAATATGGTAGTTCCTATTATTATTTTTAAAGAAATAAGGTTATCTAGATATTTTTTTACTAAATTTGTGTCTCTAGCTATGTCTCTAATAAGAACAGTAGACATACCAAAATCAACAAATATAGCGAATATACCTACAATAGCGTTAGCATAATTATATATACCGTTATATCTCGGACCTAAATGTCTTGCTAGAATAAGAGTTAATATTAATGAGACTATTATTGATATTCCTTGAGATAAAGTTAACCAAATTGTATTCTTTCTAATTTTATCTATCATGTAATATGTTTATAGAGATTACTTCTACCAGCATTATAACCATCCAAATTTGTAATATATATAGAGTTGAAAAAGTCGTATATTGAACAAGTATTCCAATCATAGCAGCAAATGTTGATATTAATATGACTCTCTCAAAGCTATTTTTATATTTATTGACTCTCACAGCTTTTATAAAATTTTGTATTATTTTTATAAAAAGCATTACAAATAATATAAATCCTACTATACCTGTTTCACTGAGTATTTCTAGATATTCATTATTAACTATAGCCCATCCATATCCTTCTATTTGGCCAAAACTTCTAGAAGGTATTATATATGGATTTATTGACATATACGGGCCAAATCCTCCTACTCCAATTCCAAATAAAACATTATTCTCGAATGCTTGTAGGGCATTTGAGTCTAGATATACTCTATCTGGTGAAGATAGATTTGTAGCTCTATTAATAATACTTGTTGCAAAATGTGGTAATTTATTTATTTTATAGAGTACACCTCCTATTGCAATAACAAATATTATAAAGACAATTCCTGTATATATCATTTTTTTAGGGATTTTATATTCTACTAAATAGATTATACCTAAGATTAAAAGAGATATACCCTCACCTATCCATGCTCCTCTAGCGTATGTAAATATTAAATTTATTATACCTAATATAGAGGATATATATAAAAGATTCTTCAGATTTTTTTTCAATATATTTTTTCCTTTATTAAATATTAATATACCTAAAGATAGTGTTATTGAAAATATAAGGTATGTTCCATAATAAAGGGGTTCTACTTCTGTTGCTTCAATTCTTGGATATCCTAAAACATTTTTTAGATAAGGAGCTCTTAATCCTAATACAGATCCAGGGAGATTTAGTAAATTACCTATATATTGATAAATTCCAAATATTGATAAGAGTATAGTAATACTAGCAATTATATATGGTATATATTTTACATATTTAATATCAAAGAAATTTACTGGGATAGCATAGTAAATTAGATATGTTATTAATGTGAATAAAAATATATCAATACTACGTGAGAAATTTAATGCATTTGTTAAGGATAATATATTTGCAATTATTAAAGCTCCAATTATTATAAAAGTTGGATCTTTTTTTATCTTAAAATCTTTTTTAATTAATGAAGATATTATATATATAATACCTGTAATTCCTATAATTATTTGATCGAATCTGATATGTATAGAATGGTAATAAAAACCTCCTATATATTCAAATGGCATAATTGCAAAAGTAATAAGTATCCCTAAATTAGGATTTTTCAGTATTACATTTACAGATATTACTACTAGTAGTATTAATATAAATACTAAGGGTATAAATGATATACTTATACTAAATAATTTTATAGATAAAAGTAATATCAGTACAGATATAGTGAATGTAGTAAGATAATAATTTTTATTTGGAAATATATATTCTATTATTTTTTTCATCTTGTAGTATTGAATTCCTTAAATTCATCCTTATATTCTTGATATTCAATTTGTATATTTTCTATATTTACTTTTGGTATGTCGTTTTTTATAAAATCTATTATACTATATATTTGTTCATATTGTCCTTCCATTTTAGAATCTATAGAGTCATCGTCATTTTTTTTAATCCAACCTTTTATATTGAATGTATCTGCTTTTCTTTTTACTATAGTTTCGATGGAGTTATTTTGTATTAATCCAGATATTTTCATATATATTCTTAGCTTTATTTCAGAAGGGTCACTGATTAGATAAAAATTTTTAAAATTTCCAATATATGGTTCTTTTTTATATTCAATATGTTTTTTAGAAAATTTTTTACTATTATGTAGTTTTATAAGATCTAATATATTGTCTTTATCTCCTTCTAGTAGACCTGTATTGTTTTTCTTATTTATATAACCTGAAATATGATTCTTTTTGATATATTTTACTATGAGAGGAATATTAAAAGTTCCATCTATTTTAATTTTTATTTTTTCTTTTTCCACTATATTATAGAAATATTATAAATTATATCATGAAAAGTTAAAAATCTATCCCTTTTTTAGCCAGATTTCCTTTATTGAAAGCATGTTTTATTTCTTTCATCTCAGTTACTGTATCTGCTAAATCTATTATACTCTGATCAGCATAATTACCTGTAAGAATTAAATCTATAGTCTTCTCTTTCATTTTGATTAAATCGATTATATCTTGAGTTGTAATTAAATTTCCTTTTGCTGCATAGTTAATTTCATCAAGAATAACTATATCATTATCTTTACAAATTACTTCTTTTTTTGCAATTTCTAGTGCTTCTTGTGCTATTTTTTTATGTTCTTCAAAAGGTAGCTTGTCATCTATAATACCTACAAAACCTTTACCATGTGTTATTAATCTAAAATTAGGAGAAAGAAGCTGAAAACTCTTCTTTTCTCCATAAAACCAAGATCCTTTAATAAATTGTATCATAACGCCTTTTAGACCATATCCAGAAGCTCTTAGTGCTATGCCTAAAGCTGCAGTAGTTTTTCCTTTACCAGAGCCTGTATTGATTAATACTAAACCTTCTTTCTTTTTCATTTCAAACAGAGCAGTAAGAGTAGCTACAGCTAGGACAGGTAGCACATCCTTCTTTTATTTCCATTTTGGAATTACATTCAGGACATCGATCACTTTCCTCAGTACTTTTGTTTTCATTTTTTAATAAATTTAAAACTTGCATATCTCTTGATCCGTCTCTATAAACAGTACAACCTTTACATTTAAGTTTCCAAGCTAGTATATATCCTTCTCTTACATCATCTTTTGTAGCTGAATTAGGGAAATTACAAGTTTTGGAAATTGCATTATCTGTATATTTTTGAAATGCTGCTTGCATTCTTATATGGTCTTCTGCTGATATATCCATAGCTACAACAAAAGTATCTTTTATATCTTGAGGTATTTCTTTAATATTTTGCAAGGAACCTTCTTTTGTAATCTTTTCTATAATATCATCATTATAAAGATTTCTTTCTTTAAGAATTTTTTCTAAATGTTTATTCATATAATATAGTTTTTGTCCACCCATAACCTCTTTGTAATATACTAGAGCAAAGTATGGTTCTACTCCAGATGAAACATCATACATCATAGATATAGATCCTGTTGGGGCTACTGTTGTTAGAGCTGCGTTTCTCATTTTTATATTTTTTTCCTTATATATTGATAGATCATAATTAGGGAATACACCTTTCTCTTTTGCAAGTTCTTGGCTCATCTTGTGAGCTTCTTCATTTATTAATTTCATGATCTTTGAGGCCATTGAAAACCCTTCTTTGGAGTTATATTTAATTTTCATCAAATATAATAAATCTGCAAAACCCATTAAACCTAAACCAATTCTTCTATTTCCTCTAAATACGGTATTTACTCTTTCTATTGGATATTCAGACTTATCTATTACATTATCTAGCAATCTAATAGATAATCTAGTTACTTCTTTTAATCTTTTCTCATCTAATTTTCCATCTTTAACAAATTTTTCTAGATTAATAGATCCTAGGTTACATACATCTGAGTCTTGTAAAAATTGTTCTCCACATGGATTACAAGCTTCTATTCTTCCTAATTTAGGTACAGGATTATGCTTATTTACCTCATCTAAGAAAACTATACCAGGTTCTCCATTACTCCATGCAGCTGATACAATTTCATCAAAAATTTCTCTTGCAGTCATTGTTGATTCTTTTATATCTACAATAACTCCATCCTGAGATCGAACTATGGTTCTAGGTTTCATTTTTTCTCCATTAAATTCACAAATCCAAGGTTTAGTACTACCTGAATCAACTTCTTTCATAAATCTATCTGTTATTCCAACAGAAATATTGAAATTCTTAATATCTCCCTCTACTCTTTTTGCATTTATAAAATCTAATATATCAGGATGTTCTACAGACATAACAGCCATATTTGCACCATGTCTTCCTTGTTGTTTTATTACTCCAAAGGCTTCATTATATACTTTTAAAAATGAAACTGGACCAGAAGCTACACCTTTTGTTTGTATAGCTCTCATACCTGCAGGTCTTAATAAGTGAAAAGGAAAACCTAGACCTGAACCTGCTTGTTGCAATAAGGCAGCATCCTTTAGTGTTTGAAATATACCATCCATACTATCTTCCATATGTAGAACTATACAGTTTGCTACAAGTTTTGTATCTGAACCTGAATTTGTTAATGTTCTTCCTGCAGGAGTAAATTCAAAATTGTATAAAATTTCTCTAAATTCAGATTCTAAGGATTTTATTTCTTCTTTGTTTTTTCCGTACATTTCTTCTACTTTAGCTAAAGATTTAGCTACTCTAGAAAACATTTCTTCAGGGGATTCTATTATTTTTCCTGTTTTACCATCCCTTTTCAGATATCTTCCTGCAACTACTCTCAATGAATTTTCTGAGAAAGGAAGATTTGTAGTATATCCTTCCATAATTGATCTTTGAGAATCTCTTATTTTCTGATGTTCATTTCTATAAAGGATATATGCTTTTGCTATTTTATGATAAAGCTCATTATTTTGAGCCATTAGAGTTATCTCTACAACATCTTGTATTTGCTCTACATTAGGAATTTTATTACTATATTTATTCTCAAGAATTTTTATAACTTTATTAGACATTTCTAAAGCTTCTGATTCTTCAAAATCTTTCTTTATTGAATTACCTGCTTTGAGAATAGCTATAGTTATTTTATTTTGGTTAAAAGGAAGGGTACTCCCGTCCCGCTTGATTATTTTTTTAATCATATTTTGAGTTGGACTTAAATTATTACTTTGAATATATTCTCTAATAACAAAAAAATCAAATCTTATGAAAAAAGATTTATTTTACCGGATCTTCTCCTCCCTGAGAGAATGGATTACATCTAAGTATCCTATAAAATCCTTTAATAGAGCCTTTAATGACCCCATACTTTTCTATTGCATCATAAGTATATTGAGAGCAAGTAGGATTATATCTGCAATATCCTTGAGGAAATAAGATCTTTAAAGGTCCATGATCTAGAGAAAGAGTTCTTTGATATATTTTAATTAGATATAAGAAGGGTTTTTTAATATTTTTCATAAAAATATAAGTAGACTGGCTCCTATCATTATTATAACAGAAAGTATGGAGAAAATATTATCAAACAGATTGTTTTTATTCTTTCCCATGATGTGTGTATTATTTGCTATAAGAATTATAAATATGACTATTATTGGTGCTAGTATGCCATCTAGTACTTGAGAGTAATAAAGTGCCCCTATAGGAGAGACTTTAAATACTGAAAAGATTATTCCTGAGAATAATGATACTATTATTATGTAATAAAATAGTTTAGTATCTTTAAACTTTGCAGATAAAAATCCCCTATGTTTTGTAAGTTCTGTAAATGCATAAGATGTAGATATTGCAAGTACAGGTATAGCTATTAATCCTGCTGATATTATTCCTATTGAAAAAAGTTGAGATGCAAATTTTCCTGCCAAAGGTTGTAATACTGATGCTGTTGTTATTGCAGGATATTTTGAACTAAGAATATTTATATGCTCTTTGTATAATGTAGCACCTGCAGCTGTCATAATAAAGATTGTTATTATTTGAGAAAAAATAAATCCAAAAGCTAGAGATTTCCTTTCTTTTCTTAAGAAATTAAAAGGTCTTTTTTCTTCTATTTCTTCTTCTTGTTGCCAGAATAGTAAGTAAGGAGAGATAGTGGTTCCTAAAATACCTGTAGCAGTAAGAGCATAAGTTTTATTATAGAAGAAAGATTTTATATCTGGAATAAATGTACCTTTCATTATGGATAATAGATTTGGATGTACAATTATTACTGTTATAAAATAACTTAAGAATGCTAGAGATCCCCAAAACATATATTTTGCTATTTTTTGATAATCTTTAAATATTATTATATAAACAAAAAACAGAAATAGAGGTATTACAATAATATAAGTATAATTTGTAGTTCCTGTAAAGAGCATATTTATGGAAGCTGATGTTGCTAACATGTCAGCTCCTATAGTGAATATATTACATATTACTAGAATTAAGAGTATAGCAATTGCTACAATTTGCCCGTACTGATTATGTATGATTTCACTAAGGCCTTTTTTTGTTATTACACCAATTCTTGCAACTGTTCCTTGAACAGCAATAAGCATAGGAATACTTATAAGCATTATCCAATTTTGAGAGAATCCAAATTGAGATCCTGCTATAGAATAAGTGGATATTCCTGCAGGATCATTATCTGCCGCTCCAGTTATTACTCCTGGTCTTATATTTGAAATATATTTATCCAGCTTTTTATGACTCATTTTGAAGGATTTATTAGATTTTTATTTAATTTTATGGTGCTAAGCTCTTTTCCTACTATTGGTTTTAATATTTTATTATTTTCTTTTATTATATATGCTCCTATAGAGGATTGTTTAATAGAGTTTTTTATATTGATTTGTCCTGGAATAAAATTTATTGTTGTAATTATAAATATTATAAAACTTATAAGTATTAATCCTTCTACAAAAGAAAGAATTGCACCTATGTATTTATTTATAGTAGATCGTCTAAACTCTTTTGGTATTTTTTTATAAAGAAAGGAAGATAGGAGTTCAAATGCTAAAGCTATTATTATAAAAGTAATGATTATTGATATTAATCGATTAAAATTCATAGGTATATGAAATAATTTATTAAGAATATAGGACCCTAGTATGTAATAGTGTACTGAGAAAGCATATGCAATTATGATTCCTAAAAAGCCTGTAATAATTCTTAACCCCCCATCTACATATCCTCTATAAAGATAGATTAGAAAAATTATCAATATTATTATATTTATGTAATTCATGTTTATCTATATTAGGGTGTTTTTATTTAAGAATCAATAGTTTATAATATTTTAATGAAATATTAATGTTTATTTAATACATTGATCAAGTATAATAATTTTATTTAAGTATAAACTTATGGAAGAAAAAGAAAAAACAATAGAAACTCCTAGTTATGTAACTAGAACAGATCTTAAAAAAACCATGTCATTTGTATTAGTAATAAGTATAGTGATGTCTATATTAATAGGAGGAGGAGTCGGTTTTTTTGCAGGATCCTTAATGAATAGTAACAATAATAGTACAAATGTAAATTCAGCTGTTCAAAATTTACCTGTTATAAATGAGCAATCAGCGGTAGTATCAGCTGTAAAGAAAACTAATCCTGCAGTTGTAAGTATTGTTATATCTCAGAATGTTTCTAATCAGAATAGTAATAATCTATTTAATTTTTTATATCCCAATTCTTCCCAAGGGAATAGTAATTCTTCTGGATCTACACAACAAACTGTAGGAGGAGGTTCAGGTTTTATAATATCATCAAATGGATATATACTTACAAATAAACATGTAGTTTCTTCAACAACAGATACATATACAGTAGTAATGAATAATGGAAAACAGTATAAAGCAACTGTAATAGCTAGAGATCCTACAAATGATTTGGCTATAGTAAAAATTAATGCTCAAAATTTACCAACTCTAACTTTAGGAAATTCATCTAATTTACAATTAGGTTCGGGAGTTATAGCTATTGGAAATGCTTTAGGTCAGTATCAAAATACAGTAGATACTGGAGTAATATCTGGTCTAGATAGATCGGTTCAGGCACAAGATCCAGTTTCTGGGGCTGTAGAAAATTTAACGGGAGTTATTCAAACAGATGCTGAAATTAATCCTGGTAATTCAGGTGGACCACTTTTAAATTTTGCAGGTCAAGTTATAGGTATTAATACTGCAATTGCATCATCTGCACAAGGTATTGGTTTCGCTATACCTATAAATCAAGCAAAAGCTGATGTTGCTTCTGTTATTAAAAATGGAAAATTAATTAAACCTCTTTTAGGAGTTCAATATGAATTAGTAACACCAGGTATAGAAAATAGCAAAAAATTACCATATTCTTATGGAGCAATTATTGTAAAATCATCTACTAGTCCAGGTATAGTACCAAATTCTCCTGCAGCTACAGCTGGTCTTAAAACGGGTGATGTAATATTGGAGGTTAATGGTATTAAAGTTAATACTCAAAATACATTAAGCTATCTTATTGGTGAACAGTCTTTAAATTCAACCGTACATCTAAAAGTATATACAACGAATAAGAACATAAAAAATATAAATGTGTTGTTAAACAAGGCATTTTAAGGATATTTTATGAATAAAATTATTAAAGTATTAATAATAGAAGATGAAAGGAAAATATCAAACTTTGTTAAAAGAGGTTTGATAGAAGAAGGATATGAAGTAGATGCTGTTTTTACAGGAGAAGAGGCATTAGGTAAGATTGAAGAAAAAGAATATAACTTAATAATATTGGATTTAATGTTGCCTGATATGAATGGGTTTGATATTTGTAAGAATATCAGAGATAAAGGTATACAATCATCTATATTAATGCTTACAGCAAGGAATTCTATAGAAGATAGAATAAAAGGCCTTGATATTGGAGCAGATGATTATTTAACAAAACCTTTTGTTATAGGAGAATTAATATCAAGAATGAGAGCTCTTTTAAGAAGGGGTCCTTCTGTTGTAGATGGTAATATTAGTGTAGGTGATTTGTCATTGAATACAAAAACACATGAAGTCTTTAGAGCTGGAAAATTAGTAGAGCTTTCTCAAAAGGAGTTCTCTATATTAGAATATATGATGGTAAATGAAGGAGTAGTACTTACAAGGACAATGATAGAAGATCATGCTTGGGACTATGAATTCGACAGTTTTTCTAATGTTGTAGATGTATATATAAGAATGTTAAGAAAAAAAATAGATGATGGATATAAAAATAAAATTATCAAAACAGTTCGAGGGGTGGGTTACAAAGTTAAAGGATAATAATTTATTTTCTACTTTAAAATTTAAATTTTTATTTTGGAATATATTACTTTCTGTTATCTCTATTATAATTATACTTTTTGTATTTTTTGAGACTGCTGAATATGTATTATATTCTCAATTTAACTCTAATTTAGCTTATACTGCAAATGAAGTTTCTTCTATAGTATCTCATACATCTACTCCCTACTCTAGTAAGATATCTCAATTCCACGATAAAAATTTTATTGGATATTTTATTGTTGTTCTAAATTCAAATGGCCAAGTTATTGCTGAATCTAATAATATAAAGCTTAGTTCCAGCTTTATAACTCAACTTTTTAGTGCAGTGCAAAAAAAGAATACCTCCTCTGTTTTTAATCAAAAAATTGGAAATCAAAATCTTTCATTAATATCTCTTCCTGTTTTTAATAATTTCAATGATCTTAAGGGAATTGTTGTTGTTGGTAATTCTATTGGGATGATTCAAAGTACTCTACATACACTTTTTTTTGTTATGCTTATTACTGCTTTAATATTTATCCTTATAGTTGTAATATTTACTTTCTATTTCTCAGATAAAATTACAGATCCTCTATCTCAGATGACTTCTCAAATAATTTCAATTACAGGATTTAATTTAAAAGGACGATTAGAACCTGGTAATTATGAAAGAGAATTCAGTATTCTTTTGGAGGAATTTAATAAATTATTTGATAGACTGGAAAGTACTTATCTGAGAGAGAAAAACTTTATTAATGACGTTGCACATGAGATAAAAACTCCTTTGGCTATAATTAATGGAGAGACAGATCTATCTTTAAAGAAGGACCAGGATAAAGAAACTTATAAGAAGATTCTGAAAGCTAATTTGTATCAAAGTAAAAAGATTGAAAAAGTTTTAAATGATGTACTTTCTCTTGCAAGAATTGAATATAATAATATATCTTATAAAACTGAAAAATTAGATATATTGAATGTACTTCAAAATATTTCTCAGGATATAAAAATAATTGCAGATACAAAGAATTTAGAATTTAAATTTAAGCATAAAGGTAAAGATTTTTATGCAATGATAAATAAAGAAAATTTTTCTAAAGCTATATTTAATATACTTATAAATTCAATAAAGTATACTAATGAAGGATATGTACATTTATATATGTATAAGAAAAATAAGAATATATATATAGAAGTTTCTGATACTGGTATAGGCATTAAAACAGAGGATATGGATAGAATTTTTAATAGGTTTTATAGAGCAGGAAGTGTGAAAAAAATTGAAGGTACAGGTTTAGGTCTATCAATATCAAAATCTATAATTGAAAATTATGGGGGAAGTATTTTAGTTGAAAGTGAAGATATGAAAGGATCTAAATTTACAATTATTTTACCTAAATACAGATAATTTTATATAGACAAAATATATCCATTACTTAATATAAGTCCTATCTTATTAACAAATCTTTACAATATTTATTGTTTTTGATATAATCTTATTAGTTTTAGTTAAGCTGCCTTAAATTAATTAAAAACAACACATGTTTAAATTAGAAGACAAAGACTCGCCCAGAGTAATACCTAAAATTCCCTATTCTATTAGATTTTCTTTATTATCTGAGTTTAAGGAATCTTTTCTTTCATATATTTATGATAGAAAAGTATTAATATCGTATTATATATTCAGGGTAAAAAAAATATCCAAAAAGGTTAACTTAGCCAAATCAAATATATATCAGAAATTTTATTGGGGCAGAGGTTCTTTATATAAGCCATCTTTAATGTTTTTAATTTTATTTATGTTTATGTTTAGTTTTTCTATGGTATGGCTATCTTCTGGTAATCAAAAACAGGTTAAAGTTCAGAAATTGAATCTATCTACTGCATCCAGAAGTGTGCTTACAGATGAAACATCACTTCCAAGTAATGTGACAAGTTCAAAGATAACATCTGGTTACGGTTTAATAAATTGGTATAAGGTGAAACCTGGAGATACTCTTCAGAGTATAGCTTCAAAGTTTAATATATCTGCAAGTGTACTTGCTTGGTCAAATAATATTAAGAATAATGATATATATACAGGTGAAGCTTTAAATATAATTCCAGTATCTGGTATTACTTATACAGTAAAAGCAGGAGATACGCTTCAGAGTATAGCTTCAAAGTATCAGACAACAGTATCTCAAATACAAGATTGGAATTTATTGAATAATGCTAATATTATGGCATCTTCTCTACCCTCAGGAGAAACTATTTTTATTCCTAATGCAGTTATTCCTAGTCAATCTCCAAATTATAGTTATGCTGTAAATTATACTAGAAGTTTTGCTTCTTTAAGTAGCTCAAATCCTACATCTTTCTATTTTAGTCAAGGAAATCCTGCATGGGCAGGTGTAAGACTAGGTTATAGTGGATATAATATATCTGAGGTAGGTTGTCTTATTACAGATATTGCTATGGTAGGGAAATTTTATGGCTATAACATTACACCTCAAAGTATAGCTTCAAATCCTGCTAATTTTGATGGACCTTTGTATAATTGGAATGGTTTAGGAATATTTAATGTAACCCCCCTAGGAAGTCTATTTGGAGGTTATGTTAATTGGAATGAGATTAATACTTCTTTGGCTCAGAATCATCCTGTTGTAGTATCTATAGACTACGATTATCATTATGTTTTATTAACATCAAGACTTTCTAATGGAGAATATGTTATGAATGATCCTGCTAGAGGTTCAGGACTGATATTTAATAATTATTATTCTACATCTACTGTTACTCAAGCTGTACTTTTTACTCCTAGATAATTACATTTTATCTACAGTGTTAATTCCCAAAAGAGATAATCCTTGTTTTATAGTATCTTTAGTTTGTAGTGTGATTAAAAGGAGGGTATTTTTTGTAGTATTATTCTCTTCTTTTAATATATTATATTTTGCATAAATACTATTATACATCTTAGATATATTTAGTAAGTATTCTGAAAGTATATTTGGTGATAATTTAGCAAGATTAACATAATCATTAAATTTATATAACATCCTTACTAGTTCTTCTTCTTCTGTATTAGTAAATTCTATTAAATTTTTATCTACATCTATATTTTTGAGTATACCTAGAGTTCTTACATAAGTGTATTGTATATATACGCTATTGTCTCCATTAAAGCTTAGTATATTATCCCATTCAAATATAATATCAGAAGAATAGTGTCTTTTTAAAATATTAAATTTTATAGCTCCAATAGCTATATCTTTTATAGTGTCTTCATCATCAATACTTCTTTCTGAGAGCATATTTCTTGTTTTTGTAATAGCTTCATCTATTAGGGTAGTTAATTTAATAGTATTGCCTTTTCTTGTGGACATTTTTTCTCCACCAGGTAATTTTACAAAACCATGGGATATTAATATTAGTTGTGTACCCTCATCATATAATTCCAATTTTTTTGCAACATCAAACATTTGTTTTATTGCTTGTGTTTGTTCTGATCCAATTTCATATATAACAGTATTTAAAGAAAGTTCTTTTGCTCTATACTGTATTGTCGCAAGATCATGTGTTGAGTAAAGTGTTGTACCGTCAGACTTTCTTATTACCAAAGGCTTTTTATTTTTATCAGTATATACGACAACTGCTCCATCTTCTATTACAGCTTTTTTACTAGTAAGTGCTTTCTTAACAATATCTTCAGCCATATCTTTATAAAAGCTTTCTCCTTTTATATTCTCAAAAGATATGCCTAAAAGAGTATATGTCTTGTTGAATTCTTCCATACTCCATTTAACTATTTTTTTCCAATACTCTATTAATTCTGTATCTCCTTCAGATAGTTTTTTATAGTACTCTTTAGCTTTTATAGTTATTTCAGGGTTAATTTCTTCTTCTTTATGAAATTTGATGTATAAAAGATTAAGTTCTTCTATTGGGTTTTTATTAATTTTTTCTTGATCACCCCATTCTTTTATTGCATAAATTAATTTTCCAAATTGTACTCCCCAATCTCCTATATGGTTGTCATTGGTTGTGTCATAACCTAGATATTTGTATATTCTGTATATACTGTCCCCTATTATAGTAGATGAAAAATGACCAATACTAAAAGATTTTGCTATATTAGGAGAAGAATATTCTACCAATACTTTCTCTTTTCTTTTAGGAATACTTTTTTGTATAAATACATTTTTTAAAGTTTCTGTTTTTATAAATATATTCAAGAAGTATGATTTTTCTTCAATTTTATATTCTTTCAAATTATCTTTCAGTAAAGAAAAAACATATTCTTTGTCCAAATTATATTTAGAATGGATCTTTAATATTATATTAGATGAATAGTCTCCATGTTTAGGGTCTTTTGGGAAATTTACCTCAACTTTTTCTTTTATATTAAGTTTTTCTAATAAAATATTTTCTATTAGTTTTGATATATTCTCACCTTCTGTCATAGCTCAATTCTAACATAATTTAATGCATTACTAAATTGAATATTAATATAACCACCCCATACACTAACCTATAGTTACTTATTTTAACTATGGGTCTTTCATATTTTTTTAATCATGAATATAATAAATACATGACTAATCTTTTATATGCAAGAGTACTAATGGGTCTTTCTTTAGGATTTCATATTATATTTGCATATTTGGGAGTAGGAATACCTCTTTTTATATCTTTAGCAGAGATAATTGGTATTATAAAGAAGAATGATAATTTTTTAATTTTTGCAAAAAGAGCATCTTATGCACTAGTTATACTTTTTGCAGTAGGAGCAGCTTCTGGAACTCTTGTGGCCTTTGAATTGTCTCTATTATGGCCTCCTTTTATGTCTCTTATAAGTAAAGTTGATATTTTACCATTTGCTCTAGAGGGCATAGCTTTTGTAGTAGAGGCTATATTTTTAGGTATATATATATATAGGTGGGATAAATTTAAAAATAGAATTTTGCACTGGTTAAGTTCTATTCCTATAGTTATAGGTGCTTTTGCTTCAGCTGCACTGATAACTTCTGTTAATGCTTTTATGAATACACCTGCAGGATTTTCAATAGTTAATGGAAAAATTATAAATATAAAGCCCATTAAAGCACTTATGAATCCTATTTCTTTTTCTGAAATTTTTCATGTTGTATCTTCTGCCTATCTTGCGACTGCTCTCACAATATCCCTTATATATGCTTATTATATTATCAAGGGGAAAAAAGAGAAATATTATAAATCCATACTTAATTTCTCTATGGTTCTAGTTTTAATATTTTCCCTTCTTACTGGTTTTTCTGGAGATTTACAAGGTAAAAGTATTGCACAGTTTAATCCTGAAAAATTAGCAGCAACAGAAGGAGTTTTTCATACTAATCTTGGTGTTTCTGAAAGAATTGGAGGTATATTTTCAAATAATCACCTTCTTTATGCCATAAAAATTCCTTATCTTCTCAGTTTTCTTGCATATGGCGCTCCTAATGCTAAAGTATTAGGATTATATTCTTTTCCTAAAAGTTCATGGCCTCCTTTATTTATACATTATGCTTTTGATTTTATGGTTATTATGGGGACTATATATGCTGGGTATTCTCTACTCTATGTATTCATATTATTCTTTAAGAAAAAAAGAATATTACTTTATAATAAAATTAATTTATATATATTAATGCTTTTAGGTGCATCAGCTTTTTTGGTTGTAGAAGCTGGTTGGATATCTGCTGAAGTAGGTCGATATCCTTGGATTATATATCATGTAATGAGAATAAAAGATGCTATAACTGCATCTCCTGATGTTGGGTTTATATTCTATTTGATGCTTTTTACTTTTATCTTCTTATTTTTTATGATGATATTTCTACTTTTAAATTTTTATAAAAAAAGACCTATTTATAGAGATGGAAAAATAACATGATTGAATATATTTTGTTAAATCTTTTATTATTTGTTTACGTAGTACTTATCTCTATAGAGTTTGGAAATTCTATATATTATTATATCTACTCTAAAAGAGACATTAACCTATCTAAAATTATATTTGGATATATATCTCCTATATGGGAACTCACAAATACAGTACTAGTACTTTTTATAGTATTTTTAATAGGTATATATCCTAAAGCACCAATGCTTTATGGAACAGTACTTATAGTTCCTGTATCTTTAGCCTTAATGTTTTTAATGATTAGAGCCTTTTCTTTCGTATATCTTTATGAATATGATGAAAGTTCTATTACGTTTAGAACCCTTTATGCTTTATGTAGTCTTTTTATTCCAATATTTTTATCAACATACTTTTCTGTATCAATTTATAATAATATTCATCAAGTAGGAGGATCTATTATCTATTCTTTAAGTCGCATTTTCTTTTCTCCTCTATCTTTAGCTTTTATGATTTTTGCAGTTCTAAATATTATTTATCTTTCTTCTGCATTTCTTTTAATGTATACAAAAAAGGATAAAAAAATTATTGAAGAAGTTTCTCACATATTTATTATACTTTCAAGTATAATGCTTATCTTTGTAAGTATTTCTTTCTTTATCTTTCAAAATCTTCCTTTTTTTAATAATATCTTGAATAATTATTTTTTAATTTTATTTTTATATCTTTTATTATTTGTTCTTTCTCAAGGATTGTTAATATTTAAAGAATATAGAAATATATTTTCTTTCTCTCTGCTTCAAATGTTTTTACTATTTTTAATGTATGTATTTGGGAATTATCCATATATTATGTATAACAATATATCAATATTTAATATTAACTCTCCTCTGGTAATCCAAGTCCTTTTATATGTTTCAATAATTGCTCTTATTATATCTATTCCTGCATTAATAGTTTTTATATATTTTATAAAAAGAAAATAATAATATCCCAATACTTAATATTTTTTATAGAATTAAATTTATTTATAAATTATATTTTTTTGAAATATTATAATTCCAAGCAAGAATAGTATATCCATCTATTTTATATTCTTTATAAGGTTTTCCAAAAGAATTAATAGCTATCTCTTTTGTAATTATTTTTGTTTTTTGATTACCAAATATTACAAAATCAGCTTTTCTTGTATACCAATTATAATTAGATAACCACAAATAAGGATACAACTTATTATTATAAGATAGTACTTGTCGTACTTTAACTTTATTTTCAGAATATAAAGTAATAGTAGCTGAATTCCAATATGAACCATATCCATATTTTAGATTATGTTTCTTTAAGAAAACACTTATTTTTTCTTGAGGTATATTCATAGGTTTATGAATATGAGAGCTTTTATCTATTAATACAAAAAATAGAAAGAATACTATTAAAACAGTAATAATAGGATATATTTTGTGCTTTGCTATATATGGAGAAAGATATCTTGCTAAGAGTAGACCCCCTAATATAGGTAAAAACATAAGGTATCTAGATGTATATACATTAACTGTAATATTTGCAAAAATAAAAGCTAGTATATTAAGTATAAAACTAGTTATTAGTAAAAAATTTAATTTATCTATTTTATTTATATTAATAGGGCTTTTGAAACTTTTTTTGCAAAAAAGATAAATACTAAATAATATAAGTATTAAGATTAGAAATCTTAATAAATCTAATAATGTATTTTTTGAAAATATAGTTTCTCCAAAAAAATAAGCACCTTGTATTTTTAATAAAGAGTAAAAGAAATAATATATATGTGTATTTAATTGAGATAAATTTACAAAAGTATTAGAAATTTTTATTAGATTAAAAAATCCTAATTGAAGAGTATACCCTCTTAATATTAGAGATAGTATTAAAGATAATATTGCACTCCCACCTATTAGTATATATGAAACTTTATTTTTCCTCTCTTCATAAAAATAAAAGAATATAGAAAATAATATTATAGGTATTATTCCTATATATCTTGATAAAGGATCACCGAATAAATACATAAAAGATATTATAAAAAATGGAATTAAGTAATAATTATATCTACCCTTTTTTAATATTTTAAATATTAATATAAAAGAGATTAATATAAATAATATAGTTCCTACATGATCAGGACCTACTAGTGTTTGGTTAAGATAAAAAATAGGTGCAGTAGCTATTAGCCCAAATGAAATTATCAAAGAATATATTTTTTCCTTATTAAAAAGATTTATAGTTGATAAATATAAACTTGCTATTATAGTTAATAGATATATTATTGTAGGTACTAGTGCAGGAATATAACTTTTTATTCCTACTATTGATTCTACTATAATATAAAAAGGTAGATCTATAGTGTAGAAATTATCACTAGATAGATTCCATCCTTTTAATTGAATATTACCTTTTAGTATTGAATGTGCTTCAAGTACAGGAGCTGAATTATCAGAATTAAAAATATTTGATGAGGATATGTGCCAATATAACAATCCTAAAATTATTATTACTATTATTGATATTAAAGAATACAATAATTTATATTTATGATTTTTGAACAAAGATTGTAGTTTCATTTTTTAATTTTATTTTAATATTATATCAAATTTTTTATTTATTAAACATAATAATTGTCTATAGAATTAAATTTATTTATAAATTATATTTTTATTCTATATTTATTTTTCTTGTTATATTTAAATCTTTTATAAAGTCTTGATTATGAGATACAATTAATAAAGTTCCTGTATAAGGAAGAAGAGCTTTTTTAAGAGCTTCTACAGTTAGATTATCTAAATTATTTGTGGGTTCATCTAATATAATAATATTAGAATGATTTAATGCTATACTTGCTAATATTATTTTTGCTCTTTCTCCTCCTGATAAATCAAATACTTTTTTATAAATGGCTTCTTTATTTATATTAAATTTAATTAGTAAATGTATATATTCATTTAAAGGAAGATTAGAAGATAAGTATCTAAGATTATCAATAGCATTTTCATTAAGTAAAGGTAATGTTTGATTTTGATCTATGTATCCTATATTTATTGAAGGATTAAGTTCTATATTACCTTCTTTTATGAATTCATTTTGATTAATTATAGATTTAATAATAGATGTTTTTCCTACACCATTTTTACCTGTTAAAAGAACCCTTTCTCTTCCTCCTATGTATAAATTTATAGGTCCTATAGATTTATAGTTGTATTTAATAATTAAATTTTCAATATTAATAAGCTTAGAATTAGGATTTATTTTTTCTTTTTTATTAAATTCAAAATCAAGTACTGGAAAATCTTCGGGTTTTTGTATTTCTTCTATTTTTTTAAATTTAGATTTTAATGATTTCAAAGAATCTGATTTTTTCTTAGAAACTGTTTCTATTCTAAAATTATTATTTATTTTAGCATTATCCTTTTTCTTAACTCCCTTATCATAAATATCATTTTGTTTTTTCTTTATTTGTTTTTCTACTTTTTTTCTTTTCTTTATAGACTCCGTACTTAAAACTCCGACCGTAAGGTCGCGAGATGGAGTATCCCCAGAATCTTTGGGTTGATGTATAATGTAGGGTATGGAAATGATACATCTAAGTCACTGTGTATATCACTGTGATTACCATATAGTGATAGTAACAAAATACCGTAAATCATTGTTTAATGCAGGAGTTTTTGCATACTTTAAACTGAGGTTGGCGGAAGTTCATGCACACTATCCATTGATAATAATAAAAGAGGTGAATAGTGATAAAGACCATATACACCTATTAGTGTCGATTCCGCCAACGATAGGAGTTGGTAAGGTAGTAGGAATAATAAAGCAGAATACAGCAAAAGACCTAAAGCAAAAATTTCCATTTGTAAAGGAAGCATATTGGGGAACAGAGGCAGTATGGTCTGAAGGGTATTTTGTGAGTACGGTAGGGATTAACGAGGAAGTAATAAAGAGGTATATCCAATTACAGGGAGAAAAAGATTCTGGGCAAACTAAGTTTGAAATAGACTAAAACCCCGACCGTAAGGTCGTGGGAAGTTTATATTTTCTTCATAGTTATGAATTTCTGATTCATGCTCTTTATTCTTTATTTCAATATATTCTTTATAATTACAAGTATATTGTTTTACTCCAGAACTTCCACCAATTAACTCTATAATTTTATTTGAAGTATTAGATATAAAATTTATATTATGAGAAACTATTATAAAACTTGATTTTGATTGATTTATAAATTTTTCTAAGATTAAAATGCCTTCTGAATCTAAATTATTTGTAGGTTCATCTAATAATATTAAATCTTTTTTACTAGTTAATATTGCAGACAATGCAATTCTGTTTTTTTGACCTCCAGATATTTCTTTTAAACGAGTATTAATATCTAAATCTTTTAAACCTACATTATTAAGAGATTTTTTTAATCTTTGTTCAAAATCATATACACCTAAATGTTCATATTTTTTCAAACTCTTCTCATAAATGAATGATTGTTTTGGTGTATATATTTGAGTTAAATTATTGCAAGCCTCATCAAAATTTTCTCTAGCTTTTTTTACACCAGTAAATTCTTCTGTGAATTCATATACAGTATTATCTTCCCATTTATCTAAATTTTGTGGCATTAAAGATATCTCTAAATCTTTTTGCTTATGTATGAATCCATTTGAAGGTTGTATATTTCCAGATAATATTTTAAGTAAAGAACTTTTTCCAACTCCATTTTCTCCAACTAAACTTATTTTATCTCCTATACTTATATCAAAATTTACATTAGAAAATATTTCATTTCCTTCAATTTCTAATCCAATTTCTTTTATATTTAACATTTAATATTGTTATATTTTTATTTTGAATTGAAATGTTTTAATATTTCAATAGGATTTAAACGTCTACTATATTCCATAGCTCCAAACCTAAAAGCTTTGATTGCAAATATCATTACTAAAATACAAGTTACAGATAAAATAATAATTGCAAAAACTACATCTGAAATAGATAAGTTTCCTACTGCATTTCTAAGTAATAGAGGTACAGGTGATGTAAATGGGAAAAATGTTAATATTTTAACTATAGATGAGTTAGGAGATGAGATAAATAATGGAGCTGCATAAAGAGGTCCAAAAATTAAAATCATTACAATACTGAATAGACTACTAGCATCTTTTGCTGAAGGAGTTAATGCACTAATTGATACTAATAATCCAGTGAATAATATAAAGCTTAATAAAAATAGAATTGCCCCTATTACAATTTTTGTTGGATCTAGTGGTATATTACTTAAAAAATTAAGTCCAGGTAATGAGAATTGTTTATGAAGTATTATATACCCTAAAGTTACAGGTATTAAGAGAACTAATAACTGTATAAAACCAAGAACCATTAATGATAAAATCTTACCAATAACTAAAGACTTTGTTTCTACATTAGTTAATAACATCTCAATTACTCGATTTTCTTTTTCTTCGTTGACACTAGTTAACATTTTTCCTCCAAATGTTACTATTAAGCTATAAAATAATACCAAAAAAACTCCAGGAGCAATGACACTATTTATTCCACCAGAAAGCTGACCATTATTATATGTATTTGTTTCATAATTTATATTACCTTGTAATGTTGAAATCAGAACTGTTCTGATCTGAGGTTTTATCTTTAAAGCTACTGATTCTTCAAGGATATTTTGAGCAACACTCTGATAACGACTATTTTTAAATATTCCAACATTTTGAGCATAAATTTGTATAGGTTGACCAGGTATTTTTTTTGGATAATAAAAATAAGCCTCAAGTTTTCCAGATTTTATAGCCTTTATTCCTTGTGATTTAGTTTTTTCTACCTTTATATTTAATCTATTTATTAGTTGTGGAGATAGTAATCCTGAATTATCCGTTATTCCAACAGAAAAATTTTTGTTTTTAAAACTAGTAGTTATTTGTTTAGTTGATTTATTCGAAAAATAAATTATGGTAATAATTAATGCGATCATCAAAGGAAAAGCTATAGCAATAATCCAGAATGCTTTCTTCAGTAGCATTCTTTTTACTTCAAATTTAAAAACTACATCTAAATTATGCATATTTTATATCCTCATTGTTTCCATAAATAGAAATAAAAATATCATCAAGAGATTTATTATCAAATTGTTTTTTTATTTCCTTAATTGTTCCGTAAACAGCAGCTTTACCATCTTTCAATAGAATAATTCTGTCACATAAGCGTTCTACTTCTTCCATTTGATGTGTAACAAAAATAACAGTTGCTCCTGATTTCTGGTGTTCTTCAATAATCTCCATTAATAATCTTCGATTCATAGGATCTAGACCTTTAGTAGGTTCATCTAAAATTAAAAGTTCTGGATTGTTTATTATAGTAACTCCTAATTGAACTTTTTGTTGTTGTCCTCCAGACAATTGATCTATTTTTTGATTTGTTTTATTACTCAAGCCTACTCTCTTAAGATAATCTATAGACCATTTTTGGGCATCAAGACGATTCATTCCTTTTAGTTCTCCAAAATATACCATAGTATTCAAAACTGCCTCTTTTTTATATAAACCTCGTTCTTCAGGTAAATATCCTAATTTACCACCTTTTTCTACTGAGTATTTTTTTCCATTAATGAGTAAAGATCCACTTGTAGGAATATACATTCCTAATAAAGCTCTTAAGGTTGTAGTTTTTCCAGATCCATTACTCCCGAGTAAACCAAATGTTTCTCCTCTTAGTACTTCAAAGTTAAGATTTTCTATTACAGTATGATTCCCAAACTTCATAGTAAAATCTCTAATCGATATAATAGCTTCATTTTTCATTAATAGAAGTATAATACAACTTGAATAATATATCAAGATGTTGTATGCGTCACATACATTCTGGACTTTGGATGTACATTCAGTATAAAATTTATAGAATCTAGGCTAATTAATTTCTTAAAATGAAAATAATAACATTATCACCTGGGTATCGTTGATTCGAACCTTTTATAATATAAATATAGAGATAAGAAGTATTAATAGTACGAAACTTGTTATATATACAAATTTTATATCTTTTTCTTTTTGAAACATAAAAATTGAAAATATCACTCTTGAAAGAGGAGTTAATATTAACACAATAATAGGTATAAATAAAAAAGAAGTAAGAGTGAAGTGTTGTATGTAATTGATATAAAAAAACATATATATACTTTTATATTTATATATTTTACTTATATTATTTGTTTTTAGTGAGAGTAAAATACCTACTATAGCAAGGATAAAACTTATACTTACTCCTATCCTAAGAATATAACTTATATATATATTATAATCTTTCTTTTTCATAATAAACCTAATCCTCTTAAAAACATTTCTATCGCTATTATTGCTATTATTATAGAGAATATCTTAATTAAAGCATTGTTAGATACTTTTTTAAGTATCTTTGCTCCTATTATTGAGCCTATAAATACACCTGATAGTACTGGGAGCGCTATATATGGATTTATATATCCATGTATAAGGTATATTACAGAAGATGCTAGTGCAGTTACACCAATCATAAAATTAGAAGTAGTAGTAGAAACTTTAATGGGAAGGTGCATGATATCATCAAGTGCTATTACTTTAAATACACCACTTCCTATTCCTAACAATCCTGAAATTAATCCTGCAATATACATCATTAAAAGTCCATAAGGAGTGTTATTTACATTATATTTTACAGTATTGTTGTTATCGATATAGCTTGAGTTTAGGTTTAATTTCTCAGAAATATAGTCATTCTGTATATTAATTTTCTTCTTATCCTTTCTTGCAAGCATAGGATATATACTAATTAGAAGAACTATAGAGAAGATAAAAAAAAGTATCTTAGGATCAATTACTCCTAAAAGGATTGCACCAGTTATAGCACCTAGTGTTGTTGCTATCTCTAAAAACATCCCTACTCTTATATTTATAAATTTATCTTTTAAATATGCAGAGGCTGCTCCAGAAGAAGTAGCAATAACAGATATGATACTTGCACCTATTGCTATTTTTATATCAATATGAAATAAAAATACCAGTATTGGAATTATAATTAATCCTCCTCCTATTCCAAGTAAGGATCCTATAAGACCTGCAATAATAGCAATTATAATTAAAGATATATAAAAAGTTAGCATATATTTTATTTTAACATTTAAATATAGTAACTGTAAGTAAATTTTTTATAGATAATTATTCGAAATAAATAATAAAAATGCACATAATTATATGTGATATAATAGACTACAATATGATTTTTTATTATTTTATAAAATAATAATTGATATGAATGAAAATAAAAATCTGAATTCAAAATTAGAAGAAGATTCTCAAGGGCATGGAGTATTTAGAGAGATCTTAGAAATATTAAATAGTAATAATATAATTTATGAATTTAATCAACACAAAAAAGTAAGAACAAGCGAAGAAGCTGCAAGAATTAATAATGTAGATATAAAAGTGGGTGCTAAATCAATGATATTAAAATCAAAAGAGGAATATTACTTGTTTGTATTATCTGCAGGAAAGAAAATTAATTGGAATAAAATCAAATCTATTTTAGGTGAAAAAAATGTTAGATTAGCTACAGAATCTGAAGCAGAAAATGTTGTACATATAAAGATGGGAGGAGTTCCTCCCTTTGGAAATGTTTTAGGATTACAAACTTATTTTGATATATCTATATTAGAACAAGAATATATTAGTTTTAATCCTGGAATTCCTACATGTTCAATATTAATGAAAAGTATTGATCTTAAAACAGTAGTAAACCCTATTATTGAAGAATTTGGAAATTAATGAAAATATATTAAATTATTTTCATTTTTTTCTACATATTACATTAATATAATGTCCACCATAAACATTATTATATCTTAATTCATAATCAACTAATTTGACTATTTTTTTTATTCTTGAATTTTTAAGAATGCTATTAGGTAATATAGATGATAGAGTCGGAAAACTTGAAATTTCTTCAATATAGAAATATTTATTCATAATTTTACGAATATCATTAATTGAGTAAGAGTGAGCAGATATATCAAATTCATAATCATTAAAAGTTACATGTAAAGATTTTTTTTGAGGATCAATTTTTGCAGATAAACTTGGTGTCCAATCAAGATTAGGAAATTCATTTAATAATGATTTAGAATTATAAAATGACATTGTGAAAATTCCTTTTGGAATTAAAGTTCTATTTATATCTGTTAATAAAGTTTCAATATTACTAATAAAACTACCCATTCCAAAACCAGAATTTATAAAATCAATAGATTCATCCTCTATATTATTCAAATTCTCAGTATCAATATCTTTTTGTATAAAATCTATATTATTAATATTTAATTTATTTTTATTTCTTTTAGCAATAGTTATCATTTCTTGGCTAAAATCATAACCTATTATTTTAGAGAAGCAATTTTTTTTATTAATATGGAAAGAATCTCTTCCTGTTCCGCATCCTAAGTCTAAAGCTATTCCTTGTTTTGATACATTTAATAAGGAAATTGCTTTATCAATGACTTTTAATTCATAATCCATATATAGTCCAGTGGAAAAGTTTGCATTAGCATAGCTATTGTCATAATCAGATGCTGTTTGTTCTGATAATTCTAAATGTTTAGCTTTCCCCTCTTCCCAATGTCTATTTATATGAGTTGACATTTAAATAATTAATAATATATAACATTGCTGTTAAGTAAATTTTATTCTCCCCAAATTGCCTCTCTTACACTGCGAATAGTAATTTCAGCTTGTATTTTTGCCTGTTTTTTCCCTTCTTCAAGAATTCCTGGAACATAATCTTTATCATTAACTATTAATTGTTTTCTAATTTGAAATTCATCTAAGAATCTAAGTATAATATGAGTAAATAATTTTTTAAAATCAGTCATAATTTTATCACCTTTAAGATGATCTTCTTTAAATTGTTTTATTAAATCTTTTTCTTCTTCTGTTAAAGATAAAGTTTGAGCTACTAGCAAATGACTTTCCAATACTTCATTCATTTCTCCTGGTAAAGCTGTAATAGCTTTTTTAATCTTTTCTCTTACAATATCTGGAGAATCATTTAAGAATATTGCTCCTTTTGGTTTAGTTTTACTCATTTTTCCTATTCCATCCAAGGATATAATATTTATAGCATCATATGGTTGAGTTTCAGGTATTGGAAATACATTTTTTTTAGTAGAAGAATTGAAATCTCTAGCTATTCTTCTTGTCATTTCTAAGTGTGAAGCTTGATCCTTTCCTACAGGAATTATATGAGCTCTTTGCAATAAAATATCTGCAGCCATTAATACTGGATAATAAGCAAGAAAAAGTCTAGCAGATTCTTCTTCTGCTCCAGGTTTTAACTTTTCTTTTAATGTAGGTACGCGCAAAATATCACTGACTGTAACAAGTCTAGATAAGTATATGGATAATTCTGCTAATTGAGGAGTAAGTTCTGATTGAATAAATATCTGTACATGTTCTGGATCTAGTCCTAAAGCAATATAGTCAGCTACCATAGCATGAGTAACCTTTTTGACCTCTTTAGGTTCATGATCTGTAATTGCATGTAAATCTGCGACAAAAGCTACAGGTTTTTTACCCTCTTCTTGTAATTTTAATAAAGGAACAACAGCACCTAAATAGTTTGCCAAAGTCGGCTCAGCAGTTGGTCTCATTCCTGTAAATACTTCAGCTCCTATAATTGGATTTGGCTGTATTTTTTCATTTATCATAATCAGGTAGCTTATAATTAAACTATTTTGATGATTATATTAAAAAAAACTTTTATTGTCAACTATATGTATAGGTTCAGGGAATATTACACTAAGGTGTGGATAAGAGTGTGAGAAAAGTGGTAGCATCCAAGTACTTAATTTAGATAAACTACCACTATGGAAAATAGTAACATAGATTTAACAAAAACAGAAAAGATTAAATTCGCATATAGGCTATATAAAGAAGAGACTTCGTATGACAAAGCTTCTAAAATACTTAGAGTGTCTAGAAAAACATATGCTAACTGGGTTAAATCTTTTAAAATGGTAGGTTTAAAGAAGACAATTAAAGATATGGGGAGATGGAAGAATGGAGGAATTCCTGCGAATAAACTACCTTCTTCAGTATCGAGATTAGTACAAGAGTTAAGAGAGACAGATAGATATGGACGTTGGAAAACAAAGATAATACTTAAAAGGGATTACGATATAGATATATCAGAATCCTCCATAACGAGAATAATAAAGATTAAAGGATTATCTAAGATAACAAGACCATATCCTGTAAAGAAGGACAGTTATGAACATATAGTACCATTCTATCCAGGAGATCTAGTAGAAGCAGATCCTATGTATGTAGGTAATATATTTGTGTGTAATTTCTGTGATTGGATAACAAGAATGAGATACTCTACTGTAATAACTGGCCTAACACAGGAAGAGGCAATGAGAGCTATTAAAGAGGCATCAGAATACTTTCCATTTAAGATTAATAGACTTCAATGGGATAATGGTAGTGAAGCACAATCAGATACAGAGAAGTTCGTAAAAGAATTGTTTGGAACAACACTCAATCATACACCTCCACACTCACCCAAATACAATGGCCTAGTAGAAAGATTAAACAGAACTCTCAGAGACGAAGAGGTAGGTTATGGAAATTTTAGTCAGAAGAAATTAGAAGGTATTTTAAAAGAAGGAATTTACAAGTATAATAATTACAGACCACATTATGCTCTGAAGAGGTTTTTTCGGTAATTTTCTAACCTCTATTTTTTATGTTCGAACAACGTACCTATACTCTTCCAACACATAAGTGTTTTAACTTATTTTTTTAGCTAAGAACCCCCCAATTGTTTTATACGTATTCAGACCAGCAAGGAAGGGATAACCACCAAGCTCTTCATTAAATACTAAGTTTTTTATTGCATGAAGTTTGCTAAAGTTTTTGTCAATTTGTGAATAAACTTCAAATGTTGGCAATTTTGTGCCCAAATTTAAATCTGAGATATTGAGAGATTCGATTCTTGTAGAAATTTCTGAAGCAAGCTTGTCAGATCGGTTATTTATACCAAACTCTAGAGATATTGATATATCTGGTAGAAGTCCAATAAGAGAAGTGTCTATTAATTGTTTGGGCATAATAACAACTTTTTCCATTCCCAAAGCCTGAGCTACATAACTAATTAATTGGTTGTCTTTTGCCACTATAGCAACTCTACCTGTGTCGGTTACAGAAGTATGTATATCTATAACAAGATCAGGATTAAATTTATTTATCTCTAGCTTTATGTCCCTCGCTATGAATGCCTCAATTGTATCTTTTTTTGAAGCAAAGCTTCTATTTAAATCTTCTTCTAGGTATCGTTTATGTTTTGCAACTGCTGCAGGATGTCCAACTCTTACTAATATTTGGTTTTTGCCAGTACGATTAATTCTCCCTACAACCTTTAGACCTAAAAGTTCGTCTCCATGTATAGCAGCTACAATATATATTTTCATTTTATTACATCATGAATTTGAGCATTAATTACTAACGTATCTGTATCTACGAAGTTAACTCCGGTGGTAGGTGATACAATTGGATCATATATAAGTTTACTGGATGCATAACAGACTGCTTCTTGATCAGTATGGATTTGCGCCAGTGACAATGTTTCTGCTGGAGTAGTTCCTCCAACCCTAGGAGTAACATCAATCACATCTCTAACGATCTCTCCACTATCAGTAACTCCCTCTACAACATCTACACTAACTCGTCCATACCGTAAGGATAATTTTACATATTCTAAGATTGCTTTTTTACCCAAGTCTGTTAAGTATGGTGGTATGTCAAAATATCGCTCAACCTGGGTTTTGTATACTTCTGAGGAACTGTGGAATAAGCCAAGTGTTGTACCTCCATATACCTCGCTACTGCCATGAGTTACAGTCTCCTCTCTACCAAGATAAGTAAACTCTCCAATTTTACCTAATGCTATATGACCTACCGAAATTCGATGAAGAATTCTATCTAGATATGGCATTAAAACGCACCCAAAATTAGAGTCTTTGTTGATTTCATGAAAAACTGATAATAATTCATCTGTTGACTCTACAGTATATTGTCCTCTCCCATCCGATTCTCTAGGATCTTTAATCCTAACTCTATTCCCTCTTTTGATTTGTGCTTCAGTATATTCCTTTGCTTCTTCGAGACTTGAAGTTGCTATACCTATGGAATTAGGGTTATTAGAATATAAAACAGACTTATATCCATCTTTTAGTTCCTTTACTACTACACCATATATATAGCTATTATCAATCGGAAATATTTGTTCATCAGAAGTAATAGCTCTAGGACAAAGCTGGACATTATTATCTTTGACTACTTCTCCTAATACACTAGATATAGTTTCATTTCTTTGTCTTACATATGTCCTATATGGTTCAGGCATTGCTGATTCTGGTGATTGTACTATCATATTATTTCTTCATTAGAATTAAATAACTTTCATATACTATTGCATTATATCTAGAGTACCAAAAAGTGTCAAATTACCGTATTGGACTCAAGAAAATAATCTGTATTTTATCTTATTTTTTCAATTTTATATTCTATATTATTATACCTAATTTTATCTTTTTCTTTTTTACCTAGAAGTAACTCTCCTAGTGGTGATTCAATAGTAATCTTTCCAGATAAAGGATCAGGATTATCTTTTAGTAAAGTAATTACAACTACTCTTTTTAATTTTTTTAGATATATAGTTGATCCTATTTGTACTATTCTATTAGTATTATTCATACTAATTGTATATATAACATAAATATTAAAAAATGACATTGCCATGCATAGCAAATTTTTCTTTTTTTGCTCAATTTTTATTATATATATATGAGATTATAACCTTATACCTTTGTATATTAATTATGAGTGTTACCATTTAAGATTATATCAGAAATTTAAAGTATGGAATTTTATTAAAGAGTAAGTTTTTTATATTTAAATCTTTTAAGTTCTTCTTCTATATCTTTATATGTTTTTCCACAAACTTTTCCTCCTGCAAGGAATTCTTCTTGAGTTACTTCTATAAGACAAAAATCTGGAATAACAAATTTCTCTAATTCCTCAACAGTATTAAATTCAAAATCAACTAATATTAATCCTAATAAATTATTTTGAAATATATCTATTTCTGCTATATTAGATTGATATTCAAAATAATATCTAATCTTCTCTACTCTCTTTCCTTTAATAGTTGATAATGTTTTATATTCTTCTTTATCAAGAGAAATTGTATATTCATTTTGTTTTGAAAAATCATCATTGCTCAGAGGCACTTTTTTTGTCATCTCATATTTATCAGCATTTTTTCTAATTCTGAGAGTAGGATGTTCATAGCTTTCAGGAATATATATATCTATTATTTCTTTATGTTTATATTCTTTAATATTATCTGGAATATATTTTGCAAGATATGTTTTTTCTAATTCTAATTGCTTCATAGATTTAATTTATATTTGTTAATCTTGTCTAACATACTAATATATATAAATATTTAATACAAACTATAATATTTTAGAATACTCTTCATATATTTTATTTATTGCTTCATCTTCAAATTCAAACTCTCCTGTATTAGGATTCTTAAAACTGTGATCTGCTCCTTTTATTTGATTATATCTAATAAATTTAGATTTTGCATTTTTTAAGTCTTCTCTTACTTTTTCTATATTTCCAAATCTGTCATATTCTCCTTGAATTATATGTATATCACCAATAAAATTTTTTAAATTTATATATCCTATATCATATCCTAAAACTACGATAGAATATCTGTGCATTTCTTTTCTATCTAATGTAGATAGATAATAACTTGCAATTATAGCTCCAAGTGATTTTCCAATAAATCTTATATTATTATATTTTTCATATTTACAAAATTTTAATATTGAGTCTAAATTTTCTATTTCTTCGCTAAATTCTTCTGAAGAAGTTGTATTTTCTCCTCTTTCATAAAAAGGATAATTCAAAGATAAAGAAGAATTTCCTTTAATAAAAGATAAATTGAGTATTTTTTTAATTAAAGAAGATTCTATTCCTGCACTACTCCCAGGTAATATTATATCTAAATTTAAGTTGTCTCTATTATAATTGAATTGAAAATTTGTCATATATATAAATATATAAAATAATGTCTATTTTTTGTCAAATGTTATTTGTATATTCAGAATTTAAATATATTTGCTTGTAATAAAAATAATTTTTTATGAGATCCTTGTTCTATATATTTTTACTATCCTTTTATGTCTTTCTTTATCTCTTTTCTCTTCTCCTAAAATAATTTTTTGTTTATTAGGACTAACAATAGTTTTAAATAAATTAAATAAGCTTATCCATTTTTATATACTAATTTCTGTAAGTTTTAAATTTTTTATTTTTAACTCTTGCTCTATCTTTTGTTTTTGACTATTAGTAAAAATTTTTTTAAATGAGTCTAATACACTTTTTCCATATTGGTTATATCCATATATTACAAAATCTCTAAATACTTGATATTCATCAGAATTTATTAAAGGATTTTTTAGAAGTTTAAATTTTATAAAAGCAGTATCTACTCTAGGTTCAGGAAAAAATGAATGCCTTGATATTTTTGTTAAATATGTTATTTCAAAATTTACTTTTAATAATATTGAAATCTGACTATCATGATTTAAAGGTTTCCCCATAAATCTTTGAGCTGCCTCATATTGCATTATCAAATATATCTCATCAGCCTTATTATTAGTATTTGTTAAATAGTTTATAATATCAGATGTTATATTAAAGGGAATATTTGATATAACTTTATATTTATACTTTGGAAGGGGATATTTGAATATATCCATATTATATATATTTATATTATTTATATTTTTAAAATCATCTTTTAATTTTTTTGCTAAAGATTGATCATCTTCAATAACTATAAGATTTTTTACTAAAGGTAATAATTCACTAGTTATGGACCCTTTTCCACCTCCTATTTCAATGACAATATCATTTTTGTTTATGTTAATATTTTCTAATTGCAGTAAATTTTTAATGATATTTCTTTTTATAAAGTTTTGTGAATTTTGTATATTTTTGTATTTATTCATATGTATATTTGTAGAATTTTTTAAAAATATAGATTAGAGTTGATATTTTGATTAATCATTTATCTTTTGAAATAATACACTCTCTTTAGAATTATTTTTAACTTGATCTAGTTTTATAAAGAATTTTTTATCAATAAATTTTTCTATTTTTGAAATAATATTTGATTTAGAGCTAAAAACTATATAACCTTTCTTTTTAAGTAACTTTAATGATTGAAGTATTAATGTTTTGTATACTTTATCTGGAAGCTGTTTAGATAAAATTAAAAATATAGCATCTACATTAACATTCTCTATCTCAATTCCTACTTGATGATATATTTTAATACTCTTATCTGAATACCCATTCTTAATTAATCTATCTTTAGATGTATTCAATTGTTCTAAATCTTTATCTACAATAAAGATATTTTTAATATCTATACCTTTTACAAGAGATAGTATTATATCTCCATTACCTAAATTAAAGAAAACTGCAGTATCTATTTTATTTGTAATTTGAACTAAATTTAATGATAGAATATTAGATTTGCTAATTAATTTGGTATTGTGAGTAGAATTAAAGATGTTTTTATTTATTGAATCTTTTTGTACAGTATCTATATTATTTTTAAAAGTATAATGATATACATGATGTCCAGGCCAAGACTTATGATAAAGAGTTTCTATACTATCGTCACTTACAAGTTCATTATTAATAAATTCTGATATAGCATCTATAACTACTATTATAACCTTTCCATTATTTTTTAAATAATATCTAGCATCTTTTATAATATGAATTAATACTTCTTTCTCTACCTTTGCTGGAATATTTGATACAATTAAATCAAAATCATTATCTTTTATATTCAAATATCCTAAACCTCCATATACAAAAGTATTGTTTTTGATATCATTAATTTTTAAATTAGCTTTAGTATATTCTATAGCTAGTGCATCTTTGTCAACCATATGAACAGTAGAATCTGGACATATTTTTTTTAAGCTAATTCCTATTGGACCATAACCACAACCTAAATCTAGAACTTTATTAAACTTATTTACATTTTCAAATATTAGTGTTCTTAATAATCTTTGTGTCCCATTATCAATTTTTTGAGAACTAAATAAAGATTGAGATACCATAAATTCTAAATTATAACCTTGGTATTTATATTGAATAGTTTTTTTATAATAAAAATCTACAAAATCCATATAGTACATATTATAATAAAATACTTCTTCTCAATTTACTATATCTTTTTATAATTTTTTTATGTTCTATATTTAATTCTTTATATATAAAGCTAAAGATTAAAGTATTTTTTTCTATTTGGGATTTTATATCAGTGTAGCCATAGTGTCCAGTCTCTTCTTCTACATAAAGGTAAGTTTTTCCTAATGAATAATCTTGCATTTTCTTAGCAAATTTTAATGGTTGTGCTAACCCTACTCTTGTATCATTTACAGCTCCTGTTATTAATATGTCTGGATATTTTGTATCCTTTTTTATATTTTGATAAGGACTCCATTTTAAAATATATTTTAAATCATCTTTATTATCAGGATCTCCGTACTCATCTGTTAATAAACTTCCTATACCATATTTTTTATAAATTAAAAAATCAACAATAGGGACTTCTGCAATTACTCCTTTATAAAAATTAGGTTTCATAACCATTGCTGCTGATGCTATAAATCCGCCATTACTTATCCCTGTTATAAATAATTTACTGTTATCAGTATATTTTTTATCTATAAGATATTTAGAGATAGAGATAAAGTCTTCTATTGATTTTATTTTATTTTTTGCACCTTTTGCTTGATAATACCAATTTTTTCCAAACTCTTCTCCACCTCTAATTACAGCTAATACATATATACCTCCATTATTTAGAAATGGTAATATTTTTGGTTCATAATATGGATATTCACTGAGTCCAAATCCACCATATCCATATAAATATGTAGGAGATGGTTTGTCTAATTTATTATTTTTATTATAAACTATAAAAGCAGGTATCTTTGTTCCATCTTTTGATTTTATTAACTTATATTCTAGTTTATAATTTTCATGAGCAAATTCTTTTTTTACTTTACTTTGATATATTTGAATTAATTTATCTTCAGTGAAAATATATTTATATATTGTATGAGGATAGGTAAAAGATTGAAAGTATATATATATATCATTACTTTTTTCACTTATACTTGAGTTAACAATTCCTTTAACATCAAAATTAATATTTCTAATAAAATTCCCATAATAATCATAAATCTTTATAAAGTGTGATACATCTTTTAAATATACACAATATATGTAATCTTTAGAAAAATAGTAACTATCTAGTAAAAAATTTTCTTCTTTAATTAATATTTTTGGTTCTAATCCTTTTTTTATATCTTTAATAGATATTTTTTGAATTTCTCCATATTCACTATCTTTATTTGTGTATATATATAAATCATCATTTTTTATTCTTCCATATAAAGAGTAATCTGTATAAATATATTTTTTTATGATTTTATTCTCAATATTATCTTTTATTATAAAAAAGTTTATTTTATCATCATTATTATTCATAAGTATGGAATATTTTGCATCATCAGATAAGAACATTCCAATAAAAGATTTATTATCAAATTCTTTTTCTTTATCATTCAGAAATTTCTTATCCTTTTTACAATTATCTCCTATTTTATGGTAAAAAATTTCATAGCTATATGAAGAATAATCTCTAATATCTCCACTTAAATATATCTTTTTTATATAATAAAAAGCATCATCTTTATCCCAACATAGAAATGCATAAATATTATTTAGATTATCTTTTATTCTTTCACCCTCATTATTAATTAAATGATAATAATATATTTCTAAACCCTTTTTTTCAGTTAAATAAACAACAAATTCGCCTGATTTTGATGGAATAGATTCATAGATTACTTCATCTTTAAGTTCATTAAAATCCATAATCATTTTAGGTTTATTATCTTTATATTGAGAATATAACTTTGGGTATTGATCTTTATATGAAAATTCTTTCCAGAATTTATAACTTTCTTTAATTGTAGGAGTTGTTTTCCAAGAAATGAGTGAAGATCTACTAATATCTTTTTTTATTAATTCATAATTTTTATCTTTTAAATCTAGTAGTATTTTTTTGTTTTCACCTTTATAGAAATCTATAACTTCTTTATTATTAATTTTTTCTAAATATCTATATTTATCTTTAATCATTTTTTTATTAAGCTATTGCTATTGGATATAAGATTAATTCTTTATTGTTATGAAAGTCAAGTATTCTTAATAACTCTTTTTGAATAGTCTTATAGGATCCCATTAATTCTGATATTAAACAAATATTTTGACCTATGTATCCCGCTTCAATATGTGAAAATGTATATGCTCTTTTCCCATATTTTATAGATGATCTATCTATTACATATGTCATTGTTATAATACAACTATATTTTATAGAAAAATCTCTTTTAAATATATCATATACCTCTTTTTTAGAAACATTCCACATATATTCTAATGCTTATTCATAAAAATGACATTGCCATGCATAGCAAATCAGTTTTTTGTATTAATTTGAAAGGATAATTGAGCTATGTAAATTGATAAATTTTATAATAATATTAAACTAGGTATCATGAATACAATTTAAATTGTCATTAAATTAAATTTTCTTTAATATTTTTTAATATTCTCTATTTATAAAATTAAGTAAATTTTTAATTTCTTAGTTATATATTTAATAGAAAATTTTTGTATCTATCTAAAAAAATCAATGACTTTGTTTTTATAGATAAATATCTCAGTTAATCCATTTCGTATTAATATAATTGATTATGTGTGCCAATGAATACAAATATAATTAGAGTATTTCCTTTAATTGTATATAATGCTCTGACATCTCCGCTAATATCAATACTTCTATATCCTAAGTACCTTCCTTTAAGTGCATGATTTCTTAAAGTTATGTCAAATGGATTAAGCTTAAATAATTCTATATGCTTTTTAAATTGATTTTTGATTTTTATATTAAGTTTTGAGTACTGTTTATCAAAGTTTTTTGTAGTCTGAATATTCATTATAAATTATCAAGATGGTCAAAAAACTCCTCAATAGTTTTAAATGGACCACTAACTTTTCCTGAAGCCATTTCTAATTCTGCTTGTGCAATAACTTTTTCCATTTTTTCAGTCATTGGTTCAGTAGTAGTAAAATGTACACTACCTGTATTAATGAGTTCATAAAGGTATGCATTTAGTAAATTACTTAATGGAATACCCAATTTATGAGCAACCTCTTGAGCTTTTATTTTAATTGATATATCTGTTTTAAAATTAACAGTTGCTGTTTTCATATTATCTATTATATATATACTAGATAATATGTCAATAGTATGTATGAGTTACATTCAAAGTCTCGTATGTATAGTAACTTGCTTATGCCATGTAGAGCAAATATCTATTTTCATTGATTTGATAGGATAATCTAGATTATTAATTAATGAGTATTCTGGTATGGAACTATAGCTTTAGGATTAGGAATTTGAAATTTATATCCATATTTATATTTTAACAATTTGTACTTTTTTATATCTTGATCTCCTTTTATTTTTCTAATTTTTAAATTATAGAAATAACCTTGACCATATTCTATTTTAACCAAAGTAGTCTTCACACCTTTCTTTTTTAAATGATTGTACATACTAGTCCTATTTTTTGAAGATCTTTTCTAACTGGTGTGATTATTTCCTGCCCATATAAGAGTTCTCTCATTATTGATATTTTCTCTTAAAATATCTTCTGTCATTATTTTATCTCTTATATCATTTCTTGGATCATTTGATTTTAGAATATCTTTATATGAAGCATTATCATATAAAAATATTTTTACATCCTTCTTTTTTAATTTATTTATTAAATTTAAAAAATATCTATTTATTCTACCATCAGATAAATATTCAGAAAGGATTTTATTATTTTTTAGCTCAAATTCATTCTCTGATATATTTTTATCTTTTATAAAATCAAATAAATTTTTATTTAGCTCTATTCCTACTTGTGATATATTTAATAAATCTATTAAATATTCATATACTAAATAATTTTCTTTTATTCCATGAACTTCTCCACAAATTATAATATTGGTTTTTAAAAAATCTTCTTTTAAAAGATTCAATGTTTCTATACTATTTATTTTTAAAATTTTTGATAGATTATTCATTTATTTTATTAATAATAAAATCTGCTATAGATTTAGATATAGGTAAATTTAATGCATTTTCAATCCATAAATATTGACCATTAGGGTTTATTTCTAAAAAATATATTTTACCTTCCTTATCTTGTATAAGGTCAATAGCAGAGTAATTAAGATTATAATATCTATTTAATTTGAACAGTATATTCTCTATATTTTTAGATAATTTATATTCTTCATATGTTAAATTTTTGTAATCAGTTCTAAAATCTATTTTTGATTTTTTTGAATGAGAAAATATTTTTGCTGTGAAAATTTTATCTCCAATAATAGTAACTCTTATGTCACAAACTTTATCTATAAATTCTTGGCAAATAACTGGAGAGAAATTCAGGTCTATTTTTTTAATATCTTCTATATATGTTAGAGTTGATTTAATAATTCCATCTTCTAGTCCAAAATTTTGAGACCTGATACTTTTCATTATAAACTTATCTTTGAAATAATCAGAAATGATATCATTTTTATTTGTTATTATAGTTTTGGTATTAACAAAGAATTATCACTTATACTATCTAATACCTTTAGTTGATTAAGTTTATAACTTGCATTTTGGATATTTATTATATTGTTAACCCATTTTTTAATTGGAATATTTAATATACTTCCTAATAAAAAATTCTTTTTTTCTATTTTTATTGAATAATGATATATTTCTTTTTTATTATTCATAATAAGTATTATACATAAAAGAAAAAAAAGTTTCATGATCTTCTTTCTAATGCTTTTCTTTTTTATCTTTTTTATATTACCAATCTTTTTAGTATTTCCACTTTGAGTTTTTGGACAATGTAATCTTCATTTTTAAAAGTCTATGCAGATACTTTATCTATGAATTAATTATGTTATATGTAATAAGTACATAAATAGCAAAGTTTTATTTTATTAATTTGATAGAACTCGGAATATGTTTATAAATAATATTTAATTATGTTTTTTTGCGAGAGTTAAAATATTTAGTAATATTATTATTCGTTTGTATAGTTAATATAATATTCTTTTTCCCAATTCTTAACATCAATATTTTTAATTTCTATATTATTTAGTTCAAAATATTTTTTTAATAAGTTTTTTAATTTGGTTACTACATCTTTATCGTTTACTTCTTCTTCATACTCCCAGGCTCCTAAAAAAGAATATAATTTTCTTCTTCTTGGTATTTTTTTTATCCAAATTTTAGATTCTAAGGTATTAGCATTATGATAACCTATCACATCTGTATAGTCTCCATATGCATCTCTATTTTCATATAATATATATCCTTTTCCTATAAATAAATTTTTAATAATAAACCTATGATATAACCAATCTTTGGTATTTAAACCATTTTTTAAGGTAATTTTGTAAACTCCTGAGATAGATTTATTTATTTCTTTTTTATTATTCATAGTAAGTATTATATATGAAGGAGAAAGGGGAATAAATACTGGTTATGTTAAAAAACATAAAAAGATTTATTCCCCAGTCCTTTACTTGAACAAGATCCTCCAACTATAGAGGAAATATGTTACTAAGTAAGAGAGAAGTAAATCTACTTTCCGATAGTTCCGAATTCTCCAGTGGAATAGTCATAACTCCAACCTTTAGGAGATGATCCTTCTGGGTCATGTCTGTATATCTTATAGACATCTCCATCCTTTTTAGAAGTTTCATGACCTCCTTTCCAAAACTTCCCTTTTCCATCATCTTTGTAGTCCCAATCTTTTCCATGTTCCCATTTTGAGTTCTTGGACACTATATTCTCCCTTTTTAAAGGACTGTAGATACTTTATCTACAAATTGATTATGTCATATTAATAAATTTCATGCATTGCCATGCATAGCAAATCTTTGTTCTATTGATTTAGTAATTCTATTTGTACATATTTGCCTGAGATACAAACATTTTTCTATATTTCCCATTAATATGCATTAATTCTGTATGTGTTCCTTGTTCTATAATTTTTCCTTTATCTAGAACAAGTATTTTGTTTGCATTTTTTATAGTTGAGAATCTGTGAGATATTATTAGTGTAGTTGTATTTTCAGTAATCTTATATATATTTTTAAATATTCTTTCTTCTGATAAAGCATCTAGAGAGGCGGTAGGTTCATCTAATACTATAAATTTAGGATTTCTAAATAATGCTCTTGCTATTGCAATCTTTTGTTTTTGTCCTCCTGACAAATTAGTTCCTTTTTCAAAATCTGAATCTAGAAGTGTGTCATATTTATAATTTAGCTTATCTATATCATGTTCTATATTTGCATCTTTAGATGATTTTTTTATAAGGTTAAAGTTGTTTATATTATTAATATTAGAAAGAGAAATATTTTCTTTGATAGAAAACCAAAAAAGATAATATTCTTGAAATAAAACTCCCCACAATTTATAGTAACTTTTAAGATCTATATTTTTTATATTTATATTATTTATTAAAATCTCTCCTGATGTTGCATCATAAAATCTTGCAAGTAATTTTATTATGGTAGACTTTCCTGCACCGTTTCTACCTACAATTGCTATACTATCTCCTTTATTTATTTTAAATGATACATTATCTAAAATTAAATTTTTACTTTTGGGATATCTAAAAGATACATTCTTAAATTCTATTTGAGGTATTTCATTTTTTATTTTAATAGGATTAATAGGGATTTCTATTTTATTTTCTATATCTAGAAATTCTTTATAGTCAGAAACATATTTTATATTAGAAACTAAAGTAGATATATTATATACTAAGAGTCCTAGCGTTGTTATAACTGTATTTAAATTTAGGATATAAAAGGAGTATAAACCCACAGAGACATGCCCTTTTAAAACTTGCAAGATTATCCAAATCTGAATTCCTCCGAATATAATACCATCTATAATATATGATAATAAAAAGAAATTAGTTCTTGTTTTTAATTTATGAATAGCTGTATTTTGAAAATTTTCATTTCCTTTTTTATATTTATTTATAATATACTCAGATATATTGTAAATTTTTGCCTCTTTATATGTATTAACATCTTGAAGAGTATCTCTTGCTTTCAAATTATGTATTTTATCTTCTCCTTTGGAGTACCATAAAAGATAAATATCTTTTCCATATTTTTTATCAATAAAGAAATTAATAACAACAGGTATTATTATCAAAAATATTAAGATAGGATTTAGCACTAAAAATACGCCTATAATAGTAAGCAGGCCTATTATTTGAGAAACTGTTCTTGGAATTATATCTATAGTTGTATCCCTAATACTAGTATTTATATGTTCTTTAAGTTTAGTAATAATCAAATTTATATCTTGATTTTCTCTATGTTCTAAATCTAGTGATGATAATTTATTAAGAAGTTTTGATACCTGTATAATATCCCATGCATATCTTACTCTGGTAATAAAATAATAATTTTTAGCAGTTATAATATTCTGTATTATTCTTAGTAGTATAGAGAGTGCTATTAGATATATTATTTGAGATGAAAAAAAACCACTATGTATAGATAATAAATGTATTAATATGTTTATTATTATAGCTAAAATAAATGTTATTATTATAGGAATCACAACATTTAAAATATTTGAAAAAACGATAAGTGTATAGAATAATGGAGAGGTTTGAAATCCTAAATTCATACTCCATAGAATTAAATTTATATCTCTTTTTAATTTTTTCATAAATATATTATACCTTTTTTACTTACATGAAGAGAATATTGATAATCAAATCATTACATTTATATATAATCTCCTATAATAAATGAAGCAATATTTTTAGATATGGGTAAATTAAGAAGTTCTTCTATCCAAAGATATTGACCATTAGGATTAATTTCTAGAAAATATATTTTTCCATATTTATCCTCTACAAGATCAATTGCAGAATAATTTAAATTGTAGTGTTTGTTTATTGCTAATAATTTTTTTTCTATATCTTCTGGTAATTTAAAATGTTCATATTTTAAATTTTTATAATCTGTTCTAAAATCTATTTTAGATTTTTCTGATAAAGGAAACATTTTTGCTGCAAAAACTTTATCTCCAATAATAGTAACTCTAATATCACATATTTTTTCAATATATTCTTGAACAATAACAGGAGAGAAATTTAAATCAATTTTATTAAGATCATCAATTGTTGTTAGTGTTGTTTTTAATACACCATTCTCCAATCCAAAAGATTGAGATCTAATACTTTTCATAATGAATTGATCTGTAAAAATTTTTTTAATTACTTCTTTTTTATTTGTTATTACGGTATTAGGTATAGAAAAATATCTCTGAGCAATTTTTAATTGATGGATTTTATAACTAGCTTTTTCTATGTCTATTATGTTATTTACCCAATTTTTTATAGGAATATTAAGTATTGTTCCTATAAGAAAATTTTTCTTCTCAATTTCTGCCATATTAGATATATTTATATTTTTTAAATACTTTTCATTTTTTTCAACATAACTAGGTTTTCTCCACCAACATATGTCATATACTCTACTTTTTCTTTCTTCTGTATCAAAAAATTCTCCAGTAATATTAGAAAAAGTGTTAATATATCCTAGATTCTCTAAATCATTAATTCCTAAAATATCTATATGATATTTATTATTATCAATAAAATTTAAAACTTTATTTACATGTGGATCTCCTTTTTCTGAAATTATTAAAATCTTTCTTTTTTTCTGTTTATAATATTTTGATGTAAAAAAATCTTGTGAATCTAATAATCCTATAAAACCTCCAGAGTCTATTTTAGAATACAAATCAATTTTATCATTAATATATTCATAAATTTTTTCAGTAGTATCTTTATTAAATGAATCTTTATAACTTACAATTTGTGTATCAGATAATATATATAAATCATTTTTTATTTTATCCAGTAATTTAATCAATAATTTATTTGATGTAATACTATATTTTGTAACTGTTGATAGAGAAGAAAGATCTTGAATCATATCAGATATTAAAAAATCATCAGTAATTCTTATTTCTAAACTAATAAATTCATCTATTCTTTTCAATCTTTCTTGAGGTTTTTTTAAACTATAGAAGCTATAAATACTTGTAGAATATGCATAAAAAGATATAAATTTATTTATATCCCCACCTAACATTTCTCTAACTTCCTTTTTATGAGAAAGTTTTATTAACTCTTTATAATAATCATAACTCGAGAAATAACTTAAGCTTTTTTTATCAAAATATCTATCTTTCTGATATGAAGGGATTTGTTTATATTTACTTAATGTAGATAAAGTTTTATTCAATTCAAAATATTCTGGATTTTCTTTATGTTCGAAATTAATTTTATATATATAGATGCTATGTTTGTATCTTGGCCCAATTAATTTAGATTTAGAAAACCAATAATAGCGATTTCTCTTAAATGAGAAGAATCCTATCCTGTATCTACCTTCAAAATCATTTAGAAGTTTTTTGTTACTATATACATACTGTATTAATTTATCTACAAAAGTTTCTTCTTTCTTATCATTATAAATAACAAAAACTTCTTTATATATATCCATAAAGTATTTTCTTTTGATGTTTGGCATACTTAATATATTATAAGTTAAACAATATTAATCATCATTATCATTAGGTTGACTAGAAGTATATGTTGTAGATGGACTATCGTCATCTGAATTAAGAGTTGTCATTTTTGTACTATCTATTTGTTCATCAACTTCATCTTTTAACCAATCGAATGGTGTAATTGTATCTGTTTCCATAATTAAAATCACCTCCTTATTTACTATTAATTGAATTTTAATACTTATTTGTGAAAATGACATTGCCATGCATAGCAAATCTTTATTTTGTGTTGATCAGGAAGGATAATTGTGGGTGTAAATTAATAAATTTATAATAAAATTTTTAATTAATCTAGTTAAATCTTTTTAAATTAAGTTCTTGTATACTATCACTTTTCTTATACCCTTATCCACACCCTAGTGCAAAATTTCCTGAACTTATACATTTGATAGAAAATATATTTCTATTATGCTATAATATAGGTTAAATATGATCTCAAAACTAATACAAGAAGAACCTATTGGTGAGACTATAAGAAAATTAAGACTTAATTCTAATAAAAACTCTTTAAGTCAATTAGAATTGAGTTATGCTATTGGTTGGGAAAATCCATCTACATTATCCAGAATTGAAAGTTCTCAAGTTATACCCTCAAGAGAAACGATATTAAAAATATCAAGAGCACTATCATTAGATAAAGAAAGAATAAATACTCTTCTTAAAAGATTAAATTATTCAGAATTTGAACCTGAGTTAACGGATAAATATATTAATAAACTTATTAAAAAAGTTGAAGATGAATTTGATGATTATGAATATCCTATTTCTCTGAAATTATTTGGTTCAAATTTATATTTAAATAAATCATCTAAAAAAATATTATCAAAAATTATAGATATTAATATAGATGAGTATATGAAAGATCATTTATATCTTGAGATTTTTTTAGACCCAATTTTTAATCTTAGAAAATATGTTGTAGATTTTGAAGAATCAGCGACTATTTTTATTGGAAATTATTATTTTATGACAAAATCTTTTCTAAATTCAGAACAAATAGAAAATGAAATAAAACCTTTAAGGAAATATGCAGATTTTAATAAAATTTGGGAAAAAGTATTAAAATCAAAAGATTTAGAATTTACATCATATAATATCCCTTTAAATTTTAATTTACCACATATTGGGGAAATAAAATTCTTTGTATGGGAAAATATTTTTTTTGAAGATAAAAGATTTTATATAGAACATATGATTCCATTTAATAAAGAAGATATAGAAAATTATTAAAGACATTAAAAAATAAATCTTCTATTTAAGTTTCATTTTTTTAAAGATATCTTGAGTTTCAAACTCATTTTTTGAATTTCTTTGTATGTCTTTTGCTATAGGTAATGTAAAAGAGAATGTTGAGCCTTTTCCTATAACACTATCTATCCATATTTTTCCTCCCATTCTTTCAACTAAACCTTTTACTACATACAATCCTAGTCCTGTACCTCCAGGTCTTACTAATAGATGCTTTGTATCTTTAGGGTCATTAGGATTTCCTATATAATTGTTTAATCTATGAAATTTTTGAAATAAATTAGGGATTTCTTCTTCTGGTATTCCTACTCCTTGATCTTTTATACTGACAGTAACAAACTTTTTATCTTGTATTGTAGATATTTGTATCTCTCCTCTTTCAGAATATTTAATAGCATTAGATATTAGATTACCAATGATTTCTTCTACTTTTGTTCTATCTCCATAAATTAAATTTACATCAGTTTTTTTATATTTTATATTTAAACCTTTATTACTTGCTTCTTTTGAAAACCCATCTACTTGAGACTCAATCATAGAAGATAAATCTAAATTTTCAGGAAGAATAGGGACATCAGATCTTCCCATTCTGGATGCTTCTAAAAGAGTATTAATAATTCTAATTTCATTTTCAATACTCTCAATACTTCTTTGTATATATCTTTTCAATTTTTCTAAGTATTCATTATATCTTTTAGATTCTGGTAATTTATTTATATATTCAGTAATGGCACTTTGTGCCATATATACATTACCTTTAACAATGCTAGCAGGAGTTCTTAGTTCATGAGAAGAAATAGATATCAAATCATCTTTTAGTTGATCTAACCCTTTTAAATCTGCATTTGCTTTCTCTAATTTTTTATTATTATTTTCTAATTCTTTTGTAGCAATATTAATCTTATCCTGAAGTGAATTTATAAGTTCTTTATTTTCTTCAAAAAGTAATGCTTTAATTACAAACATATTAATTTGTTTTGTTTCATTTTTTATAAAATTTAAATCATTATTTAGATAGTAATTATAATTTTTTTTATTTTTCCAAAAAATACATCCTACTATATTATTTAAAGAATCTTTTAAAATAGAAACAACCTCAATGTTTTTATCTTGAAATTTTTTTTGTATATCTTTATTCGTTATATCATATATGAAAATCAAATTATCTTTTAAAGGAAGGGTTTTTGAAATCTCAAATAATTCTTTATTAATAGTATCTCCGAATTTATCTATATATAAGATAATATTAGAAATATCTGTATTTGATGTAATATATGATATGAACTTCTCCATACCTATTTTTATATCGGAAGAATTACTTAATATATTATTTATATGATCCCTAAAATCTAAAGTATCATAATTCTTGAAATATTTACTTCCTCCAATTTTGAATAAAATATAGTTGTACGCAAATATGTAAAAAAGACTAATTAATATAGAATCTACAATAAGTAATAAATAAAAATCTTGTTGTTTGTAAACATATATAAGAAAATAATTAATAATTATTGCAATGATTAATAAGGTGATTGTAAAAAAAAATGTTACAAGAATGTTTTGCCATATTTTTTTTAAATCATCAATATGGGTACGAGTTATAGCATAATAAGTAAATGATGTTATAAAGATAGAAAATAGAGGACCTATTACTACAAATGAATAAATTTTTAACATAGGAAGTAATAGATTTGTGAATAATGCAAAAAAAATAGTAATTATCCATCCACTAGCCAAATACTCTAATACTATTTTTTCATATCCAAATGATTTTTTGTATACTATGATCATATTTATCAAAAACATTAATAACCAATAAATAACAAACAGTATATAAATATAAATAGCAGGACCAAAAGTGATAGTAAAAGGATATACGTTTACACTTTTTATTAATAATGGTGAAGCAAATAGTAATTCAAAAAATATTATTATAAAAATGAATGATTTATGCTTTAGTAAATATATTTTTTCTGTATTAATATTTCTAATAAATAAATAGAGAAGAACTGTTATTAAAGATGTAACAATCATTACAATTATTGAAGAAATGTATGCTATTTGTCTATTTGAAATGGAAGAATTTGTATATGATATTACTGTCCATATTACAGTTAATAGTATAAATGTAGCAAATATACTGACTCTTGGTTTATATCCTTGAGATCTTTTATTTAAAAGGATAATATACCACAAGTTTATTAAAGAAAATATTAATATTATGATAAACATTATGATAAATTATAGCATCACTTGTTATTTTTAGTAATGGCTTAATATTCTATCTATATATTTATGGGTATCTATAAAAAAAGGTGTTCCTATATTTGCTGTAAAATAAGGAGAATGATCACTCTCTAATATTTCTTTCGTTGGATGAGAATCTGGGAAAGTATAAATAGAAGAGATTTGTTCTTGAGATAGGTGTTCCATGTATTGTATTAATCTTAATGCTAATCTTTTCTCTATAACTCCTATTGTGCCTCTTATTTGAGGTAAATTTTGTTTTACATAAAGACATAATCCAATAATAATTTCTTCGGAAGGAGAAACAATTCCCTTTTCCGCTATATTATTTTTATTAATATCTACAAATAATCTACTTATTTCTATTACTTCATTATTGCTAATAAGAAAAGGAATTTTATCATAATAATCATATCCAGTTACTTCATTATGAACAGGAAATGTTTTTATATTAGTAGATAAAGTTTGTTGATAATCTTCATTACTTATATCTTGTATTAATTTTACTCCTCCTACAACTTCTCTTTGTTTATCTATTATCATTATGTAATGTGATTTTGTATTTTTGGGAGTATGCTCCCATTCTTTTAATGAAATTCCTGGTTTTGTAAAACCATTTCTAATATAAATTTGTTTACTCTTTTCATAAAATTTATCAATAAACTCTTTTGGGAATTCTTTTTTTGAACCTGCTAAGACTGATAAATTATCATTTAAAGATCCTAACTCTTTTAATACTAATTTATCCTCGTTGTTGAGCTCTGAAGACTGTAATAATTCTACATTCATAATTTATTATATTCTAACACATATATAAACATGTTGTAATATACCATATTTTATTGTACAATACAACCTATATAATTTTTCAATTTGTATATTATGGAAAAAATTAATAATAAAGAAGATTTAATAATTCAAGATTTTGATGTTAGAGATCCTTATTTAATAAGAATGTCTGATGATGAAGTTTTTTATTTAAATGAAGAAGGAATAAAAATAGCAGATGAGAATAAGGGTAAATGGTTTCTTTCATCTTCTGGGCCAATATATTTGCCTAATCATAATGTATATTACTCCATGTTTACTGATAGAAATAGAGGTGTGATATCTTCTGAAGTTCAAGAAGATATTAGAAATACAAGATTTATAATTTTTGGAGTAGGTTCTACTGGTGGAGATTTTGCAACAATGATAGCCCAAATGGGTGCAGAAAATATATTAATAGCAGATATGGATCAATTAGATGCCTCAAATTTAAATAGGCAACATGGATCTTTTAGGGATATAGGTAAAAATAAGACAGATATAGTAGCGAGAAGGATTTGGGATATTAATCCTTATGTAAATGTTGAAATTTTTACTAAACAGATTACTCCTATTGATGTAGACAAGATAATTGGAGAAAATACTTCTTTGAGACGTATTATATTGTTAGCTATGGATGATAAAGACTCTATTATTGAAGTGCATAGTAAAGCAAAAGAGAATTCTATTCCAGTTTTTATGGCAACAGATATAGGACATGCTGCACATCTTGCAATATTTGATTATAGTAAATCGGATACAAAAATATTTAATGGTAAATTTTCTTTAGATGAAGCAAAGAAAAGTTCTTTATTAGAATTTGTAGCTAAGTTTATTAAGATAAAAGATTTACCTAATGAATATTTAGATGCAGCAAAAGGTATGCTTAAAGGAGAGTTAGAAGTTATTCCTCAATTAACAACTGCTTCTAAGAAGGCTGGTGCTAAAACTGTAGAAGAAGTAATATCTTATTTTGAAGGAAGGAAGTCAAAATCTTATAAGATGCACAATACAAGAAAAGCTCAATCTACAAGAAGACAGAGATTACAAGATTTATTAAAAAAACCAAAGAAAATTATAGAATTAGCAAAATTAAAGAAAGCATTATCTAAGAGTCAAAATAAATCAAATACATTTTAAACAATTAAGATAATGGAATGTGTGAATTTTATCTTAATTTATATATACTTTCTAATTTTTTTGAATCTTCTAGTGTCATAGGTAGAAATTGTTCTATAAAGAACCTGTGATCTTCCACTATTGGAATCTCTTGGATATTAAAAGCAATTCTTCCTACTGTAGGGGAATCATAAATAAAAGGTATATTTGTATCTTTAAATTCATCTATGGTTTTAGATTTAGTAGATTCCCAAATTTCTTTGAATTTAGGAAATTTAAAAAAATATTCAATTTGTTCTTTTTCTTCAGTAGTGTTGTTATATAATATATGAATATTTGATACTAATATTGATGTGAATTCCTCCCAATTTAAAAGTATTTTATCCATTCTATATTTAGGATCAAATAGCAATGTAATTAGATCGTGCTTACTGGATTGCCATTTTTGAAGTTTTGCATAAATACCTTTTCCATAAAAAAATTTTTCTCCCATTACATTTATATAACAAGAAGAATAAATATGAGGAGAAGTTTTGTACATTAAAAGGTCTATTGGGTATTTTGAATTATCAAATTTTGATTTTACATTTTCTATTATTTTTTCAATATACTCTGGAGTAATATCTGATAAATCTAAATATTTAGCTTTTACAAGTATAGCATTAATTTTAAATGAGTCTATATTTAGTGCTTTCAGGATTTTTGTTACAGTATAGACAGATGGGATAACTTCTCCTTTTTCTATTCTGGATAATGTTGATGGATTTTCCCAACCTATAGATAAAGATAATTCTAATTGGGACATCGGAGTATTTCTATTGGTTAATACTTTTAATCTTTCTTCTCTTATGATTTCCCCAATAATTTTTTTGGTTCATTAAGCCCTATTGTATCAAAAAAAGTTCAAATTTGCTATGCATAGCAATGTCATTTTTTTCTTTATATGTTATATAGAATATATTTATCTTAATACATATATAAATATAATGGATAAAAATGAAAATATTGTGAGAATAGGTTCATTTGTAAGTTTAAAATCTAAAAATAGAATTATTAATTTTATTTTAGTTTTAAATGATGGAGATCCTATTCAAGGTAAAATTTCAGTATCTTCTCCTGTAGGAAGTTCTCTTATAGGAAAGAAGATTAATGATATTATAAAAATAAAGACACAAGCTACAGAAATAAACTATAAGATTATAACTATAAAAAATAATATATAAAGAGAGTACTTATAACCTCGTGCTTGAAGTCCAAATAAAACATTGAATTATTTTTTTCATTTAAAACTTTTAATCTTTCTGATATAAAAAAAATAAATATATATTTAAAAAAAGGTTGTACTATTCTACTTTCTCTATTTGAGGAAAATGTATTATATAATCTGTAGGAATTTTACTATTTTTTATCTTTAATATAAAAAAATCATTTTCAGTATTATTTCTTTGTGAATCAATTTCCAATTTTCTTATCCAATATTCCTCTGTATCTTGTGACCAATTTCTACCACCTATAAATATTAAGGATAATATATCTTTATATCTTTTCTTTATATTTTGAAAAACATTCTTCTGATTCTTTTCTACATGATCAGCTCCCAGTAATATTATTCCTTTTCCTAATTTTGATATTTTTAAAATTTGTTTAAATATATATTTTACTCTTTTATCTTGAGCTTCTGTTGTATACCAATTGTCAAACAAATCTTCTGGCATTTCTATTCCATAAATTTTGATATTTTTTGTTTTTGCTATTTTTATTAAATTTAAAACAGAATCTGGAGAAAATCCTAGAAAATCTTTATAAACTCTTTTAAGATATATTTCTAATTTATTATATTCAGAATCATCAATTAATTCTTGTTTGGAGGTATCTATATATTCGATTCCTAAATAATCAATATTGTCTAGATTTAAAATTTGTTTACACAACCAATCTCTTCCTTGATTCATATCATGGTCATCTCCAAAAAAGAGAATATTATTTTCTTCTAATAATTTTTTTAAATCAATAGTATTTTGTTTATACATTATTTTTATTTTTCTGCAATAACTATAACATGCCAACTATTTTCATCAGCTTCTTTTATTTCTTCTCCATCATATACATTCTTAATAGTAAAACCTACATCTTCTAATCTCTTCATTATTAATATTGTCTTAAATAAATTGAGTCTATGATGTTCACTTATTTTCTTATACAAATCATTGCGATATTTCATAAACGCTACTAAATCTAAATCAACCGATTCACCTGATACTTTATTAGCCTTACTAATATCACCTCCTTATTTCCTAATTACCTAGATTATGATACTTACTAATAATTTTGTCTTTGTCATACATGGGAAATTTCTATTTTGTATTGATTTTAAAAGACAATGTGAGTATGTAATTTGACAAATTTATAATATTGTCAACTAGGTATTGTGGATAAAACTATTTATTAATATATATTTAAAAAAAGTTAATTTTATCTTTTCTAATATCTATATTTTTAATATTAATCTTATTTAGTTTGTAATATTTATTAAGATAAAATATTAATTCATCAATTTTCTTGTCTCTGAAATTTTCATACTTTTTAATATTATCTTTATTTATATCAATTTTCTTATTAGTATATACACTACAGAATCCTTCAAAACAATTCAGATACATAGATTTAGTTAATAGAGGATTTTTATAAGGTCTAGGAGAAAACAAATCTTGTTTTGATAATTTATCTTGTATAATATTTCTATATTCTGGGTCATTATCATTTAATTCTATTAAATTAAAATTTAATTTTTTGAACATATTTTTAATAATAAACCAATGATATGTCCAATTTTCAGGAGATATATTTTTATTTAAATAAATAGTATAAAATCCTAAAGGTTGTTCTTCACATTTCTCATCACTATAATCCATGAATTTATTATTAATACTGATATTTTGTATATTAATATTATTTGTATTAAAATATTTTTTAAAATAATTAGATAATTCTTTATTAATATCTATTTTTTTATTTTTATCAATATAATCCCAATATCCACTAAATTTATTTAATAATATATTATCGTATTTTGATTCTAATTTTTTTTCAATTAAATATCCCTTATGATTTCCAACTATATTTAAATATTGAGGATAATTATCATTAAGAGCATTTAATTTGAAACCTAAATATTTGAATAAATTTTTAATAATAAACCAATGATATATCCAATCTTTAGAAGGTATAGTATTTTCTAAAACTACTTCATAAAATCCAGATTTTATTATTTCATTTTTATTCATCATTTGTATTATATATGAAAGAGAAAGGGGAATAAATAATAATTATGTTTAAAAACATAAAAAGATTTATTCCCCAATCCTTTATTTGAATAATTTTCTCCAATTTATAGAAGAAATATATTACTTTTTAAGAGAGTTAATCCTTTTTTCCATCGTGAATGATGTGAGTTTCTCCAGTAGAATGGTTATATGTCCATCCATTTGGAGAAGAATCATTGGGTGTATGGGAATAATGCTCGACAGCCCCATCATTATATTTGATAGTTGTATCATGACCTTTTTGCCCATCGGATGTTTCCCAATGTTTTCCGCTCTTGCTAATTTCTCCTTTGTTTAAATTAGGCTTTGAAGAATGCTTATCTGCAGTAAACCATCCCATTTTATATTCCTCTCTTGTTAAAGGACTGTAGATTATTTATCTACAATTTGAATTATACTATTAGGATAAATATTATGCATTGCCATGCATAGCAAATTTCTATTTTATATTTGATTTAATAGGATAAATACAATGATAGAATAGGTATTACTTATATCCCTGTGCTTGAAGTTCAAATAGTTCAGAATATTTTCCTTTCTTTTTGATAAGATCTTTATGTGACCCTTCTTCTAATATTTTTCCTTTTTCGAATACAAATATTTTATCTGCATTTCTAACTGTAGAGAATCTATGAGATATTAATATTACGGTTTTATTTTCAGATATTCTTTCTATATTTTCAAAGACTTCATTTTCAGCTTTAGCATCAAGACTAGATGTAGGCTCATCTAATATTAATATTGGAGGGTCTCTAAAAAATTCTCTTGCAATTGCTAATTTTTGCCATTGTCCTCCTGAGAGAGTTTGACCTTTTATATTAATATTTGTATCATATTTATCTTTTAATTTTTGTATAAATATATGAGATTGTGATTGTTTTGCAGCCTCAATAATTTCTTTTTTGTTTGGATCTAATTTATCTATTTTTCCAAGTCTAATATTCTCTTCTATACTAAACTCATATTTCATAAAATCTTGAAAAAGTATTCCTAAATTCTCATAGATAGACAGAATCTTATATTCTTTTATATTAATATCATCTATTAAAATTTCACCTGATGTGACATCATAGAATCTTGAAAGTAGATTAATAAAAGTAGTTTTTCCTGAACCATTTTCTCCAATAATAGCAATTTTTGCTTTTGGCTCTATTATAAGAGACAGATCTTTAAAAACATATCTGTGTGCGTTTGGATATTTAAAATATACATTTCTAAATTCAATTTTATGATTTTTTCTTCTATCTAAAATTATTTTTCCATCTTGTATATTATCTTTAATTTCAAAATCTAAAAAATCGTTTATATCGTTAAGATATAATCCTGCATCATACATTGTTAATACGCTATCTGATAGAAAAGAAACACTTGATATATAGTTTGATAGAATTGAGAAAAATGAAACTATTGATCCTGGAGGTATTTGTCCTTTTATAGCTTTAAATACTATATATCCAGAGGATAGGATATATACAAATGTATCAATTAATGAACCTATAAGGTTGAATTGTGTTCTATTTTTTATTAATTTTATTTCCTTATCATATCTGTCTTGGAGTAATATATTTATTTTTTTTATCAAATATCCTCCGTTATTGTGAATTTTTATTTCTTCTGAACTATTTGCTCTAAATACATTTAGAGTTGAGAAATATTTTTCTCTAAATTCTGTAGATTCGTCCCAAATACTCCATGCCATCCTAGATATATTTAGTTCAACAATAAAAGTAGGAATAACACTTATAAGAACGATTAGAGCTATTATAGGAGAGAAATATGCAAAAGCTATGATAGAAAATATAAAACTTAATATTGCAGAATTAAAATTACTTATAGCATGTGAAAATTGGTATGCCGCAAAGCTGTATTTTTGTTCTGCTTTATTAAGTGAGTCTTGAAAATCTTTATTATATAAGGTTTTAATATTAACGCTATTTAATTTTCCAAAAAATAGAGATGTATATAATTTTTCTAGTAACAAATTAAATTTTTGATAGATAACATAATTTAGAGTATTTATATAATTGGAACTTAAATAAATAAAAAACCAGATAATAAATAGATAAAATATAGGGGTATTTATATTTTCTTTTTTAGTGATTGCAAGTATCACTAAATTTATAATATCTCCATATATAAAGGCTATTATAATGGGAGATATTCCATTTATAACATTTCTTATATACATTAATATTAGAGATTTTTTATCATTTTGCCATAAAATTTTAGTTACTTTGGCATAATTTATAAAAATAACTTTATATATATTTCTTAATTTTGGTAAATAATTTTTTATTTTTTCCATATATTTAATCAATTTTTCTATTGTATAGTATTTAAGCTGAAATGACATTGCTACATATAGCAAATTTAGAATTATAGTCTTTAGATATTTTGAAGATAATATGAGGTGATATATAATTATAAAATTATGGTGAATTTTTGGACACAATTAAATAAACCCTTTTTTTGTCTTGCACCGATGGATGATGTTACGGATATAGTATTTAGAGATGTTGTAGAAAAAGTATCTTCCCCTGATGTTTTTTTTACAGAATTTGTATCAGTAGAGGGTTTATCGTCTAAAGGAAGAGATCGTGTTATAAGAAGACTTGATAGGAATCCTGAAAGTCAAAAACCTTTAGTTGCACAAATTTGGGGTAAAGATTTAGATGCATATACAAAGGCTGCGGAAGATATATCTAAGATGGGTTTTTCAGGTATTGATATAAATATGGGTTGTCCTGAAAGAGGGATTGTTGCAAGAGGTTTTTGTGGAGGATTGATTGGAAATTATGATGGTGTTGAAAAAATTATAGAAGCTACAAAGAGAGGTGCAAATAATCTGCCTATAAGTGTTAAAACTAGAATAGGTCTAAATGAGGTTATTACAGAGGAGTGGTTCAGTTTTCTTTTAGAACAAAATTTAGATGCTATAACTATTCATGCTCGTACAGTAAGAGAAATGAGCAAAGTTCCTGCAAGATGGGATGAATTTAGGAAAGTTGTAGAATTACGTAATAAAATTTCTCCTAAAACATTAATTATTGGAAATGGAGATATTTTAAATTTTAGGCAAGGGATAGATATTGCTGAAAAAACAGGGGTTGACGGAATAATGATAGGTAGAGGCATTTTTAAGGATATGTTTGTGTTCAGTAATAAAGAGGAAGAGCATACACCAAAAGATATGATAGATATATTACTTTTTCATTTAGATAGATATAAGAGAGATGATATGAAGAAACCTTTTAATATTCTAAAGAAGTTTTTCAAAATATATATTAATGGATGGGATAATGCATCTTATTTACGTGCTAAATTAATGGAAACTAAATCACCAGAAGATGTAAGAAAAATATTAAATAATATAAAAGATATTCTATATTAATATTTATTGAAATAAATAATTATCCTGTTAAATCAATAAAAAATAAAGATTTGCTATGCATAGCAATGTTGAAATATTAAAAGTATGATATCCTCATTCAAATTAGAATTATTATATTTTTAATATGGATAAAAACTTTTCAAAATCTATAAAAAGGATTATATCCATTCATAATAAAGAAGAAATTAGACGACAGAGTAAAGGTGAACTTCCCTTTATTGGATTAAGTCAACTTGATAGATATCCCATAAAAGCAGTATTAGATTCAGCAGAAATATATGAGAAATATAGTTTATAGACTCCGTACTAAAAACTCTGATCGTAAGGTCGTGGGAAGTTTATAACTATGGTGAAATATTTTTCAAATAATATATCTAGTTATTATAAATTAATGGTGAATCTCTTACTATTTGTCTAATAGACAGTATTGTTATTGTTTGTTTATTTGAATCTAGCAAAATTTTATTTCCAACATTTCTTCCAACAAGTAACATACCTACTGGAGATTTATAACTACACAAAGTTACTTCTGGATCATTTATTTCAGAATGATTTACCACACCTGCTATATAAAATTGTTCAATATCACCATTTCCAAATTGCAAGGAGACTAAGCTTCCAATAGTTATAAAATCTAATTCTTCAGAAGGATAATCTATAACTTGAATTTTTTCCAATATACGTAATAAAGATCTATTTCTACTTGAATAGACGATAGATTTATCTCTTAATGCTTCAGTAGGAGCATTATCATGAAAGGTTTGACAACATTATCATCCTCTTTCAGGGTTATTATTGATCGAACAAGACTTTAATTTTACAAAAAACTAATTTTTTAGTATAATAAAACTAGAATCAATATGAAAAGGAGCTTTTTAAGTTATAGATGCTTAAACAAGTGCCTTTTCTTTTTGTTTATACTCTAATTTCTTTTTCAGATTATTCATAAATTTCAATTTTTCATTACCAATTTTCTTTAACAATGAGCTATATACTTTCTGATTTGGTATTAATAAGGCTTCTAATTTTGATTGACTTTGAAGATAGTCTACTAAACAAAAAAAATCTCCATCTCCTGTGACAACTACTGCTCTTTCATAATTAGAGTATTCTATCATAGCATGTAATACTAATTCCGCATCACAATTTCCTTTAATTATACCTTTTTGCATTAAAGTAGGTTTAAAAATAATTACATATCCAAGTTTTTGTAGCTGAGTATACATCCTTTGATTATCTGGAACATATCCTATAAATAAAAAACATTTTGAAACAGAGTATTTAACTGATAAATATTGTTTAAATTTTGCAAAATCTAATTTCCAACCTTGATCTCTTATGGCAAGATTTAAATTTTGGCTATCAATGAAAGCGTAATTGTTTATAATATTTTTTCGATTTGCAACCATGGCATAAATTATAGCATATGGTATATCTTCAGACCATATACTAAGTTCCTTAGTATTATACAAACTCTTACACTCACTATTTAAATTAGTAAATTTTTTCTAAAGATATAATTAGTTAGAAATTGATAAATTCATATAAATCTCAACTGGGAAGCTGTCCCGTAGGTGGAACCCCATCTTTAAAAACCTCATTTTAACTGGTGATTTACTAGATAAATTGGACATGATGGAAAATAATAGAATCACTTTTTCTAAACTATATTAGAAAGAAAGCAAAACCTAATGACAAGAAGTATTATCTTGTAATTTAGTATATTTTTTAACTAATTCACTCTGCATCTTATTTGCTTCTTTTGCAGCTTTAGTTATTATATCTATTTTCTCTTTTTCAGGATAATCAAAGAAACTTGTAGTTCCTGATTTTTTGATTTTTAACTTATTAAATAAATGTTTCATAATAATAATTTTTCTAATGTTTCCTCATTATAGTTATTTTTGATACAATTATCAACTTTATCAATATTAAGATATACTTTTTCTGTTTTTCTATGATAATTTCTTTTCACTAACCAGATCTCAATAGAATTACCAAATTCTTTTTTAATTTTGGTTACATTTTCATGAGCTTTAAAAAAAGATCTGATAAATGCTTGTTTAGGGATAATTCTTTTTTCAATAAATGCTCGCTTCTTTGTAAAATCCCATGCAATTAAAGGATCCTGGTAAATATATATTACAGCAACTTTTCTTCCTTTATTGAGAGAACGTTTAACATTTTTATAAGAAACCTCATAATTAGAAAAAGTCCCATCAAGTAAAAAATCTTGATTGTTCTTTAATACATAATCAAGAATTTTTTCCACTCCCAGAGCAGTTGCACCTTGGAATATATCTGCTTGTTCTGGAATATAGTTGGGTAAGAATTCTCTGATTTCATCAGGATCAATTCTCACTATAGTTCTGTTAGGTTCTTTATCTATAAGAGTTTTAATAAACGATTTAGACCACTCAGTTTTACCTGCTCCAGGGGATCCTGCCATAAAATATGCTGAAAGATCTGTAATTGAGGAAAGTTTTCCAATATTAATAAATTTTCTATACAAAAGTTGTTTATTCTTCTTTATGAACTGTTTTGCAATTTCTGATTCATCCATAACATTTAAAGTATATCAGAAATATAAACTCATTATAATTCCTGGGTATTGTGGATGATGTCAGAACCCTTATTAAGTTAGATATAATGAAAAAATAATATAATTATTTGAAAAAATCTTTTTCATCAATCCCTGATTGTTTAATAATACTCTTTACTGTTCCTGATTTTATTTCTTTATGATGAGGAACAACTACTGTTTTCTTAGTATAATCATTC
>JAJYFR010000011.1 GCA_021785355.1 bacterium
AAAATAATATAATTATTTGAAAAAATCTTTTTCATCAATCCCTGATTGTTTAATAATACTCTTTACTGTTCCTGATTTTATTTCTTTATGATGAGGAACAACTACTGTTTTCTTAGTATAATCATTCAATCAGATTTCATAAGATCCTCCTGTAGCTCTTCTAAATACAAAACCATGAATTCTTAATTTTTTAATTATGTCTCTATAAGTTAATGGTCTAATATTTGACATAATCTTATGAAGCTACATAAGAAATCTCATTAATAACTTCTTCTATTGTATCTCCTAGTAATCGTTGTTGAGCATTGTACATCTTTTGTGATTTTTCTGTTCCAGTTGTTTTTACTTCACCAACATAATACATACAAGAAATTAAATCAGTACTTCTGGCAAGTGAAGAACAAAAAGCCTGAAAATTAAATGATAACAACTGATGGAAAGATAAACTTTTTAGCTTATGGTAAAAATTACCTCCATCTATAATAATGATACTTTTTTCTTTAGACATGAGTAGATAAAAAAATACCTGCCAATGGCATAGCCCCGACAGGTGATTTTAGTACTTAAATACTATTAAAAGTAAAGGGAAAAGTCAATGATAAGTCTTATCTCATTTCAGTGCTATTTTTCATGAGACAAGACTAAGATGTGAATTAATTTTTATTTTTTGATATACTACTATTTATATCAATTGGGAAGATAGTCCTGTTGTATATATTAGAAAATAGTAATGAATAATCTGAGAATAGAATTAGATAGATATGTGTATTTTTATGTAATATGTCAACTACAAAACAACTCCTTCTTCAGGCATTTGAAGAGCACAAGCAAGCATTAACTGTTGATGAATTATCACAATTTACTGGTATTTCCCCTTCTAAAATACGCCAGAAATTAACTCCATATGAACAAGAAATTGTTCGTGTTGGTAATAGTACATATGATTTAGCAAAACGTGCATATAAAGGTAAAACATTTAGGTATACTCCATCGAAAAGAGAAATTGATAAAGGAATATTAAGAAGTGATGATGATCTAGGTATGTTTTTAACTGCATGGGATCATAGTAATGCATCAATAATATTTATTGATGATAAAGAAAATAAGTATAACGTATCTAATGTTGTAACCAAAAAAGTAGTTAAGTTCCCTTATTATGAAGATATTGCTGGATGGTATAAAAGAGTAGCGTTTGAAGAAGGTGATGACATTTTATTTAAATGTCTTGATATTAGTACATGTACTTTTTCAATATGGAAAGAGAAGCGAGAGGAAAGAGATGGATCTGCTATATCAATAAAGAATAAAAAACTTACTGATTTGGTTTATGATATCCTTAATCATGATTCTATAAAATATGAAATGGTTTTGTTTGTTGTTAGAAAATATCTCTATATCTATCCATATAATGAAGATATTCCGCCTGATTATTTATCTAAGGTGTTGTCAGAAGACAATAGATTTGTTATTTCTTCAAGAGATAAAATGTTTTCATGGACAGGACATCTTATTTCAAGTCATTGGTTAACAATTGGCCTTAAGAAGTATTATTTTCACAATAGTGACAAGAAATGGATACCTGTATTTATTGAACAAAATAAGAATGGTAAAAAGTTTGGTTATTGCTCACAATGTGGGGAGACCATGTATTGGGCTGGTGAATATCAATGGTTACATGCTCAATTTCCAGGAGAATATTCAAGAAAATATTTAAATTCTAGCTATTTTACTTTTGATAAGAAGGATTAAACATACAAATATAATATGAAAACTCAAGTCTTAGATAAAAAAAATAACAGTAGTGAAATTTTAGTAAAAACTTTGAGTACAATCAATAATCTGAAAAATGACAAAGAGAAGAAAGATCAAGTAAAAGTTTTTGAAGATCAATTAATAACTATTGGCAAACCTTCTATTTCTTTATTAGATGAAATCTTACAGGATGAAAAAAATAAAAACCATGAAAGCCTAGCTTATGTTTTGGAAAATATTGTCAATTCAAAAGCTATTAATCTATTCATCAATGCACTTGAGGATGTAGACTTTGGAGATATAGCTGAACAATTACTTGTTAAAATCGGCATTAAGTGTATTCCTTCAATAATCAAAAAAATTGAATACAGAATAGAACACTCTGTTAAAAAAGGACGTACAGAGTTAATGAATTGGGCTTTATTGACTATAGGTAGAATAAGGTGCAATGAATCAATAAATTTTCTAAATAATCTTCTAGATGATTATATGTCCAAGATTCCGAATGAATCATTTGATGTATCAAAATATGATTGGAAATACAGAAACGTGGATTTCTTTTTTATCCTTGAGAGTATGGTTAGACAACAGGATGAAAAGGCCATCCCTCATTTAAAAAAAGCAAAAGATTTCTTTCCGAAAAACTATGTTGATCATATAGCTTGTCAAATAGCCATAGTCAGGATTAAAAAAAGAAGGGTTGAAGGTTTTTTACCTTTAGAGATAGATGATATTTCCATGCCTAGCGGTCTTCTCATGAATATTCTTTCAGGAGGAGAGACTGAATATCATGACACTTTTGATGAAGACTATGGTGAGTATATGGAAGAAATAAAAGAGGATTCCCTTACTGTATAAAATTACGTGAGATATAATATAATTCCTGCTTACTGGGATGATTATAGAACTTTCACATCTTTCTACCCCACCTTACACACACTATTGTTTAAAATTATAGAATGAAATTTTAATTAAAGATTTATATACAAGAATAATATTATAATTTCTTTGTAATAATTAATATGTGACTACTTGAATCAACTACAAATGATTCTGTGCAAATCTTTATATGAATATCTAGCCAATTTTTCCATGCTTTTGGAAAATTTCTTGCAAATTTATTTATTACTTTTCCATCAATATTTAAACCTTCTAATCCAACTTTATCTATAATCTTAACTTTCTCCCTTAGAAAGATATCTTCTAATTCACTAGATGTAAAAAAATGACAATAACCTGTTCCTCTCCACCTATAATCATCTCCATTTTCTATAATATTATAAAAGTTTTTCAATTCAACTTCTTCAGGCCAACCTGATGGAGTATTTAGTAGAACAGCATATTTCCCCATAACAGAAGTAAAAATATTACTATTTTTTTTAGAAACTCTTACTAGTTCTGATACTGCTTTTTGCCTTTGTTCTTCTGTATTATGAGAAAGTGGTCCACCTAAACAAATAACCGCATCAAAAGTATTATTTGAAAATTCAGATAAATCAGTTATTGATCCTTGAATTATCTGTTTTACTTTACCTTCAACTTTTGACTTTTTAATTTGTTTTCTGGCAAATTCTAAATTTTCTTCAACTAAATCTAATAAAACAATATCATATCCTAATTTAGCTAACTCGATAGTATATCTTCCTGGTCCACCACCAGCATCTAAAATTAATCCTCTTTTAGGAAGATATTTTTTTAAAAAATATAATGTTGTTGAAAATTCTAATTCATGATATGGATCTTTTACTAATCTTGTCCATTCTTGCTTTACATTATTAGAATAATTTTTCTTTGTAATAATTATTTCTTTATTCTTCATAATATTTATATATATATTATATTAAAATTTCATATAAATTATTATATACTACTTACTACATTATTCATAAATATAGAAAACACTACAGCCACTATGGTTCTTTATTATATCTTTCTAAATATTGTTTTTTACAGATAATATTTCAATACCTAACGGATTATTCTTACTATCATAATCTATTAATATATCATTAGATATCTTTTTTGTTAATTTGTATTTCTTATCTGATAATTTTATATATGCAGAATCAGTTGTAGGATCGTAACTTATTTTCATGATTTTATTTTTCTAAACAGTAAGCAGTTATTATATTCTTACTAATAATCTATCTAGTGAGTGATCAGAAAATAATATTCTCATAAAAACATTTTTAATATAATGTAATTATAACATTTTAAATCAATTAATATACATATTCATTCTGGGGACTGTTGACATTATTCGAACTTTTAATGTTTTAAAAATTATTTAATTTTATTAAATTCTTCAAGTGTAATCCCAGCTTGTAAAAGAATTGATTTAAATGTACCTTTAGCTAATTCTTTATGCACTGGAACTATAACAACTCTTGATTGATTATTGAATAATCCTTTGAGCTTAACATGGCTTCCTTTCTGCCCAACTACATAAAAACCAACCTTTGTTAATTTTTTAACAACTTCAGTTCCAGAAAAAGTATTAGACATTAATATTCAGTGAGTTAATCTTAATTTCATCAAATCTAATGTTGTTTATATGAGGAATATATTGTTTTTCTTCTAATCCATCAACTTCTTCAAGATAAAGTTCTATTGCTTCTTGAATATTTTTTTTAGCTTCTTTATAACTTTCTCCTTGAGAAGCCACTCCAAATTCCAAACAATTAGCCACAAAGAATTTTCCTTCTTTCCAAATAACTATATGTAAAATATTTATACCTTTCATACAATAATTATAGCATACATTAAAAATTATTTAGAGACATAGTAACCTGGGTATTGTGGTCGATGTCAGAACCTTTTATAAAGTTGACATAGGTTTAAATTCTATAATATATTAAGGTATAAAAACATATGTATTTATAGATGCTTCTAATATAATTTATCCTGAGTTGTCCAATTAGTACGCCGAATCATGTATATAATTCTTTGATTTTAGAAAACACATCAGAATCTGGAAATTCCTGACGTTTAACGAATTCTTGTTTTGTTAATTTATCAATGAATGTAATATCTACAATATGAAATATATTTTTCTTTATGACTTTTATGGAATACCCTGTTTCAAGTTCTAAGGATTTAGATATACATAATGCTACAAATACAATTAAGAGATGAGTTTTTATCATATCTTTTTTTCTTGCAAATATTGGTCTTGCTTGTAAATCACCTTTTGCAATCCTGAAAGCTTTCTCTACGTGCCACAGATCATGATATCGTGCAATTATTAACTGTGGTGATATATCTTTGAGATTAGTGTAATATCCTTTTATTCCTTCTTTCAACTCGTCAAATTCTATTAGTTCTTGATTTAGCTCAAAATTTTCTTTATCTAGTTTTAGTACGAATCTTGGTCTTTTATGTTTTGCAGGATTTTCTATATAGTATTAGGGATAATAGGAGCTTTAGTAGGTGGATTTATAATGAATTTCTTAGGTTTTTCAGGAATTACAGGTTTTAACTTACTATAGCTTATTAGTAGCATTTATAGGAGCAGTAGTATTAATATATATTGAAAAAGCATTAACTTCTAATAAAAAAATAATTGATTTATCCATATTAGGATAAAAAAGATATTGCTATTTGAGGTTGAGGCTTAGAGAATCTTAGATATCCATTTTTTCGTCTACAAGGTATATTCACATAAATATTAAGGCTATAGTCAGAAGATGGTGAATCAAATGAAGATACAAAAAATTACATTGAGTAGTAGGATGACGTCATGTCAGTAGGGCTACTATGGCTATAACTATCCATAAGAACAGGTTGTTTCTTCCGTATTTTTTCGTTTATTTCCATCCTTGTAGGGTTTTTACTTGTAATACCAAGCTTTTTTGCTTCATCTCTTCTTGTCTTAGCGCTATATTTATGAATAGAATGGATAGAATATCCAATCTTTCTTCCTCGTAATCTATAATATGCTATTTCACTATATAATCTTTTTTCTTCTTCTTCTATTTCATCATCTCTTGCTGTACCAAAAGATAGTCCTAATTCATAAGCGTCTTTTATGTTTTCAATTGCATTTATTATTCCTATAGTACTAGGTACAGGGCTTCCTACTTTTTGAAGTACATCTTTAATAACTCTATAAATACGTGTTCTTTCTTCATTAATCTCATCCCAACTAGAACCTCTTTCTATTCCTAAGAGTTTAGCCTCATTCTCTCTTGGATATATGTATACGTTAACTTCTCTTTTTTCCTGTTCCATAATTTATTTTCACTACTGAAAATTAAGTATGGTATATTCTAGTTTATTTATGCCATATTGTCAACCCATAGTGAATGCACATACTCTCTAGATTTAATGTAGATTCAGTATAAAATTTATAGAATCTAGGCTAATTGATTTCTTAAGATGAAAATAATAACATGACTCCTGGCTTACTGGGACGATTATAGAACTTTCATTATAGAGTTATATACTAGTAATTCAATTAAACCTTCTTCTAATTTATTCTCATTCTAAGTAATAGTTTGGCATTACGCTTAACTTATAATAGTCGGTCGTTTAATGATTAAATCTTCTTCTGGAATATCAGCTTTTAAATTATCAATAACCTTGTCAATGACATAATCGATTTGCATGTAGTTATCTATATCCGAAGGTACTTTTTCATGATAAATATCTGTTTGCATACCACCTGGAAATATTTGGTGAAGTTTAACGTTGCTATCTTTAATCTCTTCACGGATACTCTCAGACATACCTTTTATTGCAAACTTAGAGGATACGTATGCTGACAACATTGGTTTACCACTTAAACCAGCCGTAGAATTTACATTGATGATTAAACCATACCCCTGTTTCTTCATAGTTTTAAGTGCAACTATGCATCCATAAAAGTAACCAAAAAAGTTAATATTAAATAACATATGTAACTTATCGATAATGATGTCTTCTGCATTTGTAGGTGCAATTTGTATACCTGCGTTGTTTATCCAAATATCAAGTGTTCCATATTCTTTAACTACACTATTAGCGAGTTTAGAGGTTGCTTCATAGGAACTTGCATCCACAACGATGCCTTCAGCTCCAATTTCTTTTGCAGTAGCCGTTAATTCTACTCCATTGGTTCCTGTAATAACGACTTTTGATCCTTCTTTAATAAAAGCCACTGCTAAACCTTTACCAAAGCCCTTACTTCCACCTGTTATTACAACTACTTTATTGTTAAAATCCATGAATAAAATTATACCAAAATAGATGATTAAATATAAGATAGTATATGCGTTACATAGATATGATAAGACTTTTGATATAAATTCAGAATAAAATTTATAGGGGATAATTGATTTCTTAAAATCAAAACAAGAAAATTAAATCTGGTGAGCTGTCCCGTAGGTGGAGCCCCATTTTTAAAAACATCATTTTAACCGATGAAAAACTAGATAAATTAGACATGAGGGAAAATAATAGAATCACTTTTTCTAAACTATATTAGAAAGAAAGCAAAACCTAATTATAAGAAGTATTATTTTGTAATTTAGTATATTTTTTAACTAATTCACTCTGCATCTTATTTGCTTCTTTTGCAGCTTTAGTTATTATATCTATTTTTTCTTTTTCAGGATAATCAAAGAAACTTGTAGTTCCTGATTTTTTGATTTTTAACTTATTAACTAAATGTTTCATAATAATTTTTTTAATTTTTCTTTATTATATTCATTTTTGATATAATTATCAACTTTATCAATATTAAGATATGCTTTTTCTGTTTTTCTATGATAATTTCTTTTCACTAACCAGATCTCAATAGAATTACCAAATTCTTCTTTAATTTTGGTTACATTTTCATGAGCTTTAAAAAAAGATCTGATGAATG
>JAJYFR010000009.1 GCA_021785355.1 bacterium
AAATACAATATTAAAAGAATTGAACCTTAATGGTTATAAGTATAAATTATATCTCTATTTTTCTTTTAAAACCTCAATTATAACTTCAGAAATTTCTTTAATTGGAATATTTTTAGCAAGTTATGGTTAAGATTATATATCTTTAGTAAAACTTCTGAAACCTATTGAATATTTATAATGAGTCTTTATAATAATTTCTATTTAAGAAATTAAACTTGTTTCATTGAAAATTTTAATCTTCCTTGTTCGTCTGATCCAATTAATTTTACAAAAACTTCTTGACCTTCACTAACAAGTTGAGTAGGATCTTTTACATATTCATTTGACATTTCTGATACATGTACTAGTCCTGATATTGATTTTGTAACATCTACAAAAACTCCAAAATTCATTATTTTTGCTACTTTACCTTTATATACTTCTCCTATCTCTAATTCTCTTGTAGCATCAAGAATCATAGCCATAGCAATTTCTCTACTTTCCTTAGATATAGCTGAAATAGCAACAACTCCTTCATCATTTATATCTATATCTGCTCCTGATTTTTCAATGATATTTTTAATATTTTTACCTCCTGGACCAATTAATTCTCCAATTTTTTCTTGTTTAATTTTTAGAACTTCAATTTGAGGTGCATATTCAGAGAGATTTTCTCTAGGAGCATTTATTACTTGAAGCATTTTATCTAATATGAATAATCTTGCAATTTTTGCTTTTTCTAAAGCATCTGTAAGTATTTCAACAGAGATGCCTTTTAATTTATTATCCATTTGAAGTGCAGTAATGCCTTCTTTAGTTCCAGCTACTTTAAAATCCATATCTCCAAAATGATCTTCTGGACCCTGTATATCTGTTAGTACAATGTAATCGTCATGACCGTCTTCTTTTACAAGTCCCATAGCTATACCCGCTACTGGGTTTTTAATTTTTACACCAGCTGCCATTAAAGAAAGTGTTGATCCACAAACTGAAGCCATAGAGGAAGATCCATTAGATGAAAGGGTTTCTGAGACTACTCTTATTGTATATGGAAATTCTTCTTCTGGAGGAATTTGTTTCTCAAGGGCTCTTTCTGCTAGAGCACCATGACCTATATCTCTTCTGCTTGGATAATAGAGGTTTCTGCTTAATTCTCCTACAGACCAACCTGGAAAGTTATAATGATGTAAATATCTTTTAGTTTCTTCTCCATCAATACTTTCTATGGTCTGTTGTTGTCTTATTGGGCCTAATGTTGCAATAGAAAGTACTTGAGTATCTCCTCTTTGAAATATAGCAGATCCATGTGTTCTAGGAAGTATATCTATATCTATACTAAGGGGTCTTATTTCATCTAAATTTCTTTTGTCAGGTCTTATTTTATCATTTAAAATACCTTCTCTTGTAGTTTTTTTCATTAATATCTCAATTGCTTCAAGTATTTCATCTTTAGAATATTCTTCACTAAATTTTTCTATTATATTATCAGATAAATCTTTATCTCTTTTTTCCCATACAGAAGATTTTATTTGAGGCATAAATTCTTTCTCTATATTTTTCAATAAATCTTTATTTGTTTCTATTGATTTATATTCTAATTTTTGAGGTTTTGCTTCTTTCAAAAATTCTTCTTGTAATTCTATAATTTTTTGAGATTCTTTTTTTGCAAATTCAATAGCTTTTATCATTAAATCTTCTTTAATATTATCAGCCCCAGCTTCTATCATAGATATGGATTCTTTTGTTGAAGAAATCACTAGATTTAAAGGAAGAGTTGAAGATATTTCATTTGAAGGGTTAATAATGAATTCTTCATTTTCTAAACCTAAAGATACAGATGCAACTGGCCCTTCAAAAGGTATTCCAGCCATAAGTAAGGCTAATGAAGCTGCATTTACAGCAAGAATTCCTGGGTCATTTTTTTTATCATAAGATAGAACATTTACTACCAATTGAACTTCATTTCTAAAATCTTCTTTAAATAGAGGTCTTATGGATCTGTCAATAATTCTAGCTTTTAGTATTTCATCCGAAGAAGGTCTTCCTTCTCTTTTTATAAATCTAGATGAAGAAATTATTCCACTTGCATAGAGTTTTTCTAAATATTCAACTGTTAATGGAAAGAAATTTGAATACTCTTTAGCTTCTCTTGTAACAATAGTAGCTAAAACAACAGTATCTCCCATTTGAGCTAATATAGATGCATGTGCTTGAGGTGCGAGTCTCCCTGTTTCAAAGGATAATTTGATTCCATTAAGGGTAGTTTCTTTTTTTATTACTGTCATTTTTTGAGACCTAGTTTAGTTATTAGTACTTTATATCTTTCAGGGTCTTTTGATTCTAAGAAAGATAAAATTCTTCTTCTCTTTCCAATTAACTGCAATAACCCTCTTCTAGAGTGATTATCTTTTTTATTTACTTTAAGATGCTCTGATAATTGTAATATTCTTTGAGTAAAAAGTGCTGCCTGAACTTCAGGGGAACCATTATCTCTCTCATGAGTAGAATAACTCTTTATTACTTTATCTTTACTTTCTTCAATGAAATTTGTTGCAATTTCTTTCTTTTTTGCCATATATTTATTCAAAAAAAATACTCACTGAATTATTCAGGAGTATTTAAGTCTCTAGTTAGTAAAAGAAGCTTTATTTAAGTATATTATCATCTAAAAGAATAAAAGTCAATGTATTGTATAAGCTTAAATATGAGTTATATATTATTTATTTTTTATCTTTATATTTATAGTTTTATTTACTACTAAAAAGAACATTCTACTAGACAACAGAGATATAGTCTGTTAGTATTTTTGAATATGAGTATTATAAAAAATTACGATGAACTTAATATAACTGATCAAAGAAAAATAGTATTAGATTTAATAGAAAAAGCATTAATCTCTGTAGATACAAAAAATATATTAGATAAATCTATAAAATATGAAGACAATATTTTATATGTAAATAAAGATGCATATGATATGTCTTTATTTAAAAGAATTGTTGTATTAGGTATAGGTAAAGGTTCTTCTGCTATAGTTTCAGATCTTAGAAAAAAAATGAAAAACCTTAAGGTCAAGGCTTTTTCAATAGATGTTGTTGCATCTGATGACAAGAGAATAGATTCTGTTGTAGGGACACATCCTCTTACGTCTGATATAAATTCTAATTTCACAAAGAATGTTATAGATATATTAGATGATTTAGATGAAGAAGATTTGGTTATCTCTGTTATTTGCGGAGGAGGATCTGCTTTATTCGAATATTCAGAAATACCTATTGATGAAAAAATTGATATAGATAGAAAAATTCTTCAATCAGGTGCTGGAATATATGATATGAATACACTAAGAAAGCATTTATCTTTAGTAAAAGGTGGTAATTTAGCTAAGATTATTAATCCAGCAAAAGTTATAAGCCTAATTTTTTCAGATGTACTAGGCAATGATCTTTCATTTATAGCTTCAGGACCATTAGTTTATGATAGTACAACGATTAAGGATGCTATAAAAATATCTAAGAAATTTCATATTGATGTTCCTTTAGAATATATAAAAGAGACTCCAAAAGAAGAAAATATATTTAATAATATAAATAATTATCTTCTCCTTACAAATGATGTTCCTCTGCAAGCTATGTTAGAGATGGCAAAAGAACTTGGTATTAAGTCTAGAATTATATCCGAAGAAGTCTCTGGTATAGCTAGAGATATAGGATGTAGGTTGATAGAAGAGTGCAGGAAAGGAGAAATTTTACTTGCTGGAGGAGAAAGTTCTGTCGTTGTAAGAGGACAAGGTAGAGGTGGTAGAAATCAAGAGTTGGTTGCAGGTGCATTTGGATGTATTGAAGAGAACACTATAATAGTATCTTTTGGAACAGATGGTTGGGATAATTATGGTTTTGCAGGTGCAATAGCAGATAAAATTACTGTAGATAATTCTAAAAAGAAATTTTTAGATGTAAATGTTTTTCTAGACGATAATAATACATATCCATTTTTTAAAAAATTAAAATCCGGAATAGACACTGGTAAATTATCTTCTAATGTATCAGATCTAATGATAGTATATAAATTCTAGACTTATACTCTAAATAGAGTTTCTTTTTTCTTCTATTTCCATCCATGTAGGGTTTTTACTCCTGATGTTAAGCTTTTTTGCTTCCTCTTTTCTTCTATTATAACTATATTTTTGAATGGATACCTTATTCCCTGTACTTTTTTCCTTATATAATCTTTCCTTTTCTGATACTATTTCTTCTTCTGTTGCATTAAAAGATAATCCAAGCTCATAAGCATCTTTTATTCTGTCTACTTCTACTCGGATAACTTTAATATAAAGTACTGGTATTCTTAAAATTGGATCTAAATCTTTATTTCCAATACCTTTATAAATACGAGTTCTTTCATCATTTATATTTTCCCAGCTAGATCCCTTTTCCATATCTAAAAGTTGAGCTTCTCTCTCTCTTGGAGTTGTAAAATCTATATGTTCTCTTCTTTTTTCATTTTCCATAAATTGCTTTTATTACTTAAAATTAAGTATGATGATTGTAGTCGATTTATACTAGATTGTCAACCTATAGTGAGTGATTTTTTTGCAATACCTCAATTTGCATAATGTTTAGATTTGGTGATATATTGAATAAGATATGCTTGATGATATTAGTGATAAAAAAGTAAAATTTCTAGAGGAAAAATCATTAGAGATAAGGGAACTTACGATAGAGACATTGCTTAAAGCAGGATCTGGACATACAGCAGGACCTTTAGGTTTGGCTGATATATTCTCCGTAATGTATTTTCACACGCTAAATCATTTTCCTTCAAATCCAGATTGGGAAGATAGAGATAGATTAATTCTTTCAAATGGTCATACCGTACCTGTTAGGTATGTTGCAATGGCATTGTCTGGATATTTTCCTTTAGAAGAATTAAAAACACTAAGAAAATTGAATTCTAGATTACAAGGTCACCCTCATAGAACTGCACTTCCTGGATTAGAAACAACATCTGGTCCTTTAGGAGAAGGAATAGGGCAAGGTATAGGAATTGCTTTAGGTGCTAAGTTAGATAATAAAGATTATCATGTATATGTAATAACAGGAGATGGGGAACATAATGAAGGTAATATATGGGAATCAATAATGATGGGAGCTAAATATAAATTAGATAATTTAACAGTTATTATTGATAGGAATAATATACAAATAGATGGTTTTACTGAAAGTGTTATGCCTTTAGATGATCTTAAGAAAAAATATGAATCTTTTGGTTGGTTTGCTGAAGATATAGATGGTAATAATATAAGAGAGTTAGCTCAATCATTTGCTAAAGTAAGAACTATACATGAAAAACCTTCAGTTTTGATAGCACATACTATACCTGGAAAAGGTGTAGATTTTATGCAGAATGATTTTTTGTGGCATGGAAAACCTCCAAATGAAGAGGAAGCTAAGATTGCATTAAAAGAGTTAAGAACTTTAAAAAATAAGATAGAGAGTGAATATTGACTATGTTAAATAAAGAATTATTTTTAAACGAAAATCTTTTTGAAATAAGTGTTGAAAAAATTCCAACTAGAGATGGATATGGGGATGCATTATTAGAATTAGGAGAAAAAAATAAAGACATTGTTGTGTTAACTGCAGATTTAGCAGATTCTACTAGGGTAGAAAAATTTAGAACAAAATATCCTGATAGATTTTTTGATTGTGGGGTAGCAGAACAGAATATGATATCTGTTGCAGCGGGATTAGGCGTGAATGGGAAAAGGGTTTTTACTTCATCTTATGCAACTTTTTCTCCAGGAAAAAATTGGGAAACTATAAGAACTACAGTTGCTTATAATGAAGCTGACGTAAAAATTGCAGGACATCATGCAGGATTAATGACTGCACAAGATGGAGCAACACATCAGGCCACAGAAGATATTGCCCTTACAAGAGTAATTCCATTAATGAAAGTTTTATCTCCATGTGATTATTGGGAATCAATAAAAGTTACAAAAAAAGCTGGAGAAGAATATGGTCCTTTCTATTTGAGATTTACAAGAGAAAAAACTCCTGTTATAACAACAGAAAGGACACCTTTTGTTATGGGAGAGAATTATAAATACTGGGTAGGAAAATCACCTCAATGTGTTATTTTTGCAACTGGATATATATTATATTATGCCTTAATAGCTGCAAATACACTCAAGCAGCTAGGTATAGAAGTTGATGTAGTAAACGTTTCTAGTATAAAACCTATGAATATAGATACTATTGTGAAATATGTAAAAGGTATAAATAAAGTTGTGTGTGCAGAAGATCATCAAATTGCAGGAGGAATGGGATCATTGATTTCAGAAATACTTTCTCAATATGAACCTTCTCGTATTGAATTTGTTGGTTTAAAGGATAATTTTGGAGAATCTGGTACAGCAGAAGAACTTATAAAAAAATTTGAGATAGATGATATAGGTATTATAAAATCTGTAAAAAAATTATTAGAAAAATAATGGATAGTAATATAGATAAATTAAAAACAGAAATAGAACAAAAAATAAAAGGAGAAGTCTCTGTGGATAAAGATGTTTTAGATTTTCATAGTAGAGATACTAGTATTTTCAAACAAAAACCCTCTTTAGTAGTATTTCCTCATTCTTCAAAAGATATAGAGATTTTAATAGAAATAGTTAATAAATATAAGGATGAAATGAATAATCTTTCTATAACTGCTCGTTCTGGAGGAACATGTATGTCTGGAGGAACAATTACAGACTCTATTGCTTTAGACATGAAGCATTTTAATAGAATAAAACAGTTTTCTGAAGATAATCTTAGTGCTATAGTTGAGCCAGGGTTGTATTATAGAGATTTTGAGAAGGAAACAGATAAACATAATTTAGTATATCCAGCTTATCCTGCATCAAAAAATATATGTGCATTTGGAGGAATCGTTTCTAATAATTCAGGAGGAGAAAAATCTTTAAACTATGGTAAAACTCAAAATTTTGTTGATGAATTAGATATGATTTTATCTGATGGAAAAGAATATTCTTTTAAAGAGTTAGGAGAAGAAGAATTAAATAAAAAGATGGAACAAAAAGATTTTGAAGGTGATATATATAGAAAAACATTTAAATTACTTAATGATAATAATGATTTAATAAAAAAATCTAAACCTAATGTATCTAAGAATTCTTCTGGTTATAATATTTGGGATGTGATTAATAAAGAAAAGAAAACATTTAATTTATCCCAGATTTTTATTGGAGCTCAAGGCACATTAGGTATTATGAGTGAAGCTAAAATCAGATTGATAGAAAAAAAGAAATATGAAGGAATGCTTGTTGTTTTTATGGATAGTTTTGATAATCTTCCTCAAATAATAAATGATGTATTGAAATATAAACCAGAAAGTTTTGAATCATTTGACAATTATACATTCAAGTTAGCTCTAAAATTCTTTTTTGCTTTCTCTAAACTTCTTGGATCTAATATTTTAAAAATGCCATTTGAATTTTTACCAGAATTTTTATTAGTATTAAGGAATGGAATGCCAAAACTAATTCTTTTAGTTGAATTTAATGAAAATGATAAATCTATTATTGAGAAGAATATACAGTCTTTAAAGAAAGATTTGTCTTCATATAAGAATATTTATATGAGAGAAGCTAAAAATGAAAGAGATGTTGATAAATATTTTGCTATAAGGAGAGAGAGTTTTAATTTATTACGACAGAGAATTAAAAATTTAAAATCAGCACCTTTCATTGATGATATAATAGTTAGACCGGAGAATCTTCCTGAGTTTTTGCCTAAGATATATGAAATTTTGGATTCAGAAAAGTTGTTATATACAGTAGCAGGACATATGGGAGATGGAAATTTTCATATAATACCTCTTATGGATCTTAGAAAAAAAGAAGAAAGAGATAAAATCTTTAGAATAGCAGATAAGGTATACTCTTTAGTTCTTTCATATAAAGGTGTAATTACAGCAGAACATAATGATGGATTAATTAGAAGTCCATATTTAGAGCAAGAGTATGGAGTAGAAATATATAATATATTCAAAGAGATAAAAAATATATTAGATCCTAGAAATATATTTAACCCTAATAAAAAAATAGGAGTAACAAAGGAATTTTCAAATTCTTTAATATCCGAAGATTAAATATATCCTAATTTTATTGTATAAATATATCTATAAATATTGATTTTAATTAACAATGTAATATATATTTTTTTATTATATTATTTAATTAATTTTGTATATAATATTAAATGTGATAAAATTATGTTTCTTGTACTTAAAAAAAAGTAATTTTTTAAATATTTTTAATGAATATAAAAGAAAGAGTCTTAAATATTCCGCAAGAGAAATTTCCTAAACATATTTTAATAATACCAGATGGAAATGGAAGGTGGGCTAAGAGTAAAGGAAAATCTGTAGCGGCTGGTCATTTCGTAGGGTTTAGGGTTGCAAAAAAAATATTAAAAGATCTTTATTCTTTAGAGAATATTAAATATCTAACACTGTGGGGTTTTTCTTCAGATAATTGGAAAAGAGAGAAATCTGAAGTAGACTATTTAATGTCAATATTTGAAAGAATGATAAATCTTTTCTTTCAAGAATTGTTAGAAAAGAATATAAAATTTATTCATTTAGGAAGAAAGGATAAAATTCCTGAAAGTTTAAAGCTAAATATAGAAAAATTAGAAAACATAACAAAAGATAATACTGAAAAAATATTATCTGTGGCTATTGATTTTGGAGGAGAAGATCAAGTGTTACGAATGATTAATAAAGCAAAACTTTTAGAAGTTCCTTTACCTTTTGATTTAAAGGTATTAAACTTACTAAAAGATGGAGAGGGTCTTGTCCCTCCGGCAGACCTTTTGATAAGGACCTCTGGAGAGAGAAGAACTTCTGATATAGGGTGGCTTAATGGAGCACCAACGGAATTGTACTTTCTAGAAAAGTATTTTCCTGATATTAAAACAGAAGATATATATAATGCTATTTTAGATTTCTCTTTAAGAGAAAGACGTTTTGGCAAAAGAATTTAATTTATAAAAAAAATATAATATATGGATAAGAAATTAAAAGTAATTACACTTGGTGGTGTAGAAGAAGTTGGTATTAATTCAACAATAATAGAAAATAATGATGATATAGTTGTCATTGATTTTGGTTTAGGATTTCCTGATGATGATTTGTTTGGAATAGATTTGTTAATCCCAAACTTTGATTATTTGAAGGCTAATAAATCAAAAATAAGAGGTTTTGTTATAACCCATGGACATTTAGATCATATAGGAGGACTTGCTTACGTAATGGAAGAATTAGGCTTCCCTCCTGTTTATGGAGCTCAAATGACAATAGAAATAATAAAAGAAAAATTTTCAGATCCTGTTTTTAATTTAAAAAATAAGGTTAAACTTATTGAATTCTCTCCTGATGATTCTATTTTTCTAGGAAAGTTTAAAGTAAGTTTTTTCAGAGTAAATCATAATATACCTGATTCTGTAGGAATTATAATTGCAACTGATTATGGAAATATTGTTCATACAGGAGATTTTAAATTCGATAATACACCTTTTCAAGAACCTGTAACGGAATATCATAAAATAGTTAAAGTAGGAGAAGAGGGAGTTTTGCTTGCAATGTCTGATAGTACGAATGCTACTAAATCTGGAATGTCTGTTTCAGAAAGTGGTATTACTCCTGTTTTAGAAAATATATTTATTAATTCAAAAGGTAGAATTATTGCTGCAACTTTTTCCTCCTTACTTACGAGAGTAAATCAGTTAATATCTTTATCTTATAAATATGGAAGAAAAGTTGTAGTTTCAGGAATTTCAATGGAAAATTCTGTTAAAATAGCAAAAAAATTAGGCTATTTAAAAGTACCTGAAGGTATATTTATAAAGGTAGACGAAGTTTCTAAATATAAAGATAGTGAGATTTTGGTAATAACAACAGGTGCTCAAGGAGAAGAAAATGCCGGTTTAATGAAAATGATTACAGGTGAGCATCAATATATAAATATTGTGAATACAGATACAGTAGTTCTGTCTTCCTCTGTTATTCCTACAAATGCAATGTTAATTCAAAAACTTCTAGATACAATAGTGTCTTCAGGAGCTCATGTAATACATCAAAACATAATGGATGTTCATGCTGGTGGACATGCTCATCAAGAAGATCATAAATTATTTTTAAATCTAATAAAACCTAAATTTTTTATGCCAATAGAAGGATATCAATCATTTCTAGATGCGCATATTCAAACTGCAAAAACAGTAGGTATAAAAGATGAACAAATTCTTATGCCTAAAAATGGATTAGTATTTGAATATTTTCCAGGAAGAGGTTTTGTAAGAGGTGAAAGAATAAAACATTCTCCTGTAAGAATATCTGATAATTCTATTTGGGACGTAGGAAATAAAATTATAAAAGAGAGATCTCAATTATCTGAACAAGGGGTAGTTTTAATAGTTATAGGTGTAGATTCTCATCTAAAATTGATAAAAGATCCTTATGTTATTTCAAAAGGATTTGTTTACTCTTCAAAAAACTTAAAAATAATTAATTATATTGAGAATTTTGTAAAAAAATCTTTTGAAGATAATATAATAACAAATATAAAAGATAAATCAGAGCTTAAGAAAATAATAATAAGTAAAGTTGAGAAGGAAATATTAAATAAATTTAAAAAAGAACCTTTGGTATTATTAATTTTAAATAATGGTAAATAATAAAGGAGAGATTGTTTTTAAGAATATAATTAATAATAAATATATTCTTTTAAAGATAAAGATAGATGAAAAATTTAAATATATACCTGGTCAATATCTTATATTAAAATTTAATGAACAACTTAGAAGGTCCTACTCTATTGCTTCTTTTGATAAGAATATAATAACAATAGCAGTTAAGATAGATAAAGGTTTAGGAGCTCAAAGTCTTTTAGCATTAAAGGTTGGGAATATTATAGAATTTTTAGGACCATTTGGAAATTTTTATTTAAGAGAGAGTAAAAATAATATTTTTATAGCTACTGGGATAGGTATAACACCTATAAAAGGTATAATAGATCATGCTGTATTTTTAAATAACATAGATAATATAAAACTTTTTTGGGGGATGAGAAAATTTGAAGATGAGATTTTTGATTTTTCTTTCTTAAAGGGGAAATATTTAAAAATATTTTCTCAAGAAGAGAGTGCTAGTCTGAGAGGATATGTAATTGATCATCTTATAGAGAATTTATCTGGTTTAAAAAAATTAAATTTTTATATATGTGGAAATCCTGATGTAGTGAATAATATTAAGTTATTTATTGAAAACAATTTGATGAATATAGATAATATTTATACTGAAAAATTTTAAAATATATGAATAAAAGTATAGAAGAAAAAATAAGATCTTTAATAAAACTTTCTAATTTAGATATTAAAACTGTTGCAAAAAAACTTGGTATTACAGAAAATATGTTTGAAACTTTTTTAAAAGAGGAATCCCTCCCTTCAAAATACATATTTACTCTTACCAAGATATTGAATACAAGTATTCTTTATTTCTACGATAATGAAAAAGATATATTTTCTGACATTATAGAATCATGGAAATATAATGAGAAAACTTCTTTATATACAAGTATTCCTTTAGTGGAAAATATTTATCCAGATAATCTGCTTAGAACATTATATACATCTAAAACAGCAGTTACTCTGCCATTTAATTCTATTAAGAATTTTGATTCGATTATTGCTGTGAGATTAAAGAAATTGAATGTAAAAGAGAGTATTCTTCCAGAAAGAGCTATAATAGTAGTAAATTTTAAAGGGGAAGAATATAGTAAAGACTCTATAGTGATAGCTTACAATGAATCCTTAGAATGGAAAATTATTAATAAAAGTTTATATGAAAAAGAACTTTCATCTGTATATAAAATTTTTGGAGAAATAGTATTTTTTGAATTAGATGAATTAGATTTAATCTGGTCTTTATGATAAAATTATACAAATGATTAATTCAAAAGAATCAAGTACTCTGATATTTGAATCTATTAAGAAGTTTCAAAATAGTGATGAGTTGCTTCTTTTTATTGAAAAAAATAAATTGTTTTTAAAAAATTCATCAAGCGATCTCCCTCAAATAATTACAAAAGAAGATTTGGAAAAAATAAAAAATAATTCATATGGAAATCTATCAGGATTTATCTTACATGAAAGAGGTTTATTGCAACCTAGTTTAATAGATATAGGATCTATTGTATCTTTAAGGTTTGGAAATGATTTAGAAGAGTGTATTTTTGGAACAAGATTTTTCTTTGAATCCAATAAGGGTGAATTTAATGGTCGAGACATAATTCCTTATAATTCTCCTTTAGGAAAGAATATTTGGGGAAAAGGTGTAGGAAGGTATGAATACTACCTAGGAAACAAAGAATCTTATGTTGAAATAGAGAATATTGAATCTCCTAATTAATTTCTTTTTCTTTATTTATAATTATTCTTCCAAAAACTATATCAATAACAGCTAATATAAAGAATAATAAAGCATGTTTTAATTGATATGTTTGTGGATGACCATTATATACAAGTATATGATTAATTCCTGGTATTAAGTAATAAATTGTTAATATTATAAAGATTGCAGCTAATATAATTACTAGATTTTTTTTATTCATTAATATGTGATATAAACTTATTTATTATATTAACAAAATTATAAATTAGATACAATAATGAATATATTAAATGATATTATATTAAGTTTTTCTCAAGGAATATCAGAACTATTTCCTATAAGTAGTTTAGGTCACAGTATAATAATAGAATCTTTATTAAATATTCACGTAACTAAAAATTCTTCATTTTTTCTTCCCTTTATAGTTTCTTTACATGTAGGGACTTCTGTTGCATTATTAATATTTTTCTTTAAAGAGTGGAAAGAAATAGTAAAAGCTTTATTTAGAACTGCTATAAAAGGTAAATTGTCTAAAGATAAGACTGAAAATTTTGCATGGAAATTAGTTATAGCTACAATTCCTGTTGGAATAATAGGACTTTTATTCGAATCTGTAGTAAAAAAAATCTTTGAAAGTCCTTTAATAGCTGCAATTTTTTTGATAGTAAATGGATTAATTCTTTATTTAGGAGAAATTTTAATTAAGAAGAAAAAACTTATAAAAAAACTAGAAGATTTAAATTTTTTAGATTCAATTATTATAGGTATATCTCAAATTTTTGCATTGATTCCAGGTATTTCTAGGTCAGGAGCTAGTATGGTAGCAGGTCTTTTATATGATCTTAATCATGAAGATGCCGCTTATTTCTCTTTTATGTTAGCAACTCCTGTAATATTAGCTGCTGGATTATTAGAAGTGCCATCTTTATTTTCTACTCATTCTTTAGCACCTTTTTGGTACGCATTCTGGGGGGCAATTATATCAGGAGTAACGGCTTATTTTGCAGTCAAATTTTTGATGAAGTATTTTGAAAGAGGAACATTAAAACCTTATGCATACTATTCTATGTTAGTGGGTGTATTAAGTGTATTAATATTTATTAGATGAAAATATTATTTCATCTTCATATTTTTACGCATTCCTATATTAAAAAGCATTTCAAAGTCATTTATGAATCGTGTAAAATCCTTATGAACAAGAGCTTTTTGTTGATGTAGTGATACCATATCTTGATGTAATAGCTTTATTTGAGCTATATTTTGTGGGTAATTTGAAATATTTATAGATTGTTCTAAATTTATAGCAGAAGTTAAATCTTGATTATATAAAGCTACATCAGTAAGGTACATGTTATAGTCATTTAAAATATTTTGAGTATTAACATTTTTTGATTTAGCAAAAGATATATCTTTTAATAAATTCTCTCCTATAACATTATAGTTATTAGAAAATTGAGCAAGTATACCAAGATAAACCAATGCATTTCCTGTAGGTAATTCAATAGAGTATATTTTATATTGAGCGAAAATTTGTCTTACTAAAACCATTAAATTTTGCATTGAGCCTGTTTGAGGGTAAGAGTCAATTGTTGCTTTTAATGTGTTTAAATTTTGTATATCAATATTATAAGAAGTTATTAAATTGGATATATCTGTAGAATTAACTATACTGGAAGTGCTTTCTAAATTTTTAATTCTTAATTCTATCATTTTTAATTTTTGAACTCTTTCATTTATAAATATATTAGCTTTTGAGACAATTACGCTTATAGATTTCGATTGAGAATTAACTAAAGGTTTATTTTTTGTTGCTTGTGCATATACAACATTAGCACTTATTGTTGTTAAGACTATTATGGTTGATATTATTTTTATACTTGTTTTCATGTATTTATTGAGCTAATGAACTATATTGATTACTTCCTTGAGTACTTGTACTTTGAGAAGATTGATAACTACTGTATGCAGAAGATGAAGTACTTGTATCATTATTTAAAACACTATTGAGAGTATTTAATTGGTTTACAGCTTGTTGTGCATTAGTTGGAGTAACTATATTACTGCTATTTAATTTAGTTGGTTGAGTTATTAAAGATTTAGTTTTAGGTAAATTTGATATAGTGTTTCCAGTAGGAAGAGAATTTATATAAATTTCAAATAAAACTATAAGTATCAGGATTATTAATATTCCTATAAATAAAAGAATGGTATGCTCAATCCTATCACTGTGAGATTTATTTTTTTCTTTACCGGAGTCTTTTTTTTGAGAATCTATATTTTCCGTAGGATTTATTTCCGAGGTGCTAACAGTACTATCAACAACTTTAGAATCGTTACTATCTAAGGTCACATTTTCTGACATTGAATTTTCATTATTTGTTGTTTGGCTTAAATCATCCATATATACAATACTATATTTACATAACTTTTTATTTTTTTCAAGTTATATAAAAAATCTCTTTTTTTATAAAGATTAAAGGCTTTTAATAGAGGATTTTGCGAATATTTGTTTTATGTATATAATTTAAAAAACTAAATTCTCAGTAAATTTTATGAGTTATATTGTAATTTATAAATCTATTATCAGTCGAATATTTTTCTTTTATTAATGTTTTTAATAAAAAACTTTCTTGCAATTATATAGAATATAAGACATGCAGCGATTATCATAATATATATATATAAGGACAATAAAGATCTTTTAAATATAATTACCCATAAGATTCCTATAATAGCATTAATTACAGCAGGGGTTATAAGGTACATTAGAGTAAGGTTAGTTTTTACTTTTCTTTGATTATCTTTTTGAGCAAGGTATTCTCCTGTGAAAGAGTAAAGTAATATTATTATAATTACTGAAATGGAATAGGATATATACCTTTGATTAAAATTTGCAAGAGAATAGTTGAGTATTAAGAAAAATAATACTGATAAAATTAAACTAAAAAATGCGAATATTTTTATATTTTTTGTCATTATATATTTCCTTTAAATAATAAATTAATTTTGTCTTTATAATATATAGAAATTATATTTCTTTGTATAAATGCTTTTAAAATTTTCTCTCCTGACTTTGATAATTTGTATATTTTTATGTCAGGACCTTTGCTATTGGGTTTCATTGCAAAATCTACAATTTCAAGTGTATAAAACTTTCTTAATGATCTATAAATACTATTATCATCTACTAAAAGATAGTCATCGGTTATATCATTAATAAAATCTTTTATTTCTGACATAGACATCTCTTTATTATTAAGAGATAAAAGTATCCATAAGCTTAATAATCCTTTTTTATAAACACCTTCCCAATTGGATAATAAATCTTTCTCTTCTTTATTTAATAAATTTAAATCATACATACAAGGAGTATAATACAACCTGAATAATATGTCAATATTTTATATGAATGTGTATCCCATCTTTATTACTTTGAGTATTATTTCTGTTGGTTTTAATATTTATTTGAGTGCTATCTTGTATTGGTCAACAAGTAGGATTGATATACTATAAAGTTCCTAATATCCTAGGAACTAGGCACTTATTATATTGTTATGATTATAAAACAAACACTTCTGAAAATATAGGAAAGCCTCCTAAAGTATATTATCTTATTGCAAATAATAAAAATATACCAAATCCAGTTTCAATTAATAAAAGTGTAATGGTACTTATCAATAATAGAATTGAAAATGCTAAACACACTATAATGGTAGATGATTTTGAGTTATATACCAATATACTAATTATTGATGATGCTGTAGGGTCTGGTGCAACATTAAATGAAACAGCAAAACAAATAAAAGATAAACATGTAGTAAAAGGAAATATAATTGGACTTGCAATAACAGGAAGTTTTAAAGGCTTTGATATTATTAGTGAAGTATAAATATCTTTTTCATAAATTATAATCGATTATATATTCATTTCTTCGGAGAGAGTAAGATTCGAACTCACGATTCTACTTTTAGTAGAATTCTGTTTTTCGAGAACAGCCTGTTAAACCACTCCAGCATCTCTCCTAATATTGTATGCTTCTGATAGGATTCGAACCTATACTCTTTAGATCCGCAATCTAGTGCTTTATCCAATTAAGCTACAGAAGCTCATTTTCTATATATACTCCGTCTGTTATCTTAGATAGAAAATTTTGTTTTTCTATCTCTTTGTATGGAAGATGTAATGAAAGTATTTTCAAGAGATCTTCTTTCTCTTTTTCATTTACTAAATAAACTAATCTCGCGATTAAATTATATTTTGTTTCTATATTCAATATTAATTGATCTGAACGTTTAGAAAACCAAAAATCTTCTAAATCTTCAAAATAATATTTTTTTTCAAACCATACAACGTAATCTTCCGTTATTATATGATCAATACTTTCAGGAGGATATGATACCATAGCATATATTACAAATCCTAATGCAAAGATTATAAATATAGTTGCATATTCTTTAAAAAATAATAGAATCACTATTATTACTATAAGCCAAAGAAAAACTGTATATAACTTTTCTCTTTCCCACTTTTTAAATACTCGAGTAGGAGCTTTCCATTCATATATTACTTTACTATTTGTTTTTCTTTTCTTATGAGAAATATTACTGTCTTTTTTCAAAGAATTAAGTTCATCTTCTAATGCTTGAATTCTCTTTTCTCTTTTATTTTCATCATTCATCATCTTTGTTGAATAAAAAACTAATCATTTTACTATTATATACGATATATTTTAAAAAAATAACCTATATGAAAAATAGTAACACAATTAAAGGTTATTATTTAGAAAATTATCAATTTAAGATAATGTATATATATTTATATGTAAGTGAAAGCAATTTTGGTTTTTATGAATTATTATAATATTTATGAAATATGTTTTATTCAAATCTAAAAATAAATATTATACAAGCTATATTTTCTCTCTAAAGATTAGGTTGAATTTTTGTAGTAATTTATGACATACTTATAATATTATAGAGAAAAATGCATAATATCTTTGTTACTAACTTAGGATATATTATTGGAATAATAATGGTTATGTTATCTATTCCACTACTTGTTTGGGACATACCTCGTAACTCATGGTATGGTGTTCGTATCCCAAAAGCATATGTGTCAAATAAAAATTGGAAAATTATTAATACTTATGGTGCGAAAGTTTTAATCTTTTGGGGATTTATCTGTATTATAACGGTTTTATTCTTAAATTTATTTGTTAAGGATTTTGAATACGTTTTTTATTTTTACCAATCAGTATCTTTTATATTTCTAATTATTGCAATAGTACAGATTCTGTTATTTGCAAGAAAAGTTTGACTACTTTAATGTAGGGATTTTCATACTATATTTCTAAAAGATAAAACTCTTTATATGCGAAGTTAATTTTTTTAATTTTTATTAAATGTATATCATTATTTTTTCTTGTCTTGGATAATATTTATTGAATTAAAAAATTAATAGTTTTATTATTGTATATAATATGTCCCAAAAGAATAATATTTTTAGAAATTCATTATACCCTTCAATATTTAAAAAAACATTAGATGAAGAAAGTTTTGTATACTCATTGCCAAAAGATGAAGTTCTTAGAATATTAGAAACAGATGAGATACTTGGACTAAAACAATCACAAGTCAATAAGTTATTAGAAGAACATGGGAATAATGAGTTAAATGTAAAGAATAAATTTAGAGGAATATCTATATACATTTCTCAATTTAAAGATTTTTTAACATTATTACTTTTAATAGCTGCTATAGCTGGATTTCTTACAAATCAATTAGTAGTAGGAATTGTATTAATATTGCTTATATTTTTTAACTCAACTGTAGGTTTTATTCAAGAATTTAGTGCAAATAGAATGGCAGATTCTTTAGCAAAACTTGTTTCAAAAACAACAACAGTTATAAGAGATGGAAAAGTTCAAAATATAAATTCTATATTTATAGTTCCAGGAGATATTATATTATTGAAACCAGGAGATGATGTTCCTGCAGATAGTAGAGTAATAGAATCTTCTAATTTAGAATGTTTAGAATCTTCTATTACAGGAGAAGACAGGCCTGTATTAAAAACAAATACACCCCATCCTAAATTAAAACTTTCTATATTAGAAATATCAAATTTAATATTTTTAGGTACTACTGTTATATCTGGTACAGGAAAAGCTGTAGCAGTTGGTACAGGTATAAATACTGAATTTGGAAAAATAGCATTAACAACATCTAAAGAAAAAAAGGATAAATCTCCTTTACAAAAAGAAATATTTAGAACAGGAGAATATCTTATTATGATAGCACTTGTTGTTGCAATTTTTGCTTTTGTAATAAATTACTTTTATAGTAAACTCTCTTTACAATCTACATTGATATTATCTTTGGGTTTAGCAGTAGGTGTTGTTCCTGAAGGTTTACCTTCAACAGTAACTGCAGCTTTAGCTATAGCATTAAAAAAATTATCCAGAATAAAAGTCATAGTAAAAAGACTAACATCTTCAGAAACATTAGGTGCATGTAATGTTATTGTTACAGATAAAACAGGAACTTTAACGAAAAATGAAATGACTGTCACTAAATTTTTCTATCTTAACTCTTTGAATACTGAATTTTATGTTTCAGGAACAGGATACTCTGATGAAGGAAAAATTAATCCTGCAGAATATAACAAAGAAGTTATAGATAAGATTATTAATATCTCATTGTTATGTAATAATTCATATCTTAATTCTAAGGGAGATAATAAATATGAATTAGTAGGAGATCCTTTAGAAGGTGCTTTAATTTCTTATGTTATGAAAATAAATAAAAATTCAGACGATATAAGGAATAGTTTTAAAAGAATAATAGAGATACCTTTTGATCCTCAAAGAAAAATGATGTCAGTATTGGTATCAAAGAGTGGTAGAGAATATGTTTATTCTAAGGGGGCAATAGAAAGTTTAGTTAAATCCGCAAAATACATATTAATGGATGGAAAAAAAATTCTATTAAATATTCATTTAAAAAATTTATTGATAGAGAAAGCTAAAAGTTTTGAAGATGAAACCTTAAGGGTAATAGCTTTAGGTTATAAAGAGTTAAAAGGAAATGAAAGTATTTCTAAAAAAGAAATAGAAAAGGATCTAACTATTGTTGCTTTATTAGGTTTATTTGATGCTCCAAGAGATGATGTTAAATACGCTATTAATTCTTCAAGAGAAGCAGGTATTAAAGTATTTATGTGTACGGGAGATTCTCCTGAGATAGCTCTTAAAATTGGAGAAATAGTAAATTTATCTACTGATAAAACCACGGTTTTATTAGGAAAAGAGGTAGATAAAATGTCAGATCAAGAGCTAAAAAAAATTTTATTAGAAGATTGTGCTATTTTTGCAAGAGTAACTCCTTTAAATAAATTTAGAATAGTAAAATTACTAAAGGAATTAGGATATGTTGTTGCTGTTACTGGAGATGGTGTAAATGATGCACCTGCTCTTAAAGCTGCAGATATTGGAGTTGCTATGGGTATTACTGGAACGGATGTAGCAAAAGAAGCTGCAGATATGATACTTCTTAATGACAGCTTTACTTCTATTATTGAGGCAATAAAAGAAGGTAGAATAATATACGATAATATAAAAAAATTTATAAGATTTACTGTTGCTATTGATATAGCTGAAATGCTTAGTGTTTTTTTAGGATCTATTTTGCATTTTGCCCCTATAATGTTTGTTCTGCAAATATTAACAATAGATTTAATAGTAAATATAATACCTGCATTAATTCTAGCTTCTGATATACCTGATCCAGATATAATGCAAAGAAAACCAAGAAATGCAAAAACACATTTATTTGATAAAGAAACTGTTATACCTATTATGATTAATGGTTCTATAATTGCACTTATTGCTGTATTTATGTTTTATATAACTAATAATATATATCATAATTATGATATGGCTACTACTGCTGCATACTCAACTCTAGTATTTTCTCAAATTGCTAACCTCATATCTTCAAGATCATATAAATTTTCTTTTACAAGTTTTTCTATACGATCTTATTCTAAAATTTTATTAGGAATTGTTTTTATAATATTTATTCAAACATTTTTTATATATAATGGCTTTATGAATTCTATTCTTAATACAAGAGGTTTACCTATAAACATAATGTTTTTATATTTTGCTATAATAATAATCTTACTTGTAGTAGAAGAATCAAGAAAATTCTTTATAAGAAAAATTACATTTAAAAATAATATTAATATTTAGTTATATGTATGAAGTTATAGATGCATCTTGTTATTTAGATGAAATTACAGAAAAAATAAAAAAATCTAAGAATAAGATTTATATACAAGCTATGCATATAGATTTCTCTAAGAAATTCGAGATATTTATAGATGAGATTATAAAAGCTAAAAAAAGAGGTGTTGATGTGAAATTTAATATAGATGAATATTCTATTCCTTATATTGTAGGTCATAAATATTACCATATATCTCAGTATAAGAGAATTAATTGCAATACAAAATCAGAAAAGAATAAATATTATTTAGATAAGCTTATTAAGGAAAAAATTGATATAAAATTTATAAATGAATATAAGTATGGAAGAATTGTATCAGAATATTTGCCCTTTTTTGGAAGAAATCATATGAAAATAACAATAATAGATGATGTTAGTTTTATAGGAGGAATAAATTTAGCAGAAAAATCTTTAGATTACTTAGATTTTATGGTTAGAATTAAGAATAAAAAATTAAATCTCTTGTTGATAGATATATTCATAAAAAATAGGGATGGTAGAAAAAATAACGATATAACTATACCTATAGATAAATTGAATGATCTTATAATTGATTCAGGAAGAAGGTTTAAATCTCAGATCTATAAAGAAACTCTTGATTCAATAAGAAAAGCAGAACAAAGTATTATTTTTATATCTCAATTTCTTCCAGATTTTAATATATTATATGCTTTACAAAATGCACAGAAGAGAGGAATCAGTGTTGATGTTATAACGCACAGTCCTTATCTTGCAGAAAAAAAATTTAGGAATAGAATGGAACATTTAATTTTCAATATTTTCAATATACACCTTAATTCAATTCATTATACTAAAAGTAAATATGTTCATGCTAAGGTAATTATTATAGATAAAGATAGTGAGAATTCTGAAATTATATTTGGGTCTCATAATTTTTCTACATTTGGTGTTCTATTTGGAACATCTGAAATCTCTTTAAAAACTAAAGAAAAAACACTTATGTCTCAGCTAATTAACTGGTACAATGAAATATCTTCAGAGTATTTAAATTTAATAGAATACAGCTCTCCATCCAGATTTATTAAAGAAAGATAAAAAATTACTATTTTTAGACCCACTAATTTTAAGAGTGTAATAAATAAGGGAGTAATCACCATAGTTTTTAATAGATATTTCTACACTTAATCCTCCTAATCCATATTTTAAATAATATATAGTATTATTATCTATAATTGCACCATTAACAGTGAAAGGTATATATCCTAGTGAATTAAATTTATTAATATAAAAATTTAGCACAGAGGATGTATCATTTGGATTAGGAAGATAAGATATCCCCTTTATTTCTTCAACTGGAATATTATAATTAACATTAATAACATTTAAAAAATTCTTTTCATTAAAATTAAAAGAAGAAACTTCTATGTTAGAATTATAAGGGGAGTTAAGATACAAGAGTGCTTGTGTCAATTCATTCTCGTCAAAAGGATATCCTTGTTGGTTTGGTGTTGTTTTAAATAAACTAGAAGTGGAGCTGAATTGAGTAGGGATAAATGCATTCATAGTAATTACATCCTTTCCTGAAGAAGTATAATCTACAATCACTTTAGATTTTTTTACTATAAGAGATGTATTGTTTGTCGTAATACTCCAATTATAAGTAAGGTAGTAGTTTATAAGGGAAGTTTTTATAAGAGTTAAATTTGCATTAAATTTCTCTTCAATTTCTTTACCATTAAATTCTTTGTAAGAGTTACTATTTTTAATTTTTAAATTTAGAGGATTGAAATTTTTTGCAAGATTGGAATAATTTAATTTTTGTATTTTTACAATATTAGAAACAGGAAATAATTTATAAAAAGCTATTATACTGAAGAACACGTAAAGAATAACAATTATTATTAGAATAATTTTTTTAAATTTCATTTAACAATTATATATTTTACAATCTTTAATATCAAAGTCCAATTTGATATACTATGTATTCTATAAGGAGAGATACCCAAGAGGCTGAAGGGGAGGGTTTGCTAAACCCTTAGGATTCGAAAGGATCGCGAGAGTTCGAATCTCTCTCTCTCCGATGGATGTTACAACATTTGAGAAAGTGACTGAATATATTGCACTGTTAAACTAAATAAAGTATTCGATGATAGAATTTTGAAGCCTTTATATGCCCTCCTATAACAATAAATCTATATTATAGGCGATTTTTGCTTGAACTCATACATATATTAAGATCGCTATTGACTATTTCACAATGACCCCGTATAATGGGGGTATTATGAAACAGTTTAAAGAGGTAGAGAGATTAGAATACTTTGACCTAAAGACTTTAAAGAACTTTGTACCACTAGAGAGTAAATCCTTGTATAAACTGGTAAATAGGAGAGTAAAAGATCAGACTTTTATACAATTGAAAAAAGGATTATATACTACAAAAGCATTTATAGAAAATAATGATATGCTTTTATATAAAGAAAATATTGCAAATATTCTTAAAACTCCTTCATATATAAGCTTAGAGTATATGTTATCAAAATACTCAATACTCACAGAAAGTGTATTCTCATTTACCTCTGTATCTACTAAGAAGACCAGAAGCTATATAAATACTTTAGGGACATATTCTTATAGAAATATCAAAGAAGATCTTTTTACGGGTTATGTAATAAGAAATAATATATATTATGCAACAAAGGCTAAATCGCTATTTGACTATATTTACTTTAAAAAAGAAGTATTAGAACTTGAGTCATTGAGATTAAACTTAGATGAATTTACTAGGTCAGATATAAAAGAATTTAAAATGTATTGCAAGAAATCTTCACGTATGCTTAAAATATATAATTTATTATTGAAATATAAAAAAAATGTTTATTGAAAAACTAAAACAAATAGTAAAGATGAAAAGTATAAAAAATCCGGAACTTCTAAGGGCTATTTTGAAGATGGAGCTTATTGAATATGTTTTACAATATATTTATACGTCAAAATACCGTAATTTAATATTTAAAGGGGGAACATGTTTAAAAATCTGTTATGATTTACCTAGACTTTCAGAAGATATAGATTTGGATTTTGTTGACGAGATAGATATAAGCTCATTAAAAGAAGATTTGATATCATATTTTAAAACTGAACTCGCATATGATAGGCTTTACGCCTCAGTAACAAATAATAATCAAACTATAACTTTAAAATTTCCTGTTCTTAGGGATTTAGGTTTAGCAAATCAAAGCGAAAGTGATTTGTTATATATAAAACTTGATATACAAAAATCTCCATTCTTTAATATTACTACGGACTTAGTTCCGAGAAAAAACTATGTAATTAAAGCTTATTCTCTTCCTCTTTTATTTACTGGGAAAGTAAATGCCATTTTTACTAGAAATAAGTTAGTTGGAAAAGAAAATAAATTTGTACCAAAAGGAAGAGATTATTTTGATTTACTTTGGTTTTTACAGAAAGGAATAAGACCAGATATTTCAATGCTTGAACAGGAACTGAATATATCTTCAAATATTGAATTTAAAGTTCGTTTAGATCAAAGAGTAATCGATATGTTTACTAAATATAAGGATGAAATAATAAACGACCTAAAGCCATTTATTGAAAACACCGACATTCTTAATCAATTTATAGAATCATTTTTACCATTATATTTAAAATATTCATTAGAGATTTTTGATTATATAGTTCCTGATGAAGTATCAAGACAAAATTATTTAATTGATGATCTTAATTCTATTATAAAAGTGAAAAAGCTACAGAGCAAAGAAATTATGAAAGTTCTTAATGATATGGATAATTATAAGAAAGGTTCTAACAATCTAGATATTCTAGGAATATACAATTATTTAATATCTTTATAGCTCCAGCAATAACTAATACTATTATTTGTAATTATATTTAATAGATCTTTACTTGCATTATACATATATTTCAGTAATTATTATTTGTCTGATCTTTTATATAATAAAGAATATGAGTTTTACCAACTTGCCTTGCGTCATGCAAGACTATTATATTACTGTCATTGATATAACGCATTATATCCTCCACAATGTCTCTTTTTATTACCTTTGTATTCATAGTCACGACAATATTGTAATACTCTAAAATTAGAGTCAATCTTGTTTTTAGAGTATTTTCTTAAGAGATTATTTATTATAGATTTTCATAAATTTTGCAATCCAACACAAAAATAGTTCAAAATAAGGCGCATCACTTTAGATTTAATATGATGTATTGAATTTTTATTATATAATTAAAGGTATGGATTCAATATTATCTCCAATAAAAAAAGTTTTACCATTAATGACAAATGTTTTGATTGATGAAGAATCAATTTATAAATTTTCAATAAATATAGATAAATCATATCTTTTAAAATCTGAATATAATAAGGATACTTTGTTAGGTGAAAATTATGGAGAAGAAGAATATATAGCTTTTGTATTTGTATATAATAGTTTAAATTTTTCATATTGGGGAAATCCTAAATGGACCATAAATATACAAGGGAATAACTATGATGGAAGCGCTGCAATGATAAGAGTTGTTAAGAGAGCACTAACAGAAGGATATAATATACTAAATTCTAAATTCCTTATAAATTTAACAAAGAAACAATTAAGTGAAATATTTAGAGGAAATATAGAGATTCCTTTATTGAATGAGCGATTAAAATTATTAAATATTCTTGGGGAATTGATAGAAAATGAATATCAAGGTTCATTTAAAAAATTTATTGATGATGCAAAATGGGATGCAGAGTTAATAGTAGAAAAATTATCAAAAGAACTTCCAGATATATTTAATGATACCAATGTATATAAACAACAAAATATTAATTTTTATAAAAGAGCGCAATTAATACCAGCTCATTTGTATGATTTATATAAATTAAATATTATAAAATCTTCAATTTATCCTGACTTGTCCAATTAGTACATTTTTAATAGTGTAGAAAATACATCAGAATCTGGAAATTTCTGACGTTTAGTAAATTCCTTATGTGTTAATTCATCTATTAATACAATATCCATAATATGAAAT
>JAJYFR010000004.1 GCA_021785355.1 bacterium
TTCATATTATGGATATTGTATTAATAGATGAATTAACACATAAGGAATTTACTAAACGTCAGAAATTTCCAGATTCTGATGTATTTTCTACACTATTAAAAATGTACTAATTGGACAAGTCAGGAGAAGCTTAAAAAGTGTATATTCTTCTCTTACTCGAAGTATTTACCCCATATTTTTTCAAAAATTGTTGAGCCTTATTTATATAAATTTTTTATTTTCTACTTCTTAAATCAAACAAGATATCTTTAAGTAGCGTTGCTCTCACTTTATCTTTTTGATTATTATTTAATAATTCTCCCAATCCTTCAATAATGTTATTTGAGTTGACGTTATCGCTTATATATTTTATCAAATATGTAAAATACTCTTTTTGAGTTTTTCCAGTTCTTAACATTATAATTTCCTCATTAATATCGAAACCCTTCTTAAACATAAAGTGAGCATCATATATATCCCTGTTTTTAAGTACTTTTCTATCTGTAATTGCACAAAGTTTATGAGCAAACATACAAGATGGTTCCATGATAGGTATAGTAATACCATAAAAATCTTTATTTATATATTTATCTGGATAATCTCTTTTGGAAATTTCTAATTTTATTCTTTGTTTACCTGCTTCATAACTTCCTAGCCAAAACCAAGTAAACCTTTCGTTTTCTTGATCGTCAATCCTAATATAATCTTTTAATATCTTTGTAACATTATCGGGATTAAAATTTTCTGTTCTAAGATTGAAATCTAAATCAACAGAAAATCTATCAAGTCCATAGAACATATATAAACAAGATCCTCCTTTAAAGGCTAACGCTGCTTGTAGATATTGATTAGTATAAATATCACGCAGTATATTTTTTAATATTTGTTCGTGTTTTTTAAGATCTAGCATAATTGTTAATATTTAAAATAATATTCTTGACAGAATTTTCCAACCTTTTATTATTATAGATTTTAGAAATCTCCTTTAACTTTTCAATATCTATTTCTCTTAAATTATCAAAAGATATTTTCGGGAAGACATATAACATATCACAAATAGTTCTTTCTTTGCTAGCAAATGTGTATCTTCCGTTATTTGTTAATCCAAGTGTGTTATAAAAAATTGACTCTTTGACTTTGTGATATATATATATTATTCCACCAGTGTCATACTTTTTACTTTTTAAAGAAATAGAATAAATAGTTGAATAATATTGGAATGTCAATCCATGCATTTGTGATGTTGTATATAGTGAAATATACGACATAGGAAACAATTTTTGAGCAACATCTTCTGGAGTGTAATTCTTATCATAAACATACACTCCTTTATGAATAGAAATCAATCTTTTATTTTTCAAATAATATTTTATACGATTTATCAACCGTTTTCGTTCTGTAATTTCCCAGATTACCGCCAAATCTTCAATAGTAAAAACCTTTTTACCTGATAATATTAGCTTTTCGATACTTTTAGTTTGATTATTCATAAGGGTAGTTTTACTCCCCTTATACTATACAACTTACGCCCTACTATGCCAATGGAGTGTTGTGAGGGGGAGGGCAGAACACAGTAACCGATTAGACAATACATAAAAGATGTATTCTTATTTTTAGGTCCAAATTGAAGTTAAATTTTCAAATAATATTGATCCAAAAAAGAAACTAGAAAAAACACAAAAGCTTAAAAAGTATATATTATTCTCTTACTCGAAGTATTTACCCCATATTTTTTCAAAAATTGTTGAGCCTCATTCATATAAATTTTTTCTTCTGAAATAATATCTTTAGGATTAGAAAAGTTTATATTTTTTATAATAACATGTAAATAATAAGGGGGGTTATTTTGATTAGACATTTGAAGTGTATAATATGAGGTATTAAAATTTTTTCCATCATAATTTAGTATTATAGGATTATATAAACTTTTATTATACATAGGTATCCCTTTCGGTACTGTAATTGTTGTACTTTGGTTATTCGTTCCAAAAAATGTATTTAGAAATACAATAAGCATAATTACTACTACTACTATAATTATATAAAAATAATTCCTGTTATTTCTTATAAAAGTTAAATTTATCATCCTGTTTGTATATATTGTGATCCTAGAAAAATAGTTAGAAACTGATTAAGGGCTGTTCTTTGTTGATTATTCCCATAAGATGAGCTTGCTATTGGTGTATATTGTTCCATCATATATGTAAAAAGATCTGTCGTTTTACATGAACCTGATACTGCTGTGTTTAGAGAAGACATTTCTCTAGTAAACGTAGTATAGTATGACATAACGCTATTTACTGCACACGAAAGTCCTTGATAGAAACCATTTACTCCCACAGGACAATTAAAATTTTCTCCTCCTGCTGTTCCAAACGTACTCTCTTGTCCCCATATAGCGGTAATAAAACGAGGGTCACATTTATATAAATTAGGGCCTATATTACAGGCATTTTGAATACTTTGTTCTTGTGCCAAAATTCCTGGTTTTCCTATACTAACAAGGTATGCATCCATTGATGCAAAATCTGATTGAGTTAAAGTTATTCCTGCTGGGTTTACTAGAGGAATTGTAACTGTAAAAGGTTCAGGACAATATCCTGGAGGAACAGATATTCCTCCTAAAGAAACTACTGTATTATAATTTGTAGCTCCCCCTGCATAAAGATTTATAGGACTAAGAATCCAAGGAGGAATTTCTTGAGACTGTGCTAATATTTTTGAATGAGGTGCCAAAAAAATATATAGAGAAATGAAGAATGTCAATAAAAATATTTTTTTTATCATAGTTTTATACCCATATTCTGCCATATACCTTGAATATTTTCCACCTTAACAATTACATTAGATGTTTGAGGTATATCTCCTGCTTGTCCGCTTTTTAAAGTTAATAAATATTTATATTTAAAAATATATTCCTTTCCTGGTATATATTTTTGAATATAAATTCCTTCTAAAAGAGGGGTTGTTGCGTAAAAATTTTGGATATCCCCTAAAATAGAAGATATTATTTTCCCATTATTTAAAAATTTAGGCATTGAAAGATAATATGATTTTAGATAATTATTATAGTTTATTAATTCTTGTGGAGTATTTCCTGTGGGAGCATTAAATATATAGTATGAAAGATAATAACTTAAATAAATTGGATTATTAAAAGATTTTCCTTTATATAAAGATGGGGACTTCATAAAATATTCATAATAACTATTTGTTTGGGTATTATACTTATAATAGGTAATATCTCCATTAATATTATTAATATTAAAATAAAAAACATATATCCCCTCTTTATATTCTAAATATTTATTTGTATTAACTTTTCCTGAAATAGGTCCAATAGAGCTAAATATTTTTGTAGTATCTATATTTTGAGGTTTTCCTAAAAATCCCCATAACTCAATAATCAAAAATATTAATATTATAGCTCCTAATATTATTAGTATTCTCTCTCTTATAATTTTTGCTATTTTATTAAGATTCATAATTAATTTCCATTAAAATTACCTGATGAAGGTCTTCCAAATCCTGCAATACAATAACCATTCCCATTAGGAGGGGTATATGTATAAGCTTCTGATTGAGGGGCATAGCATGTAGAAAAACTATTTTTTGGAAAAGTAGTTACTCCCTTACTAGGTTTTGCAGCTTCTATAGTAGAATAGTTATTAATTCCACTCCAAGAACTAACTATTGCAACATGCTGGACACCTGGACCATCCTGCCTTACATAATAAAAAACCAAATCTCCTGGAACAACTTTTGTAGGATTATAAAAAATCTTTAAAGCTGGAGATTGAAATTGTTCAAATGTAGTTCTGGGTATCAAAAATCCACTTGCGGCATACACAACTTTGGCTAGACCAGAACAATCTATTCCATAATTAGGAGAAGGAAGAGGAGAAGAATTATCGAAAGGAGCACAACTAGGAGTTGAAGGGTTTTCTGAATACTGTCCTCCTAAGAATGCAGATGCATCATTAATAATTTTTGAGGATGAATAGTTAGGAGTTGAAGGTGGTGTTGCATTCAAAACTTTTAAACAAGCCACTTGATCAAAAGGTCCTGTATAACTACCAAAAGATGTAGAAGTTGTACTTGAATTGGAAGAATAGTATGACCCTATCGCATTTTTAACAATTGGGTCATTTTTTGATAAAGCTCCTGAATAAATTAGGTATAAAACAAGAGGATCAGGAAAAGAAGATCTATTTTTTATATAGTATTCTCCTTGAGGGAGAACAGGAAGACTATTTCTTGATAAAGGGTTTGCTGTAAAATATGGTTGGAAATTTTCAGAAGCAAGATGTTGTTGTATAACAGGAATTGCTCCGACCCAAGGGAAAGCAAAGTTCTGATTACTGACCCAAGGGAAAGCAAAGTTCTGATTACTACTACCCAGTGAAGCAGAAGAGGATGTATCTTGAGCTAAACAAGCTTGCGCATTTGTAGGACTTGCTTGTACAACTTTAATATTAGCACTTACTTCTATTCCTATACCAGAAAACAAATTATTAGATATGGTAGTAGAGTTTCCATAAGGAGAATTTGTGCATGAGGTTTCTAAGCACTGAAGAACTGCTGTATGTAAAAATCCTGTTTTATGATTTATATACTGAACACCTTTTGCTCCTGTATGTCCAATAGGAGGACCTTGGTCTAAAGATGCTTCTGCATACCATTCATCAGCTAATGCTCTATTTAGACCTTGTAGATATAAATTTGTATTTATCTGTACAGGAACAGTAGTCTCTGATGCAAGAGTACAGTTTACATTACTTAAATTACAAGATTGTTGAACTTTAATAGTAAAAGGAGAGCTTTGATTTAAATTTGCTTGTATGAAAGAATTTGTCGTATTAAAATTTGAAATCAAATTAGGGCAAAAACCTGTTGAATTTGTAGTTATAGGTTTAGTACCAAACCAAGAGCCTATTAAAGGAAGGCCTTGAAGAAAATTAATAACACTACTAAAAAATGTAGTAAGAGAACTATACCCACCATTTACTTTGTAATATCCAGATAAGGTTGAATTTGCAGGTTGTGTACTTTGGGTAGGATTACCATATGAATTTAATAATTTACATGTAAGATCTTTCACTGTTGATGCTGTACAATTGGAGTTAATATCTGAAGAAGAAGGTGCTGTATTGTAGTTATTCTGAGTATTAGACGATAGAACAGAAGCATTAGGAAGGTTCTGTGGATTATAGTTATTGTCTATCATAAACATAGAGCCTAGAGTAAAAAGGTCAGCTTCCATTCCTAGACCAGGAACAGAAAAGAATGCATTGTTTCCTACTTGAGATTGAGGATTACTTTGAACACTAATGTTTCCAAAAGAAATAGCTTGTGCTACAGGCATATTCAAAGATCCTAGCCCAGGAAGAGAGCTATTTAATTTAGAAAAATTTATATAATTATTGTAATTTAGTTTTTGTACAGAAGATACAAAAGAAGAAAAAGGATTTCCATTACTAGAAGAGATAGGTGTTCCATTTGAATTCAGAGAATCTAAATATCCTAAAAGGGGGAAACTTGTTATATTTACATCAAAAGCAAATGTTTCTGTCTGATAAACAGACACTGTGTTTCCTGAAATTTTAGGTGTAACTGGAATATTAAAAGATAAAGAGTTTTGATTACATGAAGCTGCCATATGATTAGGATAATTATATTGTTGAGGAGTAGAAAATTGACAAACATTCAATGGTTCACTCGATGCAAAAACAACTCCTTTTAAAGAAAAAACGAAGGTTACAAAAAATAATACTAAAATTTTATTTAATTTTAATTTGCGGAACATATAAAAAATAGTTTTCTAAAACACCTTTTATTGTATCAGCTTTACCTGAAATAAAATATATAGGGACTATATTATTATCTAAAAAATCGATAAAATATGCCTCATTTTGAGTTGAAAAAGATATTTGTTTAAGATTATAGCTATTTGAATAAAATGGGTAGTTTTTGATACTTTTTGAATTTAAAATACTACTTACACTTTTTCCTTGAATTTTAATTACATTAATAGGATAAACAGAAAAACCTGTTAATCTGTAATTTAGTGAAAAATTAAATTCATAATATAATTTATCTCCATATGTCTTATATATATAATCTCCTTCTAGTGTAGGATAATATAACAGATTAATATGATTTTTTGAGAATATTACATCTTTTTTAAAACTTAAGGTATTTATATCAAATTCATTATTTATTATGTTATTTACACAAATATATATATTTTTACAAATATATCCTTTAGATGTTGTATAAAAATAACTACTGTTACTATACACAAGTTTTTGATATGAATTCTGCCATACATCTTGTACAAAAGAAGTTTTTTCTGGAGGATATGTTACTCCTAAATTATTAGCTACTTGATATGGAGTTAAATTATATTTAATTTCAAAAAAGCTGTTTTTTGATGAAGGAGACTGTATTTTAAAATTCTGATTTAAATTTTGTATATTTTTTGTCAGAAAATTTATTTTAGGAACAAAACTTAAAGACGTATTCTTGTTTTTAATACTGACGTTATTTGTTTTATGAAAAATAAAAAATAAAGAAAGAAGTAGTATTAATATTAAAGGTATAGATATTTTTATATATTTCATAAACTAACTAATTTCCTAAATATTCACCTTTATATAAGGTTTCTCCTGTATACAAAGATGGATTATTAGAACTAAACTGCACTGTATTACTCCCTGTTTTTAGAGTTACTATCATAGATACAGGATTTGTAGTATCTATATTTAATATTTTTCCCGTATAAGGGGACGTATTTAGGGCTACTGTAGCTGGAGTTGATGTGCTTACAGTACTAGAAGTATTATTGTTTGTAGCTCCAGAAGCTGTATTTGCCCCTATTAGAGAACCTGCCAAACTCCATCCAATAACCATTATAAATATAGTTTTTAAAAAATCATCTATATCAAATTCTGTCTTAAAAAATAGAAGTATTATTCCTATAAATATGTCTAACCCTAAAGATGCAGGAACTGCTGCTTTAGAAAACCAAGACCACACTGTATTAATTGCACTCTTAAAAAAATCTCCTATGTAATACATTATTCCGTGTCCAAAAATCCAATTAACAACTTGGTTTAGTATTACTCCTCCAACAACAACAATTCCTGCACCTAATAATGTTACTGCTATCTCAGGCAAAGCAAAACTTAACCCTGCAATAGAAACAGCAGCTACAACACTAGATCCTACAGATAAAGCTATAGAAGAGATAGCCATCCCTCCAAAAATACTTGTCATGGCACTATTTAAAAAAGCCATTCCACCTTTTTCACCTAATAAAGCTTCCCAAAAACTTGGAGAAGTTATACTTGTATCTAACTGTAATATAAAGAAAGGTTCCATCACTTTACTCCCTAAAAACTCACCTGCTTTTCCAAATGTATCTGCTATAAAAGATTTTTCTGAGACTCTTTTAAATATAGCCCAGCCTATTCCTCCTGTTGCACCTATAGCTATTCCTGCTACAGGCCCTAAAAAATATCCAGAAACTACAGCAAGCAGAATTGCAGGATTCATACTTTCTCCTAAAAATTTAGTTGCAGTACCTACACCTACTTTTCCTAATGCTGTATCTATTATTAAAAATTTAGGATCTATATTTTCTAAATAAGATAATCCCCATTTAAAACTAGTATACCCTAATGTCACTGCTGCAAAAGCAGGTAAAGTTGTTGCTCCAAAAGCTACAGAAAGTAAAGTTCCTCCAAACAAACCACTATTAAAAGCTTTCATTAAATCTTCTGTGCTTAGTTTTGTAATAAGGGAAGTAGATCTCATACTAGCAGCTACTTTTCCTACAGAACCAAGACCTGATTCTTGAATTGTTCTAAAAGCTTCTTTTCCTAACTCTAATTTAGGAATACTACTAGATATAATATTAGGATCCTTCAAAAGATCTAAACTGTCTACAAATCTTGTTCCAGGGGTTAGGGTTATTCCTTCAAATATTTTGTCAGGAGAAATATCTGTTAAGCTTAAATTCTTTATATAATCAGAATTTTTAGCCATATCTACAATCTCTTGATCTGAGAAACCTATTTTTTTAGCAGCTTCTACAAAATCAGAATACTTCATTTCTTCTATATTAATTCCTCTACCTTTAAAAAAGTCTTTAACGGAAGTATCTGTTACTACAGAGAAACGATTTGATATTATTTCTTTTGATATTATTTTTTTTGCTGCCCCTTCATCTATAAATCTAATTGCTCTTGGATCTTTTATGATATCTGCAGTTCTCCTCATTGCATCTATTTGAGTATTTACTGTCTTAATTCTTAATCTACTATTATCTAGGTTAATTTTAGATTTTTCTATTTTTTTTAGATCTTCTTCTTGTAAACCTGAGGTTTTGATTATGTGCTCTCTTGCCACCTTATCAATAAAACCTGAAGCATCTCCATGTATAGCTTTATCCCAAAGAGCACCCACATTAGTATCTTTACTTAAAGTATCTACTAATCCACTATCTAAACTTCTTCCTGAAATATCTTTTAAGTTTTTTAGATTCTCTTCCAAATTTTTACTTATATCTACTTCATTTACATTTGCAAAAATAGTCCTTGGGGCAAGGGGGTCATATCTATATAAAAGATCCTGTCTTGAATAAAAATCTGCTCTTCTATATTCATCAAACATTTTTTGAACATGAGCTATATCAGGTTTTATTTTATCTCCTTCTAAATACTTAACAAGATCCATTCTATCTATCTCCTCAGCGGGTATCCCAAGTTTTACTAACTCTTCTTTTAAACTAACTTTTCCTAAATTTTTCCACTCATTAAAAGGAACATTTTTTAATCTTAAATCTTTTATATCTTTTAAAGGTTCTAATTTAGGATCTTCTTTTACTATAAAACTAGAAGCTCTTTTTTCATAAATATTTATAGCTAATGACATTCCTCCTGTAACTACTCCCACTAATAACCCTAATGGTCCACCGACTAGTCCTACCCCTATTAAAGCTCCTCCTCCTGCAAAACCTAATCCAGTATGTAGAGCATCATACAAAGATATATCTGAAATACTATGCAAAACAGAATCTTCAAATAAAGATGCTTTTATAAAATCTGCTACTGAACCTGTTATTAAACCTGCACCAAAGACAACTAATCCTATAAAAGGATTTGAGATGAAAAATAAGGAAACTATTCCCGATACTCCTCCAAATTGAAAAAGATACTCTGATTTAAATAAAGAAATTCTAAATTCACTTGCACCTATTGCAGATAATTCTTCATAACTACCCGCAAGTCTTCCTACTACTAAATAGTCTATAGCTTTTATAGCAGATGTTCCTATAAAAATACCTGCAAATATTAAAGGGGCATTAGCTATTCCCAAGAAAGCAGCAATACCTGCACCTAAAATACCTGTTGAAAATCCAAAAGTTGTAGATTTAAAAACAACTTCAGTAGTACTCAAAGACCTCTCAATCATTGAAGAGTTTATTCTTTCTATAAGATTAGCAGTTAATGGATTTTGCTCTGAAAAAAAAGAGGTGAAATCTACTAAAAATTTTGATGTAAAATATGCACCTCCTACAACAGCACCTAGTAAAGGATTAGAAAGTATAATGCCTGTTATTAAACCTGGAATAAGAGCCTCTACTCCATCCTTTAAAATAAGCTTCCCTACTCCCAAGGCAAATTTAAAACTATCTATGGATATAAATACTTTTTCTGTAAGACCTCCACTTACATTTCTTAGTATAGAATATGCAAATTCTCCATCTCCCACATTTTTTGCAACATATAAAAGAGCTTTATCTACAAAATATCTCCCCACAAATACAACAGCAGCAGGGAGTGCTTCTATAAAATCTATGAATTTTAAAAGATTCCTCTTTTTAACCTTCTTATCTCTACGTGTTACTAAATTTGGATTTTTTTTATCCTTTCCTTTTTGTAATCCTATTTGAAATGGTTTAAAGTTTATTTTTAAAACTCTTTTATTTGTAGTTGTAAAAACTTCTCCAAACTTATCCTCCCATTGTTTAAAATCTAATGCTCCTAAAGTTGAAAATGAGAATTTTTTAGATTTTTCAGGATATAATAACCTATTAGTATGTCTAAGTCCTGTTGCTGTAGGAGAATATTTATCTCTAGTTAAACCTTGGTTTTTAGGAGATGCAAGAGTATTTATTGTTCCTAAATAATCTCTAGTGTTCTGATCTATAATACTCCTTAGGGCAGGATTTTTTGTCCTTGCAATCCCTGCTGACCACAGATTTCTATCCCTAGTAGCTACAAAATATTTTTCCCATTCAGAAATAGCTTTCCAACTAGAAGGCATTGAGAATATACTGGACTTTCTTTTATACCTGCCTTTTTTATTAGATAATATAAAATTAAAAAGCTCTTGTCTTTTAAATTTACCATCATCCATTGGAGGAGGCATATATGCCTCTCCTTTAGCATCTTCTAATATAGCTATTCTATTATCAACTATGACTGGACGTAATTTTTCGTCTAGCTGATACATGTAACCATGGGTATATAGAGATTCTAATTGACTCCTTATAGCATTTGCATAAATAGGTTTTCTTAATTCTTTTTTTAAACCATCTATTCCAAATATATATTTAGGAGCACCTTTTCCTTTAAAAGCTTGAGGGTAGAAATGTTTAGATATAGCAGGAGCGAGAGCCTTTGCTAAAAGATCAGCTTCTCTTTCTTTAAAATTGGACTTATATGGCTTATAACTAGCTTTTTTAAATTCTTCTTTTAAATTTTGAGATACGGTTAGTTTTATATATGTTTTTACATAAGATTCTTTTACTAACCTTGATAAAACATTGTCCTTGTCAGGAGATAAGCCATCAGGAAGATCTCCTCCTGTATAACCTGAATAGGGGGAAGTAAGTTTATCTAAACTTAAACCTTTAGACCTTAAATCCCTTTCTAGGTCACTTAATTCGTAATACTCATTTGTATATACACTTATTATTTTCTTTTTTAATTCATCCATTTATATAATTGTATACATTTTCATAAATAGTTTGATTAGAATAGAATAAAGATAGATCCTCCTCTCTAAACAAACCTTTTTCTATCACATTAAACATTTTAAAAACATTACTTTCTTCTTGTAAATTATAAAAAAAACTAGAAGCTCCTTCAAAGTTAAAAAAATCCCTTATCTTATTAAGAATAACTATATCTTTTATATATTTAAATCCTGAAAGACCTTTATATCTATCCAGGTACAAGAAATTCTCATCTTTTGTAATATTAGGAATATATGATATATCTAAAAAATTATCTTTAGACAAATTTGCATCTGTTTCTATAGAAATAGGAATATTTTGTGTATTATATATATTTTTACTTAGAATAAGCTTCTCTCCTTCTTCAGAAAGAAATAGGTCTAAAAAATCTTTATCAAAAAATTCATAGAGAAAAGAATAGTTATAACTTTCTTTATTTTCTCTTAACACAATATCTTCTATTGCACCGTATAGATAATCATATAAAGGTTCATTTATATCATCAAAAGATAAAATGAAGTCTTCTTTTTTTAAAGAAAATAGAGAATTAAAAGAATCTATATCGCCAAAAGCTTTTATAAACTCTGAAAAAAGATAAAAGTTATATCCAAAATTTTTGTTATAGAAATCTCTTAATATCATCTCTAGGATCCTAATGATTTTCTTGCATTTCCAGTCCATTTTCTTAAACTCGAATATGGCTGAGCAAAACCTCTCTTTAGTTCTGTTGCATAAGAAGAGAAATCATAACCCAATGCCTTAGTAGCATCTGCAATTATCTTTGGTATCATTACAAAAAGTGCTATTGATATCAAAAGTCCTATTGTGTTTCCTTGTTGGGAACTAAAAATTGAGCCTAAACCTAATAAAGGAAGTGTATTTCCATTAGAAAGCCCCGTAATTGAATTTTGAAGATAATATATAAGGTTAAACATTGTATATGTCACGACATAAATAAGTATAGCTTTTGACATACCTTTAAAAAAACTCCAAGTAGCTTTACTTTGTCCAGGAACAGAACCTAGAAGAAACATGAAAGGTGCAGCTATTGGTAGAAAAAGAAAAATAAGATATCCTTTTAAAAGTTGTATTATTATTTTAAACACAGTAAATAAAAGTATAACTGCAACTATAAAAACTATAATGCTGTCAGCTGCACCACCATTATGAATAATTCCTCCTATAGCTGAAAAAATATAGTGTACCCCCCCTGTTCCATCTGGCAAATTATTTATAACAGAACCTGTCCCTTGTAAAGCAGTCTTCATGTTATTTCCTGTAACTGCCCCATAAACACTAAAAATATAACTTCTAGAGGAAAATGCAGTTGGAAAATTAAAACTACCCGTGTTAAGAGATGTAAATATAGAATAGATTAACCCTAGTAATATATTCATCAAATCTATCATAAAACCTCCTATAGCATAACTAAAAGTTATAAGAACAATAGCGGCCATTATATTAGGGAGTGCACTCATAAATGTTATAGGAACCTGTCCTCCTACTTTCCCTCCTACAATTATCATTATTCCTGTAAAAAGAATTATAAGTATTAGAAGTAAATAAGATATGTTTCTAGATACTGTCCAAATATTATAAACAGGTGATAGAAAAGAAAACCCATAAACTGGACCTGACAGTTGAGATGCTGCATAAGTAGAACTTGTTAAACCTGATCTTTTATATAAATAAGCAAAATACCCAACTCCACTTTCAGGTTGAGTTGTATACATTGAACTTACTAAAGAATTCGCTTCACCAAAGGCCCCATAACCTCCTGTATAGTTGTATCCTGTAGTACTAGAACTACTAGCTTGTGTATAGTTTCCTAAGATAGCTATAGCACCCGATTGAAATAGTGAAGGAGTAAATCCACATGACTCCCAAACTGAAAGTCCTGATCCATTAACAGGTGCACATTGATTTAGGGTCGTTTGCTGAGAACTAGTAGTTGTTTGCGCAAACATTTGTCCTGCAAAAAGAACTCCTAAGATTACTAAAAAAATAGGAATACTTTTAATATTAATAGAACTTTTTTGTCTTAGATTAGAATGTGTGCTATTTTCTAATATTTCTACAGCTTCTGTTTTATATAAAGAAAGTTTTTTAGATATTATTTTTGATTTTAGTAAAAATATAGAAAATTTAAGCTTTTTCTCTTTTAAAATATTCTTATAGTATTTGTTTATTTTATTCATAAAAACTTGTCTTTGGGTTTAATATATTATTATAAACTAATTTTAAAATTTTTAAAGTAGATCTTTTCTGTTTTTATTAGTTTTTTTTAAACTTTCTTTGTATCTGTATTCTTCTATCTTTTTATGGTTACCTGATAAGAGAATTTTAGGTACTTTTTTCTCTAAAAAAACTTCAGGTCTTGTATATTGAGGGTATTCTAATAAATCATTTTCAAAAGATTCGCTCTCTAAAGAATCTTTATTTCCTAAGACTCCAGGAAGAAGTCTAGTTATTGAATCTATTAAGCATAAAGTAGGAAAATCACCAGAAGATAGTACAAAATCACCTAAAGATATTTCTTCGTCTACGAAATTTAAGAATCTTTCATCAAAACCTTCATATTTACCTGAAAATATAGTTATATTTTTTTTTAAAGAGAGTTCTTTTGCTTTTTTTTGAGAATATTTTTTTCCTGAAGCACTAAGCATTATAGAATAAGTATCTTCTTTTATTGAGCTTAAAGCTTTAAATAGTACATCTACTCTCAATACCATTCCAGCTCCACCTCCATATGGAGGTGAATCTAAAGAACCTCTTTTATCAAAAGAAAAATCCCTTAGATTAAGATTATCTATCTGGATGATATTGTTTTTTATAGCATTTCCAATAATTCCAAACCCTTCTGCATTTAGAAGTAGCTCTGGATATAAAGAAAATGTGTTAAATTTCATTTATATCAAACTTTCTATTTGTTTTACAAATTCCTCTTTTGGTCTAACACCTATAAGTCTTGACACTTCTTTTCCTTCTTTAAAAAACACAATATTAGGAATGCTCATAATGTTATATTGAGAAGCAATATCTGTACTAGCATCTACATCTAACTTACATACTTTAACTTTATCTTTAAACTCTTCTGATAATTCTTCTATTATAGGAGAAATCATATGACAAGGCATACACCAATCTGCCCAAAAATCCACTATAACTAACTTTTCTTTTTCATCTAAAACTTCACTTTTAAATGTTTGAGAATCTAATACTGTATGAGCCATAATTTTAAAAAATAAAATAATTATAATTTATTATAGCATAAAAAAAGGTGGGTTTTTATGTCCACCTTCTTTTATTTAAACTTAACTAATATTAGTTATACTCATAAGCTATTGGGTATCCTGTTGTATTAGTTGTTGCACCTTTTTGCATACCTGTTGCAAATACTAGAACTTTTGTTCCACTAGCATTTTCTGCTACGTAATAATTAACATTTCCTCCAACTCCTGGATTTGATGTTAAATAATTTTTCATAGTAGGTACTGCTGTTTCGAATGCAGCTAAAGTTTCACAAGAATCTGCTCCTGATACTACTACAGTTGCAACTTGTGTAGGAAGTGTTCCTGTTGTTGTTGTTGCACAACTTGGGGTTCCTGTTGTATTGCCTTGTATATCATATCCATAAGCTGTTCCTGATGTAACAATTGCAGGTGATGTTAATTGAGGTAATGTAGGTAAAGCCCCTTTATTATCAACTGTGTATTGCTGTATAGATTTAAATATTTGTTGTATATTACTTGTCATTGTTGTATTGTTTGAGTCAGCAATTCTTCCTACTGGATTTAATGCTACAAATACTACCAATGCTAAAATAGCAATAATAACGATTACAATCAAAATTTCTATTAAGGTAAAACCTTTATTATTAAATTTTTTCATATTATCTCACCTCCTTTTTGTATACATATAATTTATATTAGTGCACTTTTTTTGTCAATAAATCAAAAGTTATACTCTGAATATGCAACAGAAAAACCTTTTTTATCTACACTTTTACCTTTACCTAAATCATTAGAAAAAACAACGACTTTTGTTCCATATATATTTTTAGCTACATAAAAGTCACCTTGTGGAAGATTTTTGTTTAGATATTTTTGAATTTCAAAATATATTGGAGTATTCATAGATATATTTAAACACATATTTTCTTTTGCTCCTGCCTGTATACAGTTAGGTATTCCTTGTGTATTATTATTTATATTAAAACCTGATCCTATACCACTTGTTGAAATATTATTTAATATTAAAGGACTTGATATAGCAGGAATTGAAGGAGGTAACATTCCGTGATTTTGAAGAGAATAATCTTCTATTGCTGTAAGAAGAGTCTCTACTCCATTTTCTCTTTGAGTATTATATGTATCAGAAACAGCTTTAACAGGATTAATTTCAAAAAAAACAATTAAAACAAATAGTGCTATTGTTATTAACAATATTAATATATCAGAAATATTAAGCTTTTTTATTTTCATAACTATATATTTAATATAGCATAACCTATATTTTTTTCAACTAAGTCTATTGTAAAGTTATCCACAATCTGATATTCTCTTTATTTACTTACCTGCCCCTAAATATTTTTATATTTTTTATTAATATATTATGCAAAATAATATCAATGCTATATGGAAGATAGCCTCTTCTCAAATAAAGATAAAAATTACAGACAAAAACTTTAAGATATGGTTTGGTAAAGTTAAACTAGACAGTATTGATAAAAATATAGCAACAATATCTTCTCAAAACTCTTTTACATCAGATTATATTCAAAAAAATTATTTTAATATAACAAAAAATGCACTAAAAGATGCATATGGAGAAGATTTAGATATTGTTTTTAAAACAAGACAAGAAGATATAAAAATAGAAGATGAGCCTATCTTTTATAGTAATGAAAGTATAAAAAATGACATTAATTCAAACCTAAATCCTAAATATACATTAGATAGTTTTATTGTAGGTTCATCTAATAGATTAGCTCATGCTGCTTCACTTGCTATAGTTGATTCTCCTGGTATTTTATATAATCCTTTTTTTATTTATGGAGGAGTTGGTTTAGGAAAAACACATTTAATGCAAGCTATAGGAAATGAGTTGATAAAAAGAAATCCTGATATTAAAATTTCTTATATGAGTAGTGAAACTCTCTTAAATGATTTTATAAACTCAATAGTTAAAGGTAAAAATGAGAATTTTAGAAAAAAATATAGAGAAAATGATATTTTAATAATAGATGATATACAGTTTATTTCTGGCAAAAAAGGTATACAAGAAGAATTTTTTCACACATTCAATACTTTACAGCAATCTAATAAGCAAATCATATTAGCTTCAGATAGACATCCTAAAGATATTGAAAATTTAGAAGAAAGGTTAGTTTCTAGATTTGAAGGAGGAATGGTTGCAGATATATCTAATCCTGATGAAGAAATGAGGATAGCTATTTTAAGAAAAAAATGTGAAGAAAAAAACTTAGTATTAGAAGAAGATATCATAAATATGATAGCTGAAAATATAAAATCTAATATTAGAGAGTTAGAGGGTGTTCTTACTAAAATAATAGCAACAGAAAAAGTTTTAAATAAAAAATTAAATAAAGATGAAATATCTAATTTAATAGGGATAAATATTAAAAGAAGAAGTAAAATTTTAAAACCTAAAGATATAATAATTAATGTTTGTGAACAATTTGGAATATCTCAAAGAGAAATAATAGGAGATAGAAGAACTAATAGAATTGCTCTTCCAAGACAGATAGCAATGTATATATTAAGAAAAGACCTAAATTTACCTTTAGTTGAAGTGGCAAATATCCTTAAGAGAAAAGATCATACTACAGTTTTGCATGCTGTGGATAAAATAGAGGATTTAATAGATAATGATGTTTATTTAAAAGATAAAATAAGTAGTATACGTAGCTCTTTACAGCGATATTAGTAAATGTGTAAATATTGTGTAAATATTGTGCATACAATGTTTATAATTTGTTTTTTTTGAGGATAGTTTATAAAAACTTATACATATAAATATTAGTAATATATAAAACTATTCACATAAAAAAATCTTTGTTTTATAATAATAAATCAAAAAATATGTTTTATTTGCAAAAGATATTTAAGTTGTATATTATAAACAAGAAATACACAGTAATTTTTACTTTAACAACAATAAAAATTACTAATTTTTAGAGTTATAAACATGTACTACTAAATACTACTATATTTTATATATAATAATAAAAGAAGAATGGATATAAATATAATAAGAGAAAATTTCATAGAACTCTTAAATTTTAATATAAAAACATATACATCAAAAGTAAGTATTCCTATACTTTCAAATGTATATATTGAAGCTAGAAATGGTAAATTGATATTAAAAAGTACAAATTTAGAAAATAGTGTTATTTCTTTTTGTGGAGTTGAAATAATAAAAGAAGGAGAAACTACTGTTAATATTAAAAATATATATGATTTTGTAACTAATTTAAAATCAGAAATAATAAATATTAAATTTGAAAATAATACACTTACTATATCTGATAGTTTAAATAAAATATCTTTAAATACTATACCAGCAGATGAATTTCCTGATATACCTGATAATGATAGTGATTTATTATTTAAAGTTCCAGCTTATGATTTTTCTTATGCTTTAGATAAAGTTACATTTGCTACTTCAACTGATTTATCTAAATTAGTTTTATCTGGAGTTTTTTTTGAGATCAAAGATAATTTTTTAAAATTAATAGGTATTAATGGTTTTAGATTCTCTAGTTTTAATATAAAAGGTTTAAAAAATATAAAAAAAGATATTATTGATAATATAATAGTTCCATCATCTTCTTTAGATAATATTTCTAAAATAATAAAAGATTTAGGTTTAGATAATGATAGTTTTGTTTCAGTTTATCTTGTTGGAAAAAATAATCAATTAATATTTGAAATAGATAATGTTAAATTTTTAGTTAGATTAATTGAAGGTAAATATCCTGATTATAATAAAATTTTTCCTGAAGATTATGAATGTAGTTTTTCTTTAAATGTAGAAGAGTTTAAAGATGTTATAAAACTTTCTTCTATTTTTAAATTAAAAGATATATCTAGAATTTATATAGAAATAGATCCTAAAGAAAATGTAATTAAATTTCAATCATCTTTAAAAGAAGTTGGAGAAAGTATTAGTATAATAAAAACTAAAATAAAAGGAGTTAAATCTACTGTTAGTTTTAATTCTAAATATATAATGGATTTATTAAATAATTATGAAGCTGAAGATATAGAAATAAGTATAAATTCTTCTTCTTTAAAAAAAGTATCAAAGTTTAATGAAAAGAAAAATGATGATTTTGTATATCTTGTAATGCCTCTTTTGGAAAGATAATCTTAAAAAGATCCTACTTTAATATTAATATCTATTATATTATTTTCTTTATATTTTTTAATTATTTTTTTAATTAATATATTTTTTGTAAGTAATATTTCTTGAGAAACATTTGAATTTTTAACTTTAAGTATAATTATATTATCTTTTAAATCTATAAACTTTATATATTTTTTTGAATTAATACTAAGTACTGAGTCTAGAGAATCATAAACAATATCCCTTATTTCTATTTTTGACTGTATTTTATTTAATGAAATTTTAGATATGGATATCTTTTTAAGCATTAGATATTTTTTTTATAAAATCTTTAGCTTTATTAAAATTCTCCATTTTAGTTAATTTAAAAATATTTAGAACATCATCTGAAGATACAGATTCTTTTCCTGCAAATTTTTTAATTTCAGAATCATCTAAATCTACACTTAATCTAAACCTATTAACCATATTGTTTAAAGGTTTTACTATATAGATTATATTTTTATTTAAACAATTTTCACATCTTATATAAGCTATTGTTACATTTTCATTTTTATCTATAAGTTCTACTAAATTTTTATCATGAAATGCTCCACATTTCTCACAATAAGAAGGTATAATATCTAATATCTCTTTTATATCTGGATTGTTTTTATTCTTTGCCATATATTTGATTATATAACATTATGTCAATAAAGTTTTCTTTTTTTTGGAAATATTAGTAATAAAAGCTATTATTAAGAATACTATTAATATTGTAAAACCTAATATAATAGCTTTGTGAAAACCTGTTATTATTAATGCTATTATACCTATAACAGCAGTGAATAAATATTCTATAAAAGCTACTTTTTTTTGAGAAAATCCTAGATCTAATAATCTGTGATGCAGATGTCTTTTATCATTTATATTTATTAATCCTAATAATGTTTTAGGTTTTTCTTCTATTATTCTGGATATTATTACCCAAAAAGAGTCTATAACAGGAATAGATAAAACCATCATTGTTGAAGCTAGTTTAGCTCCTGAATAAATAGAAAGAATTGCTATTATAAAACCATAAACACTTTTTCCTGAAGCTCCTGAAAAAATTTTAGAAGGATAAAAGTTATAAAATAGAAATCCTATCAAGAGTCCAGCAAATATAAAACCCATAAAAGCCGTATCATATGTTTGAAAACGTATAGATAAAAGTCCTATTATTATTGCAATTATAGATAAATTTCCTTCTGCAAGACCGTCTGTACCTGCCATCCATTTAACAGCATTTATGATAATTAATATCCAAATTATAGAAAGGAAGAAAGAAACAAAATATAGATGAACCCCTAAAAAATTAAAAGGTATCTGATTTAAAGAAAAGATTCCATATAAAGGTTTTGATATATAATAAATATCTAAACCAGAGAGAGTTACTATGAGAGTTGCTATAATTTGTATAATCAATTGAAGTTTAGCACTTATATCAAAAATATCATCTATTATACCTCCTAAAAATAACACAGAAACACCTATTATAAAGAATAATAAATGATAATTTATTTTCAAAAAGAAAAGTATTAAAAATATAAAAGGAAAGATTACTGCAATTCCTCCTAATTTTAATTTAGGATCTTGATGAATCCTTCTTTTAGCAGTAGAGTCTAACCTTAAACCTTGAGGTAGATCGTAAACTTTAAATTTTTTAGAAAAATAACCTATTAAAGGAGTTAGAAGAAAAGAAATTAAAAAACTTTCTAAAAAAATAGGTAAAAAAGATATATATTTTAAATACACTATAAGACTATTATTCATAGAGACATTTGTATGATTTTATACACATCTAAAACTGTAAAAAAAATAAAGGCTATACCCAAAAAATGGCTTAGGAAATACATTCCTTTGACCTTATAGTAGGTTTTGTATGACGTGTAAAAAAATAAAAAGTATCCAAAAATTAAAACCGATAGAATTAAAAATAATGAGACTTTAGGATATAAAACAAACTTATTATTGAAAAATATTATAGGTATATTTCCAGGAAGGTGGGAATAGTAAATTATAAGTAAAATTATATAATTTATTATTAAAAATAAATTTATAAAGAGATAAAACCATGTAAAAAAATTCTTCCAAAAAGATATATTTTTTATTTGTTCTACATAATTATTGATAAAATTTTTATTTTTTAACAATAAAGATTCTTTTTTTATGTTTAAAGGTATTTGATTTAATTTTTTATATTCCATCTTTGTTTAAGTATAACACAATAATATATCTATATTTATAGGTATTTTATATTATATTTTCTTATGTATTTTTATCACTTATATTAGAAAATATAAAGATTATTTATAAAAATATAAGATTAATTTACTAGTTATAGAAGTAAGTGTAAGTGTTGTTAGAGTTATAAATAATATTGTATAAAAATAGTTTATTTTTTGAAGTTATAAATCCGTTTATTATATTGGGAGTATTAACTAATTTTTGTAATTTATTAAATATATTTATATTTACATAAATAACCCCATTATTTTTTATATGAAAAGCACTTTCTGTCAAAGAATTTATAACTAAAGCTTGGCTACTTAAAGAGTTTTTAGTTGTAGATAGGTTTAAATCTCCAGGGTTATTAGTATATATATTTTTTATTATCTGGCCTTTATCAAGTGATATAAAATCATAACTAACTATATTTAGAGAGTTGTTTTTATTTTTCTTATTGTAATAAGCAATCATATAGGATTTTTTACCAGAAATTATATTTTTTAATATACTCTCGTTATTATAAAAAGTTTGATATATATTGATATTTTCTGTTTCTATATTTATTAAATTATTATAAAAAGTTTTAAGAAGAGAGGTTTTTATGAGTTTTGTTTTATTTAAAAGGTTTATATTTTTATTGTAGTAAAAATTGTTTATATAAATTTTTTTACTTTTCCCTATATTTTCTATTAAACTTTTATAAGTAATAGCTGTTTGTATAGTATCTTTTATATAACCATTTTCTTCTTGATAATATTTAAATAAAACCATTTTATTTTCATAAAAATAAACATTTTTTAGTACTGGACTTAAAAAACTAGTAAGATATAGAATTTGAGAATCTTTTGTGCTAATTTTTGAATTTATATTTATAGCTTTATTGTAATTATGATTTTGGATAAGAGACATTTCATATACAGTATTATTTTCTATATATTTGTAATCTTTATATATTGTATAGGTATAAAATCCTATACATATAAGTAATATAATTATTATTATAGAAAATAAAGGTTTTCTTTTTTTCAATTTCTTTTTTTTAGTATCATAATCTATTAAATAATTCTTTTTTATATTATCAAAATTAGAAATATCTAGTTTTGATAAGGATTCTTTTTTTACGATTTCTTTTTCATCTTTATCTTGATTTTGAGGAATATTAATAATATTTTTAGTTTGAATTAAAACTTTAGGCTTTTTTAATACATCTATTAATTTATAATCCAGAGTTTTCTTTAATCCTTCCTCAAGAGAAGTTTTAGGTGTCCATTCTTCATAAACATTAATAGAATTTTTTATTCTATCTTCTAACCTCTCTTCTCTACTCTCTTTATGTGTTATAGGAAATCCTGTAATATCAGATATTCTGAAAGCTAAAGAGATATTTGATATATCTTCTTTGTTTGCAAGAACAAATTCACCTTCTTTGTCTGAAAATAAAATATTTGCTATTCCAAAAAGAATATCTTCAAGATATATATAGTGAAAAAAAGAATTTTCTTTATTTATAGAGATTTTCTCTTTTTCTTTTATACTTTCTATTATTTCGTTAATAGGTGTTTTTATAAAATTATCTAATCTTTCTCCATAAACCTCCCCTACTTTTATTAAAGAGACTTTAGAACCTTCTTTCTCTTTTAATGTTTTTTTCTCTATACTTTCCGTGTATTCTAAAAAATATTTTGATTTTTCTTTTGATAAATTTAAAACAACTCCAATATTGGCAGAATAAAATTTTGAAATTTTGAAAAAAATATCTAATAATTCTAAATTTTTTTGCACATTTATTTCTTCTTTATATTCAAAATTTCCTAAAAATAAAGAGAAATTTAAAGAGTTTAATTTCTTTAAAATATCTAATATATCTATATTTGATAAAACGTCTAAAATTTTAACTTCACCTTTAATATTTTTATCTTTAATACTTTTTATTTTTTTTATATTTTCAATATTTTTTCTTGTAATACTGTCAATTAAAAGTACATTTCCTCCTCCTAACAAAATCTCTTCGGTAAGTTTTTCTCCTAAGAAATTTAACCCATTAAATATTAATGATGTAGGTAAATTTTTTGTAAAAAAATTATTTTTGGACATTAATTAAGCTTATCAGTTTTACCTTTATAAGTAAATTATATTTAAGTTTTTGTGTTATATAAATCAATTTGAAAACAAGAAAAATACAAAGGGTTTGACAAAGAACATAAGGGAGTGCTAAACTATTGGCAGTTACGTTAAAAGTTTGCTAAACATATGACACCAAGACAAGCTAAAATACTAGAATATGTTATTTTAGAGTACATGGAAACAGCTCAAGCTGTAGGGTCTGTCTCAATGTCTAGAAAATATAGAGTAGATGCCTCTCCTGCTACAATAAGGAACGAGATGGCAAATCTTATAGATTTAGGATTTTTATCAAAAGAGCATTTTTCTTCTGGTAGGATTCCTACAACTGTTGGATTTAGATATTATTTAGAAAACTTTTTAAGAGAAGAGGATTTGAATTATTTAGATGAAATGGCTATAAAAGAAGCATTGCATGAGTCTAGATTTCAAAGAGAAAAAATATTAAAAACTGCTGTAGAAATATTATCTAAACATTTAGAATATACAGCTATAGCGCTTGCATCTGGATCTTTATATTATTCAGGAATTTCAGATATTTTAAATTATCCTGAATTTGAAGATTTAGCTACTCTTAAAAATATAATATCAGTAATAGAAAATGCTGATATATTAGATAGTATTTTTGAGAAAGGAAATAAATATGAAGGTGGGGTAAAAATATTAATAGGAGAAGAAACAGGATTTAATAGTTTTAGTTCTTGCGCAATTGCATATAAAGGTTTTAGATTACATAGAGGGGAACAAGGGTATCTTGCTGTTATAGGTCCTTTTAGAATGAACTATAATAAAGTTCTACCCTTTTTAAACTATACAGCAGATATATTAGAAGAGGTAACCTCTGGGTGGTAATTTATTTATATATTTAAAATATTATGGCTACAAAAAAAACAAAAGAACCAAAAATAAAGATAGAAGAAGAAGTTATAAAAGAACTTGATTCTAGAGATAAAGAAATAGAAGATCTTATAAAAACAAAAGATGATTTAGAGAATAAATTAAAAAATGCTTTATCTGACTATCAAAATTTTAAAAGAAGAATAGAAACTGAAAAAGAAAATAATGCAGACGTATTAAACAATTTATTACTTAGGGATTTTATAAATATGTCTGATAATCTATATCTTTATATTAAACATATAGAGAAAACCATTAAAGATGAAAATATTTTAATGGGAATAAACATGATATATGAAGAGAGCCTTAATGTAATAAAAGCACAAGGAGTAACACTCTCTTCTGTTAAAGAGGGAGATACTTTTTCTCCTTTATTACATGAGGTTGTTGGTACTGTAGCAGGAGAAGATGAAAATAAGATAAGAGAGGTAGTTAGGGTAGGTTACGAGAAAGATGGTAAGGTTATAAGGCCAGCAAGAGTTATCGTAGAAAAAAAAGAAAATTAAATTATTTTAGTATTATAAACAATTATGTCAAAAATTTTAGGAATAGATTTAGGAACAACAAATTCAGCAATGTCCTTTATGGAAGGAGGAAATCCTACTGTAATAACAAATTCTGAAGGAGCAAGAACTACTCCGTCAGTAATAGCAATTTTACCTGATAAATCTAGAGCTGTAGGTATTACAGCTAAGAATCAAATGGTTTTGAATCCAAAACAAACTTTTTATTCAATTAAAAGGTTAATAGGAAGATCATTTGATGACGAAGAGGTACAAAGAGATTTAAAAGTATTTCCTTTTGAGTTAAGAAAATCTTCAGGAGGAGGAATAGAAGTTCAATTTGGAGATGAATGGTTAGCTCCAGAAGCTTTATCTGCACTAGTTTTATCTAAATTAAAAACAGATGCAGAGGCTTTTTTAGGAGAAAAAATAACAGAGGCAGTTATAACTGTACCTGCATATTTTGATGATTCTCAAAGACAAGCAACTAAAAACGCAGGAAAAATAGCAGGTTTAGATGTAAAAAGAATAATTAATGAACCAACAGCAGCAGCACTTGCTTATGGATTTGATAAAAAGGGAGAAAAAACAATAGTTGTTTATGATTTAGGAGGAGGAACATTTGATGTTTCAATTCTAGAATTAGGAGATGGAATATTTGAGGTTATATCAACAAATGGAGATACCCATTTAGGAGGAGACGATTTCGATAGAAGAATAATAGATTATATTGCAGAAGAGTTTCAGAAAACAAATGGAATAGATTTAAGGAGTGACTCTGCTGCACTACAAAGATTAAAAGAAGCAAGTGAAAAAGCAAAAATAGAACTATCTTCTACTAATCAAACTCAAATAAACATTCCTTTCATAACTGCAGATGCAACAGGGCCAAAGCATTTAAATATGAGTATTACTAGAGCTCAGTTAGAAAATTTAGTTAAAGACTTAGTTGATGAAACTATGACTCCTGTAAAAAAAGCATTAGAAGATGCTAAAAAGAAAGTTGGAGATATAGATGAGATTATATTAGTAGGTGGTATGACAAGAATGCCAGCAATTAGTGATGCTGTAAAAAATTTCTTTAATAAAGAACCTAATAAAAGTGTGAACCCTGATGAAGTAGTTGCAATAGGAGCTGCTGTACAAGGAGGAGTTTTAGCTGGAGATGTAAGAGACGTAACTTTACTAGATGTTACTCCCCTATCTTTAGGTTTAGAAACTCTAGGAGGTGTTTCTACTAGAATAATAGATAGAAATTCAACAATTCCTATTCAAAAGCAACAAGTTTTTACTACAGCAGCAGATAATCAAACTTCTGTAGAAATACATATTTTGCAAGGAGAGAGAGAATTTGCAAAAGATAATAAAACTTTAGGTAGATTTATTTTAGATGGAGTTGCTCCTGCTAAGAGAGGGATTCCTCAAATAGAAGTATCTTTTGATATTGATGCAAACGGTATTTTGAAAGTTTCTGCAACAGATAAAGCTACAGGGAAACAACAACATATAACAATTACTGCAAATACTTCTCTTTCTGATGATGAAGTTGAAAGATTAGTAAAAGAAGCAAAGGAGAATGAAGAAGAAGATAAAAAGAAGAAGGAGTTGATAGACCTTAAAAATACTTCTGAAACTGTTGCTTTTTCAGCTGAAACATTTTTAACAGAGAATAAAGATAAGATACCAGAAGACAAAAAAACTTTATTAGAAGAAAAAATCTCAGCTCTAAAGGAAGTAAGTTCAAAAGAAGATGTATCTAAAGAAGACTTAGAGAAAGCTATGAATGAACTAGAAAGCACTATGCAAGAGATAGGAACGTCTATGAATCAAGGAGGCTCTAATACTGAAGGAGATACTTCAGGAGGCACTACAAATGAGGAAGGAGGAAATAGCGAAGAAACTCCACCTACAGATGAACCTAAAGAAGGTGAAGTTCTCTAAAACTCTTTAAATATAATATTAAGGCTCTCTAATGATAGGGGGCCTTTTTATTTTTATAAGTGTATTTATTAAAAAATAAGTTGAATTGTATCTTTCAGTGGAGTGTAATGTTCTATATACTTACTATTGTTATCAGTAATAAAATTTTTTGATATATTATTTATAAGAACATAAATAATTCTAAATTTTATTTTCTAGGAATGTTTTTAATTTCTGAGATTTTAATTTAGTGAATTTTTTAATTTTTGTTTGACTTGTTAAAACCCTTATCGAAAAATCTTCATTATTATCTGTTATTATTTCTAGGTCACTTAAAAATTTAACCTTCTCTTCTTCTGGGAGGATTTCATCAAGGTTTAGATATTTTATATGTTGATAATTAATCATTAATTACATTTTATCAATTAATTAATAATAATACTATATTTAGGTTTTATTAAAATTAGATTATAAAATTAAAGACCACTGTTTATTGCCTTACTGTAAACAAAACTTTATTTTTATTTAAAAAAAATTAAAAATATGATAATCTTCCTTTACATGGATAATAAAGATTTAACAACCGATTTAAATAGAACTGATATAAATAATCCAAACGATATATATAAGAAAAACTCAAAACTTAATGAAAATCTTGATTTTAAAAATTTATCTTCATTTTTGTACCTATTAGGAGGCATTTTATTAATATTAGGTATATTGGTTTTGATAATTAATATAGTAATTAATTATCAAAGTGCATGGATATACTTATCTATGGGTATAATTTTAAGCATAATATTATATTTTTTATATTGGTATTTAAAAAAGAGAGTTAAGGTAGATGTTGCATATATACTTCTTTTGGCTTCATATCTAGCGAATTACATTTCTGTTACGTATTTAACTCAGTTAGCATATGTGAATGGTTATAGTAGTTCTATGAGAAATTCTTTCTTTTTCTTTATGCTTGCTGTTGCAGGTTTATTCTATTATCAAACTCCATTAATAATAGGTTTTAGCAGTTTTTACTTTGCTATAAGTATATATAATTTAGTTTCTCCAGGAGCAGTGTCTTATCTAAATAATGTTATTCTTATTTTGGGGTTGTTATATATATTTATAAGTAATTTTTTAGATAAAAAATTTACAAAAGACTATTCTTCGTGGATACTTTTAGCGGGTTCATATTTATATTTTTATGGGTTATATTCTATGTTTGGACTGAATAATATCAATGGTGTTATATTTCTTATATTAATCACTTTATTAGTAGCTTATGGTTATTATAAAAACAGAATAGTCCCTATAGTCTTTGGATTTATAGGTGATTTTATTTATATGGCAACTCTTTTATATACATCATATACAAATCTTCTTTATCTAATGTTAATAATTGTGTTGTTAGGAATAATATTAATACTTTCTTCTTTTGTAATAAAAAAATACTCTCTTTTAAGTTTCAATAAAGAAGATAGAGGTTCTGTTTTTATGTAATATAGACTATAAAGAACTCTGTTATATTTATTTTTCAAAAACATTGAAATATAAACAATTTCGGTATAAGATATAAGTATGAAGTTTTATGATATATCTTATACTTTAAGCAATAACACCCCTATTTATCCTGGAAATCCAGATTTTAATATAGAGAGATTTTTGGAAATACCAAAAGACCAATCAAATGTTTCTTTAGTTTCCTTTGGAACACACACGGCAACTCATATAGATGCTCCTTTTCATGTGAATAATGAAGGACAGACTATTGATAAAATAAATATTGAGAGATTTTTTGGAAAATGTAATGTTTTAGACATTAGTTTTTCTAAAAATAAGATTACAAGAGAAGACTTGGAAAAATATGAAATAAAGAATGATTTTTTGTTAATAAAGACAAATAATTCTAATATAGGTTTTGATGAGTTTCATGAAGACTTTATATATTTAGATTTGTCAGCAGCAGAATATATAAAAGAAAAAGGGATTAAATTTATAGGAGTTGATGGACCTTCTGTTAAAAAATTTCATGAAAAAGATTTGATACATGAATTTTTTTTTAAAAACGATATAATTATTGCTGAAAACTTAAAATTAAAAGATGTTTCTGAAGGAGAATATCTTTTTGTGGGATTTCCTTTAAAAATAGCAGGAGCAGATGCTTCACCTGCTAGAATTATTTTAGTTGAAAATTATTATGAATAAAAAGATTGCTATAATTGGTTTAGGTAAAATGGGTTTAAACTTAGGGTTAAATCTAAAGGATAAAAGCATAGATGTTTTTGGTTTTACTGATACACAAGAGGGAATAGATTTTGCTAGAAAAAGTAATTTTTTAACATTTAATACTATAGATGAAACAATTCAAAACTTTGGAGAAGAGAAAAGAATTTTTTGGCTAATGGTTCCTTCTGGGGCTGTTGACGACGTTCTATTTTCAGATAAAGAGGGTTTAGTAAATAAGCTTAAAGCAGGAGATATTATTATTGATGGAGGAAATTCTTATTATAAAAAGAGTATAGAAAGATATAATAAGTTAAAAGAGAGAGGTATAAATTTTTTAGATTGTGGAACTAGTGGAGGTGTAATGGGAGCTAGAAATGGTGCTTGTTTAATGATTGGAGGAGATAGAGAAGTTTTTAGTGAAATAGAATGGGTTTTTTCTTCTGTTGCTCAAACTGAAGGTTATAGTTATATAGGGGGAGCTGGAGCTGGACACTATGTAAAGATGATTCATAACGCTATAGAATACGGAATGCTTCAGTCTATTGCAGAGGGCGTAAATTTAGCTAAAAATGGAAAATATAAAGAAGTAGACATGAACTCACTTCTAAAGGTCTGGAATCACGGAAGTATAGTAGAGTCTTATCTAACTAAGGTCCTAGAAAAACAACTCGAAATATACCCTAATTTAGACGAAATAGAGCCTATTGTGGAAGATAACGGAGAAGGTGCGTGGACAATAAATGAAGCAATAGAAGAAAAGATTCCTTTGTCTTCTATATCAATATCTTTATTTGAGAGATATTCCTCTAGAGGAAATGATGATTTTGGGAATAAGCTAATTTCTTTAATGAGAAATGGTTTTGGGGGACATGAAATGAAAGAAACTAATATTAGTAAAAAATAAATATGAAAATTTTTATAGATAGTGCGAACATAGATGAAATAAAAAAATTAGAAGAATTGGGAGTTATTGATGGTATTACAACTAACCCAACACTTGCATCGGTTACTGGGAAAAATTTCAAAGAGTTAATAAAAGAGATTTTTGAAACTCTTTCTTCTGATAAAATTATAAACTTAGAAGTTATTGCTACAGATTATGATAATATTTTAATACAAGCAAGGGCTTTATCTGCTTTAGATAAAAGAGTTGTAGTTAAAATTCCTTGCATACCAGAGGGTTTAAAAGCATGTAAAGTTTTAACAGCAGAAGGTATTAGAATTAATATAACTTTAGTATTTTCTCCTCTGCAGGCTCTGTTATGTGCAAATGCAGGGGCTTTTTTTGTATCTCCTTTTGTAGGAAGACTAGATGATATTTCTATGGATGGAGTAGAAGTTGTAAAAGAGATAGTTGAGATATATAAGAAATATAATTACAAGACACAAGTACTCTTTGCTTCTGTACGTTCAGTTGAACATATAAGAGTAGCTGCTTTAGCAGGTGTTGATGTAATAACATCACCTTATGAATTTATTATGGACATGTATAAACATCCTTTAACTGATAAAGGGTTAGAAAAATTTTTATCTGATTGGAATAATGCAGGGGAGGAGTTTATAGTATGAGTATATATATATCTTCTGACCACAGAGGTTTTGATTTAAAAACTGAGATAGTAAAATATTTGGAATCTTTTAAGCTTATAGATTTGGGTCCAGAAAAATATAATAAAGATGATGATTATCCTTTGTTTGCACATTTATTAGCAAATAAAGTGTCAGAAAATGTAGATAATAGAGGAATACTTATTTGTGATACAGGTATAGGGATGGATATTACAGCTAATAAACATAAAGGTATTAGAGCGGCAATATGTATAGATGAATTTTTTGCATACAGAGCAAGATTACATAATAATGCAAATGTATTAGTTTTATCTGCTGAATATAACAAGGATAATTATAAAGGAGTTATAGATAAATTTTTTTCAACAGATTTTTCTTCAGAAGAAAGACATAAAAGAAGAGTAGATGAAATAGATATATTATGATACTTCCTGCTATATTAGAACAAGATAGAGAATCTTTTGAAATAAGCTTAAATAAAGTAAAAGATGATTTTAATTATATACATGTAGATATTCTCGATTCCAGTTTAGTTCCGGAAAAGAGTCTTCCTTTAAAAGATATAAAAATAGAAGAAGGAATTCAGTATGAGTTTCATCTTATGGTGGAAAAACCTTCTTTATATATTCAAGAATTAGAAAAACTTAATCCTTTTAGAGTAATAATACATCAAGAATCTAAAGAAATTTTAAATGAATACCCTTTATTTATAGAAAAATTTAATACATTTTTAGGTATAGATCTAGATACAAATATTAATAAGGACCTTTCAAAATATTTTGAAGGCTGTCTTTTAATGTCTGTAAAGATGGGAAAAAGTGGAAGATTATTCGACGAGAGAGTTTTAAAAAAGATAAAAGAAGCCTCTTCTTATTTTGATTTAATAGAAGTAGATGGAGGTATAAATAAAAACAATGTTGTTTTATGTAAGTCCTTTGGCGCAAGTATTTTTGCTATTCATTCAGGTATTTATGAAGGTGATCTGAAAAAGAATATTGAAACTCTAAAAACTTTAGTTGAATAATATTCTCTATTTATTTGAATAGGAGTGTTTTTTATAAAACAAATCTTTTCTGATTGAAAAATTTTTACTAAAAGTATAGCATATTAATATGTATTATAATTCTTGTGGATATAATTTTCTGACTCCTATAGAAGGAATTTTTATCTTGTTTGGGTGGATTATATTTGTTGTTTTTATAATAATGATATTTAGATATATAAAAGGTGGTCATAAATCTTTGTATCATCACAGTATATTTAGTACAAAAGAAGATCCTATAGATATATTAAAAGTAAGGTATGCTAAAGGAGAAATTACAAAAGAAGAATATCTTGATATTATAAAAATATTAGAGAAATGATGCCTGCAAGAGATATAAATAATAAAATAATTTTTGGTGTATGTGCTGGATTATCTGAGTATTACAATGTTGATGTTGTAATTATGAGAGTTATATTTCTTATAGGTTTTCTATTCATGGGGATTACACTTGTCATATATTTAATTTTAGCTTTAATTATGCCCATAGATACCTCTGTTAATTTTAAAAATGAAAAATCTCCACTTCAAATATTAAAAGAAAGGCTAGCTCGAGGGGAAATAACAAAAGAGCAATTTAAAGAGATGAAAGAGATATTAGATTCTTAACAAAGATAGATATTTCGTAGTTTTGTGAATAATGTATATGTGTTCTTTACAAAAACTATAAGATATTTATAAGGTTGTATCTATTTTCATTCTAGCTTGTAAGATTAATTAGAGAGGTATTATTAAATAGATTAACTGTTAAAAGCTAAATTAGAAGGGTTTATACTCATTTTTTTGCAATTTTCTTTTAGAAAATACTTAAATAATTGTTTTGTATTTAAGCTCCTTTCTCCCATAACATGAATATTTTTTTTAGCAAGAAGTACTTCTTGTGCGGTTTTTTCTAGAAGTTCAGCTCTACTAGAGGTAAGTGAATATCCAGGATCAAGAGGTTCATCACCGATAGAAATACCTTCTGCAACAGGTTGCGGTATTTTTGACACCATTCTACCTTTAAAATATTCGGGATTTTTTCTTGCAATATCTAATGTAAATGAGAGTACTTTGTTGAAATCTTTTTCACTTGTAAAAACAATAATACCGTCCCCTCTACACTCAGATCTATCTAGATCTTTTAAGTTACTAAATTCTATATAGCGTTGCCATATTTTAGTTTGGAGGGAAAGTCCTTTTTCATTAGACATCTTTAATATTTCGCTAAAAATTTGAGAAGCAAACATTGGGTCTGGATTTAAATAAATTCTCTGACTTTTTGGTCTATCTGTATGACTTAATTTTTCTTTTACTCTTTCGTCTGAATACCCCATGATAAATCCTCCTATTAATTGACTTTGAATTTTAAGGTTAAATCTGAATTCAGGGTCTGATCTTCCATTTATATTTAAAGGGTCTCTATTATTTATATTTAATCCTGTATATTCTAAGTTAGGAGGAGCTCCTTCCATAAAATTTTTTCTAAAAAATTTAGAAGTTTTTCTTTTTATACTATCTTGAGTTTCTAGAGGCATGGCATTTGAAAATATAATATGTAAGTTTTTAAAAATATCATGCTCAGATTGAAGTAATTGCTTCATTTTATAAGGATCATTTATAATATCTCTATCTTTATCTGTTATATCAACATTATCTAAATAATTTTTTAAAAATGGATGTTCTTTTCTTCTATAACCTAAGGCTACTTCAATAACAGTATCACCTAAATCTCTTTTATGATTTTTTGCACTTTCATATGATTCAAATGCTATCAACAAATCATTCTCTCTATTTTGATTTTCTAAAATTTCTGTCATATTATTCTTAATAAATAATAAATATGATAATATACTATCCTATAGAAAAATTCAAGATGTAGTAATTTAAGGTTTAAATATTAACTAAAGAGTGTAAGTTTTTTATATATTGAGTTTTTTTAAATTAAATATGATTTTCAAAATCCCTATAGTTTATTATGTGAAAAATTTTATGAAATCCAATATCTATTATCTTTTTTTAGAAACATATCTCTTTCTGTGGGGCCTAAAGATCCTTTTTTATACAATATAGGCTTTTTGTTTTTTATATCGGTTTTAATTTTATCTACAAGTATCCAAGAACTTTCTATTTCATCTGAACGGGTAAAATTAATTTGATTTCCTTCAATACAGTCTATCAATAGTTTTTCATATTCACTTTTAACTTCTCCGAAATAATCTGAAAAGTTATAAAGCATATTTATATTAGAGACTTCATAGTCATATATAGAAGGGATTTTTGCAAGCATTGTAAGCCCTATTCCTAAAGCAGGTTGAATTAAAAATTTTAAAACATTATGTCCATTTTTTTTAAATAAATTATTATTTCCTTTTTTAAATACTACAGATATCTCTGTTTTCTTTTCTTTTAGAAATTTCCCAGTTTCTATATAGATAGGAACATTTCTCCATCTTGAATTTTTGATTTCTAATTTTAGAGCTATATAAGTTTCTGTTAAAGAATCTGGAGATACATTATTTTCTTCTTTATAACCTATATATTGTCCTTTTATAACATCAGAAAAAGTAAGCTTTTTTAATATATTATTTTTTTCTTTTCTTATATATTTTTCTTCAAAAAGATAAGGAGTATCCATAGTAAGGACTGATAACATTTGAAGTATATGATTTTGAAATACATCTACTAAAGCTCCTGTTTGTTCATAAAAAAAACCTCTTGTCTCTATTCCTATATCTTCACTAACTTTTATTTGAATATTATCTATATAATTATTATTCCATAGGTTTTCAAATATATTATTTGCGAATCTAAATGAGAATATATTCTGAATAGGTTCTTTCCCTAAATAATGATCTATTCTAAATATTTGATTTTCACTAAAACCAGAGAGTAATGTTTTATTTAGAGATTTGGATGTTTTTAAATTTTCTCCAAAAGGTTTTTCTAAAACAATTCTAATAAAATTGTTATGATTACTGCAAGGTTTATTTAAACCAACTTCTTCTATATTCAAAATAACTGCTTCATATAAAGAAGGTGGGATAGCAAGGTAAAGTATTTTGGAACTACATGTTTTGTCTAACCTAATTTTTAATTTTTCTAAATCTTCTTTTTTTAAAAAATCACATACAAAATATTCAATTTTAGAATAAAACTGTTCTCTATTTTCTTTATCTATAGTATCATTAAATCTTTGAGTAAAATCTGAAGTAGTCTCCTCATTTCTTCCTAAAGCAAGTATGTTAAATTTATCTTTATACTTAAAGTCTTTAAAAAGATTAGAGATAGAAGGAAAGAGTTTTTTATGAGCCAGATCTCCTGTTGCTCCAAATATAATGATCTCTATATTTTTATTAAGGACTTTATTGCAATTATCTTTCATCTATATATTTACTTAAGTGTTTTTTTTGTTCTTCGAACCCTTTTTTCCCTAACAGAGCATACATATATTCTTTACCCTTTTCTACTCCTGGCTGATCGAAAGTGTCTATATTAAGCATTTCTCCTAAATAAGCTGTAGATAATTCAAAAAAATAAAAAAGAGCTCCTATATTAAATTCATCAATTTTATCTATATGTATGGTGCCGTGAGATCTATTATTTTCTTTCAAAGAGATACTTGTTGCTAAGAACTCTTTTTTTATAAGATCTTCAAATTTAAGCCCATTTAAATATTTAACATTTTCTATTTCTGTATTTATTTTTATATCACTTTCAAAATCTGAAGGAATAATGAAGGTTATTATTTTATCATTAGGACCTTCGTTATAGAGTTGTATTTGAGAGTGTTGATCTGTAGATCCTAAAGATGCTATTGGTGTTATTCCTGCAAAAATATTTTTTCCTTGTTTTGAAACTTTTTTCCCTAAACTTTCTGCTACTAACTGTCTGTACCAAAAACCAAAACGTTCAAGTTTTTTTGAATAAGGCATTAATATTGAAATATTTTTATTAAAATTTTTATAACTTAGATACTGAAGTTCTGCAAACATTAAAACTTCATTACTAAAAGGATCTTCACTGTTAGTAATCTTATCAATATAAACAGCTCCTTCTAGAAATTTATCAATATCAAGGCCCATGACTGCTGCAGTAAGAAGTCCTATTATAGATAAAACAGAGAATCTATCTCCAACACTTGCATCTCCTTCTAAAATATCAATACCATAATTTTTTGCCAAACTCTCTAATGTAGTATTTTTTGTGGACGTAGTAATTACTATGTGATCAGATACCTTTTCTTTTTTATTTTCGATAACTTCTGTAATGTATAGAAAATTAGCTATAATTTCTATTGTTTCTCCTGATTTTGAAATGACATTAAATAAAGTATCTTTAATATCTATTTTTTTAAAAAAATCTTCTATTTCATTGGGGTCAGTATTAGCTCCTATAAATAGAACATTTACTCCACTAATAGATTTAAAAGATTGCTGTATTGTTCTAGAACCTAAATCGGATCCTCCTATTCCAACTACAACATAATTTTTATATTTAGAAATTATGTTTTTAGCAATAGATTTTATATTTTCAGTATCATTAAAAATGAGATTTCTAAATGTTAATAAATTTTTATCAAAAAGAGAATTTTTAAAGAGAAATAGATCTTCTTTTTTTATAGACAATTCTCCTATTTGAGGAGAAAACATATTGGTAGAATCATATTTTAACATAGAAAAACAAATGTAATATATTAATTTATTATACTATTAAATAGAACTTAATAAAACCATTGATAGTCTTATAGTTTTAATATATAATACGGGTTATGTATTTTGAAAGATCTAATTCACAAGAAGAGTTGTTGTTTTTAAAAAGTGCAGAAGATTTATTGGCAAGAAGAGTCGGTTTTTTAGAAACAGATTTTGAAGGTATTTTTTCTAATTTTTCTGAAAACTCTGAATTAATAATTGACACAGAAGAGGTATCTACCCATATAAGTAGTGTTGCCTACGATAAAATCAAAGTTAGAAGAATATCCTTTACAGATTTATTTGGTCAAAAAATAAGTATAGGAAAAATAGATTATTTGGATAAGCGGAAAAAACAACCTTTACTAGTTGAATATAGTATGTTGGACAATGTTTTAGATGAAAATATGCAAAGCTTAGGAATGGATGTAAATGTAAGAATGCAAGGAAGTAAAAAATATAGTTATACTTCTAGTGAAATTGAGAAAGATGGTGAGTTTTATATCTTCAACCATTCTAAAGAAAAATTTATAAATACAATAGGAAGAAGCGATATAAGGAGGGAAAGAATTTCTGATAAATTTGAGATAATTGAAGTTTGTGAAAAAAATATATTAAATTTGAAAAAAAACCTTGAGAAAAGAAACGTTAATTCTAAAATTTCTTTTAGAAAAATAACAAATGGAAAGCCAAGAAAATAGAAATTATTTAGAAAATGAGAAAGAAAGCGTAATAAGAGAATATAAAGATGTTTCTTCTAAATTTACTTCTTTTATTAATAATTTTGAAGGCAAAAATTCAACTTTTTATCTAGAAAATAGAAATCAAGAGTTAAGTTTTTTTGACCATCAAAATATTTTAGCATTACAAGTTTTTTCTCAAATATCAGGAAATATAACAACTTTTTTAGTAGAATCAGAGAATAATTTTTTTGAAATTTACATAACAAGGCTTTTAGAAAACGAAACATTTATTTATTTTTCAATAAATGAGAGGGGGAAGTTAGAAATGGTAATAGAAAGTCCAAAGGTCAAAGTAACAAGGTCTACTTTAAAAAAAACAGATATTAATCTTATAAGAAGTGCCTTAGGGTTTTTTTTAGAGATAAAAAGAAGTATAGAGAAGTAATTATATAAATTATAATGTTTATATAAAACTAAGAATACATTTTATTTCAATAAAGTTTTAATGTTAATAACGTGCCTGTACTAGATATTGTAGCTAAAGCTACTAAGTTATTATTATTGGTATTATAAAACATAACATCATAAAAGATTCCTAATTTTTTAGAATTGTTCACTTGTACAGTATATTGTTGTGCATAAAAAGATTTATTTGAAATAGTTATATTATTTGCAGTAGATGAAGGGTTTGAATAATTAGTATTGTTATATATTATTGGTCCATTTTTATGAGGAGTTACAAAAGAAGGAAAATTCTTAGCTTCAGATAAAGGTAGAATAGTATTATATGGTAATTGTGAAAAATTAAATGGAATTACAAAATTAGTAAAATTATTTACAATAACAGGTTTATCGTATGATTGATTTGTAGTAGGAGAGGTATATGGGCCAGAGCCTGATCCATAATACACTAGAAAATCTTTAGTACAACCGGATGCATATATGTATGCTCCGTGAGGATTTGGTCCTGCAGTTATTCCTTCAAATACAATAGATGTTATAAGATATGCATCACTCTCCCAGTTTTTTGAAGCAGTATTTTGGTCTTGTAGTAATGTATTTTGTGAAGGTTGATTGGGATATAAGTTTATTGGAAACATAGCTGAAGTAGCTGTTCCTTCAGTTTTACAAGTATTATTACTATTTAAATTTTTTGTGGTAGAGGTTTTTATTTTTTGTATGTTAGTCGATTGTTTAGAGGAGTTATTTGTGCTCTTATTATTTACAAAGAATAAATAAAGAATTAATAATAACAACAGTGCTATTATTACTATAAGAGAAGTAACTAATAATGTTGGAAATTTAGAATTTGTTTTTTCAACATTATTTTGAGGTTGTATATCTTGTACATTTTCTTCCATCTTTTACATATATTATCATATATTCTTTTTTTTACAATTCTTGTGTATGATCCAACTCGAATATTTGAAGATATTATAGATATAATGTATAATAAATAATCTTTATAAATATTATGAAAAGAACTTATCAGCCTAAAAAATTAAAAACTTTAAGAAAATTTGGATTTATGGAAAGATCTTCTTCTCATGGAGGAAGAAATGTCTTAAAAAGAAGACGTCTTAAGGGAAGAGTAAATCTTACAATTTCAGATATTTTTAGAAAAATAGGTAAGAAACCTAGAAATAAAGTAAGATAAATGTTGCCTTCTAAATACAGACTTAGAAGTAATTATAATAAGATATATAAAGATAAGTCTAAAATTCATGATGAATATTTTATTCTTTTTTATAAAGAAAATTTATTAAATAATTCTAGATTTGGATTTGTCATAAGGAAGAGATTAGGAAAAGCACATCTGAGAAATTTAGTAAAAAGAAGGTTTAGGTATATAGTTAACGAAAATTTAGGTATTATAAAAGAGGGTTATGATTTTATCTTTCTTATAAACCCTAATTTAAAGAATTGGGAAGATATAACCTATTTAGATATAAAGAAACATGTTTTAAATACTTTAGAAAAGATAAATAATATATGAATATATTTTCTCAAATAGCATCCCCCCTTATTTTTATTTGGAATACAATCTTATTTAATCCTATTATAAATATATTTGTTTTCTTTTATAAAATTTCAGGTTCAAATTTAGGTTTAGCTATAATTATAATTACAGTACTTTTAAGGTTACTACTGTGGCCTCTTTTAAAATCTCAACTACAGTCGTCTCGTAATATGCAAAAAATGCAACCTAAGCTTGCTAGTATAAACAAAAAATATGCAGGAGATGTTGTTAAATTAAGAGAAGAGCAGATGAAAATTTTTAAAGAAGAAGGTGTTAATCCTTTAGGGAGCTGTCTGTCTTTATTGGTTCAATTACCTATTCTTTGGGGAGTATATGAAGCTATTATTGTTATGTCTAATCATACCGCAGCTTATCTTAATAAAATAATGTACTTTTCTTTTCTTAAATATCCCGCTTTATATCATTATAATTTAAGTTTTCTAAATATAAATATGGGAAAAGATGCAATGGAAATAGGTATTTTTTCGGTAGGAGCTTTAAGTTATATAATTTTATCTTTATTAGTAGCATTTTCTCAATATTTAGTATCTAAAGTTTCTTTACCTCAAACAACAAATGAAATTATAGAGGAGAAAACAGAACTAGAACTTCAAAGTAAAGATAAAAAAGCATTAGATGTAGATCCTGCTCAATTCGGGAATATTATGTCTAAACAAATTCTTTATGTTATGCCTGTATTATTGCTTTTGATTTCTTTAGGTATATTAGGTCCTATTCCTGCAGCATTATCTTTATATTGGGCTGTACAGTCAATTGTTATATACTTACAAACAATTCTTTTTATGAAGAAATAGTATTTTTTCTAAATAAGTTTATCCATTCTTCTAAATTTAGCTCATGAGCTCTTTTATCTTCATATCCTTCTATGTTATATAATTTTAAATTATTTTTTAATTTTTTTCTGGGCTGAATATAACCTTTTTTTATAAAGTTTTCTAAATTAACATCTTCTTTATTAAAAGTTTTTATTTGTTTTATGTATATAATTTGAGATTGTACTTTTGGTGAAGGATAAAAATTTTTATTATCTATAACATCTCCCCTTTCTACAGAAGTAGAGTATATAGATACTGTATTAAAAAGTAGGTCACCTGGGGTTGTATACTTTTGAGCCACTTCTTTTTGCAGTATTACATATATGTTACTAGCTCTTATTTCATCTTTTAAAAATTTGGATATAATATTTTTTGATATATTATAAGGTAGAGCAGATACTATAGTAAATTTGTCAAAAGGAATATCTTTTAAATCTATAGATAATACATCTTTGTTGATGATATTAAGGTTATCGAATTTTTCTTTTAAAGAATAACTTAAAACAGGATCTTTTTCTATACATATAAGATTCTTTGTTTTTTTTAAAATTTCTTCTGTTATAAATCCTTTACCTGGGCCAATTTCTATTATATTCTCTTCTGGTTGAATATATTTTATAAGAGAATGTGCATATTTTTTATTTTTTAAAAAATTTTGACCTAATTTTTTTTGAGGAGTATTAAAATACATTATTTGTTACTATCTGAGGAACATAACTTTGAGCGTTATATATATATTTTTTTTGAATAATACTTTTTATTTGTTGATATTCTTGAGTATTAACATTTGTTATAGGCGTAATATTTGTATTTAATGTAGTATTTTCAGAAAAATAGGTGTCTATTATTATTATATTTATCATAAGAAATATAAGTATTAATAATAATTCTATAATTTCAATTATGTGTGTTTTTAGAAATGTATTATCTGTATGTGTTTTTGTTTTTTTCATTATTGTATATACAAATCTAAAGTTATGCCAGTATTAAGAACAGTTGTTCCTTTTTGAAGCGCAATATTAACTCCTGTAATATTTGTTGCATAATAAGAATTTTCTATCATTGTTAAAAATTCTAGTGTAGATTCAAAATTTCCAATTATAGATATATTTACAAGAAGAGTATTACTTGTTGTGCTAGAGGATGTAGGAGATACTATTTTTATAGCTTTTGATGTTACTGTTGCGTTACTGAAAACTATATTATTTCCGCTAAGTCCTGATAATTGTGCAATTTCATTTTCTTGTGCAACCCAGAGAGTAATAGAATTTTGAGAAATAAGACTATTGTATAAGAAATTTATTTTAGAAGTATAATTATTTTTTTCAGATAATAGATTTTCTTCTTCTAAATTTTTTTGTTTTAAACTCTGAAGTTGTCCATTAAGTGTAGTTTGTTGAGTTTGCACAGAAGAATACATTCCATATATAAAATAAAGCAGATATAAAACTACTATAGTAAATATTGTATATAAGATTATATTTTTATATTGTTTAATTTGTTGCATTATAGTTAAATGTCATCTTAAATCCTGTATTAAAAGTATTTTGAAAATTAGAAATAGGCATAATTACATTAGAAAAATCTTTAGTTCCTAATATATTATTTTCTAAAATTAATAATTCTTTGGAATTTTGAGCAAATCCTTGAAGATTTACTTGCCATTTTACAGAACTTCCCACCCCCGCATTAAGTATTTGTAATTGATTTAAAGTTATTCCAGGAGGAACTAAGTTTGCTATCTGAGTTATTACCTGAGACCATTTATTTTGAGCGGTATATGTTTTTTTTAATGTTAATAAATTTGTATTAAGGTTAGTTATATCTTGCGTTAAACCTACATATTTAGGATTATTAACTTGAGATTGATATATGTGTATCTGTTTTTTTATTCCAGTTATTTCTATATTGTTTACAACTATAAGAAATATAAAAATTCCTATTATGAAAAGTATATTTATTAATATTATTTTTAGAGAAGAAAAACTAAATTGTACTAAATATTTTAGAATTGATGATTTTTTTTGTTTTTGAGGCAGTAAGTTCATATAACTATACTTTTTTACTTTATTGACAAGCTCTATTCCTATTAGAGGAATATAAGCTGAAATTTGTTCGTGTTTTTCCCATTGAGGTATAGGATAAAGTCTGATATTTGATTTTGCTTTTTCTACAGGTATTTTAACTTCTTTTTCTATTTTTTCTAATACACCTTTTATAGAAGCTGTTTCTCCATATATATATATTTTTTTTATTTTGTCACTTCCATAAAAATTTATAGCTTTTGAAAGTTCTTGAAATAATTGAGTAAAGAGTATGTCTATATGTTTTTTTAATTCTTCATCTTTAATATCTATTCCATTTTTTTGTAGGAAGGTTTGTATAGCTTCATCTTCTAACTTTTTATATTCTCCTATTGTTTTAGATATTTGGTTTAATCCAAAATAAAAAGAAGTTGAAAATTGTATAGCATCCTTTTTATTAATAGATATGCTTGTAAGACTTTTTCCCATATCCAAAAGAAGATATTCTTCTTCTTGATCTTTTCCTAGAGTAATAGCTCTTAGGGAAGATTGTGCTCTATTTTCAAAAAGAAGAGGAGTAAGGTTAACAATTTTAAGAGTTTCAATAAAAGAATCTGCACTTTCTTTACTTACAGCTGTTACAATTATTTCATAAGAGTCTTCATTTTCTGAAAGTATATTAAATGTCCAATAAATATCTTTTTCTTGCATTGGAATAAGACTTGTTATTTGGAATTCTATCGCTTTTTTAATTTTATTTTTCTCTACTTTAGGAAGACTAAAAATCTGGGAATATATTTGATCATCTGGCATTGTTACGACAACAAATCTAGTTTTTATTTTTTTTGGATTTTTAGCTTCTAGTAAAGTTTTAAGAGTTTCAGCAACAACATTAGGTTGTCTAATAACTCCTGCAATGAAAGTAGAAGCTGGCATTTCTGTTTCTGATATGTTTTTAAGCTGAAAAGAATCTTTTTTATTTTTTTCATACTCTAAAATTTTCACAGAACCTGGTGAAATATCAATAGAAAAAACATTTACTTTTTTAAGAATATTTTTTAAAAAATTATCCATATTTAATATCTTACATTATTTTTTGAGTTTAGTTAATCTCATTCCAAGAAATAACTGTAGTTGTACCTAAAACGAAATTAAAACCAGTAGTTTCATTTATTATATTGCTATTAAGAGTAATTTGAGTAGAGGAAGGCGAATTAGAGTCATAAACTGAATTATTTATGAAAATATTACCTCCAGCCCATAATGCTCCGCTAACATTTGTTGTTCCATCTCCGCTATCATCTGTGTCATTGTTTATATAAATATTCCCAGGAGAATAAATAATTCCAGTAACATTTAGATTTAGATTTCCTCCACTTCCTATATATATGCCTTGATTTCCTGCTATAAGAGGTGGAAGATATTCATTCGCAGAAGGTGAGTAGGGTGATGTATCTATAAAACTTGCGTTAGTTTGAAATTTATTTTTTACAATTATAGAAGAATTTGTAAAATTGTAAGTAATTGTATTTCCTGCTGAATCTGTAGTAGGTAAATTTAAATTTGAGTCTATATAATAAACTCCAGCAGGAGGGGATATAGTATCTGTTTGAGTTGTAGTGTTTATGCTTTCATGATTAAATAGAAAAGATACAAAAGAAGGTGAACTTGTATAATATGTATTGTTAGTTTGGGCTGTATTTTCCCAAGAACTCATATTAAATACAGGAAGATTAATTTGAGCAGGAGGAGATAGATTTACTTGAGATCCTATTGTAGAGTTTGTAATAATACAAGAATTAAATCCCCAAAATGAATTCTGACAACTTAATTCTCCTGGTAAATCTGAGTTTACAATAATTCCTGTTATAAAATTAGACTGTAAGTTTATAATAGAGGATGTAGGTGTGTTGTTTACTTGGTAAAAATAATCTCCGAATCCTCCTCCTATTCCCACAGAATTTATATTATTTGAATTAAAATTTGCATCATAGAATTGTAATTCATTATTAGATTGTATATCTCCGTTAACTTGAAAGAAGCCTCCCATAATAGTATCGTTTGCAAATAATGAATAATTTAATATAGGAGGATTTTGACCTAATTGCGCAACTACCTGTATTGTTCTTTTGACTAATATTTGTGAATTTTGAGGAGATAAACCTTCTGCTGTTGATACTATTGTTGCTTGTACAGGATTAGTAGAAGTATTGTATGTTACAGTTACAGTATCGGTGCCGTTAATAGTTGTATTTATTGGAGATGAGAATGTTCCTCCTGTATAACTTTGTCCTTGTTCTCCAATCTGGAGAAGTGCATTTTCTAATCCAGATTCAGAGAGCGCTTTTATTTGAGATTCTAATATATCGTTTTGAGAAAGAGAGTATTCACTTGTTGCTATTGAAAGAATAGTAGTAACTACAGTGAGTAGAATAGCTGTTACTACTATTACTGCTATGAGTAGCGCTTGTCCTTTATTGTCTTCTTTGAGTTGCTGTAGTTTCATATGTTTTTGTTGTACTAACACCTGTTAATCCAAAATTTTTCTCAGTAATACTAATAAATATAGTAGGAGAGAGTCCTGTATTCGCCTCTTCTGTAAAAGTTAAAGAATATGTATATACATTAGATGAAGATATTTGAGAAGGAGAATTGTCATTATATTGAGAATATATATTACCATTTTGAGAAAAAAAAGATATAGTGTCTCCTGAAGAATCAGTTTGTATTGTGAGTTTAGTTGAAGTTGGAGAAGAGGGATTAGGGGATACTACCTCATATGCACTTTCAATGTTTTGAGTTATTTCTTTCATACTTATTCTTATAGTATCATTTGCGTTTGCAATAGTAGAAACTTTATTCTCAGTTAGTATCATGTCTACAATAATTACAGTAATTGTAAGAATTACAACTCCTGATATGAGTACATAAAGTAATGTTTCTATTAAAGTTTGCCCTTTATTATTCATTTTAATATGCTTGCCAATTAGTTAAATATTCACTTTCGCTATACGAGAAATTTTCTCCATATGATATAAAAGATACATTTGCGGTAACTTCAACTGAATTTGTAGATATTGTACCTGAAGTTGCATATGAATTCTGAGAAGATCTATATGCATTATCTATGTTAATAGAAATAGTATATTCATTATATACCTCTGTTCCAGGTACAAGTTCCCATCCTTGAAGTGTATGGGGAGGGGAATTTGTTGAATTGTATTTAAGGTAATATGTTCCTGTCTGAAGATCTGAGAAAGATTGGTTTTGAAGGGCATATAAACTCTCTAATTGTTGTTGTAATAAGTATTTAGCTTCAAGTTTTTGTTTTGATATTTCTATAGTTTTTAAAATATCTTGAGTAGCAATTAATGATGATCCAAAAATTATACCAATTATAGTTAGTGAGAGTAGAAGCTCTATAAATGCTTGTCCTTTTTTATTAGTAAACAGCTCCATTATTATTAATGTTTAAATTTATAGAATAAAAATTTCCTCCAAGTGTAAAAGAAATTCCATTATTTGTAAGTTGTCCTGTTACGTTATTGAAAATTATAGGATTATTGTCTGTAGGAGAAAGGTTGCTAATACTTACACCTGGGGGTAGAGTATATGAATTATTTAGTGAATTTGTAGAGGAGTAAGTATTTCCTGGAAATTCAGTAACCTGATTATTTTGAAAATATACTCCATATTGAGAATAATTATCAAGATTATTAATTGCATTATCTTGAGCTTGTTTTATTAAAGAGTATATTGTTTGGTTAGCAGAATTAACATTAGAACGATTAAGAAATGATATATAAGATATAGAGACCATGGATACTATTGTAAGGAGGATTGCCATAGTTATTAATATTTCAATTAGGGTAAAACCTTTATTTTTAAACATATTATTTAGATCCTGCAACTGAAGTTCCTGGTGTTGTTCCTATACTACCTGTCATTTGGTATATTGGAGCAATAACTGAAAGTGCAATTAACAAAACTCCACCTCCCATAACAAATAACATCAAAGGCTCTATAATTACAGATAAGTTAGCAAGAGTATCATCAATTTGGTTTTGATAAAATTCAGAAACAGAAAGTAACATCTCTGAAGTATTTCCTGTTTTATCTCCTACTGCTATCATTCTTGTGGCAAGAGATGGAAAGAATTTTGGATATTTTTCTAAAGTTAAAGACATTATTTCCCCTCTTTCTACACTAGTAGAGAGTTCATCTATTATTCTTTTATATGCTTCATTTGAAACAGTATCTTTAACAATTAAGATTCCTTGATTAATGGGTATTCCACTTTTTAGTAAGTTACCTAAAGTTCTAGTGAAGTTAGTTACATTTATCTTTTTTATTATATCTCCTGCAATAGGAATTTTTACAGATAATATATTCCATAAGTATTTTGCTTGAGGTAATTTCAATAAAAATTTCATAATAAAAACAAAAATTATTAGAACTATCAAAACTTCTATTCCATAATTAGTAAGCAAATTAGAAAGACCTAGCATTATTTGTGTAGGTAAAGGTAGAGTTTGTCCTGATCCTTTAAACATAGATTGTAATTGAGGAAATACAAAAACTATTAACCCTACACCTACAATTAACATTATAGATACAATTATAGCTGGATACATAAGAGCTCCTACAACTTTTTTCCTTAAAAGATAGCTTTTTTCAATTTGGTCTTTTATAAGTTGTGTATTTTCTGTTAAAGTTCCACTAGTTTCTCCTATTTCTATCATTTTAGAGATAAGAGGTGTGAATATTTTAGGATATTTACGCATAGAATCAGACAGTTTATTTCCTGATTCTACGTTAAATCTTAAATCTTCTATTATTTTTTTAAATACAGGTGTTTGAGCATCCTGCACTAGAGACTCTAATGTTTCTGATAGGGACAATCCTGCATTGATCATTTTTCCCATATGATCAAAAAATAATAGTTTTTCTACTAACTTAACTTTTCCTTTGGATAAATTTTTAGAGCTTTCTTTTCCCTCTTCTAAAGATATAATACTTAAGTTTTGAGATTTTATAATCTCGATAGCTTCGTCTCTGCTATTTGAGCTTATCGACCCCTTTTCTATATCTCCAGAATTATTAGTAGCTTCATATTTAAATTCTGCCATATATAAAATATATAGATTTTAAAAAGTAAAATCAAGTATGATATAATATATTTATGGGAGAAGAAATTAAATATACAGACACTCCTCTATTAGAGCGGAGAATATTAGAATTAGAATCTCAAAACTCAAAGTTATCAGAAGAGAACGAATTTTTAAAATCCTACAATGAAAGTCTGACTTCTCGTCTTGAAAGAGAAATACGAAATAATCATATAGATACTTTAACTGGTTTGTACAATAGGTGTTTTCTAGAGTCTCAAAAGGAAAGATTAAATATTCTTTCTTTTGGAGGAATTCTTTATGGAGTAGTATTTTTGGACATTAATGGTTTAAAAGAGATAAATGATACTAAAGGGCATAAAGAAGGAGATATTTTAATTAAGAAAATAGCACAATGTTTAGAAGAAACTGTAAGTTCAAGAGACTTCATCATAAGACTTGGTGGAGATGAATTTTTAGTTATTGTTAATGATTTTCCTCCTAGGTCAAATGAAGTAGAAAAAGATGTGGTTATAGATAGAATAAAGGAAGGTATGGAAAGTAGAAATTTAGATATATCTTTAGGTTTTGCAATATCCAGTGAAGGTGATAGTATAGATACTATAATAGATCTTGCAGATTTAAGGATGTATGAGGATAAAAGAAAAATCAAAAAAAGATAAAAACATATTAATTATAGGTTCAGGTTTTGCAGGAATATCCTTTTATAAAGAATTTCATAAATTAATACATGAAAGAAGTGATATAAAAATCACAATTTTATCAGAAAATAATTATTTTTTATTTACACCCCTTCTGCATGAAGTTGCAACTGGAAATTTATTACCAGAAGACATAATAACACCCATAAGGGAAAATTTTTTTTGCTGTACTAGAGAGATTATAATAGATAAGGCTCTTTATATAGACGTTTTAAAAAAACAAGTGAAATTAAAAAAAACATCTGTAGATTATGATTACCTTGTAATAGCGACTGGGGCGAGCACTAATTTTTTTAATATTAAAGGTGTTAAGGAATATGCTTATCCTCTCAAGGATATACATGATAGTATAAGGCTAAAGAATGGAATTGTTTCTTTGTTTGAAAAAGCTGAAATGGAGAAATGGAAGAAGATAGATGTAGTTTTAGTAGGAGGTGGGGCTACAGGAATAGAATTGTCTGTTGAAATCTCTGAATTTATAGAACAGTTAAAGCCATATTATAAAAATTTAAGAGAAGAAGATGTAGAATTAAGAGTCAAAATTTTGAATGCCTCTGAAAATTTTATTCCAGATTTTCCTCAAAAGGTAAGAAAGAAGGTACTTTCTTTTTTTTCAAATATAAATAGTAAAGTCTCTATAGTTTTAAATTCAAGGGTAAAGGTAGTAGAGGAGAATAAAGTGATTTTAGATAACAGAAAGGCAGTTAATTATGATTTTTTAGTATGGTCCGCAGGAGTGAAGCCTATTATTCCTTCTAATAATTTAGGAATAGATGTACTGAAAAGAATACCTGTAAATCAATTTTTGCAAACAGAATCAGAAAATGTTTTTGCAATCGGAGATGTAGCTGCTGTAAAAAATTTAGAAGGAGGACTTTATCCTCAGTTAGCGCAAATTGCAGAAGAAGAAGCCAAAATATGCGCATTAAATATATATAATGATATAAATCATAAACCTAAAAAACCTTTTTTATATAATTTAGATAGTTTGCTCCTCTCTTTAGGTCACAATAATGCAATTGTTTATTTTAAAGGAATTCTTATTACAGGAAAATCTGCGTGGATACTTTGGAAATTTATATATCTAGTTTTGATGTTTAATGGTAGGTCAAAGGTTATGACAGCCTTTAATTGGATTTCTGATCAATTTTCCCCAAGAGATATATCCAAAATATAATACTTGAGTGTGTTAAATTGTAATTATAATTTAATATTGAAGTAGTATAATTTGTTTGCAATATATTACTATTTGTAGTATATAATATGTATGGATATACAATTAATAAAGAAAACTTTAGAATTTTATAATCCTTGGTGGAAGAGTACTCAAAGTTTGAATGAAATTCCTGTTTTTAGAAGAGATATATATGAAAATATATTTGAAAGTGTAAATGATATAAGACAGATAGTATCTATTACAGGACCTAGAAGAGTAGGTAAAACTACTATATTAAGGCAATTAATATCAGATTTAATATTTGAAGAGAAAATAGATCCTTTGAAAATAATCTATCTTTCTATGGATGATCCTTATATATATTCAAAATCATCAGATATGGAATTTTTTGATAATATTCTTTCTGTTTATGAAAAATTTATATTAAGAGGTGATTTAGAAAAAACAAAGGTTTATTTTTTTATAGATGAAGTTCATAAATTTAAGGAATGGGAGTTATTTTTAAAAAAATATTATGACAGAGGATATAATATAAAATTTATAATATCTGGTTCTGTTTCTCATTCTATATTAGGGAAAAGTCAGGAATCTTTAGCTGGTAGAATTAAAAATTTTAAAGTATATACTTTTTCTTTTTATGAATATCTTTTTTATAAAATATCTTTTGATGACAAACTAGATCTACCTTTAAAGGAAAATCTTTTAAAATTTTTAAAAAATATACATTCATTAGGAAAAAATATCTTTCATAATACAAATTTATTTGTCAAAGAAATAGAACCTTATTTATTAGATTTTAAATTTTATGAAGAAGAGATAAGAAATTATTTTTATGAATACCTAGTTATAGGAGGTTTTATTGAAAGTTGGTCTATATCTGGACAAGGAATGAGATATGAATATTTATATCAAACTCAAATCGAAAAAGTTTTACTTCAGGACATATATATACTTGAAGATATAAAAAATACTAAACTTTTAGCATCTCTATTTTTTAAATTCTCTGAAAATTTTGTATCAGAATTTAGTCTCAATTCCCTAGTAAAAGATTTAAATTTACATAGAGATACAACAGATAGGTATATTAATCTTCTGATAGATTCAAATTTAATATTTTCTCTTTCAAAATATGAAGAAAATCTAAATAAAAATTCTAATATAAAAGTTTTTTTATCAGATATAGGTATAAGAAATAGTATATTAAAGTTAAACGAAGAAGATATTATTGGAAATAAAAACTTATTTTTAAAATATATAGAGAACTTAGTTCTACTTTCTCTTGTAAGATATTCAGATTCTATAGATATTAATTATTACAGAGAAAGAGAAAAAGAAATAAATTTTATATTAAAATATTCTTCTTTTAATGTAGCTCTAAGTATTGATGGGATAAAAATAAATAAAACCCTATTTAATAAATTTAAATTTGAATATATTTTTAATATAACAATGGAGGATGATTTTTCTCTAGATTCAAATATAATTAATTTTCCTTTTATCTTATTCTTTATTCTTTTATAACTCTTAATACTTCTTCAATAGAAGTTATACCTTCTATTGCTTTTGCCAGACCATCTTCAACCATTAAACTCATTCCTTTTTCTTGTGCCATTTTTTGTATTTCTTCTGAAGTAGCTTTATGTGTTATAAGAGATTTCATTTCGTCATCTACTTGTAGTATTTCATAAATACCTATTCTTCCTTTATATCCATTAGTACAGTATTCACAACCTACAGCTTGATAAAATTTAGTATTGGTTATTTTCTTATCGACACCTTTCTTTTTATATTGTTCTTCTAATATTTTTAATACTTTACTGTCCATGGAATATTCTTTTTTGCATGTATTACATAATTTTCTAACTAATCTTTGCGCAATTACAACATTAAGAGTAGATGCAACCAAAAATGATTCTATTTGCATATCTATTAATCTAGGGATTGCTCCTGATGCATCATTTGTATGGAGAGTAGATAAAACTAAATGTCCTGTCATAGCTGCATTTATAGATATATCTGCAGTTTCATTGTCTCTTATTTCTCCTACCATTATAATATCAGGGTCTTGTCTTAAAAAAGATCTTAAACCACTTGCAAAAGTAAGCCCAATAGAAGTATTAACTTGTGTCTGATTTACTCTAGGCATGCTGTACTCAATAGGATCCTCTATTGTATCAAGATTAACCTCTGGTGTATTTAACTGAGAGAGAATAGTATAGAGTGTTGTACTTTTTCCTGAACCTGTTGGTCCTGTTACAAGAATCATTCCCACAGTTCTTTTGATAGAATCTTTTATTATTTCTAAATCTCTTCCTCTAAATCCTAAAGCTTCAAGGTTATATGATTTTGCATTATCTTCTAATAATCTTGCTACTAAAACCTCTCCAAAATATACTGGCATTATTGATATTCTGAAAGAGATAAATTGATTATCTATACTAATTTTAAATCTACCATCCTGAGGAAGTCTATGTTCATCTATTTTCAAATTAGAAAGTATTTTAATTCTGGCTATTACAGCTTTATGTATATCTATAGAATAAGTAGCTTGGTCATGTAATATCCCATCAATTCTATATCGTATTATTGCTTTTTCTTCTAAAGGTTCTATATGAATATCTGAAGCTCCCATTGTTTTTGCATATTCCAGTATAGTATCTGTTATATTAATTATAGGGAGAGCTTCTGCATCTTCTCCTTTTAAACCTTTTGTTTCTTTTTCATTTTTTTCAATTATATTTTTCAACTCTTCTTTTATTGAGGTCTTATACATCTTTAGTCCCTCAAAAAAAGACTTTTCTGTTATAAAATAAGGATCAATAATATATCCTGTTCCTTTCTTTATGAATTCTAAAGTGTTTATATCTCTAGGATTAGTCATTCCTATTTTTAGCTCAGAAGGAGTTTTTTCAAATGCAATTATCTTTTTTTCAATTGCAATTTTTTCAGGAATAATTTTTACAGTATCAGGATCAATACTTTTATGTATTAGTGATATATGAGGTATTGAAAATTCTTCTGTAACAAGTTCTCCTAATTTATCTTCTGTTATTATGTTTCTACCTATAATAAGTTCTTCAATTGAACTTCCAATCTGTTTTGACTTATCTTCGAGCTTTTCATACTCTTCATTCGAGATATATTTATTTTTTATTAATAATTCTTTTAAATCCATTATTCATTTGGAGGAACTATATATACTCCATTTATAATTGAAGCAAGAGTTTTAAATATTTGATTTTGTGCTTGACTTAAAGAAATATTTCCTTCTATAACAGAATTAAATACATTATCCACAAATTTATAATCTCCCATCTCCCAAGATTTTGAAGTTGGTGCCATTTGTACAAAGGGTTCCATATATTTATAATTTGTAGCCAAGTTTGCCATATCTGTTCTAGGAAAAACTTCTCCTAAAACTTCTTTATTTTTAATTTCATTATTATAAAGAGTAGTAAGAGTGCTTTGAGAATCTAAATAATTTAGAAAATTCCAAGCTACCTGAGGGTATTGAGAATACTTTACAACTGCCTTTGCAAAATATAAAGATAAATTAACATTTTGTCCAGGTATTTGAGGTGGTGCCATTACTCCTATATTTATATTAGGATTTAGTATAAATATATTTTGAATTTCCCAAGAAGGTTCTAATATCATAGCAACACTTCCCCCCGCAAATGCAGATACAGAGTTAGGGAAAGTAGCACTCCAACCATCTGTTTGAGCTATTTGGTAATAAAGATTTAAAGCTTCTTGTGCTTGTGGTCCATTTGCAAAAGTAACTTGGTTTCCGCCTATCATTTGAGTGTTATTGATAAACATAAGATAAGTCAATATATTATATGCATTATTTATATTTCCAGTGCTCTTACCTATATCTATAGCTGCTTGTGTTACATTTCCATTACTATCTTTAACAACTAATTTAGGTATTTGACTAACGAAAGTATTTATATTTGAAGATGGTGCACTTAAACCTGCTTTTGCAAATTCTGTTTTATTATAAATTAAACTTAATCCATCATAATTTGAAGGAAGTGCATAAATATTCCCATTTGAAGTTAAATCTTGGAAAGCAGTAGGGTAGAAAATGCTTTTGAAAGTATTTATATTTATAATATTTGAAGGTGCAGGATATAGGTATTTTTGAAAAATAGGAAGATATGTATTTCCTATAGTTACAATATCAGGAGTATTTCCTCCTTTTTGTAATGTTTGAAATAAAGTGCTTTCATAATTTTTAGAAGGGACCTGAATATAATTTATTTTTACTCCAGGATGACTTTTTTCGTATTGATTTATAACAGAGGAATATACGCTTTGAGGTTGTCTTATTCCCCACATAGTTAATACTATTTCTTTAGGTTTTTTATTAAAAGTAGCTGTTATTAGATATACTAGTGCTCCTCCTAATATAAGGACTCCAGCAAAAACAGCAATAGATATAATAATAAGTCTTTTTCTTTTTTCTTTAATTTTTTGAATTTCTAAAAAAGAATTTTCAGGTACGCCTTGGGGTAAAGTTTCTTGAGAAGGTGTAGGTGTTGTGGTTGCTTCATATTTATCTTGCATTATTTTATTATATACTATTCATATATTCCTTCAATTCTCTCCATAAAACAGGGTCATCTTTAGCATATTCAATAGTAGTTTTTAAAAAATTTAAAGGATCACCTGTTGTTAACCATTTACCTTCTATTTTTGTTGCAAGAACAGAACCTTGTTTTGTGAACTTTGAAATAGCATCAATTAGCCATAATTCATTATTTTTTCCCAATACTTTTTTGTCTAATTCCTCTACTACATCTCTGTTTAATATATATCTTCCAAAAGAGACATGGCTTGACATAATATTTTCAATACTAGGTTTTTCTATTATTTGATCTACAGTAATACCATCTTCTTTGAATTTTATATTACTATATTTTACAATTTCTTCTTTTGGTAATTCTTGAGTAGCTAATATTATTTTTTTAGGGTGTTTATAACTAAATTCTATTAATTGTTTTGTTGCAGGAACTGTAGCTTTCACAATATCATCTCCAAACATATATATAAAATTTTCCTCATCTTTAATTAAATTTTTTGCAACTAAAAGAGGTGTACCATTTCCATAAGGAAGATGTTTCTTTTGTCTAACATATATATAATTAGCTTTCTTAGGTAAATCTTTTAATTCTTTGAGTAGTTCTAATTTTCCACTTTCTTCTAAATGAAATTCTAAATCTATATTATTATCAAAATGGCTTTCTAGAGTATATTGACCTCTTGTTACCATTATTATGTCTTTAATTCCAGAGTCAATAAGTTCCTCCACTAGGTATTGGATAATAGGTTTGTTTATAATAGGAAGCATTTCCTTTGGTTGTACTTTTGTTGCAGGTAAAAACCTCGTTCCATAGCCAGCTAGGGCTATTACAGCTTTAGTTATTTTATTCATATATAAATTTATTATATTATAAAATAAAAAAAATACAATATTTTTTTCTTCTAAATATCTTTAAATATGGTGTCTATTGTGATATTGTATATTCTATATGGAAGGTCAAAATAACGAGCATGCAATACCTCAAAATATAATGAGCGTGGAGTTCAAGTTAATAGGGGATCTAACGATTAAACAGTTTGTTTTTGTTGCTATACCTTTACTACTTGGATTTCTGATGTTCGTTTTTAAAGTTAATAATTATATAACTTTAGTATTCACGGGTATCTTTTTATTAGCAGCTTTATTTATAGATTTTATTCCTCTTGATGATAGACCTCTAGATGAGTGGATAATAAATTTTATAATTGCAGTGAAAAATCCTACACAAAGAATATGGGGAAAGAAACCTTCGTACCCCAATATTTTAAGAATTCCTAAAGCTATAATGCCAAAAGTTAAGAAAAATGAGGATGTAGCTACATTTCTCTATCAATCTCCTTTAGATACAAGTATACAAAGTTCGAGTGGTAATAGTGCTACAAAAATTTTAGATGATAAAGAAAAAAATTTTATGTCAAATATAGATAATATAAATGATTCTTTAGGAGATAATGTCTCAATAAATGCAGGAGGAAGGCCTGTTATTTCTCCTGCTTTTAATATTCCTACAAGTAATAATTTTCAAAATAATCCTACAAAAGAAGATGTATCAAGTAATACAAATCCTACAGAGAATGTACCTTTTACAACAGGAGATAATAGTAAGAATAAAGATGATAATTTACTTTCATCTAGAATAGGCAATGAAGATCCTAAAAATTTTTATAAACCTGAAAAGCTATATACTGAAGAAAGGGAAGAAGATTCTTCTGATGTAAAGAAAACAATACCATCAGTTGATGCCTCAAGTATGAACGCCAATCCTTTTTTTTCTCAAGATAATCCTTTTGGTCTTATTAATACAGGAAACCACGTTAACCCTGTACCTCAGCAAAGTAATGAAAGTTTCTCTACTGTACCTTCCACACCTGAGATTAAAGATGAAAATCCTAATTTAGATAAGGCAGATAAAATTGAGGATACTTCTTTTAGAGAAGGAGGTGTAAATATATTAGATCTATCTTCTCAAATGGATAGTGTTGAGGGTATTACAATTCCATCTGTTAATGAAAGTATTTCGAATCCATATGACAATGCTACTGTGGCAACTCCTATTGATATTACAAAAGATTCTCCACCACAAGAAGAGACAGTGGAGCCTCAAATCTCAAATGTGTCTGAGAATGACAATATAGCTCCAACCCAAATAGATAATGCACCTGTTGATGAAAGTATTAATCCATATGACAATGCTACTGTGGCAACTCCTATTGATATTGCAAAAGATACTCCACCACAAGAAGAGATAGTTGAACCTCAAATCTCAAATGTATCTGAGAATGATAATATAGCTCAGACCCAAATAGATAATGTACCTGTTGATGAAAGTATTAATCCATATGACAATGCTACTGTGGCAACTCCTATTGATATTGCAAAAGATACCTCACCACAAGAAGAGACAGTTGAACCTCAAATCTCAAATGTTATAAATAAGAGTCCAGAGAGTAATAACGAAATGAACGAAATGTTGGAAAGGTTGAAAAAGTTAGAGGAAGAAAATTCATCCTTAAAAAAGGCATTAGAAACAACATCAAGTACTCCTTCTCCTCAAAATACTAATTCTTCAATAAATAGCAATTTTGATATAAATGATTTTAAAAAATATCTTCCTGAATTTGTAAATAACCCTAATGTTATAGCAGGAGTATTAGTAGATAGCCAAGGAAATATCATTCAAGATGCAGTTATAATAATAAAAGATTCTTCTCAAAAACCTATTAGAGCTATAAAAAGTAATCAACTTGGACAATTTTTTATTAGAACTCCATTACCTGATGGAAATTATACACTTGAAGTTACACATCCAAAGTTTGCATTTGAAAGTACTGGGGTGGACTTGACGGGTGTGATAAAAGAACCTATATTAATATATTCTAAGACTTAAAATATGCAAAAAAATACACGTATTGTAGCTACAACTCAAGATCATCTAAGTATAGAAGATATAAAGGATAATTTTGTTGTACTTAAAAATGGAAATGTATCTGTTGTTATAGAAACTTCTGCTGTAAATTTCTATCTTCTCTCAGAGGTTGAACAGAGTTCTAAGATATATGCTTTTGCTGGGTTGCTTAACTCTTTAGGTTTTTATATACAGGTTATGATTCACACAGAAAATGTTGATATATCTGCATATCTTAAACATATAGATGAATATAAAGTAAAAGAAAAGGATCCTAAAATTAAATATCAGATAGATATATATAGAAAATTTGTAAAAGACCTTATTGTTAAGAATAATGTTTTAGATAAACATTTTTATATAGTTATACCTTATATGACTCAAATGCCTAAAAAACCTGGTTTTATAGATAAATTTATGAAAAAAGATTCAGCACCATCTTTTGATGTAGATCAATTAATACTTCAAGCTTCATCGAGACTTTTGCCAAGGAGAGATCATGTAATAAGGCAACTTTCAAGGATGGGATTAAAATCAAAGCAGTTAGATAGTTCAGATTTGATAAAACTTTTTTATAATATCTATAATCCTGCAAATTCTAAAATAAGAAGAAATTTCGATGAATATACTTCTCCAATAGTTAGTTCTCAATAATAATGAAAATACCACAAATACTTATAAAAAAAGAAGAGAAAACAAATGAAGTACAACAGCCTATACAGGAAGTTTCTCCTAATAGTAATATAGATCCTACTTCTTTGTTTGGAATGGGCATGAATAGTATTAAGGATATAATAGCACCTTCTTCTCTAGAGGTGGATTTTTCTTATGTTAAGATAGGAGATAAATATTATAAAACATATTTTGTATTAGCTTATCCTAGGTATGTTGTTCCTAATTGGCTTTCTCCATTAATAACATTTGAACATTCTATTGATATAAGTATGTTCTATTATCCTATTAGTGCAGCAGCAGTACTTTCTCAATTAAGAAAGAAAATTGCGGAAATGGAAGCAAGTACAAATAATTTGATTGAATCTGGAAAAGTAATGGATCCTAATTTAAAAGTTGCGCTTTCAGATGCAAAAGAATTACAAGAAAACTTAGCAAAGGGTTCAGAGAGATATTTTCATTTTGCCTTATATGTCACAGTTAGAGCAGATACAGAGGAAGAATTATCTGATATATCAAAGAATCTTGAATCTACTATGGGGGCAATGTCTTTAATAATCAAACCTACTACTCTCCAGATGGAGGAAGGTTTTCTTTCAACATTACCAACTTCTAGCGATAACCTATATTATACTCATAATATGGATACAACTTCTATTGCGACTACATTTCCTTTTGTATCCTCGGAGTTAACTTCAGATAACGGTGTTTTATATGGGATAAATAAAGCAAATAAGAGTCTTGTTGTATTTGATAGATTTGAATTAGAAAATGCAAATTCTGTAATTTTTGCAAAATCTGGAGCAGGAAAAAGTTACTTAGTAAAATTAGAAGCTCTTCGTTCATTAATGTTAGGAACACAAATAATAATAATAGATCCAGAGAGTGAATATTTTACTTTATGTAAAGCTTTAAATGGGGCTTATGTTACATTTTCTCAAGATGGTAATTCAAAGATAAATCCATTTGATCTTTCTGGTATTTATGAAGAGGGGGAGGATGAATTAAGGTTTAAAATACTTTCTTTACACGGATTGTTTAAGGTTATGTTAGGGGATGAAGGTGGTATTAGTAGTATGGAAAATGCAATTTTAGATAAGGCTTTAATTTTAACATATAGAGATAAAGGGATAACTTTTGATCCAGAAACTCAAGTGAAAGCGCCTCCTTTAATGGAAGATTTATATAAAATATTACTTTCTATGGAAGAGGCTGAAGCTCATTCTCTTGCTCAAAGATTAGAAAAATATGTAAAAGGGTCTGCTTCTGGAATTTTTGATCAACAAACTAATATAGATCTAAATAATAATTTCATGGTCTTTTCCATAAAAGATTTATCAGATGAATTAAGACCTGTAGCTATGTTTTTAATGTTAGATTTCATATGGACAAGAGTAAAAAGAGATTTAAGAAAAAGAATTTTTATAATAGATGAAGCTTGGATGTTAATGAAATATCCTGACTCTGCACAATTTGTATATGCTGTAGCAAAGAGAGCTAGAAAATATTATCTAGGGCTTACTACAGTGTCTCAAGATGTTGATGATTTTATCTCAAATGAATATGGTAAAGCTGTTGTAACAAATTCTTCAATTCAAATTCTTTTAAGGCAGTCTCCTACGGCAATAGATCATTTATCTGAAGTATTTTATCTTTCTGCTGGAGAAAAAAATCTTCTTTTGAGTGCAGATGTTGGGGAAGGAATCTTTTTTGTTGGAACAAATCATGTTGCAATACAGATACTTTCAAGTGAGTATGAAAATAGACTTATAACAACAAATCCTGAAGAAATTTTAAAAATGCAGCAAGATGCATCTTCTTTAGGAAGGATAGTTCCTAATAATTTTGTAAATTCAAATTTTGATAGTAACGATAATACTAAATTATTTCAAAGTGATATGATAAATATGAATAAGGAAGAGACAGGAGAAGTTTCTAAAGATGAAGAAGATTCAACCTTATCTCAAAATTCTAGTACAGAAGGAATAGTTAATTAAAAATAAAAAATCCATCAAGATGCAATCACTTATAGGCCTTCTTTTATTAATATTAAATTTCAATATATATGTAATTTATATATAGAAATATAGCCTTAAATTGATATTTTTCCACGTATAATATGGCGTATTGACAAAAATTATAGGCCATAATATAATCTGGTTTATATAAATATATTTTAGATTATAAATAATGAATACTAAAAATTTAGATAATTATATAGACCAATTAGTAGTAGATAAAGGTTTTGATTTAGGTAATGTTGATTTAGTAAAAAGGGTTAAAGATGAGTTATATGATCTTGTAGAAGATGCTATAAACTCAGAGATAGTAAATAAATTATCTCAAGATAAAATATCTGAATTTGAAAAGTTATTTAATAACAATGTTTCTGACGAAGTTGTGGTATCTTTTCTCAAATCAAATATAGAAAATTTAGATCAAGTAATAGAATCAGTTTTATTAAATTTTAGAAATATATATTTAGATAATAATTAATTATGGATATAAAAACAGAGGAACAGCAATCTTTAATAGTACAAGAAGTAGAGGACAGTATAAAAGATTTTGAAGTTATATTATCAGCAGAAGAAATTATTAATGAATATTTATATAAATTATCTTTAGGAGAAGAAGAAGATAGAGGTGATGAAAATAAGGTCTCTGTAGATGAAGGTTTAAATGAAACTGATACAACAAAAGATTTGCTTATTAAGAGGGATGAAAATAAAAATCCAAAAGTTTTGAATGAAGATGATCTTCTAAATATACATATTGTTGATATTAGTGATCAAACAAAAAGAAGAGCACATGACAATGCAAGAGAACAATTAACTGAAGAAAAAAATAAATTAACAGGAGTTGGTGGCATAGCAAAAAAATTAGGTAGATATGGATACTTTGAAGGTACAACTTATCAAAGATATAAAAAACAAGCACTTATAGAAGAATTATTAAAAGATACAGATGGTAAGACAGCAGAAAGATTTGAAGCAGGAAGCATTAGAACAGAGAGAAATACAGAGATAAGTGTTAAAGCTGCAGAAAGTGAAGAAGAAAAAACTTTGAAAGAATTAATAATTAGTATGGCTAAAGGTGAAATTGAAGAAAGTGAATATATTGAATTAAAAAGGAAATTAATATCTGAATTATTTATTTCATCTTCTTTGAAAGAAAGTAAGAATACTGATTTTGAAAAATTTGAAGATAATATAGATAAATATATAGACCAAATTAAAGTATTAATAGATCATGGTAAAACAGTTGAAGATATAAGAGATTTAATAACCTTAAACCTAGGTATAGCAAAAGATTTATCAATTACAAGAGTTGAATATAGTAAAACTGATAAAGTTTTAGAAGGTTTAAAAAGGCACAAAATTGCAGGGAAATTAGTTAATGAAACTGTTTTTGCAACAGGTGGATCTGTTTTAGGCAGAGTAGCTTTTAGCATAGCTTCTTCTAGAGCTGCAACAATTGCTAGTTTTGGAGGAGCTGCTGTTGTAAGTTCTCTACTTTCAGCAGCTAAAGAAAAGCAAAGAATAAAAAGAGATAGGCAAATGCAGATTAGAGATTATTCCGCAGGAAGATCAAATGGATTAGAAGGTAAAAGAAGAGAACAACTTCAGAGAACTGTATATGATTTAATGCCTATAAAAGATTCTTTTAATGACCTTGTAGAATCATTTGATAAATTTAATAAAAGTATAGAGGGAGATAAGATTTCTTTTGAAAAGATGTTAAAAATAATTGGAGAGTATAGAGCAAGAAGGATTGTATCTTTAGCTAGTGATATAGATCTATTTATATATTCTTCTTCAGAGAATATGCAAGAAGAGTTTAGTGACCTAGACTGGTATGTAAGATATGTTCAATCTAAAATGCAAATATCAGAAAATCAAGATAAAATAAAATCAATATTGGGTGTTGATGATATTGATATAGAAGGTTTAATAGGGGAACAAATCGAAGAATCTGTTAAAAATATTGAAGAAGATATTTCTCAAAAAGATTCAATATTTAGAGGTGTAAAATCTGCAAGAATAGGTAGATATGTAGCTTGGAATCTAGTAACAGGACTTACAATAGGAGCTTTAGGACAAGGTGTAGTAAGAGAATTAATGGAGAAGCATGAAGAATTATTGAAAAATGGTGTTATAAAACAAGATTTTCTAGAAGGTCTTTTGAATAAATGGAATCAAGTAAAAATAAAGAAAACTACTTATATGCATAGTCCTAAAATAGCACTTAGATCAAAAGGTCGTGTTGGGGAAATTTTTATGAATGGTAAAAAAATCCAAGAGGTTAAATTAAATAAAAATGGAAGCCTTACTTCAAGTTCAATTCAAACTTTACAACAAAAAGGAATAGGAGTTAAAACTAGTACCGTTTATACAAGTTCTGGGGGAGAAGTTATGCGTAATAATAGTATAGTTGCTGGCAATACAAATGTTCAAAGAAATCTTTGGTATGACAATAATAATGCGCAAGGAGTATATACTAAGAATGAATTAGGTATATGGTGGGGTTCTAATACTGGATATAATAGTAAAGGAGATGTAGTTTTCAATATTGCTAGTATGACAAACAAAGGTTCATATCAAGGAAATTCTTCTGTGGCAATACAAAATCTTATTGAAGAAGGAAAAATGAAAATCTGGATTACTGCTAGTAGATCTACTCAAAATAAAGCATATGTATTTAATGTGAATAGAAATGGTTTAGTAAATATAGATAAAAATTCTTTAGCATATAGATTATTCTCAAAAAGTAGTACAGGTCATGTTAAATTCAATGGTGCATTTGTTGAAGCTGTAGTTCCTCAAGCAACAACAAAACTAGGAACTCATATAGGAGATCCAGTTGCAACTTATGTAGGTTCAAATACAGCTAATCCTATTATAAATAAAGAGACAATTACTACACTTTTTGAAAAGCCTACAAGATATATTAAACCAAAAACTCAAATAGGATGGCCTTGGTTTATACCTGTTGTAGGAAGAACTCCTTTAGAAAAAGCAGAAATTAATTCTAATCAAGAAAATTCAGAAATACCTGGAAACTCATTGGCAAAATCAAGAGAAGTAAACGATTTTAATCTTATAGGTGATATTGGAAGTATTAATAGTAGTACAGATGAAGATATAAGAGGACTTTTTAATGAACTTTATATTAATGACAAAGAAGAAAGTAAAGTTTCTAGAGTAACAAAAAGAGAGCAAGCTAGGTATGCTATATCAATGATTAAAGATTATTTTAAAGTTATGTCAGCAGAAGAAATAAAATTATTAAATGAATATTTAAAGAAACGTAAAATGAATAAAGATAAGTATGAGAATGAAAGAAAAGATCTATTTTCTGAGAATTTTCTACTTCAAGAATATGATACTTTTAAATCTAGATTTGAAAATGATGAGGCTTTCAGATTGGATGTTTTAAGAAAATGGGCAGAAGTGCATCTCTACTATATTAATAATAAAGGTTCTATATAAAAATCTTTGTTCATTTAACAATAAAAATGTTGCTATTAATAGAAAATTTAAGGTATTTTGATTTTATTTTATAAAACTTTTAAAATACTTTAAATTATGCAACAGATTCCGGGACTAAATCAATTTGTTAATAATATAGCAGGTGTAATGATAACCACAGTAGAAACAGTCCTTATATTAATAGTAATAGCATTTGGTATCCAGTTTATAATGTACTCCGATAATCCTCAAGAAAGATCTAGATTGATTAGAAGAATAATTTGGGTTTTAGTAGGACTTTTTATCGTTATAGGTGCTCAAAATTTTACTACATTTCTACATGCGATTATTGGCGGTTAGTCTAATATTAATATTTCTTTTTTCAAGACCTGTATTTGCTCAAGGTACAAATTCTAATATTCTCAATTGCAATTCATCAATTTCTTTTTCCATAGATGGAGTTATGTGTTCTTTGGGGTATATAATAGATCAATTTACAGAATTTACTCCTAATATTTTATCTAATAATGGATATGGAGGAAGTCTTGCAGGGATAGCTTTTAATCAATATACCCAAGGCACTGAGTATATTGCGTTTGCAATAATACCGATACTTATATATTTATATATACTTAATTTTTTAGGTGAAGTATCTTTAGGTAAAACAGGTTTATCTCCACAGGATTTAATGTATAGTATTTTTATGTCTGTATTAATATTAATACTTTCTCCTTATATTTTATCTATGCTTATAACATTTATTAATGTATTAGATAAATTTATAATTATTCATATTATACACTCATCTAATCCTAGTTTATTTCAAACAATTATTAATTCAATGAATCTTAGTAATTTTAATTCAGGTATATTTTCAGGCATAATTAATTATATTTTATACATTCTTCTTATTATTGTTCTGTTTTTATTTTCATTTCAATTTATATTAAGATTTATTTTACTTTGGATATTAATACTTTTCTTTCCTTTTGGAGTTGCTTTGTCTATATACCCTCCATTTGGAAATATTCTAGGATCTATTCTGTCTAAAATTATGCAATTATTATTTATTCAACCTGCTTTTTTAATAGGTATATCTATTTTTATATTAATAGTTAATAATTTCTCTATTAATGTAGTTGAGAAATTTATCATCTCAATAGTTACATTATTCTCATTAGCGTTAATCCCTAATTTACTTACAAGATATCTTAATTTTTCTTTTTCATTTGGACAAAGAAATATAAGGAGTATATTGAAATATGGATACAAAAGATAGTTGTAAAGTTTATAAAATAAAAAATTTACATTCAGGTTATATTAATATAACTAACAATGTTTTAATATTTCTTTTCTCTATTATACCCATACTTTTTATCATATTTAGCCCTATTATTATTCAATTAAAAATATTTTTATCTTCTTTTATTGTTATGACATTTTATGTTTTATTTAAACAAGAATATAAAGGTAATGTTTTATATTTGTATATATATTTTTTCATTCTTTTTATGAAGAAAAAGAAAAAGTATTATTTTGAAGAGGAAAGTATAGATGTATAATATAAAAAATTTTTATGACATATTAGGTATAGAAGAAGATTTAATAATTTTAAAAAATTCTGTATATTCTAAGATTTTTGAAATATTTCCTGACAATTTTATACTTTCTGATATAGAAGAAAGATATTCTTTTATAAAAAAATATGAAGAGTTTTTAATATCTTTAAAAATAGATATTCAGTTTATTGCTATAAATTTTAAATTACCTCAAAAGGAGAATTTAAAATATTTATCTAATATAAAGGATAAAAAGTTTAATATGTTATATAAAGAGGCTTTATTAAATAAGGATAATGAAGTTCTTAGAAATTTATTTAATCAGAGATTTTTTTTAATACACTCTGTAAATAAAAAAAGAAAACATCTTGATTATCAAAAAGATTTATTAGAGGTTAAAAGTGTATTTTCTTCACAAGAAAAACAATTAAGATATATGTTATCTCAAATTCCTTTATCTTTCAAAAAAATGAATAAATCGGAGATAATTAAAATTTTAAAATTTTTTAGTTAAAGTTATGAAAATTCTTTATAAAAATAAACAAGATAAGATTTTCCCTAAAAAGATTGAAGAAAAGCCTTCTTTTATAAAGGTAAATAATAAGTATTTTAAAACTTATTATGTTGCAGAGTATCCTTCTGAAGTGTACAGTTTCTTTCTTTCAGACATATTTTCATTGGGAGGTAATATAATGGTCACTCAATATTTAAAAGCTGTAAAAAAAGATCAAATACTTAATTCTATAAAAATGAAATTATCTGCCATTGAAGCCCAAAGACATTCTCGTTTCAAAAAAGGAAAGTTAAATGATATTACTTTAGATCTAGAAGTCTCAAATCTGGAGGATTTTAGAAGAATTCTTGTTTCTTCAAAAGAAACGAGTTTATCTTTTGGTTTTTATTTAACTTTATATTCTAAAAATTTATATAGATTAAAATCTTTATCAAAAAATTTAGAACTACTTCTTTCTTCTAAATCTTTTAATATATATTCTCTAGATTTTAGACAAGATGCTGGGTATAAAACAATATTACCTTTTAATTTAAATATATCTTCGAAATCTTTTATTTTAAATACCAAATCTGTAGCATATATGACTCCTTTTGTTCTTAGTAACTATACTGATTATAGTGGTGTTATTTATGGGGTAAATTCACTGACAAATTCAATGTTAATTTTTGATATATTTAAATATGAAAATTATAATGGTGTTGTTTTTGCCAAATCAGGTTCTGGAAAGAGTTTTTTTGCCAAAATAAATATAATAAGGTCACTTTCTAAAGGTATAAAGGTAGTTGTAATAGATCCAGAAGGAGAATATAAGGATCTATGTAAAAATTTAAAAGGTAAATATATTGATCTTTCTCATAAATCAAAAAATCATATAAATCCTTTTGATTTATATGAAGGAGAAAGTATTGATGAAAAAATACAATTCATAAAAAGTTTTTTACGAAAGACATGTACGTATTTCGATTCAAATGAAATAGATAAAGCTTTAATTGAGATTTTTAGAGATTTTAAGAATCCTACATTTGTAGATTTATATAATTTTTTAGAGAAAAAGAATAGTAGAATGGCTCTAGAAATATTTAATATATCAAAAGGATCAAATTCAAATCTATATTCAAATGAAAGTAATATTAAACTTTCATCTAAAGATAATCTAATAGTATTTGATATATCTTCACTAGATAGTTATAACATATCTTTAATGATGCATGTAGTGCTTAATTTTATTTGGAAATTTCATCAAAGACAAGATAAAAGATTAGTTTTTATAGATGAAGCTCATAGATTATTTGAGAATGAGGATTTGTTAAGTTATCTTAAAATGGTATCAAAAAGAGCAAGGAAATATAACTTAGGATTGATATATATAACTCAAGATATTGAAGATTTTATATCTTCAGAAGAAGGTAGGTCAATAATAGCAAATACATCATTGAAGGTTTTAATGAAGCAAGAAAAGGTAAATGTAGAAAAGATAGGAAAAACATTTATGCTATCTTCTGAAGAAAAGGAAGCTTTATTAAAATTTTCATTAGGAGAATCCTTGATACTTTTTGGAGATTTAAGAGTATATAATAAAGTCTTTGCTTTTGAATTTGAGGAAAAGATTTTTAATAAAAGGCAGGAGATTCCATAGGTTTTGCTAAAGCTACTCCAGAAGGATCATTTAATTGATTAAAACCAGATCCTGCAACTCCTGTTATTCCATATTGCCACAGTATTTGTTGTGTTTTTGGGTTAAGAACAAATATTCTATCATTATGATCATCTACTATTAAGTAATTTCCATTAGGAAGTAATTGAGTAGAAGATGGATGATTTAGGGTGTTAGCTCCTGTTGGTTGGTAAGTCCAAACAACATTACCTTGTTGAGTTATCTCTTGTACTTTTCCAGGGTATACCCAATCTGTTGATAAGATATTTCCATTAGGTAAAGGAACTGCATCGGAAGGATATAACTGAGGTATATTTATTTGCCAATTGATAACTTTTTTAGCAATATTTACATCTATTGCCATATGATTTGCTATTGATGTTATCAATATACTGTTATTTGGTAGAGGCATAGCATCATTTGGTGCATCTAGGTATCCTGCTTGAGTACCAGGAAGACCAGTATGTCCATATTGCCAAACTACTTTACCTGCTTTATTAACAGCAATAACTCTCATATTAGCATCATCTGTAATTACAGTATTTCCGTTAGGTAGTCTAAATGAATCATCTACATATTTACCTAAATATCCTGTTTGTGCTCCTGGTACACCTAAGTGTCCATATTGCCAAACTATACTTTTTGTCTGAGTATTTATCTCAATAACTTTACTATAATCTTCTTCATTAACTAATAATCTGTTAGGAGCATAGACTTGAACGTCATCAGGATCTTTTATCCCATCCATTTGCCATATAATTTGTTTTTGAGGGTTAACTTCTATTATTCTATTATTTTTAGAATCACAAATATAAATGTCTCCTCCAAGTGGAGTTGAAGCAAGTATTGCTTGTTGCTTTGCTTTTTGAGCTTTTATAATACTTTCTGTAGATTTTATTTTTGATATATATATATTAGCTTTATAAGATTTACTTATTATTAATCCAACGATAACAAGCATAATCAAGTATAGTAATATAAGATATATTGTTTTTTTTGAAAATTTTTTCATTAATTTACGGTATAACTTACTGTTTTCTGATATATATTATTAATATATATCTTTATGCTATATGTTCCTTTAGGATAATCTAAGTTATGAGTTTTATCCCAATTAAAATATACATATCCTGTTGTAATGTTAGGTTTTATAGAATAACTATCTATATAATAATTATTGTAATACCTAATATAAGATATTTGGGTGTTTTTAGTCAAATTATTTATTTTTAAAAATAAATAAATATTTCTATCAATTGAATGATTGAAAGCTTTTGTTATAGACAAAGGTTGTCCATTGCTTGATATATTTTTTGCAAAAAATGCTTTGGATACAGATAAAGAAGATGCTTTATTATTTGTAGGAGTATTTTTATTTAAGAATAATATTAAAGCTATACCTAAAAGCACTATTATTACTGCAGTTGTAAGTCTTTTATTCTTCATAATTAATTACCTTTACTACTTGAACTTTTCTTATCAGTGGAAGCAGTTTTATCCTTAGTAGTTTTTGAATTTTCAGTTTCTATCTCTTTTTCTACATTTATTTCAGGAACTTTTATTTCTGCTTTATCCTTTTTATCTTTTCCTGCCGATTGAATTTCTCCTTTAGTAACTTCATTTTCAAATTTAAGATCTTGTGAATTTGTCTTTAATTCTGTTATTCCTTTATTTACCTCAGTTTTTAGTGTAGGTGTTTGTGCAAAAACATTTCTTATGCTAAAAAAATATAACAATAAAATTAAACTTACTAATAAAAGAAAAATATATTTTACATTTATTTTATTTAACATATGAATATATAGTAAATACAAAATGTATGAAAGTCAATATTATTGAATCAATGAAGCTGTCACTATAAACCGTTGAGTCCCTATTCCAGGAGGAATACATGTCATTAGTGTTAAATATCTATCTTTTGGAGGAGAATATAGAACTGATACATCTGTAGGTGATACAACTTTTGTTGCAAATACTTTATATTTATATATTATACCTTTAAATTTGGTAATAATAATATCTCCAGTTTTTAATTGTAATATATTTGTAAATATTCCCAAGAAAGAATTAGGATAAAGGTCGGCAAACCATTGAGGTGCTGAATGTCCATATATGTATGTATTTCCAATTTCTCCAGGAAGTGCAGTACCTTTCATTTGAGCAACAGAATTAACAAGAACTTTTTCATATGCTTGTGTACTAAAACCATCAACACCTGCTTTTACAGGAATATTTTTTAAATTAATTGAAGGTATGGATAGGTAAAAGTATCCATTGTATGTATTATGAGAACTCATATCTGTAGCCTCTATTATTTTTGAAAAATATTGAGCAGAAGGGTCTGATTTTATAATTTTTGTTTTATATTCATGAAATAAATTTTGATCAATATAATAATTGATCAGAGGCGATAGTGCTATTGATATAAATAATCCTCCCATTACAAAGAGGAATATTGATCCATAATTAAGTTTAAACTTCTTTTTTTTTACAAATTTTTTCTTTTTATGTAATATAGGCTTACTATTTATTTTTTTTACATACATATACCTCTGCATAAATATATTATAGCACTTATTATTAAGCTATCAGAATATTGACTTATATGCTAAAATCTAACTACTATGAGTGATTATTATGAAATATTAGGTATCTCTAAAGATGCTGACGAGAAAGAGATAAAAAGAGCATATAGAAAGCTTGCTGGGGAATATCATCCAGATAAGAATAAAGCCTCAGATGCTGATAAAAAATTTAAAGAAATAAATGAAGCTTATTCTGTACTTTCAGACCCAGTTAAAAGGCGTAACTACGATCAATTTGGTAATGCAGATTTTTCTTCCGGAGGTGGGCAAGGTTTTTCTGGTGCTGATTTCGGGGGAGCAAATTTTGGGGGATTTGAAGATATTTTTTCAGATTTTTTTGGTTCAAATTTTAATTTTTCAGGAAATTCTTCTGAGCAAAGAAGTAGAAGTAATTCAGGTGAAGATATAGAGCTTATTTTAGAAGTTAATTTAAAAGATGTAATTTTTCCTACAGAAAAAGATATATCTTTTTATGCAATGAGTAAGTGTAGTTACTGTAATGGTACAGGATCCAAATCTGGAAAAGTAGATACTTGCAATACTTGTAAGGGTTTAGGAAAAGTGCAAAGAGTAACTCAAAGTTTTATTGGAAATATATCTATGGAAAGCATTTGTCCTACTTGTAAAGGTTCAGGGAAGGTAATAAAAGATAAGTGTAATCATTGTATTGGTTCAGGTAGGATAAAAGAGTTAAAGAAGATGAAAATAAAAATACCTCAAGGTGCTAGCAATGATACTGTTTTAAAATTTGCAGGATCTGGATCTGCGGGGTTAAATGGAGAAAAGAGTGGTGATTTATATTTAAACATAAAGATTTTAGAAGATAAGGAATATAAAAGAGAAGGGAATGATCTTCTAGGAACTCTTAATATAGATATCCCTACTGCAGTATTAGGAGGAGTAGTAGATGTAAAAACTATTTATGATACTGTAAAATTAAAAATTCCTGCAGGGGTACAGGATGGAGAAAGATTTAAAATTAAAAATAAAGGGGTGCCTTCTTTACATGGTAGTAGAGTGGGTGATTATATAGTCAAGATAAAGGTTAATATTCCTAAAAAAATCAGCTATAAGGAGAGAGCTTTATATCAAGAATTAATGAAATTATAGATTTTTAAGCATTAAAAAATCTTCAAAAAGAATTTTTTTCATATTAGGATTATATAATCCTACTGCAGGATGATACATAGGTATTACTGTATATTGAGAAAGTTTAAATTTTTTTCCATGTATCTCAGATATTTTTTTATCTTTAAAAAAAAGACTCATAGATAATCTACCTAGAGTACAAATTATTTTTGGTTTTATAATATCAAATTGTAATTTTAAAAAAGGGGAACATCTCTCTATTTCTATTTCATTAGGATCTCTATTTTCAGGTGGTCTACATTTTACAATATTTGTTATAAACACATCTTTTCTTGTAAGTTCTATACTTTCAAGCATTGAGTTTAGTAGAGAACCAGATCTTCCACAAAAAGGAATACCATCTCTATCCTCATTTGCTCCAGGGGCTTCTCCTATAAACATTATTTTAGCCTTAAGACTTCCTTCTCCTGGAACAGCATTATTTCTTGTTTTACATAAATTACATTTTGTGCAATTTATAATTTCATTTCTTATACTATCCATTAATATCCAATAGGTAAGAAATTTTTTAAATTCTCTGTGTTAATAGTTACTGTATCTACATGTTCTGTTAATATTTTCTTTGCAACTTTTCTTGCTATATTCATTAAGATTCTTTCTAATTCTCTTATTCCAGCTTCATAACCTAAAGGTCTTATAATATCAGACCAAACATCATCATCTATTATGAGTTGTTTATTATTTAAACCAATATTTTTATAAACTTTTGGCATTATATAGTCTTTTGCTATTCTTAATTTTTCTTCATCTGTATATGAAGAAAATCTTATAATTTCTAATCTATCGAGTAAGGCTGATGATATTGTGCCCAAATTATTTGCAGTCAGAATAAACATTACTTTTGAAAGGTCAATTGGATAATCAATATAGTGATCTGAGAAAGAATTATTTTGTTCAGGGTCTAATATTTCTAAAAAAGTTGCCATAATAGATGATCTGACTGAACCATCGTCAGATATTTTATCAAATTCATCAAGAAGAATAACAGGATTATTACTGCCTGCTTTTATTAAAGCCTTAACAATATATCCTGGTTCTGCATCAGGATTTACTTTTGATTGACCTCTAATTTCTAATACAGAAGAAAGTCCTCCCAAAGGAATTCTTACAAATTTTCTATTTAATGCTTCTGCAATAGATCTTGCAATTGTTGTTTTTCCTATACCTTGTAGACCAACAAAGCATAAAATTGGAGCTGGTTGTTCTTTGTTAAAATTCATAGAAGATAGGTATTCTAATATTCTTTCTTTAACATCTATTATTCCATAATGATTTTTATCTAAAATTTGTTTTGCATTTCCTATATCTAAATTATCAGAAGTACTTTTATTCCAAGGTACTTTTGTTATGGTATCTATATATTTAGATATAACTTCATAATCTGAGGAATAGCTTTGGAATTTAGAAGCTCTGTCTAATCTTGAAATTAAAGCCTCTATATTTTCTTTAAGGACAGGCGGTATATATATACTTTCAATTTTTTCTTTTAAATTTTTTATATCATCTATCATTTCACTATTTGTCCTATATAATATCCTAGTATAGCAGCTATCATTCCAATTATGAGAATCTCTAAAGCATTCTTTATTCTATCTTCTTTTCTATCTGCAGCTTTAAAGAAACCTATAAAAAATAATGATATAGCAACTAGCAATATAGAAAATATTACGGCAATATTTGTTTTTAAAAATATGTAGGGTATTGTTGGTATAAGTGCTCCTATAAGGAAAGATATTCCCATAAATACTGCATCAGTTTTGGGTCTTATGGTTTTTTCAATATCTTCCCCTAATATTAAAGTTGAAGCAATACCTTTTTCTATATCAGGATATTTTGAAAGTATTTGAACCATGTTATCCAAATCAGATTTCTCTACTCCTTGATCCTTTAAATTCTTTGATATAAGACTTCCGGCTTTTTCTTTAATATTTTCATCTTCAGTTTTTATTTCTAATACTTCTTTTTGTGATTTTGATCCAAGATATGTTCCTGTTGCCATTGATATTGCACCTCCAATTCCTGCAGTTAGTGCAGAAAGAATCAATATTGAGTTAGTAGATACAGCGGAGAGTGTTGTCGTAAGAATTATTGTAGTTACTAGGCCATCTTGGACTCCAAATATTATTTGTTTTACTTGGAAAATTAAATTTTCTTTTATATCCATAAGCTATAATATATCAAATTCTGCATTAAATTTAAAATAAAAAATTTTTACAGGAGTTTATAAATATGTTATACTTTAAACTAAATTTAGATTATTAAAATAAGATAATGGCTGCACAGTCGGATTTTTTGTTAGCTATACACCAAATAGCTTCAGAGAGAGGAATAGAAACAGAGGATGTAATTAATGCTGTAAATGAGGCATTAGTTGCTGCATATAAAAAAGATTATGACTATAATGAAGAAGATATTGTTGAAGCAAAGATATCTGAGGAAGATGGGAAGTTTATAATAATTGTAAACGGTAAAGATAGTACACCTAAAGATTTTGGAAGAATCGCATCTCAAGCTGCAAAGCAAGTTATTTTGCAAAAAGTATCTGAAACTGAGAGAGAAACTCTTTTGTCTCAAATAGAAAAAAGAATAGGTACATTAGAAATGGGTATAGTTCAAAGGTTTGATGGGCAGAATGTTGTAATAGAGGTAGGAAAAATCTCAGCTATTATGCCTCAGCAAGAACAAATTTATGGTGAATTATTAAGACCAGGAATGAAGATAAAAGTATATTTAAAAGAAATTCAAGAGTTTCCTCTAGGAGGAAGAAAACTTGTAGTATCAAGATCTTCAGATCTTTTCATTAAGGCTTTGTTTGAAAATGAGGTTCCTGAAATTTCAACAGGTACTGTTGAGATTAAAGATATTGCAAGAGAAGCTGGATCTAGAACTAAGGTTGCAGTATTTTCAGATACTCAAGGTGTAGATCCTATAGGCGCATGTGTCGGACAGAGAGGGATGAGAATAATAGCTATGACAAATGAATTAGGTAGTGAAAAAATTGACATTATACAATGGGATGAAGATCAGGAAAAGTATATAAAAAATGCTCTTTCTCCAGCAAAACCTATAGATATATCTTTTGATGAACAAGAAAAGCATGTAACAGTGATGGTTTCAGAAGATCAATTATCTTTAGCTATTGGAAAAGATGGTCAAAATGTTAGATTAGCAGCAAAACTTACTGGTTGGAATATAGATATAGCAGCAGATGAGAGTGTTCCTAAAGAAGAAGTTTTAGTACCAGAAGAAAAATCCGAAGAATAATAAAATCTTATTTATCCTTTATTTTAAGCATTTTGAGTGTTATACTACGAGGTATATATGGTAAAAAAAGTAGATACACAATTAAAAAGACCTCCTGTTGTAACTGTAATGGGTCACGTAGATCATGGAAAAACCTCTCTATTAGATTCTATTAGGGGCAGTTTTGTTGCAAATAAAGAAGTTGGAGGTATAACTCAGAATATTACTGCATTTGATGTAGTACATGACAGTAGACATATTACATTTATAGATACTCCAGGTCATGAACTATTTTCTAATATGAGACAAAGTGGAGTATTAATGACAGATATTGTTTTGTTAATTATAGCCGTTGATGATGGTATAATGCCTCAAACTAAAGAAGTTATAGAAATAATTAAGGAAAATAATTTAAATGTAATAGTTGTTTTTAATAAAATAGATTTACCTTCTAATAATTTAGCTAAAATAAAATCAGATTTAGGAAGAGAAGGTATTTTTTTAGAAGAATTTGGAGGTAAAGTTCTTTCCGTGGAAGTTTCTGCAAAGACTAAAAAAGGTGTAAATGACCTTTTAGATCTAATATTATTGCAGTACGATATGTTAGACAATATATATACTCCTTCTGAAAGAAATTCATTGGTAGTATTAGAGTCATTCAAAGATCCTCATGTAGGGAATATAAGCTTGTGTATAGTAGAGGATGGCACATTATCTCAAGGGGATAATATATTTTCTTTAAAGAGAGGAGAGCTAGGAAAGGTAAGATCTATCAAGAATGATAAATCTGAATCTTTAAAAGAAGCAGGTGTTTCTACTCCTGTATATATTTTTGGTCAAAGTTTATTTTTAGATGTAGGAGAAAAAATTGTTTTCTCTAAGGATAAGATTAAATTAGATATAAATAAAGAAAAATTAGATTTAGGTAAGTTTGAAGAGGAAGATAGAGATTCATTTTTATTTCCAAAAGAAGAAGTAAAAATGTTATCAATAATCCTTAAAGCAGATACTAAAGGTTCTTTAGACGCAATAGTTACTGCTTTAGAAAAAATAGAATTAGAAGAAATAAAAATAAAAATTTTTAAAAAAGATCTTGGAGATTTAACTGATGAAGATTTAAATATTGCTAAAAGTACTAGATCTATAATTATTGGTTTTAATATTTCTCAATCTTCAAGAATAAAGAAACTTGCTTCAAATATGCATATCATTATTATGATATATGACATTATTTATAGATTAGTAGATGATGTTAAAGATGCAGCTGAATCCCTTATTCCACCTAGTTATGTAGAGATAGAGAATGGTAAAGCAGAGATTAAGGAAATATTTATCTTATCTAATAAGAGTACAGTTTTGGGGTCCTTAGTATTCGAAGGAAAAATGGTATTAAACAGTAGATGTAAGATATTAAGAAAAGGAGATGAACTTTTTGATTCAAAGATAGTATCTCTTAGAAATCTAAAGAATGAAGTGAAAGAAGTCTCTGTAGGTATGGAATGTGGTATAATAATAGCCCCTAATTTCACAGTAGAGAAAGGGGATACAGTTATTTCTTATAGAATAGAAAAAAATTAATTAACAATCTGCCTCTCATAATAATTTATGGGAAATGATAGTTTAGAAAAATTAAATAAATTAGTAAATAAAGCTGATAAAATATTATTAGTTTCTAGTACTAGGCCTACAATAGACAGTATATCTTCTGTTTTTTTAATGTGGCATTATTTATCTTTAAACTTTGATAAAGATATCAGTATTTATATACCATCAATACAAGAAAGATACGATTTTCTGTTTAATTATTCTATGTTAGAAAAAGAAAATATAATAAAGGATATTTTAAGAGAATATACTTTATCAATAAAGAAGCAAGATGGAGTGATAGACAAAGTGAGGTATGATACAGAAGATAATCTTTTTAATTTCCATATATCTTTAAAATCAGGAGCATTGGATACAAATAGTTTTAATTTAGATAAATCTCAGTTTAATTATGATCTTGTTTTTACAATAGATGTTGAAAAAATTAATTTTGTAGGGGATTTATATAAGATATATAAAGATGATTTTGAATCAAGAATTAAAATTATCAATATAGATTCTCATGCTACCAATTTAAGATTTGGAGACTTAAATATACTCTCTAATGAAGTATCTTCAACCTCAGAGATTATTTTAGATATCATTAATAGTACAAGAACTCTCCTTTCTCATAAAGAATGTCAATTAATACTAATGAGCATTCTTTCTAATACGGAGAATCTTTCGATAGCAAATATATCTCAAAAGACATTTGAAAACATATCTTTTTTGACTAAAAATGGAGGAATTATGAATAAAGCTCTAGTAGAAGTATCTTCTCCTAATTCACTAATAGATCTTAAAGCCAAAGCTCATATTTTAGAAAATGTAGAAGAGTATGTTTATAAAAAAGAGAAATATATATATTCTATAATAGAGAATACGCAAATGTATCCTTCTTATTTAACTGATATTTATATAAAAGATGCAGTTTTAACCTGTATTGTTATAAAGGGAGATGTATATAATAAATTTTATATAAAAGATTTTAAGGATATTATAAAAATAGAAAATCTATCTAAATTTTTTGATGATGTAAAATCTGAAGATGGAGTATTATTTTTTAAATCAAAAGAGTCTAATATTAAAAATATATTAGAAAAAATAGCAATACTTAAAAATTAAATCTAAATATTTTTCACTATATATATAAATAATATTTTTTCTTATATAATTGTTTGAGATATGAGAAAGAAAAAGAATAATATATTATGGTGGAGTATTAAATTAGGATTTGAGACAACTCCTTTATTCTATAGTCTTCTCATTATCACAAATATATTAAATATAATTATTCCAATACTGACAACATTTATTCTTGCTATTATAGTAAATTTATTAATACACGCATTAATAATTCACAGTAAAGTTTTAACATTTCAGATAATTTTTTTAATAATCTTAGGTTTATTATTAAGAGTTTTGCAGAATATAATTTATGAATTAAATTCTTATTTTATTTCGAGAATAAACTATAAGTGGGAAATAGTTCAAGTTTCAAAATTTTTAGAGAAACTTTCTTCCTTAGATTTAGAACATAGAGAAAATCAAGATATAAATCTTTTATCTACAAAAATAAGAGAAAATATGGGAAATGCTATTAGGTATAGTATTGTAGTATCACTTCCTTCTGTACTAGCTCAGTTAATAGGATTAGTAACTATAGGTGGAATATTTTTTATTTTAGATCCTATATTTATATTATTAATATTAATTCCTATTATTATTAATTTTCTAATTGATAGAAAATATGGAAATGAGGTATATTCACTTTGGTTTTCAAAAGGAGAAGATAAAATTATTAGCTGGAAAGCGAATTTATCTCTACAAGATGTCAGTACATATAAAGAATCTAAAGTTTATAATATTTTCAATTATATTATTGATAAATATAAAAATGTAAATGAAAATTTTCAAAAAACTGCTATATCAAAATTAAAAGATAGAACTAAATTATTATCTTTTTCTTATATTATTGATGGTATTATCTTTGGAGTTATTCAGATATGGATAATACAACAAACTTTAATAGGTAGTATATCCATAGGTTTGTACTCTTTTTATATATTAAATTTAAGTACTATAATTGATAATTTGAAAACTCTTGGTCATCATACATCTCTTTTAATTTCAGATATGAAATATATAGAAGATTATAGAGATTTTCTAGAAATTCCAAATCTTATTCAAGAAAAAAGGGATCCAATTTTAATAGATTTTTCTTCACCTGAGATAGAATTTAGGAATGTGTCTTTTAAATATCCTAATACAGAAAGATATATTTTGAAAAATATATCTTTTAAAATTAATAAAGGAGAGAAAGTTGCTATAGTAGGAAGAAATGGGGTTGGAAAAAGTACATTAATAAAATTACTTGCAAGATTTTATGATGTAAATAGAGGAGAGATACTTATTAACAGTATAAATATACAGGATATAGATCTGAAAAGTTATTATGATCTTTGGGGGGTATTATTTCAAGAATATTCTTTGTTTTGGTTTTCTATAAGAGAGAATATTGCTCTTTCTAATATTAAAGATATTAATAATATTGAATTAATTAAACAAGCAGCTAATAAAGCTGATATAGATAATGAGATAGATAAATTACCTCACCAATATCAATCTTTGCTTCATACAGATCTCCAAAAAGGAGTTAATTTGTCAGGAGGACAAAAACAGAAAATTGGCATAGCAAGAGCTTTATTCCGTAATCCGAAATTTATAATATTAGATGAACCTACATCTGCTCTAGATAGTTTATCAGAAGAAAAAATATTTAATAATATATATAAAAACATAAATAATTCAACAACTCTTATAGTTTCGCATAAGTTTTCAACAGTTAAAAATGCAGACAATATAATACTTATGAAAGATGGAAAGATAGATAGTATGGGTAATCATGAGTATCTTATGAAAAATAATAAATTTTACAATAAAATGTTTATGTCACAAGCTAAACATTATCAATAAATATTCCGTGTATTCTTTTTTCAAATCTTTGTAAATTTTATTTTATCTTTATATGCTTCTTTTGTCTGTTTGCGAGTATCCTTTACAATATTGTTGAAAAATACAATATTAAAAGAATTGAACCTTAATGGTTATAAGTATAAATTATATCTCTATTTTTCTTTTAAAACCTCAATTATAACTTCAGAAATTTCTTTCCTGAGTTCGCCAATTAGTATGCCATCACGAATTGAATGTTTGTAATAATCTAGAAAATACTTCAGAATCTGGGAATAGAGTTCTTTTAGTAAATATTCTGTGTGTATTACTATCTGTAATATTTACATCTAAAATATCCCATATCTCATCTTTAATTCTTTTAATAGAGTATCCTGTTTGAAGTTCTAGGGATTTAGACATACATAAGGATACAAATACTATTAATATATGAGAGAGTATCATATCTTTTTTCCTGTGGTATATTGGCCTTGCCTTAAGATCACCTTTTGCAATCCTAAATGATTTCTCTACATGCCATAAATCATGATATCTTGATACTATTAATTGAGGATTGATATCTACAAGATTAGTGTAATATCCTTTGATACCCTCTTTAAGCTCATCTGCTTCTATTAATTCAGTATTTATCTCTAGCGCAGTTTTACTTATTTGTTTAACAAATCTAGGTCTTCTATTTTTTGATGGATACTGTATGTGTGTCTGAGCTTTTCTAATCTGTTTATTCCTATCTGATTTATCTTTTTGTGCTCTCTTTCGTGAGTAATCAGTAACTAGTGTTCCATACTTTGTATCAGTTGATATATATTTACCTTCTTCCTTGTTAAGTTTTGCTGCTATTGATTCTAATACCTTACTGTCAACCTTAGAAAGCCTTGCACCTACTATGAATGACAGTCCATTCTCTTCTAAAGCTTTCATATTATCGTAAGATAGCATAGCAGCATCAGCTACTACGGTGAGAGTATTAATGTTGTATTTCTCCTTTAAAGCTAATATTACAGGTATGAAAGTATGTCCTTCAAACTTGTTACCTTCAAAGATCTCTATTGATATTGGATATCCATCAGAGTTTACAACCAATCCTATTGCAACTTGAGGTTGTTGAGATTTCCCATCTTTGTTGAACCCAGGCTTTCTAAATTCATCTGATTTAAAAGATTCAAAGTATAGGTTAGTAACATCATAGAATACCAAAGAGAAATCAAAGTTAAGGTTTTTCTTAGCATACTCTACGGCAATCTCTTCAATCTCAGATTTCTGAGTAATAATTTTAGATAAAGCTCTATTTAAAGTACCTTCAGAATAGTTAATATTGAAGTAGCGATGCATTAACCTAATAGAGTCTATCTTTGATACAGGTTCAATGATCCTCATAATAGAAAGATCTTTAAGTACTCTATTCTCAAGATTATCAAATCCATTGAGTTTGTAAACATGATCGAGGAATTCATGAGCAAAAGTATGAAAAGATTCTTTAATAGAAAGGTTAGATATTACCTCTTCTAAAAACATCAAAGGATTTTCATCTTTAAAAAAAGAGATTTCTCCAGAACTTGTTCTGAGATTATCAATATATTGAGACCCAATCTTTTTAAGATCTTCAATCTCTTGAAGGTTCTTCCCAGTACCAATATGTTTAATGATATATGTCTTGTGATCAGCATTATTAACAACCTGAACAGCAGTGTTTCCAGAAGATATTTTAGTAGTCCTTACTTTCAACATGATGATACTCTAGTACGCTATTTTATCACATCATATCAATTTATACCTCTAGTACAACATTCTACTAAATACGTCCCTATTTTTTGGCGAACTCAGGATAGTATGGGTAATCATGAGTATCTTATGAAAAATAATAAATTTTACAATAAAATGTTTATGTCACAAGCTAAACATTATCAATAAATATTCCGTGTATTCTTTTTTCAAATCTTTGTAAATTTTA
>JAJYFR010000005.1 GCA_021785355.1 bacterium
TCCTCATCATAAAGAAATAAAATCAGGAACAGTAAAGAGTATTATTAAACAATCAGGGATTGATGAAAAAGATTTTTTCAAATAATTATATTATTTTTTTCATTATATCTAACTTAATAAGGGTTCTGACATCATCCATTTATACTGAAAATAGTCTAAAAGGGATATAATCCATCTAAGACAAAAGGGGATGTAGTATTTGTCCATTAGGAGAGAGTAACTCTACCTATTAATCGTGAAAATATATTATGATAGAATAAATTAAACTTTTGTTATATAATCTAAAGTATGAAATATTATCTTTCTTCATATAAGTTAGGAAATGAGACAAATATATTAAAGGAATTAATTGATAATACCTCTAAAAAATTTGGATATATTCCTAATGCTTTAGATTTTACATCATCTGATCCTGTAAGAAAGAAATTACATACTGATAAAGATATGGAAGATTTAAAAAGTTTAGGAGCAGAAGTTGAATTACTAGATTTAAAAAATTTTTTTGGAAAAGAATTAGACCTTAGTCTTAAATTGGAAAAGTTATCAGGAGTGTATGTTAGTGGAGGAAATTCTTTTATTCTAAGACAATCGATGTATCTAAGTGGATTTGATAAAATCATATCTGAAATATCGAAAAATAAGACTGATTTTGTATATATTGCATATAGTGCTGGAGTATGTGTTCTTACTCCTTCTATGAAGCCTTATGAAATTACCGATGATACTATAGATATGCCATATCCAGAAATTAAAGAACAAATATGGGAAGGAATAGGAATACTAAACTTTACATTTGAACCACATTATAAATCTAACCACCCTGAATCTGAAAGTATTGATAAAGGAATTCAGTATTGTATTGATAATAAAATCCTGTTTAAAGCCTATAGGGATGGAGAGGTCTTAATAATTAAATAAGATTTTATGAATGCAAGAAATTATTAAAATTACTATTTCATATAGAGAAGATAGGAGATTGAAGAGTAAGTACATAAGTATGATATAAATTGATAATTAGGTTTCTGACATCATCCACGATACCCAGCCAATTTGGTAACATATGACTACAGTAACTTCTTAGTTTCAAAAAACCCAATTTTATACTTGAAATTCTCCTTGTTGAAATATATTATCTAATACCCAATCAAAATTTCCTGAAATTACTTTAGCTTTACAGTATTTACATTCACCAAATTCATTGATGTCTATAGGTGCTCCACAATTAGGACAAGTTTGTGCAAGAAAACCTTTAGAATAATCAGATAATACACTTTTTGATCTAATAAACTCCCAATATTCAGTGAATCTTCCATTTATAAACTTGTTTCCACTAACAACCTTTCCTGTATCTTTATTTACATCATAATCTTTCATTGATGCATCTATCTGTACAGTAAGATATTCGAAGTTATTATCGATACTACATTTAACTATCTTCAAACCTCCAATAGCTATATTTTCTAAAACATCTTGCTCATTTTTTTGTATTAATTCTGAAATCTGAGTTTGTAATCTTGTATACATACTTTCAGTAAGATAAGCTTGAACAGGAGTTATATTTGAAGCAGTCCAAGCTTGTTGAAATTTAAAAAATAAACTTTGTACATGATCTAAAAATCTTTGTTTTGAAAAATTAGAATCAATTTCTGTTAACTGAGTTATGTTCGCTTCTTGAAAAAAAGGAATACCCATCGCTGATCCATTCTGTATTCCACTTATTCCTGTTGTAATTCCTGATGCAATATTCTTTTTTCTTAGAATAAGTACCATAATTATTATTAAAACAAATACAACAATAAATATTATTGCTCCTAAAGTTGACATATGAGTAGTAGTTCCACTAGTAGTACCATAGTATCCACCATAATACCCTCCTCCAGAGGATAATCCTCCTCCTGATGAAAAACCTCCAGACGAAAAACTACCTCCTCCTCCAAATCTTATTAAAGATACATATTTATTCATGATAGACTAGATCCACAATTAGAACAAAATTTTGCAGTTGCAAGATTCTGTGTTTGACAATTTTTACATACAATCATTGATTGTTGTTGTGCAGTATTATTTTGATTCATCATATTATTCATCATCCCAAAACCTATTCCTGCAGCAATTCCTGCTCCTGCAACAGATGCATTACCTGATGAATTTTCTAAACCTGTTGCTGCTCCTAACTTTATTGCAGTATCTGCAAGATTAGGATTATTATTGTATGCAATATTTCTTCTCATTTCTTTTAGAGTTGTTTCATCTTCAGGTTTTAGAGTAACTGTTAAATTTCCTAACTGAGATATTTCTATTCCATAATTTAGAAGGAACTCTGCTGTCTTTGGAATAATTTCAGAAGAAAGATCTTCTGTTTTAGATGCAATACCTAGAATATCCCATTTATCATTAGTTATATGATTAGATATTATTTCTCTTGTAGCTTTAAGGAGTTGATCTTGACTCCAATTTGATATTTCATCATTAGAAATTAAGTTCTGAGTACCCACAAGATTAAGTATTAATTTAGATGGATCATTTACTTTAAGTGCAAATTCTCCAAAAACTCTAAGTCCAACAGCTAGTGTAGTATCAGGGTCTATTACATTATCTAAAAATCCTCCAAAATTAAAATTAGGAAATTCTCTTATAGAAACAAAATATACATCAGATACTAAAACATTCCCTCCAGTTGCAGAATCAATCAAACCCCCTAAAAATGGTATATTTGCTCCATCTAATTTGTGTTGCCCTTGCTCTATTATTCCTGCTACTACACCTTGTTTTATAAATAAACATACTTCATCAGGTTGTACAGTTAATACTGAAAGCATCCTTATATTATTATCAAGATACTTATATACTATCTGATCCTTACTATTATCAGGTCTAGATATAAATTGTGCTTGTATTGGATTAAATAATGACATATTTAAATATTTTATACATAAATTTAAATACGAATATACAATAAATTAATACAAAATACAACAAACTAAAAACTGTTAAAATATTACAAAATTAGTACTATATCAATCTTAAAAAAGAGAACTTATTAATTATATTGTTATCTTTTTAACAAACTTCTATAATGTATGCTATTAATTATTTTATAAAAGATATAAAGTTATAAAGAATATGAAAAAATATTCAAGAAGCAATATTACTTTATTTAGAAAAAACAAATAAATTACAAACAAAACAATAAATTTTATAAATAATCTTAAATTTAATAACATTAATATTTTTAGAAGATTATAATAAACATCACTATAAGTAATTATGAATGAAGTTAAAATGGAATGGTATAGTTCTGATAAAATACTTATAGAGCATGAAAATTTATTATACAAACAAGTATATTGCTGGATTATATCTAAAAATAATTTATTACCTTTAGTTTCTAAAGATAATAAATATTGGCAATTTCCAGGAGGACATCCTGAAAAAAATGAGACAATACTGGAAACCTGCTATAGAGAAATAAAAGAGGAAACAGGTTTAAATTTAGAACATACTATTCCTAAATTTTTTGGATACTATCGAGTAGAAGAATTCAATCCTACAATAAATAAAATGGATGTATATTTACAATTAAGACTATTTACTAAATTAGATAAATTTAGTACAGAATTAGAACTAAATGTTAATGAAAAGATAGATGAAGAAAGAAAAGTTTTTTATACAAAATGGTTTACTCTAATAGATTTAATAAACACAGTTCCTTGGGTTGAAAATTCAGAAGAATTTAACACTTTCAAAAAAAGAATATTTATATAAAATAAATAATTCCTATGTTACAATATAGTTATTATGGCAATGCCAAATGAATTAGTCTTAGTAAGACATGGACATTCTGAAGGAAACTTAGCTGTAGAGAAATCTAGGGAAGGTAATGATGGGTTATATACTTCTGAATTTAGAGAGAAACCTGCACATCGTTGGAAATTAACAGAAGAAGGACAGAAACAGTCAAAAATTACAGGAAAATGGATACTGAAAAATATAAGCAATAAATTTGATAGATACTATGTCTCTCCTTTTTCCAGAACATGTGAAACTGCAGGCTTATTAGGATTACCTAATGCTGAGTGGAGAATAGATCAACGACTTCGAGAAAGAGATTGGGGAGATATAGGAACACTTCCACACTCAGAGTTTAGAGATATATATCCTCAAAATGCAATAATAAAAAGAGTTGATCGTTTATATTGGAGACCTCCTGGAGGAGAATCTATAGCAGATGTAAGACAAAGAGTTAGAGATTTTTTTGATACATTACACAGAGAGTGTGATGGTATGAGAGTTATAGTAGTTACTCATGGAGAATTCATGTGGGCTATAAGAGCAGAACTTGAATATATAAATGATAAAGATTTTATCATAGCGGATGAAAACCCTTCTTTAAAAATCTATAATACTCATATATTACAGTATTCTAGAAAGGATCCTATATCTGGAATGTATGGAGATTATTTAGATTGGACAAGAAATATTTGTCCTTGGATGAATAATAATGAAATTTCATGGACAAAAATCAAGCGTAAAAAATATAGTAACAAAGATTTAATTAATCTATCTATATAAAAAATATTAATAGGGATATATAATACAAAAATGAAATACTCAAAAAACATTATATACACTCTACTTGTTATAATTGTTATTACAATTATTTATTTCATATTTCCTAAAAAAAATAATATACCCTCAAAAAATCTAACATCAACAAAGGTAAAAACATCTTTAATAGGACAAAATCCAATATTAAATTTATCGAAACTTACATCATTAAAAAATTATACTTTTAGTTTTACAGATAATTCATTAACAATGACAGGAGTAGTATATTCAAAAAATAATTGGAGTTTACAGAAACCTTTTCAGGAATATCATGTAAATGGTTATATATACACAAAACTTGCTAATACTTGGTATAGACAAAATGAAGCTTTAAATAATTATGCACATTCCCCATATATTTCTAGTGCTGAACAATTCATAGGATACAAAAATGTTTATGGAATAAAATTGCAAGAAGGAAAATCTTGTACAATTGCAGGAGTTAAAGGTCATTTATGGATATTCAAATCACCTAGTAATGGAGGTTTATTAAATGAAGTAGCATCTTCTTGTATATCTAATAAAGGTTATATGTTATCTGAATATATAGGAGCTCAAGGTTCTGCAATAAATGGGAAGAAATATACCAGCTCATTTATAATTCAAAGTATTGGTGATACAAAAGCATATATACCACCTACTTCTTTTAAAATAGATTAATTGTATTATAATAATTTAAATGGCTAAAAATATAAATCAAACACACAAAGATTCTCTAACACATCTTGATAAGATAGCTTTATTTATTACCACTATAGTAGGTACAATGTATTGTGCATTTATATTTGCAATAATCGCATTTGCAGGATTCCCATTTAAAGGTGCTACTCCACTACAGTACGTTTTATGGACATCTACTATATTTCTTCAATTAGTACTTCTTCCTATTATTCTTGTTGGTCAAAATTTACAAAATAGACATTCTCAACTTTTAGCAGAACAAATGTATAAGATAGAAATGCATAACGAAAAACTTCTTGAAGAATTAGAACAAATAAAAAATAATCAAAAATAAATATTTTTTTTATGAATAATATAAATTGGAATCCTCCTACTATCAGTAAAAGAGATATGATAATGGATTCATATAGGAAATCTAGAGGTGGAAATGCTGAAATGATAACTATTTATTGTATGACATGTAATTCTCCTATTTTATTCTATCAAAAAGACGGTAAAGGAAACTTATATAGATGCTATATAGACAGAATAATATATCCTTATCATTTCAAAGATTTTTTAAAATATTCAATAAAAAATATTCCTCAATTAAAATGTATTGTGTGTGATAATAGTATCGCAACACCTATGATTTATAAAAAAGAAAAAAGACTTGCTTTTGGATTATTTAATAGTAAATTTTATAAAAGAAAAAATAAAATATAAAGTATTGAACATTTATAGATTCATTCATATCTAAGAGCTTCAATAGGAGATAATCTTGAAGCTTTATATGCAGGAAAAATACCAAATATAAGCCCTATTGTAATTGAAACTGTAATTGAAAGTATAATTGCTAATGAAGATATAATAAAAGGCACTTTTATTATATAAGAGGCCACTACATAATCAAGAAATATTCCAATAAAAACACCTATAAATCCTCCTATAATAGTTATTAGAATAGCTTCTACTAAAAATTGATATAATATATCACTATTTTTTGCACCAACAGCTTTTCTTAATCCTATCTCCCTAGTTCTTTCTGTTACAGAAACAAGCATTATATTCATAATTCCTATTCCTCCTACGATAAGAGATATACCTGCAATTCCTCCTAGTAAAAGTGTGAAGGTCCCTGTTATGGTATTTAGTGTTGTAAGTATCTGAGTTTGATTAGTAATATTAAAATTAGCTTGATTTACATTTGTAATTCCTTGCACTCTCATTAAAGTATTTTCTACTTCAGCTGTAGCCTCATTCATAACACTAGCACTACTTGCTTGTAATGTTATTGAACTGTATCCTACATTTCCAAATAATTCTGACTGTGCAGTACTAATAGGTATTGCAACTTGATTATCTTGATTAAAAGAACCTCCTGTAGATCCCTTAGATTGAGTAATACCAATTACAGTAAAAGATCTATTTCCAATAGTAACAGATTTTCCCATTGGATTCGAATTTGGAAAAAGCTCACTTGCAACAGTAGGACCCAATACAATTACAGGTAAATTATATTTTATATCAGGTTCTGTAATAAAAGATCCTTTTTCCATTGTAATATTATTTACTATTTGTGCCGATGGAGTGACACCCTCTATTAATGTAACTGCATTTTGACTTTTATATATAAGCTCTCCTGATTTACTAATAACAGGAGAAATGGCTATAACATCAGGTGTATTATTTTGAGAACTAAGTGCTACTACATCATTCTGATTAAGAGTATTTGCAGTTCCTATTCCTTGTCTAACATTACCAACTTTAGCATTTCCAGACGTTACTATAATAAGATTCGATCCAAGATTCTGAATATTTTGAGTAATTTTAGACTGAGTACCCTGACCAACAGATATTAAAGCTATAACAGAAGCTATCCCTATAATAATACCAAGTGCTGATAATATAGTTCGTCCTAGATTAATAGTCAGAGAATGAATAGATGTATAAAGTAATTTTTTGAATGTCATATTCTTTGTTGTTTTATAATTTTATCTTCAATTAATACTCCGTCTTTAAGCATAATTTTTCTTTTTGCTCTATTTCCTATATCTTCCTCATGTGTAACTATTACTATTGAGTGACCTTCATCATTTAGATCTTGTAGAATTTTTATAATTTCTAGTGTTGATTTTGAATCCACATTACCTGTAGGTTCATCTGCTAATATTAAAGTTGGTTCTTGCGCTAATGCTCTTGCTATAGCAACTCTTTGTTGTTGCCCTCCAGATATTTGATTTGTTTTAAAATATGCACGTTTATCTATTCCTAATTTTTTGAGAATTTCCATTGCTTTTTTCTCTGCAATATCAGTATTCTCACCTCTATACAGAAGAGGTAATATAACATTCTCTATTACAGTAGTGCGAGGGAGAAGGTTAAATGCTTGGAATACAAAACCTATATATTTATTTCTTACAGATGAAAGTTCTCTTTCTTTTATATCTATAGTATTTACTCCGTCTAGTATATATTCTCCTCTTGTGGGTTTATCCAAAAGTCCCATTATATGCATTAGTGATGATTTTCCTGAACCTGAAGCTCCCATAATACTTACATATTCACCTGATTCTATTTGAAGATTAATATTGTTAAGAGCAATAACTTCATTTTCTACATCACCATATATTTTATATATATCTTTTAGTTTAATCATAATCCTAACTGTTTACCCAGTCCTTTTGCCTTCCCTCCTATATTTTTTGTACTAGAAGACTTTATATGGAATGAACTATTCCCATTTATAACAATTTTATTTCCTAAAGAAAGTCCACTTACTATTTGTGTATAATATATATTACTAATTCCTGTTTTAACAAATCTTCTTATCTGGTGACCTTTTTGATCAAGTATTACAAACGGTTGTCCTTGTGTTGTATAAATTAGTGCAGAATTTGGTATTAATAAAACATTATTAGCACTCTTAGTTATTATGTTTACATTCGCACTCATTCCAAGTTTAATTCCAGAAGGAGCATTGTGAATACTTATAGTTACACCGTAATTTACTACATTTTGTATAATAGTAGATGATGGCTCAATTGATGTTACAACTCCTCTAAATGTTTGATTTGGATAAGCAGTTAAAGTTATACTTACATTTTGTCCAATAGATACACTTGCTATTGAACTTTCATCCACATATGCAAATATTTGAGCAGATGATGTATCTGCAATAGTAATAAATGAATTACCTGCAACATTTGATATACCACTTTGTGCAGAAGAAATTCCTTTAGAACCTCCTTGAGAAGAAGCACCTACTTGCTCATTTGGTGCTATAGAAGAAAGAAATATAACAGTTCCTGAAATAGGAGATATAAGTGTTGCTTGAGAAAGATTATTCTGTGCTTGCTCTAAATTTATATATGCATTATTTTTAGCATCTATAAGTGGAGCAAGGTTATAGTAGAGAGGTTCTTGTTGAGCATTTACAAGATTTTGTTGATCATTTTGCACTAAAGTATTATCAGTCTGTACTTTTGCTAGTATTGATGAATAATTAGGTGATGTAGTTGAAGTAGATTGAAGTGTTATTTGGTCTGCATTTAAAGTAGATTCTGCTTGATTTAGAACATTTTGAGCATTTTGTACATCTTGGGAAGCTTGTCCATAAAGAGCATTTATTTTTTGTTGAGCTATATCATAATTATTTTGAGCTATTTGAACATTTTGAGAAAGAATAGTTGTATCTAAAGTTGCTAATTTTTCTCCTATTTGTACATTTTGACCATCTTTAACATATACTTGTGCTAGTTTTCCAGATATAGGGAAATTTAACTCTGTCATATTACCAAAAACTACATTTCCGACGGAAGAAACATTTTGAGTTATACTACCAGTTTTAATTGTATATAATTTAATGGTTTTTTGTTTTGTTATTACAAAAGAGTTATATATAAAATATATTACTCCTAAGACAATAATTGCTAATACTATTTTTGCAATAAGACTTTTTTTTATTATTTTCATTATATTACTATTATAAATTTAGCTATAATACCGTTTTTAGAATGTAGACCAATAACACTTATTGTTACTCCATTTTGTAAAGTACTCACATTCTCTAAACTATTACCTCTATATATTTTTGTATTTTTATTTATATTTATATTTGTACCATTAATAGTGATACTCTTTGCAGTTATATTACTTATATTACCTTCTTCTTGTATAAATACAGTAGGTTTTGTTTTTCCTTTAGATGAAATAGTACTACTACTTACATTTCGTTTACCTTTATGATGTAATACTTTATGAGGTATTAAATAGCCTATTATTCCAAATATAATAGCTACAATTATTAAAATAATAATGTTCCTTATTTTTTGATTTTTCATAATATATATTATAATAAAGTTATCTTTAGATATTAATACAATATTTTATATAAAAATGTTTCAAAAAATATTTAAATACTTTTTCATACTATAGATTTTACCCATATATAGCCTTATAGTACTACACTATTGACAGTGGTAATTTATAAGAATAGCATATTATATATATTAAAAGGGGGTGAATAAGAAATGAATATAAAAAAACTTTTAATAGGAGGGACTTTGAGTCTTGTAGTATTAGCTTTAAGTGCTGTTTCTGTTTTTGCAAAAGGTGGATTTAATCAATTTGGATATAATTACGGTGCAAGAATTTTTAATGGAACAAATGCTAGTTTTTGTGCATCACTAAAAGCTCCTTCAAATTGTGATGGAAATCCTTATGATAAAGTTATTATGAAATGGAATGCACAGTGGGATAATTGTAATGCAAATGGATATAATAATCCCAAATACTGTTTAGGTGCTTGGGTAGATAATGAATATAATGGTAAAGTACCTAATGGTTCCGGAGTAGTCTGGCATTATAAAATTATTTGGGTTGGTTCAGCAGGAGCTTCTAGTCCATATTGGTTAGCAGGAGGTTATTCTATTTGGGGTAATTATGAAGTAATAATGGATCAAGGTATCAATAGTACCTGTAGTGGTAATGTAGACACTGGACATCAATTTTGTGCATTAGCAACACCAAATGGTTATGGAGCAGTTTTTGCTAAATAACTATTTTTAATACAAAAAAACAACTCACTATTTAGAAGTAGTTGGGTTGTTTTGTATTATTTATTCAAAAATCTCAATACTATCCTCTGCGCCTGTTGTAGATAATAAAGACATCATTTCTTTATATTGAGAATTATACTCCTCTCTAGCTTTTTCACCATGATAAATTCCCATACCAGCCAAGCTTAAAGATGTAAGTTCTAAACCTCTTTTTACAAATTCATTATCTGTATCATTAGTTGCAATAGCACATACTAAAGATATAAGTTTTTCTGCCATAGCTTTCTTACCTCTCTTTGAAGTAGGGAGCACTAGTTTATCTCCACTAGAATTATGTGTTGATTTTCTAAGTTTAGTATAATTATGTGATGATTTTAATGCCCATATAGATTTTATGCCCTCTTGTCCTAATATACTTAGAATTGCAACTTTACTCATAGGACTTACTCTTGGTGCAAAAGAAGCTGCAGATGAAACTATTAATATGCTCAATGTATCAGAAATTTGATCTCCCATAGCTCCTATTTTTGTAGTTCCAATATTTAATTCTGGAAAATTTTTATCAAAAAATCTTGCAACTTTACCATCCATATCTGATAATGCCATAAGTGCAATAATAGGCGTAATAGGTTTTTCTCCTGCTAAAAGCATTTTATCTACTAACAAAGCTAATGCAGGTCTACTCAGTGTCATTATATTAGCCGGAGTAATTAATCTGTCTTTTTTTTCTTGAATATTGTCAGTATGCCTTAAATTTTCCATATACCTGTAACTGAGTAGACATTATATAACGACTTATAATATTTATCAAAATCTCTGACACTTACACATGCGCTATAAAGCTTATATAATAGGTTTATTCTATATTCAAAAAATTATCTATATGATTATTACTTATCTTAATAATAGATATTAACACTACTGTTATACCTCCAAAAACAATTAAAGCTATACCTGTATTGAAATGACCAGCAAGTTCTCCAAAAAGGAAAGCCCCTATAGGTGTTGTTCCTCCCATTAATAAAATATAAATTCCCATTATCCTTCCTCTATATTTATCTGGAGTAATTATTTGTAATCTAGTATTAGTTGTAACTGAAGTTATAATGCCAGCAAAACCTGCAATAACTAAAAGAAACATACTTAATATATAAGAATGAGAAAATCCTAATAATAAAATTGAAAGACCTAAAGCTATTCCTCCAATTACTATACGTCTCTCACTCGCATTATTATTCTTTGCTTGAATAATTGCACCAATAAGAGAACCTGCTCCTAATGCAGCCATAAGATCTCCAAATTCTACAACTTTTTGATGTAGAGAAAAACGTGCTATTAGTGGTACAGCAACCTGCCAATTAAAACCCAAAAGACCTATTATTCCAAAAAGAAAAATTATTCTTCTAATTGATATCTCTTGAAATGCATATACTAAACCTTCTTTAAGTTCAATAATAGCAGATTGTTTCATTATATTTGTTTTTGCAATAGTATATGCAGGTCTAATCTTTATAAGAAGAATGATTATTGGTATAAAACTTAAAGCATTAAATAACAATGCACCAGAAATACCCCACAAAGCTATAGCTATTCCTCCAACTGCACCTCCTATCATTCTTGAAGTATTGAATTGAACACTATTTAAAGCAACAGCATTAGGGACAAGATCTTTACTTACTAATTCAGGTATAAAAGATTGCTGTACAGGTCCATTTAAAGCATTTGTTGTTCCTAAAAATAAAGCTAATAAACCTATTTCCCAAATAGTCACACTGTGAGTAAAAACAAGTACACTTAAAATAATAGCTTGTATTGCTAATATTATTTGAGTAAATATAAGCAACTGTCTACGAGGTAATCTATCTGCTATAACTCCTCCATACAAAGAGAAAAGAAGCATAGGTAAAAATTGCAACATGGTTATTACACCTAAATCTATAGCTGAATGTGTTAAATTAAGTATTAACCATGATTGTGCTATTGCTTGAGCCCATGTTCCGATTCCTGATAAAAGTTGAGTTGACCAATACCAACGATAATTCGAAATTTTAAAAGCTGCACCCATATCCTTCCAAAATTTTTTATTATTTTTTTGTACAGAAATATCATTTATATTTTTTTCTTCCAAATCTTGATCTTTTCCTTCATTAAACATCTTAAACAATAATATTCATATAAACTTTTATTGACTTCATAATTGTATAATATGATATTTTATATATCAATAAAAATGAATTGCATTTATAGTTAATATTGAGCATAATAGAGCATATGTATAGAAAAGGAGTTGCTGCAATTATATTAAATGATAAAAATCAAATATTATTGGTTAATCTTACGACATTTGACTCTAAATTTTTTTCTATACCAGGAGGAGGATCAGAAAAAGGAGAAAGTGATATAGATACTATAAAAAGGGAACTTTTAGAAGAATTAGGAATTGAATCTTCAATGATTGAAGTTATAAAAAAATCATCTACCTTATATAAATTTAATTTCAAATCAATAACCATTAAAGATGGGAAAAAATATAAAGGACAAAAAAAAGTTTGTTTTTTAGTAAAATTTAATGGAACCGATAAAGATATAAAGATATCAAAAGATGAAATAAGAAAATATTTATGGTCTGATTATAAAGATTTGGATAAATATTTGTTATTTGAAGAACAATTAGAAAGTATACAATTTTTTATTAAAGATTTGTGCCCATATATTATAAAAATATGAAAAGTATTCTATTTGCAACAACCAACATAAGAAAACTTAGAGAAGCTGAAGCTGGATGTAGAGAATGGGGGATTGAAGTAAATCAAATAGAGTTAAATATTAATGAGATACAGTCTAAAGATACAAGGTATATATCTTTAAATAAAGCTGAAGAAGCTTTTAGGTTAGTCCAAAAACCCTTAGTCATAACTGATACATCATGGACAATACCTTCATTAAATGGTTTTCCTGGTGGATATATGAAGGATATTGCTTCGTGGTTTGAAGCTGAAGATTTTATTAATTTACTGAAATCCAAAAAAGATAAAAGAATTAGTTTTACTGAATGTATAGTATATAAAGATAAAATTAATACTAAGGTATTTAGTAATGAATATTGGGGTATTGTAACTGATACTCCAAGAGGAAAGGGGACTTCAAGTATAGAGAAAGTTGCAGAATTTAAAGGATTCACAATAGCAGAAAAACATGACAATGAAGAATTTTCTCATGATCCAAAAGAATATATTTGGTATAAATTTGCTAAATGGTATTCAAAGTATACTACGAGATAAAGCTAGTTTTACTATATTCAAAATCATAGCCTCATACTCTAAATTTATATTTAACATACAAGCTTTTGGAAATGATCCATATCCATTAATTAAACTTGGAATAAGATTGGCTTCTAAAAAATGAGGTGTACCATTTTTATCTAATCTAATATCTATCCTACCATAATCACGAGCTCCCAGAGCATGAAAAGCTTTGATTGAAAGATCTGTAATTTTAGATTTAATACTCTGATCTGTAACAACTAAAACTCTTTCTATATTTGATTCTTTTACTTTTTTACTTAGAAGTAATCTTCCATATTTATCTGGATGAGAAACTAATTCAATTGGCATTATATGATAACCTTCTTTTATCCTATCCTTTAGAATAGCTACACTAAACTCACGACCAGGTAAATATTCTTCTATCAGTGAATCTGTATGTAACCTTTTTGATATTAATCTTACTTTCAGGCAAAGCTCTTCAAAATTATGAACTACAGAATCACTATCAATTCCCAATCCTCCGCCTCGATTTATTGGCTTAATAAATAAAGGAAATATTAAAGATTTATCTTCTCTTATTTGAGAACAATTTTGTTTAACAACATAAAATGGTGAGGTTTTAAGTCCTGCTTTAATTATTCTTTTCTTTGCTAAAGATTTATTAAATTCAAGCTCATGTGCAAATTGAGTTGACCCTGTATGTGCTATTTTATGATCTTTTAAATATTGTGTTATCCAAATCTTTGAAGGATCTTCTAAACGTAGTATTTCATCTATTGATATAAATTTCATACCTAGAAAAACTAAATCTGGTTTATTCTTAACTAATTTTTTAAGATCTGACAAATTATTAACAGTAGTAATACTGACATTGGTGTAATGATTTTTTAATACATTAAATATTGCATTGGAAGATTCTAAACTCATTGAACTAAGCCAATTTTTACTAGAACGTACAATCTCAATATGTTTATTTATTTTTGTCATATATTAAATATTTAAACTTTAAAATAAGCCTAAATACTGTCAATATCTAGAGAATGTATTTATTCAAAAACTAAATTACTGAAATATTCTGATTAATAAAAATCTAGACTTTTACGAGTTATAAAACTATATTACGAATTACAGTATACCACAGATGACCTAATTCCATCTTATATTATATCTGTGTATCGAGTATTTCATTCTTTCTTCGCTCCCTTTTATCATATTTACTATATTTACCCACTAATATATTTAGATATGGTATCTGCATTATTAAAAGAACAATAGACAAAGAAATTAATACCGTTAACATCCATCCTAGTATAATTATTATTCCTCCTATATATGGAATATTATTATATTTATAAATAGGGAACATTATATTACTTGATACCATATTAAGTATAATTGGATGTATCAAATATATTCCAAATGCTGCTTCTGATACTATCAGAAAAAATTTAACTAAACTTTTATTTATCTTTTTTAATAAATGGATTTTATTTTTACTAATACTTAAAGATATTTTATATAATATAAATATTAGAGATAAACTGTAACTAATAACTAAAGGTTGATCAAAAGAAGATGCTATTGCTATAGGAAGATGAAATACTAATATCTCTATATAATAACTTAATAATAATACTAGAGTTGATAGTATGAAAAATAAAATAAATTTAAAATAATTTTTCTTAAATTCTTTTTCAATATCATTTACATATAGTGCAAAAAATCCTCCAAGGAATATATATACAAGATAAAATAATATAAACCTATATTGAATATGAGTAAGTCTTAAAACAAATTTATAATTAGTATTATTTACCTTTAAAAAGAAATAAGTATAACTCATTAATAAAAATTGAAATATACCTAAGGATAATAGAGTTATAAAAACTTTATCTTTTAATTTATTTAATATTTTTATAAAAAAAGGTAATAGTATGTATAATTGTATTGCAAGAAGAATGTAATATAACTGATACTCTGCAGAACCTGTTATGATAGCATATACATAATTATATAAACTAGGATTCTTTATGTATAAAGCAACATATATAATACTCCATATAATATAAGGAATTATTATACCTAAAGTCCTTTTCTTCCAAAAATTTATTAAATTAAGATTGGGTTTATTGTAAACATAAACTAACACAAATGCTGTTATAAAAATAAATGTTTGACGATTATATCTTAATAACAGTAATATCATAAACTGAATTATAGACCAAAAATTATTAGTATCTACAAAGGTTATAGTACCTACTGTATGCATAGCAACAACACTAATAACTGTAATACCTCTTATGATATCTGCTTCATATCTATGATTTACATTTCTTTTTTTAATTATGCTCAAAAATTTATTCCTTTATTTTTTTAAGAATATTATTTTATTTTCTTCTAAATATTTTAGAATTTTATCAATACTTTCTTTTATAGACAACTGAGAAGTATCTATGACAATTTCGGCTCTCTGAGGTACTTGATATGGATCATCTATACCTGTCATTTTCATTCCTTTATTATTTTGTGCAGAATTATATAAACCCTTTACATCTCTATTAATACAAATATCTAGTGGAGTAGATAGATAAATTTCTATGTATCTACCATGCTTAGATATAAGCTCTCTATTTTTTAATCTAGATGAGTTATATGGAGCTATTGCAGAACAAATAGCTATTCCTCCATGTTTTGTGATTTCATTTGCTACAAAACCAATTCTCTCTATATTTATATTTCTATCATCCTTAGAAAATCCTAAACCTTGTGACAGATTATTTCTAACAACATCCCCATCTAACAAAGATATAGATCTTTCTTGAATTTCTTGTAATTTTATATATAAATGTTTTGCTAATGTTGATTTTCCAGAAGAAGGAAGTCCTGTGAAAAATATAGTTAGACCATCTCTATTATTCCTAAAATAACCTTTTTTAATCTCTTCAATTACTTCTGTGAAAGAAAACCAACTAGGAATCTCTTTTCCTTCTGATATCATTTTTCTAAATTCAGTACCAGATATATTTTTTATCTTTTGATTTTTATTTATTTTATCTATTTCAAAATATTTATCTTCATCCTCTACATATACCATCTCTTGAAATGGTATCATTTCTATTCCAATGTCTTTTTCATACATCTTAACTAACTCCTGAGCATCATATGCTCCATAAAAATCGTTTCCCTGACTATCCTTAGGCTCTGCATGATGTCTTCCTACTATAAAGTGAGTACATCCGTAGTTTTTTCTTATAATGGCATGCATAAGAGCTTCTTTTGGGCCTCCCATTCTCATAGCTAAAGGAAGTAAAGATATCTGAGAAAAATCATTAGCATATTTATTCTTTATATGAATATATGATTTTACCCTTGTTATATAATCTATATCACCATCATTTGTAACTCCTACAGAAGGATGGATAAGAACCTTAATTCCATAATTATCATAAACACTCTTTATCATATAAAAATGAGCTTTATGTATAGGATTTCTCGTTTGAAAAGCACATACCTTATCCCAATTATTGTCTTTAAACCATTTTTTTAACTCTTCTGGGGTATGTCTATATTCTGAAAAATCAAATCTATCTATATCATTAATTTTCTCCACATTTCCTCCCAAAGCGAATTTATGAGTTTTATTCATTATATAATTAACTCCATAATGCTCTCTATTAGAAGTACCATACACACTCTCTACTTCTTTATCCTTTTGTAGTTTAAAAATAGAAGAGATATTAATAATAGCTATTGGTTTTCCATACTCATCTGACAGCTGTATTCTATCCCCAATACTAAACTCATCTATATTATCTACATCAAGTATTATAGGAATAGGCCATAAAACACCACTAGGTAATCTCATGTTCTCTATAACAGATATATATTCTTCTTCTTCCATAAAACCCTTTAATGGAAAGAATCCTCCATTCATTATTAATTCTAAATCACATAATTGTCTTTCTGTTAGTTTAATCTTCTTCATAGTTTTATCTAAATAATTAATGAATTGTTATACATAAAAAATAGAGAAAATGTTTCAATTGCATGAAACATTTTCTTAATTTATATTGTATTTATATATCAAGTAACACATTTATTTTTTCATATGAAAATTTATGGAATCTTCGTATTATAATAAAAACTTATATAGTAAACTTGAGTTTTGGGCAATAAAAAATCCTAATAAAACTTTTATATATGACACTCAAAGTAGCATACACTTAAGCTACTTTGAGACAAAAAATATTGTAGACAATATTATTTTCTATCTCTCAGATAAAAAACATACTATTATGTTTATTGATGAAAATAACACACTTTCTTCAATACTTTGGATAGCAGCTCTTTCTGGAGGTCATAGAATAATACCTCTACATTCTCAGGTATCTGAAGCTGATCTAGAAAAATTAATTGAATATTTTAATCCTGATTTATTTATAACAAATAGAACTTCAGATATTATAGATAAAGTTAAGACAATAATAAAAGAAGAAGACCTTTTATATAATTTAAAAAAATCAAAATCTATAGGTGAGATTAGAGATGAAGGTATCGTTTATCTTACTACATCAGGAAGTACAGGAACCCCTAAAAAAATTGCTCTCAAAGAAAGTCAGCTTTATAATACAGCTTTGAATGTAGTAAAAGTCCACGAATCAAAAGAAAATGATGTGTGTCTAAACTTTTTATCCTTCTCCCATATAAATGCACCTGTAATAGCTCTATTCTCAACTTTAATATCAGGAGGTACTATTATAAATTCTAAATTTAGTAAAACTAATTTTTGGAAAATTACAACAGAACTTAAAGTAACATGGGTAAACGCTGTGCCTACTATTATTAATATACTTTTAGAAACAAATCATAATAAAAAAAGTAATATAGGATTTATAAGAACAGGTAGTGCACCTATATCTAAAAATATAATCACAAAATTTGAAAAAAAATTTGATATTCCTATAATTGAAACTTACGGTGCAACTGAATCTTGTAGTCAAATAACTGCAAATAATAAGAATTTAAGAAAAATTGGATCTGTAGGGAAACCTCAGGGACTAGAACTTATTATCTGTAATAAAGATAAAGATATTCTAGAAGAATTGGATTCTAATACTGTAGGGGAAGTATGTATAAAAGGATTTAGCGTTATAAAAAAATATGAAGATAAAGGTTTCGAGAATAATTTCATAAATGGTTTTTTTAAAACAGGAGATTTAGGATATAAAGATAAAGATGGTTTTATTTTTCTTACGGGAAGAAAAAAAGATATTATTATATCTAAAGGTGAAAATATTTATCCAAAAGAAATAGAGGATACTTTAATAAAATATGAAGGCATAAATGAGGTTGCTGTTATAGGAGAGAAAGATGATATTCTAGGAGAGAGAGTTGTAGCATTTATAGTATTAGAAGATAAATATGATTTCAAAGAAGAACATTTTAACAATTGGATAGAAGCCAGGTTATCTAAATATAAAATACCTCATAAATTATTATTTGTAGAAGATTTTCCAAGATTAAGAAGTTATAAAATAGATAAAATGAAATTAAGAGAATACATTGATGATAAAAAAACAATCTAAAAAATTACGAAGATATGAAGCTGATATTCTAAGAGGAGTTACCATATTCTCTGTAATGGGAATGCATACAGTTGCAACCATAACATATATAGATACAAATAATACATATCTATATATTCAATATCTTATAATATTACTATTTAGATATAATAGACAAGTCTTTATTTTCATAACAGCATTTATACTAGTATATATATATAACAGACCTGATTTTAATGTAAGAGAATTTTTTAAAAAAAGAATTTTCTCAATTATAATACCCTATATAATCTGGAGTATTATATATGTCTTTATATTTAATAGACATGCAACTTTATGGAAATATATATATGATATACTTACAGGCTCTGCTTATTATCAATTGTACTATATCCTTCTTGCAATTCAATTATATCTACTCTTACCATTTTTTATAAAAATACTAAATAAACTTAAAGATAAAACAGTAATAACCCTTACAATTGTTAGCATAATTCAAATTTTAATTATAAGCTACACTTACTTTTATTTAAAAAATATACCAGATAAATCAACCTTAGATAATATAATATTAGCAATTCAAGATAAATTCATACTCTTCTATATAGGATATATATTTATGGGAGGATTTATAGCTTTGCATATAAATAAATTTGAGAGAGAAGTAAAAAAATATATAAAACAAATATATGTATTTTTTGCACTATCATTTATAGCAACAATTCTCTCATATATAATAGAGACAAAAATATTCAACCAATCTATCTATTATGCATCTTCCTTTATGCAACCTATGATAATTATATATAGTATATCTATAATACTATTATTTTTTTCTATCACACTTAATTTTATAAATAAAACAAAAGATATTAATAATAATAAAATAATAAAATTCATTTTTTTAGTCTCTGAAAGTTCTTTTGGTCTATATCTTATACATCCAATAATTTTAGATATAATATCTTATCTTTTATATTTTCTAAGATTATATATACCAGGAGTAATACTTGTAATATTAGGATGGTTTATAACATTTTTAATTTCTCTTTTAATAGTAGTTATAGCCCTAAATATTCCTTATATTAATTTTCTAGTAGGGAAGTTCAAGAGAAAAATAGATTTATTTAATGCTTAAAAAAATAATTATGAATGAAAAAAAAAGATTTAACATAAAAGATATAAGTTCAAAAGAAATATCTTCTCATATAATTTTTGAAGATAAAAATAAAATACCAAATATGATTTGTGGTATAGCACCTTGTAGAACTGGAACTACAGCTCAATTAAAAGTTTTTGCAGGAGGAGAAATAGACGCTTACTATCAACCTATAAAAAGTATATTAAGACGTATTGCATTTGATTCTGATTATGAAGATTTTATAATACCTAGCAAAGATATAATTTTTATAAAAGAAACAATAGGTCCATATTCTTATGCAGAATCTAAATTTAATCCTATTGAAGTATTAGAAAATATTAACTATCCTAAATCAAAACTGAAATTAATATTTGAAATGAGAGATCCTATAGATGCGTATCTTTCGTGGATTAATCAATTTTTATCACATGAAGAATATAGAGAACAGATGCTTGATTTATTTATATTATCATATAAAACAGTTAACGATATGATAGATATAGCAAAGAAAAATAGCTATATATCTATACCTTATATTTATGAGTCTATAAAAGATAATATCCCTGAGGATGTTATATCAAAATTATTTAAACTACTTGATATTGAATTTAGAGAAAGTGCTATTAGAGGATGGGATAACAAAGATATTGAATCTAAAATTCATTTTGCAAAAGAACCTGAGGTTTATGAACCGTTGAATTTACATGATGAAATGAAAAAATCTGAAGGATTGAAATATAATGCAAAACCAATCGAATATATCAAATCAATTCTAAGAAAAGATGAGATAGAAAAAATACAAAAAAGTGAAATATATTCTATATATCAAAAACTCATAGAAGAACAAGAAAAGGTTTTTGATATAAAAATTAATAAAGATTTTAGAATAAAGTATTTATTATAATTAAAAACTTTTAACTACTAAATTTTGATAAGAAGTTTTTATATGTAGGTATAGAAAAATTATATCTTCATATATATGTGATATACATAAAAATTTGACCGACATATATGTATGATGTATAATTCATATATTATGATTAGAACACAGATTTATATACCTGAAAATTTACATAAAAAACTTATATATTTAGCCGAGAAAAAAAATAAATCTATGGCTGAGTGTATACGTATTTTTATTAAAGAAGGAATCAAAAAAGATGAGACTTTAGATATTAGTGGAAAAGATGTATTAAAAAAGATATCTCTTTTAAACTTTGTTGGAGGGAATAAAGATATGTCTTCTAAAATAGATGAAATTATATATGGTAATGGAAAAAAATAGTAAAAGAGTAATTTTTATTGATTCAGACATATTTATAGCATTATCCAAAAGTGATGACAGTAACCATGATAAAGCTTTAAAAATTCTGAATAAATTCTTTGATGAAATTATTTTTACTACATCTAATTATGTAATATCTGAGGTGATTACAGTTTTAAGTATGCAATTGGGTCATTCTCAAGCCTTAGATTTTATCAATACAATTAAATCTGAAGAAAACATATTCTCAATAAATTGGGTAGATGATAAAGTTGAAAACTTGGCGATAGAAATTTTTAAAAAACAAACATCAAAAAATACAAGCTTCACTGATTGCACTAATATGGCCTTTATAGAAATGTTAAAATTGGATGGAATATTTAGCTTTGATAGTGTCTATAAGAAAAATAAATGTGTCATTTTAGAATAAAGTATTTATTATAATTAAAAAATCTTTAATTACTAAATTTTGATAAGAAGTTTTTATATGCAGGTATAGAAAAATAATCATCTGAGATAGAATCTAAATATTTTTTAGATATATCTTTAAATTTTTTAATACCTATTATCTTAGAAAAAACATCTTCTATTTGGGTATATATATTCAAACTTAAATTAATAAATTCTTCCTCTGATATATTATTTTTATATATATCTTCATAATTTATATTATAACTACCATTAGCATATAAATTCTTTAGATTAAAAGATAATACTTCATCTATTTTATTAAGAGATCCAAATACTTCAATATAATTTTTAATTATATTATTAAGGTATAAGCTATATAAAAATATAGTCTGATATCTATAATCATATGTAAGTAAAATGATAAATTTATCTAAATTCTCTTCCTTAAATTTTTCTATTAATAATTTTTTTAGAACAGGAGCATAGTTATCTTTTAGTATAGGAGTATTGTTTTCTTTAATAAACAATATTAACTGAGTAGCTATATCAATATATTCAATATGCTTTTTTTTAATATCCTTTTCATATTTATATACCTGGTTGAATTTAGATAAAATATCTCTTACCAAAGAAAGATCTTTTATCATTAAAAAGAGATATACAAGTATTTTATCTTCTTTGCTATCGGATATATTAAAATAGATTTGGTCAAAAATCATTAACTTTTAGATATATTTATAAATTTAAAAGCTGAAATTACAAAAATTATCATTCCTATAAGCATTAATGACATATGTACTAACATATCATAATTCATAGATAAAATATTGAAATAGGTATCTATTGCTGTCCATAGAAAAGCAACTATCATAAACACTATTCCAACTATTATAAATTTAAATGTATTACTAATTTTTCCTCCTAAATTTTTTAAACCTAAAGATATTACAACAATAGAATAAATACCAAAAAGTATACCTAATGCAAGGATTATATATAAGATATTATTACTATACACAGTAGTACTTGTTGTATTGCTCATATTCATACTTTGAGCATATACATATAAAGGTGATAGTGCTAAAAATAAAATTATAGAAATAATAGAAGTTAATTTAGAAATCATATTTTTAAATATAAATAAATATCTTGATATAATATTATCAGAACAACAGAATAAAACAATATATAATACCTAAAAAATTTAGGAATAATATCTAAAATTAATCTCCAGTAAGATTAACAACATTCTTTCTTTGGAATTCCACAACTTCTTCAAAAAAAGCTTTGATGTCTATTGCATTTTTTTTAAGTATTCTACCAATAAGAATCTCCGATTTATCCATATGTACAATTCTTATAGTACCAAAAAATATTCCTTCCTCTACAACAACTTTATCTATAGTTTTTACACCTATCACATCCACAGTCTTTGTTATTCCACGTATATGGAATACAGTTTTTTCTATTGATCTTGCCTGTATAAAATATTGTATAGGAGATATTGGAGTAAGAATTCCTGGAGTCCTTATAGTCAAAGACTTTGATAAAATTTCATCTTGTGTGTTATTATTGTTATCGTTGTTATTATTATTTGTTAAAGGATTCATATACTGTATATAGTAATATTTTTGGAAGGAAAAGTCTATTAATCTTAATTTAATCTAATCTGTATAACCTCTTGTACTTATGTATGATAAAAAATCAATTGAACTGCACAAAAAATATAAAGGAAAATTAGAGATACGCTCTGTAATAGATATAAAAGATAAAGAAATATTATCTTTGTTATACACTCCAGGAGTTGGAGCTGTATCTAGAGAAATACACTCACATCCAGAAACTGCATATGATTATACTATTAAAGGAAGAACTGTAGCTGTTGTAACAGATGGATCTGCTGTATTAGGTTTGGGGAATATAGGTCCTCTTGCTGCAATGCCTGTTATGGAGGGTAAATGTGCTTTATTTAAAAGTTTTGGTAATATAGATGCTGTTCCTATATGTCTTAATGTACATACACCTGATGAGATTATAAATGTTATAAAAGCTATATCTCCTGGATTTGGAGGTATTAATTTAGAAGATATAAAAGCACCAGAATGTTTTATTATTGAAAAAGCATTGCAAGATATAGGAATACCTGTAATGCATGATGATCAACATGGAACTGCAATAGTAACACTAGCAGCTTTAATTAATGCATCTAAAGTAATAGATAAAGATATCAAAGATTTGAAAGTTATAATATCTGGAGTAGGTGCTGCAGGTGTAGCTATATACAGACTACTTACAAATAATAGAATAGGTATACAAAACATAATAATGGTAGATTCAAAAGGTATATTATCTAAAGAAAGAACAGATATTGACGGATATAAAAAAGAAATTGCGCTAAACACTAACCCTTTAAATATTAAAGGATCTATGAAAGATGCCTTAGAGGGTGCTGATGTTTTTATAGGTGTATCTGCACCAAATATATTAACTTCTGATATGATAAATAGTATGAATGAGAAAAAAATAGTATTTGCTATGGCAAATCCTGATCCTGAAATATCACTTGAAAATGCAAAAAAATTAGGAATAACAGTTTTTGCAACAGGTAGATCTGATATACCTAACCAAATAAATAATGTCCTTGCATTTCCTGGTATATTCAGAGGCCTTCTAGATAATAAAATTAATAAAATAACAGAAGATATGAAAATAAATGCTTCTTTGAAAATAGCAGATATGATAAAAACACCTGGAAGAGAGAATATAATTCCATCTGTATTTAATAAAGATGTTGTAAAAGAAGTTGCAAGTGCGTTTAGTAAATAAAATATATGAAAAATAAAATAATACTTGCTGTATCAGCACATGAAGACGATTTAGAATTTGGATGTTCTGGAACTATTGCAAAATGGGTAAAAGAAGGTGCAAAAGCTTACTATCTAATACTCACAGATGGTAGCAAAGGAAATGAGAATAGAAATCTAACGGATATAGAAATAAAACAAATAAGAGAAAAAGAACAAATTGAAGCATCTAAAATCATAGGAGTAGAAAAAGTATTCTTTGGAAATTTTACAGATGGAGAATTAAAAGATTCAGATGATGTAAGAAGAAAAATTGTTAGAGTTATAAGAGAAATAAAACCTGATATTGTTATAGGAATGAATCCTAATGTTATATTTAATGAAGAATTCGGTTTCATTAATCATCCTGATCATATAGAAGCGGGGAAAGCTACTCTTTTTTCAGTCTATCCTTTTTCAAGAAATATGCATTCTTTTCCAGAACTCTTAAAAGAAGGACTAGAACCTTATAAAGTTAAAGAACTCTTACTTATAGCATTTTCCAGAGAGGGTATTAATGAATTTATAGATATTACAGATACTGTTGATATAAAAATCAAAGCTTTAGAAAAACATATTAGCCAGTATGATGATTTTGATTCTCTGAAAAAAAATATACTAGATAGAAGCTCATTTATAGGAAAAGAAAAAGGTTATAAATATGCAGAAGCTTTCATTAAAATAAAAATAAATCAATAGAATGATACATATTTACAAATTCTATAGGTTTATGTTATAATTCTATAAATTACAATATTGATTATGGGACCAGAAACATATCCACATATACCTGATGATTTCCTTTTTGGAGCTGCTACTGCAGGAGGACAAGTCGAAGGACACCATAATAGTGATTGGGCTGAATCTGAAAAAAGAAATGCAGAAAAACTTGCTAAAGAAGCTCAATTTAGAGATTATGGAAATGGTAAACTACCAGAAGATGTATGGACAAGACTTGCACCTGAACTTACAGACCCATCAAATTATATATCAAAAGAAGCTTGTGGATGGAGAGAAGGGCATTATATAGAAGATTTAGATATAGCACAAACCTTAGGCCTTAAAGCTATAAGGTTTTCAATAGAAAGATCTTGGACTCAACCTACATCTTCAGATGAATTAAATAAAGAAAGTATATTACATTATCAAAAATTTATTGATGAATGTGAAAAAAGAGGAATAGAACCTATTCTTACATTTTTTCATTTCACAAATCCTCTATGGATATCAAACAAAGGAGGATGGGAGAATAAAGATATAAGAGATAATTTTAATAGATATACTAAATCATTACTACAATCAATAGATAGAGAATTCAAACACGTACTCACAATTAATGAACCTGAAGTATATACTTTTATGGGATGGATTGCAGGAGAATGGCCAAATGAAGAAAAAAATCTTTTAAAAGCATTTAGAGTAAGAAAAAACTTAATTGAAACTCATAAAAAAATGTACTCTACTATAAAAGAATATGATGACTCAATATTAGTATCTTCTGCGTTAAATTTACAAGATATAGAATCCTACTCTTCTAAATTATCAGATAGAATAGGTACTACTGTAGCAAATAAAGCATCAAATGGCCTGTTTATAGAAAAGATCCTAGATGAAATGGACTTTTTGGCTATAAATCATTATATGCATAATGTACAAAAAGGATTGATACCTGGAAAGTATATTGATACTGGAGAAAAGAAATCTGATATGGGCTGGAATGTAAACTCAGAAAGTTTATATAGAGTATTATTATCTTTAAAAAAACACAAAAAACCTATAATAATAACTGAAAATGGAGTGGCTGATGCACAAGATAGCATAAGACCTCAACAAATAAAAGATGCAATAAATTCTATTAATAGAGCTATAGGTGAAGGTATTGATGTAAGAGGATATCTTCATTGGTCACTACTGGATAATATAGAATGGGATAAAGGGGAAGCTATGAGATTTGGTTTGATCGAGATAGATTACAAAACACAAAAAAGAACTGTAAGAGAAAGTGCAAAGACATATTCCGATATTATCAAAAGTAAAAAATGAAAATTCCAATACCACCTATATTATTTGTATTTTTAATTATTCTTTCATTCCTTCTAAAAATATTTTTTCCTATATATACAATACCCACAATTTATCCTTTTTCTATTATATTTTTAATCACAGGTATTTTTTTTATATTAGACGCTATTTATCTTATATATAAAAATAAAACAACTATAGATCCTAGTGAGACACCAAGTACGCTAATTGAGAAAGGAGTATTTTCTATTTCACGTAATCCTATATATTTAGGAATGCTTTTTATTCTATTTAGTACAGATATCTATTTATCTAGTTTATCTTCATTTATAAATCTTTTTATCTTTTTCTATATTATTAATAATTTTGTAATAAAAATAGAAGAAAAGAATATTGAAAAGAAATTTAAAAAAATATATATAGATTATAAAAATAATGTAAAAAAGTGGATATAAATATCCTATACTATTAATTAATAATATATAGTATAATTCAATTAAAATTAATTTTAGTAGCACAAAATATGAATAAAAAAACTAAATATATAGGTATAGTACTAGTAATTATTATTGCTATTATAATAGTAGTTATAATTCAAAAAAATACTCCTATAAAACCTCTGACAACATATTCATATGGAAACTATAATCAATATTCTAACGATGGAGATAATAATAATGTAACAACGGAAATAAAAAATAACTTTATATCTAAGGTCATTAAAGCTAAAAATATAAATGGATTTGGTTTTGATACAACTCCTATAATATCGGGAGATTCTATATATATAGGAACAATGAATAAATCCAATATGACTGGAAATTTGCTTTCAATAAACAGGTTTAACTTTAATGTAAATTGGAATGATCATTTTTCAAATTGGGTTATGACAAACCCTGTAGTAGTTGCTTCAAAGAGTATGGTCTATATAGGTACAGGGAACAGTATAAAATATAAATTGGATTCAAAAGGAAATGTTTTATACAGAGGTTTAGGTTCAAATTATATATATGGAATAAGTATTGATACTGGAAAAATTATGTGGAAATATAAAACTCCTGGAGAAGATATGCCAACACCTGTATATTCTAATAATGTACTCTATTTTGCTAATGGAAATAAAGAATTTTATGCATTAAATGCTCAAACTGGAAAATTAGAATGGAAAATAAATATAGGTTCAATCGTATCTATGTCATCTCTACTTCTTGTAGGAAACAATATCTATTTTGGAGGAGCTTCTCCTTATACTTTCTTTGATGTAAATATAAATACTCATAAAATTCAGTGGTCAGATGTATTTCCTAAAATAACAGGAGGATTGGATGACACAACACCTACATATTCTAATGGATATGTATATACAAATGCTACAAGACTAATTGGTCAAACTATAAAAAATCAAGGTTATGAATATTTATATAAAATTAATGCTTCAACTGGAAAAATAATATGGACTATAAATGAAGGAAAAGGAACTATAAATTTACCTACAGATCCTATGGAAGGAAGTGTTTCTACTATAGTAAACAATATACTTTATACTTCATCTAATACATCTAGAAGAATATTTGCAGTGAATGTAGATACACAAAAAAATTTATGGTCATTTGGAATTAATAGTATGATAAATGCTCCATTTATAATAAAAAATAATTTAATATATGCTATTACTACTTCAGGAAATATATATCTATTAAATCCTTTAAATGGAGAATTTATAGCAAAAAGAAGTCTAGGAGGACCTGAAATTGCATCAGGATTAACTCTGTACAATAATCATATTTATGTAGCAACAGGTAACGGGAATTTATATAACTTAAGTAACTCAAATACTTCTAATAAAGTTACAAGTAGTACAAAATAATCCAAGGGGAATAGTTTTAACCGAAATTATTCCCCCATTTTCTCAAATCATTAATAACTCTATGTAAAGATTTTCCTTTTTCAGTAAGTTCATATTCTACATGTAAAGGAATTTCTTTATAAATTTTTTTTGTAATTATTTTATTTTTTTCAAATTCCTTTAATCTTAAAGATAAAGTTTTAGGAGATATACCTTCTAGAGAAGAGAGTAACTCCCCAAATCTTTTTTTCTCATCAAAAAGATCTCTTAATATAAGTATAGACCACTTAGCTCCTATAATTTTAATTGTTTTTTCAATTCCACAGTTTTTCATATACCATATTATATCATATCTAAAGTTTTTTTCATACTATACATTTTGTAATTACTTTACAAAATGAAGTATATAGTATAAACTAAACTTTCTTAGTTTAGTTTAAATAATAAATATGTCAAATATAAAAATAATTTTAGGAAGTACAAGAAATAATAGAGCTGGAGATAAGGTTGCTCAATGGGTTTTAGAAGAAGCAAAAAAATATAATCTTTTTGAAACAGAACTCATAGATTTAAGAGAATATACTTTACCTTTTTTTGAATTAGATATATCTCCTGCATACAAAAAACCAAATTACAATGAAATTCAAGAAAAACTATCTAAAAAAATAGAAGAAGCAGATGGTTTTATTTTTGTAATGCCAGAATATAATCATGGATATACAGGTGTTTTGAAAAACATGATAGATACTTTCTATAATGAATGGAGAATCAAACCTGCAACATTCGTATCTTACGGAGGAGTATCTGGAGGAACAAGAGCAGTAGAACAATTAAGAGAAGTTTTAATTGAATTACAAGTAGTTCCTATAAGAGCTTCAGTTCATATACCTTTTATATTTAATCAATTCTCAGAAGAAGGTTTATTAAAAGAAGAAACAAAAGAAGCTGCAAACTTAGAAGCTACACTTCAAGATATAAATTGGTGGGCAGAAGTATTAAAAGAACCAAGAAAAAATAAATTGCAATAATAATAAATTTATTTAATAATAAAATATGAATAAAATAAAAAAGTTTTTTACAATAGATACAGTATATGCTCATTGTGATGTGCCTTGTGGATTATATGACCCTAGAGCAGCTTTAATGGCAGCAGAAACTGTAAAGGTGATGGTAAAACAAATTATAGATATAGAAGAAAGTGAAGATTTCAAAAATAATCCTTCAAATATCAAATTTAGTAATTCTTTTGTAAGAAGAATTATGACAAAAGAACAACATGCAGAATTAGTTAAAAAAGAAATAGAAATTTTATGGAGTGACTATTTCAAAGAAGAAGACTTAATTGTAGTACCAAATCTTCATGAACAAATTTGGAAAGTTGTAAAGTTAGCATCATATAATAAACAAAATGTAGATTTAGAAAAAGCAGAAGAACTGTACAAAGAAGTTTTAAATGTATCTAAAATGTTTGATAAAGTAGTTGAACATAGAAAAAACAAATAAAATAATATTCAAATTATTAAAAGTAGAGGGGGATAGTATGTCCCCTTCTATAATAAAAAACAGTATTATTATAGTTAGTTATATTCCTTATTTTTTTACTCAACCCAAAATTGGTGATATAGTAATTGTAAAACATCCACATAAAAATATATCCATTATTAAAAGAATTCAAAAAATTAAAAATAACAAATACTATATACTAGGTGATAATTCATATCAAAGTACAGATAGTAGAGATTTTGGATATATAGACAAATCTTTAATTATAGCCAAAAAAATAAATCTCAAATAAGCATATAAACATGCAGTGGCACTAAGAAATTTTTGAATTATTGCAAAGATATAGTATAATACTATATATGGAATTAGAAAAAACAGATATAAATTTAGAAGAAGAAATATCAATTCTTTTAAAACAAGGTAATCTAGAAGAAGCTTATAGAAAAAGCACTCTTATTCAAAATGTTGCTATAAGAAATGGTCACTTTCTAAATATATTAGCAAGTAAGACAGGAGAGGGTGTTGGACTTATTGATCTAATAAAAGCTTTTACTCGATTTAGAATAGATGATAATGGAGACTATGAAACTATTTGTATATTAGAAATATCAGATAATTTCTTTAAAGAAAACTCTCTCTTTGAATAAAAAATATTAATATATAAAAAATATAAAATTTCAAAATAAATCTAATATACATTTTTTGGCTTATATACAATATAAATATAAATACTCCTCCTTTTCATAACAATTAGTGATAAAATATATATAGATAAAAAAGGGGGTGACGAATATGGGACTAGTAGTATATTTAATAATAGGAGTAATCCTAGGTTGGTTAGCTAGTGTTGTTGTAAAACAACAAAATCCTAACGTGGTAAAAGATATAGTTCTAGGAGTTATTGGGGCTATTGTAGGAGATATCCTAGCAAGACTTTTTGTTTCAGGAGAATCTTTTGCAAGTAAAGTTACAACTTCAGGACTTATCGGAGTAATTGTTTTATCAGTTATAGTTATTGCATTAGGGAGATCATTTAACTCTAAAGAAAAGAAATAATTATACTTTTAAAAAACAAAAACATGTAAGGAGGTAAACTCTCCTTATGTGTTTTTTTACTAATATGAAAATAATATCTTGGAATATCAATGGAATTAGAGCACTATATAAAAAAGGTATAGATCCCTTTTTAGACAAATATTCTCCAGATATATTATGTTTTCAAGAAATCAAAGCAGATGAATCACAAGTTCAAATTCCTAAAAGTTTAGAGGATATGCACTCTTACTATAACTCAGCAGAAAAAAAAGGTTATAGTGGTGTTGCACTTTACAGTAAAATTAAACCAGAATCAGTATCATACCTTATAGGTGATAATAAATTCGAAAATGAAGGCAGATTAATTTGCGCTAAATATAAAGATTTCATTCTTTATAATATATATTTTCCAAATGGTCAAAGAGATGAAGAAAGGTTAAAATATAAATTAAACTTCTATAAAATAATTATAAAAAAATTAAAGAAACATCAAGAAAATAATGACAATATAATTATACTAGGAGATTACAATACTGCACATACTCCAATAGACCTTTCAAATCCACAAAGCAATAAAAATACGTCTGGATTCCTAGACATAGAAAGAAAACTAATAGATAAAATTATAGATATAGGATATGACGATACATTGAGATTATTCCATAAAGAAGATCAACTCTATACCTGGTGGTCTCCTATAACTAGAGCTAGAGAAAGAAATGTAGGTTGGAGAATAGATTATATTTTTACATCTAAAAATATTAGGAAAAAAATAAAATCAGCTGATATTTTATCAGAAATATATGGCTCTGATCATTGCCCTATATCAATAGATATAGAATTCTAATAGTATAACTAATTTGTGCATATCATAAATATATATTACAATATATATCATGAAAGAGATTACAGCAGATCAATTAAAACAAGAAAAACATAAATATATTCTATTAGATATAAGAGAGGATTTTGAAAGAGCAAAAGATGGTGCAATTCCAAATTCTCATCATTTAAAATCTTCTGAAATAGATATTTATAATATATTAGACTTTTTTAATAAATTTGAAGAAGAGGAAATTGTGATTTATTGTAATTCAGGAGCAAGATCATCTTCTCTAATTGAAAACCTCCATAATAATAATATATATAAAAAAGATAAAATAATAAATTTAAAAGGTGGTTTCCAAATATGGAAAGCTTCTATGTATGAAATTGAAAAAATATAATTTTGCAATTTTAATATCTACTAAAGGAAAAGAAGATATTAATAAAGCTGTCTCTCAAATTAAGAATACAAATATACCTATATATATAGTATCTCCAGAAGAAATTAATATTGAAAATACTACATTAATAAAAGATAAAGGATTGGGTAAACCTAGTGCATTAAATTTAGCAATAGAAAAAATACCAGCTCAAATAATAATATTTACTGACGGAGACGTATATACAAACGAACAATCTATAAACAATATAATCAAGGCTTTTGATGAAAATACAGGAATCGTAACTACAAGTGTAATATCACTAAATAATAAAAACAGTATATTAGGATTCTGGTCGCACTTTTTAGTCTTTGCTGCAAATAATATGAGAAAAGAAAAATATTCTAAAAATGAATTCTTTGAAGCAACAGGATACTTAATGGCTGTAAGAAAAAATTTAATAGAAAAAATACCCGAAAATAGTCTTTCTGAAGACGGAGTAATTTCAAAAATGGTGCATGATAAAAAATATAATATCAAATATATTGATAATGCAGAAGTATTTGTTAAATTTCCTCAAAATTTTCATGACTGGATAATTCAAAAAAAAAGAAGTACAGGAGGTTATACCCAAAATCTAACAGAAAGAAAAAATGGATCTAGAAGTTTTTTTAAAGAGGCAAAAGCTGGTTTCTTTCTATTTTTTAGTTACCCTAAAAATATAAAGGAATTTTTCTATTTATTTTTACTATTCTTGGCAAGAATATATTTATGGATAATAATTTTTATAGATCTTAAAATAAAAAGAAAGAATTTCTCTCAAATATGGTTAAGAGTAGAAAGTACTAAATAAATAATATATAATAACCCCTATGCAAAACGAAATAAAAAGTTCAATAAAAAAAATTGATAGTGCAAAAAAAATACTTATTCTAATATCTAGTCCTGACGGAGATAGTGTAGGAACATCTATTGTACTAAAACATTTTTTAGAAAATAAAAATAAAATAGCAGATATTTATTCTAACAAACCTCTATATGATACTTTAAAAAAATTACCTTTATCAGATGAAATTATTATAACAGATGTAGTTAAAATAAATTTTCATGAATATGATTTGATAATAACAGTAGATACAGCAAACTTAGAGCAACTGTATAACTATAACAAGTATGATAAATTTAAATTTCCAGATTATATAGACTTTGTATGTATTGATCATCATGCTTCTAATACATCATTTACTAAATATAAAATATATGACAAAGAAGCTTCTTCTACAGCAGAAGTTTTATATACCCATCTTATAAAGAATGATTTTCCTTTAAATAAAGACGAAGCCACTCTTTTATATTTTGCAATAGCATCAGATACAGGTTTTTTCAGATGGCAAATAAAACCAGAAACTTTCAGAGTTGCATCAAAATTATTAGAATCAAATGTAGATTATAATAAATTAGCAAATCTATATTTTGAAAATATAGATGAGAGTTTTAAAGATATATTATCTGTATTTGTAAAAAAAACAGTATTCCATAAAAGACTGAAATATACATCCCTTTATATTGATGAAAATATTATAAATAAATTAAAAATTTCTAAAGAAAATATGAAAAATTATATTGATACTTATAGATCTAATTTTTTAATAAATATAAAAGATTATAAGTTTTCTATAATAATAAAAGATGTAGGTGATTTTAGAATTATATCTTTCAGAGGAAATCCTTTTAATAACAAATTAGACCTAACATTAATAAACAAATATTATGATTTTCAGGGTGGGGGACATAAAAATGCTTGTAGCTTTTCATCTAAAGGAAATTATAAAGATATTATCAAAAATATAGACATAGCTATAAAAGATTTAGAGAGTATCAATTAATTTTTCTAATACAAAAGATTTTATATAATCTATATTAGAATTATTAGATTTTAAGACTATTTTTACAATATAACTTTCCATAGTTGATTCCTCTATATAAATACTTCTCTCAAAAATACTAAGTTCTTTTGAATCTAAAATTTTATCTATTTTTTCCTTTATAATAGAAAATTTATTCTTCTTTAAAACTTCATATTTTATTTGTAATTTATAAAATTTAGCCTTATCTATTCTTTGAATAGCTGCTTGAATTAATATACTATTAGGGATCTTTATAGGAAAACCTTCATCTCCTATAAAATCTGTATAAAATAATCCCACATTATATATAACCCCTATCTGACCAGGTGTTACAATATCATTGGAAAAAAATTTAGGTGGATAACTAGGAAGTAAAAAAGAGTATTGCCATGTTGTAAATTTTATTCTTTCTCCTATTTCAAATTGATTAAATAATAATATAATAATACCTGCAAATAAATTAGAAAGTACACTTTGTGCTGCAATTCCTAAAATTACACCGATAAACGCACCACCTAATAAAATATTAGTAACATTGATATTTAAAAATTTTAATGTCACTAAAACTAATATAAGGTAAGATAAAGTTAGAAATATAAAATTCAATAAATTTTGCTCTCTTCTTTTTTTTACATTAAATCTTTTGAAAAAAATTTTTATTCTATTCTCAATAAAATTTATAAAAAGAGATCCTATAAATATAATGAAAATAGCAATTATGATGTTTTTCAGAGAAGTTGATATACTTAAATAAGATACAATTTTCTGTATAAATGCTATGAAAACAAATATAAATAATAGAAAAACAGAAATTTTTAAAATAACATTTTTATTCATCACCTAATATATAGCACAAAATCAGTTTAATATGAAATATTCATTACTTTCCATAACAAATCTATTGACTAGGCTAAAATTGCTATCCGATATCAGACTTAAAATTTCATCTTCTTGAAATTTATGTACATATCTTATATCTTCTTCTTTATTCCATGAAAGCAGATAATCTCCTTCTCCAAGATTATCTGTGATTTTACTCTCATCAAAATTCCAAATAGAAAATATAAAATATTTATTAGTAACTGAGCGAATATCTTTCATTATCCTTAATCTTAAATCATAACTAGGAATATGATGAAGTGTAGCTATAAGTAAAACTATATCAAATTTTGCCAAATCATTACTCCAACCATCAATTGATATATCTCTTATTAAAAACTTCTTCTCTTTATATTTTTCTTTTGCTATATTTATAAGTTTTGAAGAAGAATCTATGCCTAAATAATAATCTTTATCTACATTAAGTGAAAATCTTCCATTACCACAACCTATATCCAATACGCTATCTTTCTTTTTTATATATTTTTTAATTTCCCAAAAACTATCCCACTGGTAGTTCCTTTTCGAAGAAAATTCTTCAGCATGCAAATTATAAAATTCTTTATTTATCCTTAATAATTCCTTTTTAGACGGTTTCATAATATAATTATACTATGTTTGATATAAAAGATTTCAATAATATAAGTATAAAAGATATACTACCCAATACAAATATAAATAGATCTCAGATAATATCTAGATATAAAAAATATTGCAGAGACAATAAATTAAAAGAAGATTACTCTTTCATTGAGAAAATTCAATTAAAACCTGTAAGGACTCTTTCTGGTGTTGTCCCTATAACAGTTCTTACTAAGCCTTTTCCATGCCCAGGAAAATGCATATTTTGTCCTGATGATGTAATGATGCCCAAAAGCTACCTTACTCTTGAACCTGGTGCGCAAAGAGCTTTAATGAACAAATTTGACCCATATCTTCAAGTAAAAAATAGAATTCAAGCATTACAAAATATTGGTCATCAAACTGAGAAAATTGAATTACTTGTACTAGGAGGAACATGGAGTGTCTATCCTAGACATTATCAAGAATGGTTCATAAAAAGATGCTTGGATGCTATGAACGACTTTTCCTTTAAAGAATATACTTACCATAAAAATCAAATAAATTTTGATACGAATATATTAGAAAGTGAACCAGAACTAAAAAAATGGAAGAAAGAAGATCTTGAAAAAGCTCAAATTTTAAACTCCAAAGCGAAATATAGATGCATAGGTATAACTCTAGAAACTAGACCTGATATGATATCACAAAAAGAAGTAGAACATTTAAGATTTTTAGGAGGAACAAAAATTCAGCTAGGAATACAATCTACACACGATGATATTCTTATTGCTAATAAAAGAGGTGAGAGTTCAAAAGCACAAAGAGATGCTATAAATCTTTTAAGAAGAGCTGGGTTTAAAATACAAATTCATTGGATGCCTAATTTATATAAATCAACTCCAAAAATTGATAAAAAAGATATAGAAATTATATATAAAGATAAATCATATCTTCCAGATGAAATAAAAATATATCCATGCTCAGTTATAGAAAGTGCAGAACTTTATACTTTCTGGAAAGAAAAAAAATATTCTCCATATAGTGAAGAAGAATTAATAGATGTATTGATTCATGCAAAAAGTATTATTCCTATATATTCTAGAATTAATAGACTAATAAGAGATATTCCTTCAACATATATCTTTGATGGGAATAAAAAAACAAATATGAGACAAATAGTACAAATAGAAATGCAAAAAAAGGGAATTTTTTGTAAATGTATTCGCTGTAGAGAAATCAGAAATGAAGAAATAAAAGAAATACATTTTGATAAATATGAATATGAGACTTCAGTATCAACTGAATATTTTTTATCATTTAATACTGAAGGTAAATTATTAGGATTTTTAAGATTATCTATTCCTAAAGACAGATCTCATTTTATAAAAGAATTAGAAAACAGTTCTATTATAAGAGAATTGCATATATACGGAAAAGCTCTTAGAATAAAACAAGAATCAGATTCAGCACAACATTTAGGGTTAGGAAAAAAATTATTGAAAGAAGCTGAAATTATATCAAAAGAAAATGGTTTTGAGAAAATATCTGTAATATCAGGAATAGGTACTCGAGAATACTATAATAAAAGAGGATATGTCCTAAATAAACTATATCAGACAAAATATATTAATGGATAAAGATAAAATATATAGAGTAGGAGAGATTAATAGACTAACATCTAGAATACTTAGAGATAATTTTTCAAATATAAATATACAAGGAGAAATAAGTAATCTAAATTATAAAAATTCGGCTTGGGCATTTTTTGATTTAAAAGATAATGAAAGCGTTATAGCATGTGTAAATTTTTCAGGAATTGTATTTAAAAATAAAGATATGTTATCTGATGGTACAGAGATTATAGCAACAGGATATCTTAGTATATATGAAAAATCTGGAAGATATCAGCTAAATATATCAAATATAGAACTTATAGGTGAAGGTGATATATATGCAAAAATAGAAGAGTTAAAAGAAAAATTAAGATTAGAAGGATTATTTGATAAAGAAAATAAAAAAATCTTAGATTTTATACCAAAAAGTGTTGGTATAATAAGTTCTTTTGAAAAAGGATCTATGGCTTATAAAGATTTTACAAAAAGACTTATACAAAGATTCCCATTAATAGATATATATTTTTATAATTCAAAAGTTCAAGGAATAGAGGCTTCAAAAGAATTGATCGAAGGAATAGATTATTTTAATAAAAGAGAAGATATTGATATCATTGTTATAACAAGAGGGGGAGGTTCAATAGAAGATTTAATGCCTTTTAATGATGAAAGTTTAGCAAGAAAAATATACAAATCCCCTAAAATAACAGTATCCGCAATAGGTCATGAAGGAAACACCTCAATATCAGATCTAGTAGCAGATATATATGCATTTACACCTACTCATGCAGCTGATTTAATCTCACCTCAGAAAGAAGATTTACTAGAAAATATTAATATAACATTCCTCAAAATTCAAAATGATTTATATAGAAATTTAGAAAATAAAGAAAATATGATTAAATCAGAATATAGAAATATGCTACAAAAAATGGATTATACTGTTTTTTCTAGTAAATCTTTACTAAATAACTCTTTTATAACCATGAAAAATATTGCTATATATAATATAGATTCAAAAATACAATATTTAATAGAAAAATCCTTTAATATAAAAGAAAAAAATAATATAAAAGAAATAAAAACAAATCTAGAATATAAAATGGAATCTATTTTAAAAATATTTAATGAAAATACAAAATCATTAAAAATAGATTTGAATAACAGATTAAAATCTATAAAATCTTTAAGCCCATTAAATTTAATGGACAGAGGCTACTCTATAACTTTTAGTAATGGCAAAATTTTAAAAGAAGTACAAACTTTAAAGATAAATGATATAATAAAAACAAGAATAAAAGACGGAGAAATAGAGAGTAAAGTAATAAAAAAATATGAATAAAACAAAAGAAATAAGCTTTAATGAAGCATATAAAAAATTTCAAGAAATATCTAGACAAATAGAAGAAGATGAAGATATATCTATTGAAGATCAATTAAAAAAAATTGAAGAAGCTGGCAAATTATATAAAATATGTATAAAATATTTAAATCAAACAAAAAGTAAAATAGAATCCATTAATAAAGATATAAATGAAATAGATATATGAAGAAATATTTAATAATAGAGTTTAGTATATTATTATCCTTGGTAGTTTTACTGTTATTAATATCTATTATATTCCCGTATCTATATAATCAAAGTATTCTAAACCAATCATTTAATATTAATAATCCTAAAGTAGTTTTAAGTGCTAATCCACCTAGTGCATCAACAATAATATATGCATCTAATGGAGAAGTTATAGGAAAAATATATAATTCAGAAATGCAAGGATATAATTATGTGAAAAATAAATCTTTATATCAAAATAAATCTATTCTTTATCATTTAATAAACATACCTCCTTATGCTTCAAATCCTGATGTGCTATATCTTGCTATAAAGATGAAGAAGTATATTTTAGATGTATTAGTAAATAATAAGACCATAAATAAAAGTGAGTATACTCAAGCTATAAATAATTTTGATAAACCTTATTTCGATGTTATTCATACTCCTTTTTTCACAGAATATACAATGAATAAATTAATGCAGAATTATCAAAAATATGTTTTAGCAGGAAATCTAAAGGTTTATACTACAGTATCTCCTCAATGGAACACAATAGCTCAAAATATTGTCACTCAAGATATACAAAAATATATAATACCTGTCGGAGGATCTGAGGCCTCATTTGTTGCAGATAATCCAAAAAATGGAGCTATAATAGCTATGATTGGAGGAGGTAATTATTCTCAAGAACAATTAAATATGGCAGATGTTCCTCTACAACAAGGATCCGCAATGAAACCTCTTATATATGTTAAAGCTTTTGAAATGGGATATTCACCTCTTACTCAAATTGATGATGCACCTGTATCCTATGGAAATTATTCACCTACAGATTATGAAGGATATACAGTAGGGTGGGTAAGTATTGATAGAGCTATTAATCAATCTATAAACATACCAGCTATTAAAATGTTTGCTAGAATTGGATATCAAAATGGACTCAATATGGTCCAAAAATTAGGATTAAACCTTAATACCAATATTTTTTATGGACTACCTTTGATACTAGGAGATGCAGGAGTTCCTATTGTTAGAATGGTAGGAGCATATAATGCACTAAATAATGGAGGATATTATGCACAATCAACTCCATTCCAAAAGATAGTATTTAATAACAATACAATCTTTAATTTAGATAAAATAACACCTAAAAGAGTAATTACTGCAAATGCTGCAGCTGAAATGGATCAGGTACTAGGAGATACAGCTTTAAAACAACCTTTATATGGAACTCATACATATTACTATTCTATACAAGGAAGACCATATGGTTCAAAAGATGGTACAAGTAATGGACCTCGTGATATTACTGATTATGAATTTATACCTCAGATTACTGTAGGAGTATGGGCAGGAAATATTAATAATGCACTAATGAGTCAAAATGCGGTTGGTGCATTCCAAACGGGACCAATAGCTCATTCTTTTATAATGGATTATATACAACAAAATAACCTTCCTGTGATAAATTATCCAACACCTACCTTACCAACACTTAATTCAACTACATCAACTATTCCTTAGTTTATATACTTTTGCGCCATACTTACTTGACACAAGAGTATAATACTTACGTACAAAAGTACTAAAAGCGTTATAAGTATATCCATCTTCATAAAATAAAATTATTTTAGGTTTATTTTTATACAGACTTTTAGTTAATTTAATTCTTTGTCTTTTCCCAGGTCCATACATAAAATCTGTTGTATAATAATTTATTGTATAAGAATCAGACATATAATAAACCCAAGGGAAATTTGCTGCTATAAAAATCTCTTTATTCCTAGCACCTAAAGAATCTAGCAAAGAGGCCATTCTATAATTTATATTTGCACTAGACTCACTCTTTTGATATATAACATTTGTATTATATATAAAAGTTGAATAATAATTTTTCTTATTAATATAACCCAAAGAATATAGATAGAAATTAGTATAATAAGGAATAGTATTTTGAAAATTCTGAGATATCTGCCAAGAAAGCTCATTTCTAAAGAAATATGCCATATAAAGAGAAGTTAATAAAACAAAACTAAAGATTAATATTATTCCTTGAATAAATTTATTAGAAAATAAATAATATATTATATATCCAAAAAGAAATGTTATAGGAAGTGCTAATTGTATTAAATAATGTATATAAGGTCTTCCTGTTATTATAACTATCAAAGCATCTGAAAATACCCACAATAATAAAAATAACCAAACTGTATCTATAATTTTCTTTTTATATAATATATATATAAGAATAACCAATATTATAAAAACTAATAAATCTAATTCTACAAAACTAAACATATAAAACTTATTATACGTATTTACATAAGTAAAATTATTAAGAAAAATCTGATATACAGTATTATAAAAATTGCCATATAAAAATTCTGCAAATAAAAATATAAATATAGGAGTTATAATACCAAGTGTATAGGTAAATATTTTTTTTATTGAGAGTAGAAAACTGTCTGTTAAGAAAATATATAAAACTAAAAAAAATCCATCAAATAAAACAGATACTTTAAAAAGTACCCCCAAGCCTAATATTAAACCTGCTATATATATATATTTATAATTTTTTTCTCTTTTTATATATACATATACAGATAAAGCTGCAAAAAATATAAAGAAAGTTTCAGCATTAGCACCATTAGTATGAAGCAGATCACTTCCTATTAGAATTGTAAAAATAAATGTATTTATTAAAGCAATTTTGTTATTAAATTTTATTAAAGATATTTTATATATTAAATATTCTGTTAATAAAGCAAATATTAAAGAGACAAACTGGGTTGAATACATCAAAGAAAATGGCAATCTCTCTAAGAAAGCATATACATAATATATAAATAAAGGTTTATTATCTATAATATTTTTATATAAAATACCTCCTCTATTCAATGATTGTCCTATTGCAGAATATATACCTGTATCCGTATACCAATAAGGTTGAAAAAAATCAGGGATTCTTAATATTATAGTAAGTAAGAAAGGTATAAATTTAATATATTTTTTCATTAAAAATGATTATATCTTAAAATACAGGGTAAAGTAAAAAAATTAGAAAAAGAAAGGAGCTCCTATAAAGCTCCTCTCAAAATTATAACTATACAAAGAATTCTTAAAATCATTTTTCATATTCATACTAAAAAAAGCACTAAAATATTTTAAGAGACTTATCTAGAATTACTCTTATTTATATAATAACGATTAAAGATTAATCTCTCATTAAAATTTATGATATACTATTTATCATATGGATAATATATATAATAATATAATACTAGGATCAGGACCTGCAGGTATAACTGCTGCTATTTATGCAGCTAGGTCTAATCTTAAACCTTTATTACTTTCAGGTGATACGGAAGGTGGACAACTTATTGTTACCTCTTTAGTAGAAAATTTTCCTGGATTTGAAAATGGAATATTAGGTCCAGATCTAATGAATAACATGATAAAACAGGCAGAGAATGTTGGAGTAGAGTATATACGTGAAAGTGCAATAATGGTAGATCTAAAAAATTATCCATTAAAAATTGTAACTGGAAAGAATACATATCTGACAAAAAGCCTTATTATTTCAACAGGAGCTACTGCAAAATGGTTAGATATACCAGGAGAAAAAGAATTAATGGGAAAAGGAGTTTCAGGTTGTGCAACATGTGATGGAATGTTTTTTAAAGAAAAAGAAATTGTAGTAGTAGGAGGAGGGGATAGTGCGATGGAAGAAGCTTTATTTTTAACTAAATTTGCATCAAAAGTAACAATTATTCATAGGAAAGATTCTTTTAGAGCATCCTCTATAATGCAGAAAAAAGTTTTTGATAATCCTAAAATAGAAATTCTATTCGAAAGTGAAGTTGTTAAAATTAATGGAGATATGAAAGTTGTAAGTATAAATATAAAGAATAAAGATAGAGAATATGAATTTCCTACAGAAGGAGTATTTATAGCTATTGGACATAATCCAAATACTTCTATTTTTAAAGATCAAATAGATTTGGATGGTAATGGATATATAAAAGTTAAAGATAATACCAAAACTAATATAGAAGGAGTGTTCGCCGCAGGAGATGTTGCAGATCCTATATACAGACAAGCTATATCATCTGCAGGAATAGGATGTATTGCTGCAATAGATGCTCTACATTATTTGGAAAATTCTAAGAAATTATAAGACATATAGGATACCTTTTGATTTAGATATTATCTTTATGTATACATACTCATTCTTTTTTAATACATTTCTACTTAAAACTTTTCCCTGAGCAGATAATATTTTAAAATGATCTATAAAGAAAATATTCTTATATTTATTAAGATCAATTATAGATATTGTTTTTTTTGATATACTATATATCTTACCTACATAATGATCATTATTCATTGATATTTGTTGATTTACAGCAAAATGTCTTTTATATCCAAAAAATCTCAGATGAGAGCCAACAATTGCACCAAAAGCAAATATGCCAAATAATACTATTGCTATTACTATTCCTAGTATAAATGAAATTAAAATAAGTTTACTTTTCTCCATAAAATTTTAAATCTTGATATTGAATATATAATTACTGCCATTGATAATGCTGCTAAAAACACATAATAAATATTAGGAATCTGATAAACAGAAAGAATTATTACAAAAATAAAAGTTGAGATTAATAACCCATATAAAAATGGATATAGATATAAATATCTCTTCTCAATCTTCTTAATTTTATTAAAGACATTTTCATTAAAATTTTCACTCAACATTTCATTTTTATACATAATCTTTAATTTCATTTTTTAATAAATCTTTAGCCCTTCTAATCCTTGTTTTTACAGTATTTATAGAAATATCTAATAAATTTGATATCTCTCCATATTTAAAACCTTCTATATAATACATAGTTAATACTTTCTTATATTTATCTCCTATATTCTTTAATCCTAAATATAATAATTCCTTATTTTCTACTTGACTCTCAGTATTGTTAACCTCTTCAAGCTCATATGTTAAATTATACATTTTTCTTTCTTTTAATTTATTAATTGTAGTTCTTCTTGCTATAGTAAATATCCATGTAGAAAAAGAACCTTTGTCTGGATTAAAAGAAGACAATTTAAAATATACTTTAACAAAGATATCTTGAGTTATGTCTTCTGAATCCTCTGCAGAAGAAAGATATTTTAAAACAAAATTATATATTCTGTTCTTATATCTATTCATTAGTATTTCAAAGAACTGAATATCCCCAGTTGAATTTAATTTTTTTATAATATCTTCATCACTACAATCCATACTCTTATTATAATATACAATTAATAAATATAATATGTTTCATAATGAAACATTTTTATTACTTATAATGTATACTAATATAGTTAAATTTAAATTAAAAAATATTATGGATAAAAATAATCAAACAGAACATAGTGAAAAATTTCATCATTCTTTGCATAAAAGAAAATTGATTTTTCTTTTAGTAGGTATAGTATTATTAATCTTATTTTTCTTTTTTGGAATATTTGTAGGAAGAGTAAGCGGATATTTAAGAAATTCTAATTTTGAAAGAAACAACATGAGGGGATACTCTTCTAGAAACGGAATGATGAGAAATTTCAGAAATTCTTCAAATTCTAGAAGAATACAACTTTCAGATGTACAAGGAGTTATACAGAATATAAGTAATAATAGTATAACAATAAATAATAGAAGTTATTCTATATCAACAAAAACTTCTATATATAATAATGGTATAAGAGAAAGCTTAAGTAATCTTTCAAATTTAAATACAGTAAATTTAATCTATTCTGTGGATAAATCTGGATTAGATATAGCACGTTTTGTAATTGTTATAAAATAACCTTAAGATTTGGATGATGTTATAAAAAAGGATGCCTCATAAATTGGGGCATCTTTATTAAATTGTCTTAAAAATTCTGTTCCTAATATTTTGCCATCTGGAGTAATTGATTTTAGTAAAGACTCATAATAGAATATTCCATTTACAGGTGCTTTTGAAAAATTCAACCCATATTTTAAATTTTGTAATCTTTGACCTCTTCTATTTTGAGTATTCAAATCTTCAAAAATATTTAAAATTGTGAGTATATTATTAACACCTATTTGGCTATTCTCTTCTACAAAACCTTCTAAAGATACTTTGTATAAACCTATGTCCTCTTCTAATATAATTTTAGAACCATCTATTCTATATAAAGCAGATTCGTCTCTTTTAATACTATCTTCTCTAAATAAAGAAAAATTATAAGGAAGATTATTTGATCTATTCTCTATACTATTTACCATCTAACTCCAAAAACATGATAAAACAAAGACCATACACTATATTTTATAAATTCATAATTATACTGATATAAATATGTATCTGGAAATGCATACAAGTACCCATTATCTGACCCCATGTAGATCTCGTTATTTACTAGTGCAGGATTAGCTGCAGTAAATTGAGCAATCTTACCAACTCCAAATCTATGAACACCTAAAACATCACCATTAGAAGCTTTTACTGCATAAAAATTATCAAATCCATCTCCAAAATATAAAATACCATTTGAATAAACTGAAGCTCCTTTTTGTACTCCATAAATCTTTATAACCCAATTTAGATCACCTGTATTTATATTGAATGAATAGAATTTGCCTTTACCTACAGGGTTTCCTACATATATATTATTCCCTATAATTATAGGAGAGGATGTTTCCATTGCAAAAGGATTTGGACCAAAACCTAATATATGTGTCCAAACTACATCTCCTGTTTTCTTGGATAAAACATATAATATTTCATAGAATTTATTTGGAGTAGGTGATAGACCTAATCCTGAGATTACAAGATATTGAGAATTAGATGAAGGAGAACAATCAGTTACACCTCCAAATGAATCAGGCATAGGTTTCTGCCATAAAATTTTCTTAGTCTTTATATTTACAGCAGCTACATATTGAGTCTGTAACGGTTTTCCTTCTCCAAAATATGCAACATTACCAGATAGATCCATAGAAGACATGGATACATAACCTTTTAATTTTAATCTCCAATTTACATTTCCCGTCATTGCATTTATTGAATAGAAATGTGCACCTCCATTTGCAACATATATATTACCCTTTTTGTATGCAAAAGAAGGCATATTTTCTCCATTTGTACTTTTCATCCAAATAACCTTACCAGAAGATGAAGAAAGTGCATAAATAGCATTATTACCTGCACCTCTAACAGTTTTTCCGCCTACCTTTTTATATGCATTATTTCCTGTTCCTATATAAACCATACCTTTTACCACTAAAGGTTCTGTCATTACCATATTATCTACTGTGATTTTCCATATCAATTTACCTGTAGTAGCTGAAAGTGCATAAACTTGATCCTTATTTGTTCCAAAATATATAACACCATTAACAACACTAGGAGTTGATATAACAGGTCCATGAGCATTAAATTGAAAATATTTATTAATTACACCATTTGCATATGAGTAATTCTTAGAACTATTCATACTCTGTTGTCTTAATGATGAATTAAAAGAAACAATTGTAGATAATGAAGGATAATATCTTTCAGATACAGTTTTTAATAATATGAGAAATAATAGAACTAGTATAAATGCTGATATATAGATGAAATATCTAAATTGTTCAGATTTTTTCTTTTTTGCCATATTGCCTATAATAAACTATTATTAACATTATTTCAATATGGATATATAATAGATTGATGAGAGAAGAATATATAAAAAAAATATTAGAAAAACTACAAGAAAGATACCCTCAAAGTAAAATAACACTTAATTATACAAATTGGTATGAATTATTAATAGCGACAATACTCGCAGCTCAGTGTACAGATAAAAGAGTAAATATTGTTACTGAAAAATTATTTGTTAAGTACAAAACACTAAAAGATTATGGCGATGCAGATTTAAAAGAATTAGAAAAAGATATTTATTCTACTGGATTTTATAGAAATAAAGCAAAAAATATAAAACATCTTGCAAATAAATTAATAAAAAAAGATAAAATCCCACAAAGTATGGATGAACTTATAAAACTTCCTGGAATAGGAAGAAAAACCGCCAATGTATTCTTATCAAATTACCTAAATAAAAATGAAGGAGTTATAGTTGATACACATATGATAAGGATAAGTAATCTTTTAAAATTAGTACATTCAAAAAACCCTTCTATAATAGAGAAAAAACTTAATAATATTATACCTAAAAAAGATTATCTTCTATTTTCAAATTTAATAATATCATTAGGTAGAGATACATGTATTGCAAAAAAACCTAAATGTAATATATGTATATTACAAAATATATGCCCATCTGCTAATATAAAAAATCCCACTAAGATTGAGGGTGAGAAAAGCTCAGTGGGATAAAGATTTTTATCTTCAATCTATATTCTAAAAAACACAGATTAAAGATACATGAAATAATTTGCACAAAATTTTCCTATCTGTTATTCTCGTATATAGTATATGATAAAAGCATTAACACCTGAAAATAACACAGAATCTATTCTACATCAAAGTTTGAATATAGATGATATTAATAATCCATATTTTATAGAATTAGAATACAAAAATGAAGAAAAAGTTATTCTAGATGGAAAGGAAATAGTAGATCTATTTAAAGAAAGAATAGATCCTTATAAAAATCATTCTACACTTATTTCTAAAAGAAGAAATCTAAGACCTCAACCTGACATAAAAGATACAGAGTATATTAAAGTTCAATCTTGTCTTTTTGATAACCTTGATGAAGTTGCAAAACCTACAATCAAATATGAAGAATATGGAACATATATAGCTCCAAACCCCTTTGCTTTTAATCCGGGTTTTCATAGTATTGTTTTTACTAAAGATCATATAGAAACTATAGATCAAATTGAAGAAAAACATATAGAAGGAATATTTAATGTTCTACAAATCAAAGCTTTAGAAATATCAAAGTATCCTAATATTAATCAACTCGATATGGGGATGAATTTTGGGACAAATAAATTAAAATATACATCAGGAGCATCACAACCTCATCTACACGCACAAATAGGTGCTGTATATAACACAGGGTTTATGCCTCAACAAGATAATATACAGAATATTAATGATTATTATAAGAATAAAGGAATAGATTATGAAGGTTTATATCTGAGTGCTATAAAATCATCAGATCTACTTATAATAGAAAACGAAAATTTCATGGCTTATACACCTTTTTCTCCAAGATTTAAAGATGAAGTTCATATTATATCTAAAAATATGAATATACCCAATATATTATCATTGGATCAAAATAAACTGGAAGATTTATCGAAATTGATATATAGTATATTAAAAGGATATCAAGAAATGAGGGTGAGGAGTGAGAGTGGAATTCTTACCAATGTTGATATAAAAAGTTTTAATATAGAAATTCTAGGATTGAGATTTGATAGATTGGAAGGAAGAATGCTTATAAACATAATACCTAGACAAACAGATATAGCATATTCCGAATTAATGGGAAGATTTGTTATAGATAGAGAGCCTGAGAATACCGCAAATATATTAAGAAAAGCTATAAAAAATGAATAATTTAAAGTTATTATATACAGCAGCTGAGATATACCCTTATGCAGGTGTAGGTGGACTAGGTCAAGTATCATATTTCCTTACAAAACAACTGAAAAAATTAAATATTGATGCAAGAATATTTATGCCTAAGTATGGGAATATAGATGAAGATATATATCCTATGGAAATGTTATATGAAGGAATAAAAATATCATCACAGAATGGAAAAGAAATCATTTGTAATATAAAAAAATATGAGAGTGAAGATAATACAATACCAATAGTATATTTTCTTGAAAATATGGAATTTTTTGAGAAAAGATCCAATGTATATGGATATAATGATGATGATATAAGATTTCTTCTTCTATCAAGAGGTTTAATTGAATTTTTAAAAATATCAGACTGGACACCAGATGTAGTTAATTCTTCAGACTGGCATACAGGGTTAGTCTCAAATATACTTAAAACTGAATATAGAAATGATAAGAAACTTAAAAATATAGCAACAGTATTTAGTATTCACAATTTAATGTTTCATGGTCTGCTTGTTGATAGAGAACCAAATAATCTAGATTTTGATAATGGAAAAAATGATATAGCTGATATATTTAGTCCACTTCTAAAAAAACAAAACTTTATGAGAAGAGGAATTATGTACTCTGATATAGTAACAACTGTATCAGAAAAATATTCAAAAGAAATATTAACAGAAGATTACGGAGAAGGTTTAGAACACCTACTAAGAGAAATAAGAACTAAACTTTATGGAATATTAAATGGAATAGATTATTCATATATGAATCCTGAGACAGATCCTAATATAGTAGCCAATTATAACTCAAAATCATTTATAAGAAGAGCTATAAATAAAGAGGATTTACAAAAAGAATTCAATTTGGAAGTTGGTGATTTTCCTATCATAGGAATGGTAACACGCCTAGACCATCAAAAAGGACTTGATCTAGTAAAAGATATTATAGAAACCGCTATAGAAGAACTTAATATTCAATTCGTTATAATAGGAGGAGGAGATCATGGGTTTACAGAATATTTTTCAAAATTAGAAAAAGAATATCCTAAAAAAGTTGGTACACACCTTATGGCAGATTTCACTCTACCTAAAAAAGTTTTCTCAGGTGCAGATATGATACTCCTTCCTTCTCGATTTGAACCATCAGGAATAACTCAGATGGAAGCTATGAGATATGGAGCCATTCCTATTGCAAGAAATGTAGGAGGATTATCTGACTCCATAGATAATTTTAATTCAGAAACACATGAAGGAAATGGATTTTTATTTAATGAATACAACCCATATGCCTTGATGTGTGCTCTTACAAGAGCTGTTGAAATTTATCATAATCAAGATATATGGAATAAAATAATTAAATCAGCAATGGAAAAAGATTTTTCATGGGAAAATTCTGCACTAAAATATGTAGACATATATAGAAAAGCAATAAAACTTCATTCAAATAAAAAAATAAGCAAAGAAGAAATCATATATCAAATGTATAATTTATGAACTGGGTAAATTTTTTATATATATATCAGCCCCCCACACAGAAAAAAGAAATATTAACTAAGGTTGTTAATGAGAGCTATAGGCCTATAATGAATATGTTGGTTGAAAATCCAAAATATAAATTAACATTAAATATTAATTCAGGTCTTACAGAAAGAATATTAGAAAATGGAGGAGAGGATATAATAGAAAAAATTAAAATACTCTTAAAAAGAAAACAGATAGATATTACTGATACTTCAGCATATCAAGCTTTTCTACCATTAATGCCTCTTAAAGAAGTTATACGACAAATAGAAATAAACCACGCAATGCATAAAAATATTTTTGGAGAAAATTATAATCCTGAAGGATTCTTTTCTCCTTCCTTAGCATATACAGAAGATATATTTAACGTAATCAAAGATTTAAATTATAAATGGATGATCTTAGATGAAAATACTCTAAATGAGAATATTGATCATAAAAAAATATATACACATAAAGGTCTCGATATATATATAAGAGATAGAGAGAGAAGTTTTAGAATATTATCAGCTCAATATGATGATTCCTTAAATTTAATAAAAAATCTTGAACAAAAACTAAGTACAGATGAGTTTTTTATTTCTGCAATGGATGGAGAAACTTTTGGACACCATAAACTAAATTTTGAAAAAACATTAGAAGACCTATATGCTTCTGACAAAATGAAATCATTTTTAATGAAAGATATATCAAAAAATATAAAAGATAAAAAAGAAATAAATCCTAAAACTAGTACTTGGATAATACCTTCAAAAGGAGAGAGTGATGTATTCGAAAGATGGAATAATCCTTCAAATAAAATACAACAAAAACAAATAGATTTAATGGAATTTGCTATTAATATTATTAATTCATCTGTATATAAAATAGAAGATCCTTTAGTAACAAATGTTCAACTTGAATATTTATCATCTGAACAAAGAACTTGGATGAAAGCAAGGTATATACTAGATCAAGCTTTATACCAAGATCAATTATTTTATTCTTCTGCAAAACCTAGTTGGAATATAGAATTAATTGAAAATGGGTCATATCTGCTAAATAAAGCTATTGATTTAGTACCAGATACCTCTAAAAAAAATAAAGAGACAGCTAAAAAATTTTATGAATATATACTGTTCACAGCTCTCGAATGGCAAAAGACAAATAAAGTAGAAAATATTATAAATGAATTCTTTGATGAAGAAAAAATTCCAGAAGAAATTTCTTCGCCAAAATTACATTTACAAGGTTATATAGATGCAATAAAAAGACTTCGTTTAGAAATGAATAAAGCAAAAGAAGTAGAAGATTATGAAACATGTCAAACTCTCAAAGAAAGAATAGAAGAGATAGAAGAAAAAAAAGAAAATTTTAAATTAGAATAATACAAAAATGTTTTGGGCAAATTTATTACATATTTATCAACCTCCTACACAAACAGAAAAAATGCTTTCACAGATCACCTCTGAATCATATAATCAGATAATAAAAGCTTTAAAAATCAATCCAAGAGCTAAATTAACAATGAATATAAATGCATCATTATCAGAATTATTCGTAGAATATAAATATCATAAACTAATAGATGATATAAAATTTCTTCTTAAAAATGGACAATTAGAACTTACAGATTCTGCTGCATATCATCCTTTCTTACCATTAATTCCTAAAAATGAAATTATACGACAAATACAATTAAATAATATAATTAATAAAAAAATATTTGGTAAATATTATAACCCAAAAGGATTCTTCTCTCCTGAACTTGCCGTATCAAAAGAAATAATACATATTGTAGAAGATTTAGGTTATGAATGGATGATATTTGATGAATTAGCATTTGATCCTGAAAAAGGTTCTCCTCAGTACGACAGAATATATAGAATAAATAATACTAATATGATAGGTTTTTTTAGAGATAGAGAAATAAGTTTTAAAATACTCTCTGCTCAATTAGAATCAGGAGATATATTTTTATCTGAAATAGAAAAAACATATAACGATGAAAAATATTTATCTACAGCAATGGATGGAGAAACTTTTGGACACCATAGATTAGGATTAGAATTATTATTATTTGACATTTTTAAATCAGATAAAATTGTAACAGAACAATATCAAAATATACCTAAATATTTTATGAAAGAAGATAGAGTTAATGTAAAAGATTCTACTTGGGCTCTTCTGCCAATTGAACTTCTAAGAAACCAACCTTATAAAAGATGGTATAACGATGAGAATGAAATTAATGTAAAACAATGGGATTTTACATATTTTGCTATAAAAGAAATTAACAACTCTCCTTATAAAGTAGAAGATCCAAAAATAACAAGAAAAAAAGAAATCTTAAGTAAGGAACAAAAACAATGGTTAAAAGCAAGATATAATTTAGATAAAGCTATACACTCTGATCAATATTGGTGGGCATCCGCAAGACCATGGTGGAGTATAGATATGATAGATAGAGGTGCTAGTGAAATTAAAAATAGTATCTTGTTACTTCCTAATATCAGTGATAATATAAGAAATAAAGCAATAGAAAGTTATAAAGATATAATAGTCTCTTCCTTTAGACTGCAAGGTGAAGGTATTATTGATGATATGATAAAAAATTATGATGAAGAAGCATCTGAAATTATAGAAACTAAATCTTTAGAAGCTAATCCAAAAGAATATGATAGAGTAATAGAACATTTAAGAAGACAAATGCTAGAAGCAGCAGATAAAGAAAATTTCAAAAAAGCTATTGAATACAGAAAAAGAATTGAGAATTTGAGAGAAAAACAAAAAAATATAATATCTAACTTAGAATCAAAAAAATTATGAATAGAAAATTAAAAGTATTGTTTGTATCATCTGAACTAACCCCTATTGTAAAAGTAGGAGGATTAGGAGATGTTGCTGGTACTCTACCTAAATATTTAAAAAATTATGTAGATATAGAATCAGTTATACCTTTATATAAATCAATATTAACATCAAAACCAGAGACAATACCAAATTCTGATGTAAAAATAAATTATATAGATATTCCTGAGTATTTTTCTTCAAGAGATAATATTTATGGATACCAAGATGATCCCATAAGATTTGCAGCTTTCTGCAGAGAAATTGTAGATAAAATTTGTGAAGGATACTTTGGAGAGGTTGATATATTACACCTCAATGATTCTCATACATCTTTTATTCCAATTATGCTTAAAGATAGAGGTATTGATAATGTAAAAACTATACTTACAATTCATAATTTAGGATCAGCTTATCAGGGGAGATATTCCCTAGATATTCTAGATATTTTAAAATTAAATAGAACTCATATAACACTAGAGTTTGATAAAGCTGATAAAGAAATTGATCCTTTATTACAAGGAATTCTTAATGCAGATATAGTATCCACCGTATCTCCTACATATGCACAAGAAATACTCACAAAAGAATATGGAAGCGGTTTAAATGATTTTTTAGAATTAAGAAAAAATGAGTTATTCGGAATTCTTAATGGTATAGATTATTCTATATTTTCCCCAGAAATAGATAAAACAATATATACGAATTATAATATATCTAATTATAAAATAGGAAAATTAGAAAATAAAAAAAAGCTAATAGAAGAATTGCATATAAATTTCAATACTGATTACCCTATATATTCTTTTATAGCAAGATTAGATTACCAAAAAGGAATAGATATACTTATTTCTGCTATGAAAACATTGAAAGATAAAAATATTCAATTTCTACTTCTAGGTACAGGAGCAAAAGATTTTGAAAACGAATTACAAGAAATGAACTCTCAGAATAATAATATATTTGCAATAATAGATTTTGACCCTATACTTGCTAATAAAATATATGCTTCTGCAGATGCGCTTATAATTCCTTCTAAATACGAACCCTCTGGACTTACTCAAATGATTGCAATGAAATATGGAACTCTTCCTATTGTTAGATCAACAGGTGGTTTAAAAGATTCAGTTTTTAATATGAAAACAGGTTTTGTATTTGAGAATTATTCTGCACTAGATCTAACAGATACTCTCAAAGAAGCTAGCGCTATGTATAATACAGGACAGTGGGATCAAATGATACATAATGCTATGAGTGCTGATTTTTCATGGCATAAATCTTCTCAAAAATATCTAGTGTTATATAATAAACTTAAAAAAGTTTAAATATCTTTTATTATAGGAAAAAATTCAGTTTCTCTTATATTAGAAAGATCTGCTAAAAGCATAAAAAATCTATCTAAACCTATACCAAATCCACCAGTAGGTGGCATACCATACTCTAATGCTTCTATAAAATCCAAATCCATCATTTGAGCTTCTTTATCTCCTTGATCTCTTAATAATTGCTGCTCAGAAAATCTCTCAAATTGATCTTGAGAATCGTTCAATTCTGAAAAAGCATTTCCTAACTCAAAACCTAAAATTAATACTTGAAATCTTTCTACTATATTAGGGTTATCTTTATGTTTTTTTGCTAATGGAGATATCTCTACTGGGTGATCTATTAAAAATATAGGCCCTTTAATATTAGGTCTTACTATTTTTTTATAAATTCTATCAATCCATCTATTCTTATCAGAGGTAATATCATCTTCCAATCCTAATCCTAGTCCTAATTCTCTTAATTTTTCTTTCGTATCATATACATCTAAATCACATCCATATTTTTTCATTAAATCAAAATATTTCTCCCTTGGCCAAGGAGCATTAAAATCTATCTCCTGCCCTTTAAATGAAATTTTTAAAGTTCCAAAAGTTTCATTAATCATATATGTATACATCTGCTCTATGAAATCCATTAATTTTGAATAATCAGAATATGCCCAATAAAATTCCATCATATTAAACTCTTGTAAATGTTGCATACTCATTCCTTCATTTCTAAAAACTTTTCCAATTTCAAAAATCTTATCATATCCAGCAACAATAAGCCTTTTTAAGGGTAATTCTAAGGATATTCTTAAATATAAATCTTGATCTAATGAATTATGATGAGTAATAAAAGGTTCTGCCTCAGCTCCTCCAAAAATTAATTCTAATGTAGGTGTATCTACTTCTAAAAAACCTTTTGATAATAAAAAATTTCTACAACTTTGTATAAATTTAGATTTTAATCTCAATTTCTCTTTTAAATCTTTATTAGATATTAAATCTACATATCTTTTTCTTATCTTCTCCTCTTCATCTTGTATTCCATAATATTCAGAAGGAAGTGGTCTTAAAGATTTAGTTAGTATTTTAAAACTCTTCACTTCAATAGATATCTGTCCTGCCTTAGTAGTAAACAAAGTCCCAAAAGCTTCTATGAAATCTCCTATATCAAATAACTCTAACTCTTTAAAATTATTTAGATTATTTTCACTAAAAAATAATTGTATTTTCCCAGAATCATCCTCTATATCAAAAAATGCAATTTTTCCATGGTTTCTAATACTAATAATTCTACCTGCAACAAAAAATTCTTTACCCTCTAATACTGAATAATTATCTATAATATAATTATTAGTATAATCCTTATGAGATATAGAAGGATAAGGATCTATACCTAAATTAATTAATTTATTTAATTTATCTAATCTTGATTGTTGTAATTCTTTTAAAGTAGCCATCAAAAATTAAAATTTAAAAATTTAAATAAATTATACCATATTCTATTGAAAATACTTGACTTTTGGTATAAAATTATAGGCTTAATAATTATATGGAACAAAAACAAGAAAAATATATATCAAAAGAAGAGGAGATATCTCAACTTGAGACTATAGTAGATAACAATGAAGATGGTGAAGATAAACCTATTTATGAGAGTACATTTGCAACAAAATATAAACAATTGTTAGATAGTCTATTTGTAGGATTATTCTCTTCAGGAATAGCAGTAACAGAATCTATTAGATCTCACCAAGATATAATCACAGCGCTACAAGATAATGCCATATATGGAATAGAAGCAGGAGCTTTAATATCTGGTTTATTTTTTGTTAATAAAAGTATACAACAAAGAAAAAATTTAAGAAAAAAAGGTATTCAAAATACTTATGAAAAAAATAAAAAAGAAAAAATATTCTCTTTTCTATCAACTCCTATAGATAAAAGTATTCTAGATATAAGCACAGTTCTTCTTACCGAAAAAAGAATGAACTATGATGAAGATGAAATATTCTTCAGAGAAATAGAAAAAATAGATTTAAAAGAAACAGAATTATCCGATAAGGATATCAATGAAATATATACAAATATAGATTCAAGATTAAATCTAATTGAAATTTTGAGATTAATAAAAAGTTTAGAAAAAAAATATCCAGATATTAAAGATAGAAAAAAAGCAGTATATTCATATATAAGAGAAGATAGTATAGAGAGAAGTAAAGAAATAAAAGAAATGCATGAGAGTGTAGACTTTTTAGATATAAACTTTTTAAAAAAAGAATGGAGAAAGGTAGACAATTCTATAATGCAGAAAATATATTCAAAAACAGATTATAGAGAAAGAAGAAATATAGCTTTTAATAATATAGAACTTTTATTGGAATATGCAAATAAAAAACATATAAATGGTATTAATATAGATTATGTTTCTTCAAATAAACATTTTCATAGAATATTTTCAATAGGAATAATGAAAGAATATAAAGTTCCTAAATATATAGACCAAATACATCAAGAAAAAGTCATGTTATCTCCTTTCATAGACAGAGACAGCTTAAGTAATGATAAAATAGAAGAATTAGAAAATTTATCATATAGAATATATTTATTATATTTAGAAGATCAAAAGTGTAAAAATGATATTTATATAGCAGATTTTATTTTTGATAAAATCCAAACCCTTCCAGTAAAACAAAAATATGTTTTTCTAAAAGAAGGAGGTCATGAAAAAATAGAAAATTTAGCCAACAATATTTTGCATTTCTCAAAAACTATTGGTTATAACAAAACCAGTAATATTAAATCCCAATTAAAAAATATGGATAATAAAGAAAAAGAAGAACATATATTATCCATAATAAAATGTTTATCTGAATATGAAAATCACCAAAAAAAATATGAACTGGATAATTCAATTTATACACCAGACACAAAACTTTTAGAAGAAATTCTTTCAATAGGATTTTTAACTCATTTCGAAATAAAAAAACCTGCTAGAAAAGTAAATGACAAAATATTGCAATATTCCTTAAAAATTCTAAAAGATTATTCTAAATTTATGAAAAAAAATTATCCAGATGAATTTAAAAAAGCTATAGAAAAAGCTTATGATAATTCTTTAATTGATGAGAAAGAATTAAGACGAAAAATGGCAATTTTAAGCATTGATCTAAACTCATTTTCTACAGTATTATTCAATATATCATTAATAATACCTGCAATATTGACGGCTAAATAAAATTAATACATAATACTTGTTATGCAAAGATATTCACAATTATTTGGAAAGACAAATAGAGAATCAAAAAATTTTGAATCTTTAAATGCAACATTACTTCAAAAAGCCGGGTTTATAAATCAAGAAATGGCTGGAGTATATAACTTTTTACCATTAGGATTAAGAGTTTTAAATAAAATAGAAAATATAGTAAGAAAAGAAATGTTAAAAATTTCTAATGAAGTATTACTCCCTTCTTTGTCTCCAAAAGATTATTGGGAAACTACTAAAAGAATAGATAAAATTGATATATTAATGCAAACTATAGGAGCTAATGATCTTTCTTCTAAAAAAAATACTTCCTCATATATTCTAAATCCTACTCATGAAGAAATAATAACACCCCTTGTAAAAGAATATATATCTAGCTATAAAGATCTACCTTTAGCACTTTTTCAAATACAAACAAAATTTAGAAATGAAGCTAGAGCAAAATCAGGACTTCTTAGAGGAAGAGAATTTAGAATGAAAGATTTATATAGTTTTCATATTTCTTTAGAAGATTTAGAAGATTATTATGAAAAAGTAAAACAAAGTTACTTTAATATATTTGAAGAATTAGGTCTAAAAGATAGTACAATACTAGTAAAAGCTTCCGGTGGAGATTTTACAAAAGATTACTCTGACGAATTTCAAATTATCTGTGAGAATGGAGAAGATATAGTTTTTCTAGATAAGAAAACTAATACATATTACAATAAAGAGATTGCTAAAAAAGAAATAATAAATGATGGAATAAAAGTGTCAGAAGCTGGAAATATTTTTATACTTGGAGAAAAATTTTCAAAAGATTTCAACTTTACACTTAAAGATAAAAATAATAAAGATATTAATATATTTATGGGATGTTATGGTATAGGTACAAGTAGGATAATGGGGATTATTGCAGAAAAATTTAATGATGATAATGGATTAATTTGGCCAGAAAATATATCTCCTTATGATTATCATATAATATCTCAATCTGAAGATTTAGAGACAGAGACAAAAAAAATAATAGAACAAATTGAAAAAAAAGGGAAAACTGTACTCTGGGATGATAGAACAGATATTCATATGGGAGAAAAATTATCTGATGCAGATTTAATTGGAATTTCTAAAAGAATCGTTATATCAAAAAGAAGCTTAGAGAAAGGAGGAGTAGAGATAAAACAAAGGAATAGCTTTGATACAAAAATAATGACATTTAAAGAATTTGCAAACTCTATTTAATTAAAGACTCTACCTCTTTTAACTTTTCCTCAAAAATATCCTTTGATCTTGTCTCCAAATTCAACCTTATTAGAGGCTCAGTATTCGAACCTCTAAGATTAAATCTCCAATTATCAAATTCTATAGAAACTCCATCAAAATGAGATATTTTGACTCCGGACATATCTTTATAAAAATTCTCAATTCTTTCTAAATTTTCATCAATACTATTAACTGTATAATTGATTTCAGGAGTAACTGTATAAGTATTCCTATAATAATCGAGTAGAGAAGAGAGCTTTTCTTTATTTATAGATAATAATTCCAAAACCATTAATAAGGGAATCATACCATTATCTGAATAATAATTTTTCTTAAAATAGAAATGTGCAGAAATTTCTCCTCCAAATAAAGCATCCTCTTCTTTCATTTTTTTTGCTACAAACGAATGACCTGTTTTTGAAAGTATAGATATTCCCCCTAAAGATTCTACAGTTTCATCTACTGCCCAAGTAAGCTGAGGAGAATGCACTATTTTTGCACCTTTATTCTTCATTAAAATATTCTTAGCCAATATTGCTGTCATAAAGTATCCAGACGTATATCCACCTTTCTCATCTACAAACATACATCTGTCCGCATCCCCATCAAAAGCAACTCCTAAATCTGCACCAACTTCTACTATTTTTTCTTCTAAATCTAATACATTCTTCTCATCCATTGGATTTGCAGGATGATTAGGAAAATTTTCATCTGGCTCAAAATATAAAGGCACTAGAGTACAATTCAAATGTTTAAATATAGCCTCAACTATGTATCCTGCAACTCCATTTCCTGCATCTATTACAACCTTAAGATTTTCAATCTTATCCTTGTCAACAAAAGAAAGAACATGCTTTATATAATCATCTAAAATATCTTTATTATCTAAAGAATAAGTTTCTGGAAGATCTAATTTATTATCAATATTCTTTTTTACTAAATCTCTAATATCCTGTATACCATCATCAATACTTATTGGCTCACCTTCTTTAACAAGTTTCAATCCATTATATTCTTTTGGATTATGAGAAGCTGTAATTTGAGCACCACCATCAAAATCATAAAAACCTGAAGCAAAATACATCATATCTGTAGAAATAATACCTATATCTGTTACTTTTGCCCCAGCAAGTACAGCTCCTTTAACAAAAGAATCAAATAGAGAAGGGGATGAACTTCTTATATCTCTTCCTACACAAATATTTTTAAGATTAAAAAATTTAACATAATAATATCCTATTTTTGAAACTAGAGCCTCATTTATTGAGGTAGGATATATACCTCTGATATCATATGCTTTGAATATACTCTCATCCATATAAATATAAGTATACAGCATCTTTTAATTTTTGTCAGGAGAAGAAACTAAAACACTCATTATTTTTTTATTATTTAACAAATAATATATTACTGTAAATAAATATTCTTTAACTAATTATGATAAATTTAGCTTATCAAAAATAAAAACAAAAATATTAATACCTTCTTCAAATGATAATAATTTAGTTGCTTCAGGAGTGTGGTCTTCAAATTTATTAAAATGTATTAAATAAGATGATTCTTTTGAAAGTTTTTTTATAAACATAAAAGAATGATAAGGAGGAACAGTTTTATCTTTTAGATTTACAATAAATAATATATCAGGATATTTTATATTACTTACTACATTATAAAGAGGGTTCCATTTCATTATTGTCTTAATATTTCTTTTATCCAAATCTCCATACTCATTCTTGTTAAAATAGGAATGTGATTTTTCAAAAATATCTACAACAGGAGATTTACTTATTATAGCTTTATATATCTTAGGTCTTTTTATCATTGCAGCTAAACTCATCATACCTCCATTACTTTCCCCCTTAAGAATAATATTGTTTTTATCAGTATATTTCTTTTCTATTAAATATTCTGTGCATTTAATAATATCTTCAATCGTTTTATTTCTATCTATACTTTTTCTGTACCTACTCTCTATATCTCCATCTCCTCTTAAAGATGCTTTTACATAAATTCCACCTTTGTTTAAAAATAATAAATATTCTTGAAAAAAATTAAATTCCATTTTTTTATTATACCCTCCATATATATCTAATATTAAAGGAGACCTAATATTTAATTTTGTATTTTTGTTATATATCAAAATTACAGGAATCTTGAAATTATCAGTTGATAGAATGTATATCTTTTTAATTTTATATAAAGAACTTGTATATTTTTTTGTTACAGAAGTTTCATGATTTAATACAAATCTACCTTTATCTATATAATATTTATATATTTTTTTGGGAGTAAATAAATTATCTACAGTAATATAAATAATATTATTTTTAATATTAGATCTAAGATATATATTTTTGAATTTTAAATCTATTTCTTTTTTAGATATATACTCTCCTTTGTGATTGAAAATTATTATAGATCTTTTAAAATTAGAATATGCTACAACTGATATATAATCTTTAGAAATTACTGCATCCTCTATTTCATAATTCTTTACTTTTATAATAGGAATCATTTTAATATCTGAAGATATAACTATTTTAGATATAGAAGAGTTCTTCTTATCAAAGGTTAATAATATATATGTATTTTTCTCTCCATTAAGAATTTTATACTGCCAAGGAAGATTTCTAAATAATAACTTAATTTTAGATTTAGGATCATTTAAATTCTTATAACTTAAAACTTTAGAATTATTTAGACCATGTTCTATAAAAAGTATATTTTGAGATATATTTATATCAAAAATTAATAAATCTTTCGGGATCTTACATATTTTAATCTCTTCATCTTTTATAAGAGATCTTGAATATAAGAATTTGTTTTTATTTGGTGTATATTGTATATAATATAGCCTGTTTTCATAAAATGTACTCCACATATATACAACCATATCAATAGTTTGCTCTAATTTCCCACTTTGAAGATCATATATAAAAAGTAAAATATCTTTTTTAGAATAGGTAAAAATAGCAATTTTTTCTAGATCTTCTAAGATATCATATCTTTTTATAAATTTATACTCACCTTTTGATAGATCTACTAGTCTTTTAGGTTCATTCTTTTTGTATTGAGAAACAATATAAATAGATCCTTTTTTAGATTCAAACCATATTTTAAAATTTTTAAATGAATAAAAATTATATTTTATATGATTTTTCTTAGGATATATATTTAATAGCTCTTTGCGAATAACTGTATATAAATCTTTATTTTTATCTAAATATTTTTTTAATTTATAATCTTCTCTTTTTATAAAAGATTTAGTTTTTGAATTTCTTAAATCCTTTAAATATGAATACTTATATAAATTATCTTTTCTTTCTAACATTCTAAATAATAGAATAAATTATTTATATTTTAAATGAGGAGTAGGTGGGAGAAATATTTTTGTATATTTAATATATACAAAGAATACACTCCCAGCCTTACCCAGAAAAACTCTTCTTCTAATCGTTATCAGAGATATTAATTATAATTACAGAACCAGGTTCACCTACTTCAAGAGCATATTCTTTTCCTTTTTCGACTTTCCTTTCAACTGCTTCTTTGATAACTTTCTTATCATCATCACTCCAAGCCATCTATTTCACCTCCTTTCTAAAGAGATTTATATAGATCTAACTAAATTTTTTAGAAGAGCTAACTTAAAGAAAGCTTTTCTTATTATAAATCTAATAAGATACACCTATGCATTAAATTGATTTTTATGATATCAAATTAATTATTTTTATGCATTGCTATGCATAGCAAATTGAGAGATTAATACTATAATAAAATTGAATAAATTATAATCTGTTATTTAAAAATAGACTTTTTATTGACGCTATTTAAATTTTCAAAGTATAATATATATATGTATGATATAAAAATAATAGGAGATACAAAATTTAAAGATAATACAAAAAAGTTGAGAGTATCCCATCACATCAAGGAACAATCTTTCGATTCATCAGGGTTCGAATCCATCATCCCCAGGAATTATAATGAGTTTATATTTCTGATATACTTTAAATGTTATGGATGAATCAGAAATTGCAAAACAGTTCATAAAGAAGAATAAACAACTTTTG
>JAJYFR010000006.1 GCA_021785355.1 bacterium
ATGTTATATTGTTATTACAGCTAAAAAAACATATATCTCCACTACCTCCTCCTCCATTCAATGTTAATACATTAGAACCTGTTGCATTTATCTGAGGATTCGTCCCTGATAACGTTATATCTCCACTACCATTCGTTACTACTACCTGACTTGCTCCCGTACTCTGTGATGGCGCAAATCCTTGCAATAACGCTGAATTCATCGCATACGCTACCTGATCTATACTCTGCAGTGGGGTCATCTGGCCATCCCATGCACTTCCGTTATATACATTCACTCCTAAATAGTAATTAGATGATCCTTCAAATAAACTCCCAGTTAATGAAGAATACTCCCCTAACTGCGCATTAAATACTCCATTACTTATCTCATTAGAGGGACTATTCGTATTCGAAAAATATTGTACCTCTCCCCACACCGCTCCATTCAATGTTCCACTACTCGTCCCTGCACTACTCATCCCTCCTACCGTAGGTGTTGCTCCTGGTGTACACGATGTGGCTGTACTACTCGTATATATACAAAATGCTACATAGTAATTCCCCGTTAATAAATTACCCGCTGAATTCTCTAGTCTCCCTTGATAATTTAATAACGATTGCGGTGATGCTAATACACTTCCTGCACTCAGAAGTATACTCACCAATATTCCTACTAACATTATAAGGATTGTCGCGATTCTTCTCATCTTTTATTTAAATATTATACATTATATATTATGAGATTTTACGGACCTTGTCAATTATCCGTTGACCTTTATTTACAAGATTTTTCTGTAGTTTAATAATGGTATGCTAGACCTGCTACAGTTATAGCATTATCACCACATAAAGATATAGCAGGAAAATAAAATTTAAAATTTTCATGTTTATAAAATTCTTCTCTAATTCTTAAATTTGCAGCAGCACCTCCGGATAAAGTTATAGTATTTAATTTATATTCTTTAGCTGCTTTTATTGTTTTTTTTACTAATACTTCTGCTACAGCTGCCTCAAAACTAGCTAAAATATCTTCTTTAGATACATCTTTATTTGAATCTATAAATCTTTTTACAGCTGTTTTTATTCCAGAGAAGGAAAAATTATAATCATTTGAATGAATCATTGGTCTAGGAAAATTCACAGCTTTCTCATTTCCTTCTAGTGCTAATTTAGAAACTATTGGACCACCTGGGTATCCTAAGCCAAACATACGAGCAACTTTATCAAAAGCTTCTCCACACGCATCATCTAGAGTTGTTCCTATTACTTCCATTTCTATAGGAGACATCACTTTTATAATTTGAGTATGACCACCAGATATCAGTAAAGAAAGATGAGGAAATTCTATATCTGGATGCTCAAGTATATTCGCATATACATGAGAATAAAGATGATTTATATCTATAACCTCTAAACCTTTAGCTCTAGCAAAACCATATGTAAAACTTACACCTACTAATAAAGAAGGAATTAGACCAGGATTAGTGGTAACTGCTAATTTATCAATTTTTACATCAGGAAATCTTTTTAAAAGATCGTCTACTAATAAAGGAAGAATTTCTATATGCATACGAGAAGCTTTTTCAGGTATAACTCCTCCCGCAGAAGAATGCATTTGAGAAGAAATAGATGAGCCTATAACTTCTGTACCATTCTTTACCAAAGCAACAGCACTATCATCACAAGATGTTTCAATTCCTAAAATTATCATATTTCTGATACATATAAAGGTAAAACTTTCAAAGGATCATCAAAAATTTTTCTCTCTATTCTATCTAAAACTAAATCTAAAAATTTATCATAATTAATAGAATCTCTTGCCTCTCCTTTTTCAATTTTATAACCTTTCTCATCTTTTAAATAAACTTTACCTCTACCTGCATTAATAATTAATTTTTTTCCTTCTTTTTCTAAAACTTCAAATCCACTTATAGCAATTAATGGGATCTTTGAAGCATAGCAAAAACCTTTAATATATGAGAGTCCCACCTTTGTTCTTGTAAAAGAACCTGGGCCTTTATTTATAGCTATATATTGAATATCTTTATGAGAAGAAAAGATATTATCTAATAAAGAAAAAAGATTTTTATCTTCAAATTCAAAACTCTCAATTTTTTTATTTTCAGCTATAAAAACTTTTAAAACTTCAGTTGTACTATCTATAATTAGTATCTTCATCTTTCTATATTAATATATCTTACTCCATTTTTTATCATAAAATTGATTTTTATAATATTAAAACCATTTAGTATATCCAAAAATTTATCTGCCCATTCTATTATAACAAGACCTTCCCCCAGTACATCAAAAAAATCTATATTTACAAGATCTTCCTTACTATCCATTCTATACCAATCAAAATGATAAACTGGACCTTTTAAAGATTCATAATCTGATCTGAGTACAAATGTAGGAGAAGTAACATTATCTAAAACCCCTAATTCTTCCAATAAAAATTTAGTGAAGGTTGTTTTTCCAGCACCCAGATCTCCTATCAGACAAATTATTTCATTACCTTTTAAAGTTTTTGAAAATTCACTGGCGATTTTCTTTGTATCTTTAAGATTATCTATCTTTATCATTCTAATAAAATTCAATTGACTACATTATAGAATATATCCTTAATTTTTTATAATTTTGTTTTTTGATAATATTTAAAACTGTAAAAAATAGATAAGATAACAATTAATACCAGAGATATTATATCCCTCTAACTGATCACCATGTTCTGACATCCGAATATTACAATATTAACAAAAATATTTTATTAATTATATAACGATACTCCTATATAAATTATCTTTGTTCTAAAAAATTTTCTAACTCAAAAATATTTTTTATAACGACCTTTTCTTTTATATTATAATTATCAAACAATTCTTTTTGTTTTCCTTCTATATCTCTTCCATATTTTACTTCTATTAGAATTTTATTTCGTATAATAAAATCTATTTCATTCCTATTTATATACAGATATTTAGGATCTTCCATTTTGAGTTTTAGATAGACATAATTTTCAAATAAACTACCAATATCTCTAACTCCAGTGGAAAAAGTTCTTATTCCTATATCTGATGCATATATTTTTTTTGCAGCCTTTATAGTTTCATTTGTTTTTCCAAACCTAGAAACAGTATATATTAAATATGAGTCTTCAAACATTTTTAAATATCTATTTGATGTATCTGGAGATATACCCAAAATACGTGCAATTTTATTTATACTTACAACTTTTCCAGATCTTTCCATTAAAAGTGTAAAATAATTTTGTACTGTACTTATATCTTTTATATCATATTGAGCCACAATATCTTTACGAAGAATATCATCAACAACTTCTTTTAAATAAGCCACATCATTATGCAGAACATATTCAGGAATTCCTCCAATATTTAAATAGTCTTCAAAATATTTTTGTTTTAATAAATTATCTTCGGGAAGAATTGTAATATTCTTAAATTGCAAATATTCTTCAAAATCAAGAGGTAGTATCTCTACTAACTTATACCTTCCTGTTAAATATGGTTTTTTACTTCTCAGTAATGATGCACTAGAACTAGATGCTACAATCTTTACATATCCAGTATCATATAAATTTTTTAGTTGTATTTCAAAATCATCTTTAAAGGTTACTTCATCTAAAAAAACATATATTTGATTTCTGAAAGGTAATTTTTGTATTTTTCTATATTCTTCTATAATTTCTAAAATATTTAAACTATTTAGATGATAATCATCTAAACTTATATAAAATATATTTTTACAATTTACCTTTTTTTCATCAATAAGATATTGTATTAATATCTTCATTAATGTTGTTTTACCTATTCTTCGTAGTCCTGTTAAAAAAAGAATATCATGAATTTCAATATCAATTTTTAATGAATTTAAAATATGATCTCTTAAAATGATTTCACTTGAAATTGAATATGTTTCACTCCACCAAGGGTTATATCTATAAAATATATTTTCCATTATTTTTATATATTATATGACATTATACTACTATATCGTATAGTATGTCAATATTCTATACGATGGCATCGTATAGAATATTGAATGGATCAGGAATTTCAAATACTACACTTTACTCAACAATAAAACGTCTTTAGCCATTCCATTACTTTCTCAATACTTCCTCTCATCCGTTTATGCTCTCTAGTAAACACAAATCTGGGACCTCTTTTTCTGCTTTTATCTAATTTCTTCATCTCTATTCTCAATCTTGATGGTTTGACAACAATAGCTATATTTAATTTCTTAACCATAAAGTTGGCTATGCGTACCTATTATATCAAAGATTACTTCATTTTCTCTTTGTAGATAAAGTACTCGTATATCGCCTGTTATATCAATACTACGATAATCCTTATATTTACCTTTTAATGCATGATTGCGAAATACAGGACCAAGAGGATTTTTACTAAATATATTTATTCTTTCTTGTATTTTTTTACGTAATTCTGGATTTAATCTCTTTGCATACTTAATAAAATGTTTAGAGTATGATATCTGCATAATAATCAATTTAGTTCATCAGAGAGAAAATCTAAAGATTTTTTTATATCATCAAATTTATAATAGTCCTCTGATTCTATTTGTTTTTTTGAAATAGATATTTGTCTTGCTGTTTTAGCATTAGGAACTTCTGGAATTTCAAATACCACGCTTTGTTCTGCAATAAAACGTTTTAATTCATTATTTAAAACTGAACTAACACTAATACCCAGTCTCTTAGCAGTTATTGATGCTAACTTCTTAATTTCAGGATTTGTTTTAAGATTTATAACTGCATACTCACTCATACCAAAAGTATATACTTTTGGTATGTATTTGTCAAATATATAGAAGATGTTCAGAGTTTTGCTTGATATTGCAAAAGAGTTTTAAAATGGGGCAGAATATAAACATTATCATAAACTGCCCTATGAGCTTATATGCAGATAAAGGGTATAAGAAGTATGAAAGGAGGAGAGAGTTAAAGAAAAGGAAAAGGCATGCAAGAATAGAGATGAAGAAATTAGATAAAAACAGGAAAAGAGGCCCTAAATTTATCTTTACTAGTGAGCATAAACGAATGAGAGGAAGTATTGAGAAAGTAATGGCATGGCTAAAGACGTTTATGATTGTCAGACTAAGTAGAACACGTATAAAGGCATTGCTAAGTGGGATGTTCTTCTTTTGCCTTAGCTACACTACTTTTACTAGATTAAAAAAACTTTGAACATCTTCATAACATGATTTCTAAAAGTAAGAATTCAGACCTCTATGAGTAGTATTAAATAGAAAAATTAAAAACTGAAATAAATATATTCTTAATGATAACTAAATATTTTAAATTTTAATTTCATGGTTATTATTGAATCGGAATAAACTGACTCAAATGACTATATTTCATCTAAGTTAACCAAAGAATATATATTAATCATAGGGGTGTACATTCTTCATAGCTCTTATAACATCTTTTGATTTAGATTCTTCACAAACTATTTTTCTATTTTTTCTTCTTCTACTTGCTCATATTCACCAACTTTATCAATACATGAGGTTGCATCACTCACAATATCAAAATGGGATTCTGGAACAAAAACTAATATCTTATATATCTGTTCCATTTTTCCTCATTATAAAACAATTCTTTTTGCTTAAAAATACCGACCATATGAGTTTTAGATGTTTAACAAATTCTCATACTACAAAACAAATGTGGGTGTCTCATTACTTGACCTTAAGTTGCCTAAGATCGAACCACTTTTGGTTTGGATTACAAAAATCATAAATAGCACTATATAATTTTACATATATAATCAATGGGTTCAATTTAACTATTTACTATTCCATTTTAAAATCTAAAATATATTTAACAGACGTTATTTTATTTTTTACATTATTAAACAATTTTTTATCTGCTGTAATGAAATCATATTTCAAAAATTGTGAAAGGGTGACATAGGAGGCATCATAAAAAGATAAATCGTATTTTATTGATATGTCTAATATATCTAAATAGATTTCTTTTAAATCATAAAAAATTATTCCATAGTTATTAAAGAGATCTAAAGACTCTTTAGCTAAATTGATATCCAGTTTCTTTAATCTCACTGCTTTGGAAAATACATTTCCAATCTCATAATTGAGTATTGCAGGGGAATGTAAATTGATTTGTCCTATATCATATAAATGTTTTAATTTTAGTGCAATATCAATATGTTCTTCTTTGGGGAATTGTAAATACCATTTAACAATAATTGAATTATCTAAAATTAAATTCATCTCAAATCCTTTTTACTTTCTACAACAATATCAGAGAAATCTTTGATTTTTAAGTTTTCTCTAATTTTATCTACTTTTGTGCCTATTATTAATCTTTTGCTATTATCATTTATATCTTGCATTCCTCTAAGAATCAACATATTTATTACTTTTTGTAAAGATATTTTTTGGTTATACGCAATATCCCGTGCTTGTTTTATTAATACAGTATTTATTCTAATTGTTGTTCTTTCTGTTTTATCCATATTATTATATTAGCATCAGAGTGACATGATGTCAAGATGTATGTTTCAGACATTTCAAACAGCACTTATATCCAAGAGTATCAATACATTCGGGATGTTTCAAGTGGGGATGCCTTGTTAATTGGGCTTAAGTTGCCTCAGAATAGAACCTACTTTTGATTTGGGTTAATAAAAGTATAGGAGCTATTTGCACCTAATTATTAGGTTAAATATCTTATAATGGCTCTAGTACGTCAGCTATTTTCTTTTATTTCTGTAATAGAGAGAGGTAAACAATAATGATCTGTAAACCTTCCAGCTTGTGTATCAAATTCCTTACCTTTTTGTTTAAGTTCACTACTTCCTGTAGCAATCACTTTAATTTTAAATTCATCATATAGAATTTTAAGTACAACAGTAGCCTGAGGATGATTCTGTACTTCATCAATAAGAATAATCTTGTGTGTAGCAACAATTTTCTCTAATAAGGATCTATCTGGAACAAATTTTTCATAATCTGATGAAAAATCAAAATTAAAAATAGGAACACCAAGTTTTTCAGAAATTTGTTTTAACAACGTTGTTTTCCCAGAACGTCTTGGCCCCCAAATATAGAATGTTTTATAATCTTTTCCTTGTAAATAGATTTCTATTTCATTCTCAATCAATCTTTTTAACATAATATTATTAGATCATATTACTATTAAAATGTAAGCTATCACTTTGCAAATTAATATTAATATGTAAAGTACAATTAAGATATATCTTAAACTAATAGCTTAACAGTCTAATTTAGTAAAAAATATCCTATGGTGACCTTGGCATGCCTCAGGCAGAACCGCTTTTAGTCTGGATTGTGAAATTAGTGAAAGTATACTGAAAAGTCTATTAACAATAATAGAATAATAATTATTAATAAACTTGATTATGAGTACCTATATCAATAAAAATGAAAATTATATTCTTTTCCTCTTCAAAATATATAACCCTACAATCACCAGCTATAGAGAATACTCTATATTTCTTCATTTTACCTTCAAGCTGATGATCTCTCAAAACTGGATTAGATTTATCTTCTATAAATAATTCTAATCTTTCTTTATATCTTTTTCTTAAAATATTATTATTTTCAATCCTTTTCTTATAATGTTTAACAAATTTCCTATCTAACCTTATTTCTTTATCCATTTTGAAATCTTAATCATCTTTAACTTGATCTACAAGTTTATCTAGTTCCTCTGCAGAATGAATTGTATATGCATTACCTCTCTTTATAGCCTCTTTAGTTTCTTTTAGCCTTTTGTCTAAAAATTGTTCATATTCTTCACTAATATGCTCAACTGTATCCTCAACCATAAAAGAAGTTTTAATCCTACCTTCAGAAAAACTCATTAAAAAAACTCTAACAACTTCTTGTATAGAACTATATCCGTAATCTTCAGCAACTTTCTCTGCCTTCTTTTTTAAAGACATTTTCATAGGAATTTGTATTTTTGTATAATCTGTAGTACTCATGACTTTTTTATTATTAATGATATTATTATACTCTTTTAATACGAAGCATACAAGGCTGTCTATAGTACCTATACATTACCAATCTCATATACAGTATTTATTCTAATTGTTGTTCTTTCTGTTTTATCCATATTATTATATTAGCATCAGAGTGACATGATGTTAGATGTATGTTACTAAATCAAGCATTTCAATCCGCATTTTTAGCCTATTATATCAATACATTCGGGATATTTCTGTAGTGGGGTGTCGCATCACTTGACCTTGGCGTGCCTCAGGCAGAACCGCTTTTAGTCTGGATTGTGAAATTAGTGAAAGTATATAAGCTTTAAATAACTATTAATGTAGCAATAAAAATCTACTTTATGGTACTTGCCGTCAAACAGTTGTAATATTGACAGCAAAGTGTTAGTATGTTTGTATGGATGAAGAAGTAAAAACAACAATTAGATTACCTAGATATTTGATTAAAGAGTATAAAAACTTTGCAAAGAATACACATACTAGTATGAATAGTTCTATTGAGACAGCCTTGAAGTATTTCTTATCTAAAGAGATAACTGTACAAATAAGTGTACTCAATAACAATATTAAAAAAATTAAAATTCCAACTTTTAGTATGGGTAATATAAAAAGAATAGACAGAAAGAGTATTTATGAAGATATTGTTTGATACAAATATATTAGTTTATGCACATAACGCAGATTCCCCATTTAATCAAAAAGCATTAGAGTTATATAACACAACGGAAAATATATGCACCACCCAGCAAAATCTTTTAGAGTTCTACTCTGTGATTACCAATGATAAAAGAGTAGAGAAACCTGTGACTGATATGAAAGCACAGTCTTTATTAAAATTTTACTCTGATTCGCAAAAATTTAATATCATATCTCCTAATATAAATACTATAAAAATATTAAATGAATTAGCCACTCAGTATAGATTTAAGGGTGTTGAAATTTTTGACATATATATTGTTGCTACTATGATTTCTAATGATATTTCAATAATATATACTGCAGATACAAAAATCTTTAAGAAATTTCAATCAATAACAGTACTAAACCCATTTATCTGAATATAAAGTATCTGTCATATGTAATCTACATAGGCATTTCAATACATTCGGGATGTTTCTGTGGTGGGGTGTCGCGTTAATTGACCTTGGCGGGATTTGAACCCGCGATTTTCAGGATGAGAACCTGGTGTCCTAGACCACTAGACGACAAGGCCATAACAATAAAGAATTATATCATAAAATAAATTTACTTTTGTTATTTTTTTTAGTAACATAAACTCATGAATAATTCTTTGAAAGATTGGATTTTTCCAACCAAGAAAAATAACTTTAAATCACCTTTACTTAAAAATAAATCACTTACTGTTTACCTTATTTTCTTAATTTTTATAAATATAATGTTACCATATTTCATATCATCAGGTAATATATCTTCTCTATCTTTATATAATACTATTAATAAGGACAGAAATTCTGCATCTTTAGCAAATCTTTCATTTAGTAGATCTCTTTCCTATTCAGCTTCAGAAATCATAGGAGATATATCAAAATATCAATATTTATCTTCAATAAATCCTTTAACAAATTATTCTTATTACCATTTTATTAATACTAATAAATTTAGTAATGTGAATGAGATAATTTTAAAAAATTATATATCTCTAAATTCAGCTAATTCAAATATATTGAATCTTTATAAAAATGAAATTCTTAACTCAAGAATAAATGATATAGGTATAGCTGTTAAAAATATCAACTTTTATGGAAATACACAACAGATAATAATAGTACTTACTGCAAAAGGAAATAATACTTCATCTCAACCAGCCTTAAATATATCTTCTAACCTAGGACTTATAGATTACACTATAATAACCTATACAGATATGTTTATATTGATATTTTTAATATTCTTGATACTCTCTGACGTATTATTTTCTTATTATTACAATAATTTTAAAAATAAAAGTATTCCATATATGAATTTAATACTTTCTTTTATAACCATGATAGTCGTATTAATATTAATATTGGGGGTAATATTATGAAAAATTTAATAAAATATAATATTGAAATTTTAAGCTTCTTATTCTTTATAATTATCCAAATACTTATAATATCACTCTATCTAAGCTCACTAACATTTATCCTTATATATATATTTCTAGCTAATTTAGTAATTCTTTTATCTTTAATAGATGGAACAAAAAAATTTAAAATTTATGTAAAAGATATAGATATAAAAAAAACAGATAAAACTATATATTTTTATAATCAAATAATTATACCTCTATCTTTATTTATATCTACAGAGATATTCTTAATAATAAATAGATTCAACATCACTATATCTGAAATTATTATGCTTATATCTTTAGTATTGTTTTATACTTCTCTAAGATATATTGAATCTTATTTTGAAGTATTCGAATTTAGTGAGAAAGCTCACTATACTATAAATACTGTAAAATTATTTATATTTTTCCTTTCTATATATACTCTATTTGAAATTTCTACAATAATAAATATGTCTCTTATAATAGAAATTATTTTTGTTTTTTTAATATCTTTTTCATTAATTCTCATGATGATGCAGAGAAATAAGAAATATAATATAAAATATATTGCTTATTCATTTTTATTTTCTCTTATAATTATATTTATATCTACACTGAGTTTATTATATCTTAAGAATGCACTTTTAACTGCATTCTTACTATCTTTGATATTCTATATTTTTGAAAATATTGTTCATCATAAAATACATAAAAACCTTAGCAATGAGATAATAATAGAGTATATACTTATAGCACTTATTATGTTTTTAATTGCAAGAGGTATATTTCTAATTTATGTATAAAATAAAAGCATTAAAACTAACTAATTCTAGAGATAAAGCTTTAGGAAAAATAAAATACAGAAAAGAGAATATTTTTTTTCAAACTAGATTTGGAATTCATACATTTGGAATAAAAGAGCCAATAGATATTTTTGTATTGGACAATAAGTTAAATGTTGTAAAAATAAAAAAAGAATTGAAGCCTCAAAGGTTCTTTTTTTGGAATATAAAATATAATAATATATTGGAGATAAATAGTGATATAAAAGAGAATTTAAAAATTGGAGATACTATACACTTAATCCCTACTGACTGAATTAGTGTTAATTAGGTCAATCCATTGACTGAATTCGTGCGAATTCGGCTAGACAAAATATGTATATAATGACGGTATGATAAACAGAAAATTACAAAAAATAATAATTGAAAAACTTCGTAATTATGATAAAAGTATATTGCTATATGGAACAAGACAAGTAGGTAAAACCACCTTAGTAAAAAATATTATCAGTGAATTAGGATATAAAACTCTTTCTATAAACTTCCCACGACCTCACGGTCGGAGTTTTAAGTTCGGAGTCTATAAAGATATTTTTCCTGACTTCCCCAATCAATCAAGGTAGAGATTTGTGATATTGTATTAGAGCCACAAAATGATAGAAAAATGTTAAAATGGCATACTAATGTATCATCATGTGGAAGATTAGAACTACAAGAACAAATTCTGGGAATATTGCTGTACAAGTTGTTGAGAATTCTTCTCATAAGGTTAATGTGATAAAGCATATTGGTACAGGTAGAAATGAACAAGAAGTTGAAGATCTTAAGATGCTTGGATATGAATATATACAAAAACACAATGTTGATTCAGGACAGATTTCTTTTCTTGATGAGAAAAAGAGTAGTTTAGTATCAATTGATAATTTAAATCTCATTCATACTAATCATGCTTTTGCACATGAATATCTATCTCATATATATGAGATTTACGGATTTAATTCTCTAGAAAAGAAACTGCTGCAAGATTTAGTGATTGTAAGAATACTTGAACCTGTATCTAAAACAGAGTCAATAGACCTCATAGAAGAGTACTTTAACATTCAATATTCTAAAGGATCTCTTTATCGTAATTTACTCGCGATCTCTTCAATAAAAGATCAGATTGAAGAGATTGCCGTAGATTATGCAAAGAGAAACCTTAATTTTGATTTCTCTTTGGTATTCTACGATGTCACAAATCTATACTTTGAATCTTTTAAATCTGATGAATTTAGAAAGCCTGGTTTCAACAAGGATGGGAAATCTCAACAACCTCAAGTTGCAATAGGATTGGTTGTAAACTCTGATGGGTATCCGATATCAATAGAGATCTTTGAAGGTAACAAGTTTGAAGGACATACTTTCATACCTGTAATATTAGCTTTAAAGGAGAAATACAATATTAATACTCTCACAGTAGTAGCTGATGCTGCTATGCTATCTTACGATAATATGAAAGCTTTAGAAGAGAATGGACTATCCTTCATAGTAGGTGCAAGGCTTTCTAAGGTTGACAGTAAGGTATTAGAATCAATAGCAGCAGAACTTAACAGGGAAGAAGGTAAATATATATCAACAGATACAAAGTATGGAACACTAGTTACTGATTACTCACGCAAAAGAGCACAGAAAGATAAATCAGATAGGAATAAGCAGATTAGAAAAGCTCAAGCACACATACAGTATCCATCAAAAAATAGAAGACCTAGATTTGTTAAACAAACAAGTAAAACTGCGCTAGAGATAAATACTGAATTAATAGAAGCAGATGAGCTTAAAGAGGGTATCAAAGGATATTACACGAATCTTGTAGATATTTCTCCTCAATTAATAGTTGCAAGATATCATGATTTATGGCATGTAGAGAAATCATTTAGGATTGCAAAAGGTGATCTTAAGGCAAGGCCAATATACCATAGGAAAAAAGATATGATACTCTCTCATATATTAATTGTTTTCATAGGATTATGTTTATCAAAGTATCTAGAAGTTAATACAGGATTATCCATAAAGGTCATAAGGAAAAGTATTATGAGGATAGTTGATGTAACAATGCAAGACTCTTTAACTCAACAGTCTTTTACTAAAAGAATGACTATTCCCAACTCAGATATATACGCTACTTTATTAAAACTTCTCTAGGCATACTAATTGGGGAAGTCAGGACAAGTAGGTAAAACCACCTTAGTAAAAAATATTATCAGTGAATTAGGATATAAAACTCTTTCTATAAACTTCCCACGACCTCACGGTCGGAGTTTTAAGTTCGGAGTCTATAAAGATATTTTTGATATATCAGAAATAAAAATACATTACAAATAAGAAATCTTTTAATATATTCTAGATGTTTTCGTTTTTATTACCTCGTTGTTTTATCATTATATTACAGGTTTATTTGGTACTTCCAAAAAACAAGTAAATTCAATTAAAAGAATATTCAATAAAATAAGAAATCAATAGATTTAATTTCAGGGTTATTATTCAATTAGAAAAGACTGTGTTTTTAATATCACTTTTGAGCTTTTCTCTTCTTCAATAAGGAAATCTCTTAAAGCTTCAGTTTCCTCTAGTTTCATCTCACTATTCAAATCACAGTCCTCATAGTTTAACTTATGAGAATCTAATACATAAAATTTTCTCTTTAAATTGTTAAGAGAAAGTATATATTTTATGCCACATTGTTTTGTCTGATGATAAAGGTTCGTAGGTGATTTTTCCTGTAAATGTCAAAGTAATATCTCCTACAGTATCTGTAGAAAGCAATTTTTTAAAAAAAACCCCAATTGCGATAACTTTAATATTTTTTATTTGATCCACTATAATTTTTAAGGCATCCCCAATATGATTTATTTTTTGAGCTTCATCAATCACTATAAGATCATAACCTGATGCATAAGGAATAATCAAATTGAAGTTTCTTGAACTTAAAATGTTTTGTATTTCAATATTATCACCAGAATCTAATTTATATCTAAGTTTTGTAGAGCTAAGAAAATTTTCTACAAGAGTAGTTTTTCCAACTTGCCTAGGTCCATAAAGTATTAATGCTTTTTCATTTTCTAGCAAAGAGTCTATATTAGAATATATTCTGTTTATCATACCGTCATTATATTAACATTACCCTCTGTATTTTGATAAATACGGTGATTACTATCTACTGTATTTATCAAAATACAGAGGCTTTTATTGTAAAAGTATTTATAAGATTAATTTAGTTATTTTACTATAAAATCTATATAATTTTCCTTGTTAATTAAAGAAAATTCTGAATCAGGATAAGTATCCATCTAATATTGAGAAGAAGTTTTTATTATTTCATCAACCTATTTTATTTTATATACATTTAATTTATTTTTGAAATCTTTAAAATACAGCTGCAAAAAAGATATTTTGAGAGTTATAACTCAAACCTCCTCCCATATTTTGACCAAATGTTAGATTTGGACCAAACCAAGGATCTTGCATTGTTCCACTAGCACCTACTGCACCCGTCATTGTAACAAAATGTGTACCAAAAGAATTATCTGGAACATAAAAACCTATGACTACAGGAGAGGAAGGAGATGCATATGCATCAATTTGAGAAATTGAAGGATTCCAAATTACATCTTGTACTCCAGGAAGACTATAAAACTGAGCTCCATTATTCCAATATTGTAGAGCTGTTTGAGAAAGAGGTGTAAAATTACTATTTCCTATTAAATTTTCAGCCATTATTATAGCAATTAAAGAACAGCCTGCACTCGCATATGTATCACCAGAAGAATCTAGTACATAATTACCCCATTGAGAACATTCTTGAGAAAAATATGCACCTTGTTGACAAGGAACATTCAAAGGGATAGTACCTGGGACTCCTTCTGAAAGCTCTAATCTTGATAATTTTTGCAATATAGACTGTTGTTGTTGATAGAGAGAATTATTTGAACTCTGAATACTATTACTCTGGTTAATAAGATTTGCTTGTTCATTTTTTAAAGTATTTTGATCTGCTATCAAAGAATTTTGAGTAGACACTTCTTGTGTTAATAAGCTTTGTGCATTCTGTTGTTTTAGTGCAACAGACGCTTTATTTTTATTTAAAGCATTTACAGTGACATTTAATTTTTGAACTAGTGTATTTTCATGCGTCATTGTAGATTTAAAATAGACTACTGATACCATTGCATTAGTTATATTTGAATTTCCCATAAACAAAGTTACTGGAGGTATATATGTTTGTTCATATCCAGATCTAGCATTAGAATCTATTTGCACTTTTATAGCATCTATTTTGACTTGTTCTTGTGCTATTTGAATATTTAATTGATTAATTTGGGAATTTAGTGCAGCTACTTGAGCTCTTTCATTATTAACTAAAACTTCTTTCTGAAAAATTAATTGTTGATAAGCATTAATTTGAGGTTGAAGGTTCGAACTTTCTGTATTAAATGTATTTATTTTCTGTTGATTTTGATTTATCAAATTCTGAATATCATTATATTGTTGTTGTAATGAACTTATAGATGAAGTTGCGTTAACTACACCCGGCTTATAAAGCATGAAAGGATATACAGCTATAAGAAACGAAAGTACAGAAAATATTGAGATCCTTATCTTTTTATTAGAAAATATCTTTTTCATTGTATTTTCTAATATACCAAAAAAATAGATCTATATCAATTTATTTTTTTAAATATCTTGAGATAGCAATTAATGATGACAATCCTCCTATAATTATACCTAAGAGTACTTCACCCAATATTATCTCTATCATTAATAGAGGAGTGTATTGATTAAGAGGAATTCCTTGGAAGAAACTTAGTATCGGAAGTAGAATACTTGTCTTATAATAAGTACTTATTGTAAAAAATATAAGATATAAAATTGTTGAAGAGAAAAATACTCCTAATATACCATAGAAAGCACCTTCTAATATAAAAGGTCCTGATACATATGAATTAGTAGCTCCTACTAATTTCATTATTTCTATCTCTTCTGAGTGTGAATTTATAGTTATAGCAATTGTTATTATAATAATAACAAAAGATATTATACCTAAAAAGATTATAAGACCTAAACCTATTTCTGTTATTATTGATACAGCTTTTTTCAAAAATTGAACAACACTTTTTATATATAAAATATTGTTAATCTGACCGTGACTTTTAGATTTCAGTTTATATAGCATAGCAGCTATATCTGATAAATTAGTCAGATTAGAAGTACTAATTTCAAATGAAGGAGGAAGTGCATTTACATCAACTGCATTTGCTAATTGAGGATTTTGAGTTTTCAAAACACTTTCAAAATTGTTATAAGCTTGTTTTTTTGATACAAAGACTATTTTAGATGCTTTATTTGAGTTTAATATATCAGTTTTAATAGAAGAGATATATGAAGATGATGCATTTGGATCAAAAAATACAATCACTTGAGATTTAGATTCATAATAATGTAATATTACATTTATTGAATATACTGTTAGAGAAAACATAGATATAACAAAAAAAGTTAGAGTCATTATTGCTATAGATGCAAAAGAAAGCCACCCATTTCTAATTATGTGTTGAATAGTATATTTAAAAATTCTTTCTATTTTTAAAATCATTCGTTATATCCTCCTTTAGAATCTCTAATGATTTTTCCGTCTTCTAGAGCAATAACTCTTTTTTGCATTGAATTAACAACATCTGAAGCATGAGTAGCCATAAGTATAGTAGTACCCCAACCATTAATCTTAGAAAGAAGTTGTATAATATCCCAGCTTACAGATGGATCCAAATTTCCAGTTGGCTCATCTGCTATTAATATATGAGGATTATTTACCAATGCTCTTGCTATTGCAACTCTTTGTTTTTCACCTCCTGAAAGTTGATGAGGAAACAATTTTGCTTTAGATGCTAGGCCTACCATATCTAGTATATAGTCAACACTTTTTTTTATCTCTCTATTATTATGATCAGATAGTTCTAGCGCAAAAGCAACGTTTTCAAATGTTGTTTTTTTAGGAAGAAGTTTAAAATCTTGAAAAACCACCCCTATTTCTCTTCTTAAAAAAGGAAGCATCCTTTTGTTCATATTTTCAATACTATATCCAGCAAAATGAATAGTACCTTCTGAAAGATTTTCTTCTTTGATTATAAGTCTCATAATAGTACTCTTTCCTGCCCCTGAATGTCCTACTAAAAATACAAATTCTCCTTCATCTATATCAAAATTAATATTAGATAAAACATCCTTTCCATTATATTTTTTATAAACGTTTTTGAAAGTTAACATACATATTAAAGAGTATTACAAATACAAAGTTTTTTCAATCTAATTTAATCTCTGCATATATAAATTGATCCAATTCTCCATTTAGAACAGATTCAGTATCAGTTGTTTCAACATTTGTCCTTAAATCTTTTACCAGTTTATATGGATGTAGCACATAATTTCTTATTTGATTTCCCCACATAGGAATTTTATGTTCACCTTTAAGATTTGATAATTCCAAAGACATCTTTTCCTCTTCTAATTTATATAACTGTGCTCTTATCCTCCTTAGAGCAGATTCTCTATTTTGTACTTGAGATCTCTCAGCCCCTACAGTGACTGTAATACCTGTAGGTACATGTTTTAACGTTACTTTAGTAGATACTTTATTTACATTTTGTCCTCCAGGTCCACCTCCTCTAGTTGCTGAAAATTCTATATCTTCATCTCTTATTTCTATTTCATTATTATCTTTAATAAGAGGTGTAACCTCAACTAAAGCAAAAGAAGTTTGTCTTAAAGATTGAGCATTGAAAGGAGATATTCTAACCAATCTATGAGTACCACTTTCTCTTTTTAAATATCCGAAAATATAATCGCCTTCAATCTCTATACTTACACTACTCAATCCTGCTTCCGTACCTTGTACCATGTCAGTAACTTCATATTTCCATCCTTTTGTCTGAAAATATCTGGTATACATCCTATATAGCATATCTGTCCAATCCATAGCTTCTGTACCACCTTGTCCTGCATGTATTGAAAGAATTGCTCCATTTCTATCAAATTTTGAAGAGAGATATGTCTTTAATTCTATTTTTTCAAATTCAGATTCTATTTTTTCAAAATCTTTATCTACTTCATCTTTTAAATTTTCAAAATCTTCACTACCTAAAGATACTAATTCTCTAAGATATGAAACTCTTTCTTCTAGATCATCCAACAGCTCCACTTCTGTTTTTCTATCATTTAGTTCTCTCATTATATCCGTAGCATTATTTGAATCATCCCAGAAACCTTCTTTGACAGTTTCTAATTCCAATCTATCTATATCCATTCTTAATTCTGGATATTTTAGATTTACTTTTAAATCAATAAGCCTTCTTTCTAAAACAGAAATTTTATCTTTAATGATTTCCATAGAATTATATTTTAAGAATACTTTTTACTTCTTCTATAATTTGTTTAGTGGTATGAAAAGATTTTATTATATATCCAGATGCTTCTCTAGCAAAACCTTCTTTAATAGTAGTATCATCAGAAAGATTAGTAAGTAATATGACTGGAATATTCATAACAGAAGGAGATGATTTTAATTCTTTTAATACATCCAATCCATTCATTTGAGGCAACATTATATCTAGAAGAATAAAATCGGGTTTTTCATTTTTTGCCATAATCAAACCTTCTTCTCCTGTATATGCATTTATGACAGAAAAATTGTTTTGTTCAAAAGACCTTGCATATATAAAAGCGATATTCACTTCATCTTCTATTAAAAGTACTTTCAGTTTTTTATTATCTTTCTGCATATTAAAAATTATATTCGCATATACTCTAAAAGTAAATAGAAAAATATGTTATAATTTAGTATATGAATAATAACTCTAACTCTCCTACATTAAACCCAATATCTACACTTCTATTTTTCATAGTATTTATATTTGGAATACTACTATCAACACCTGTAATTCTCACTAATATATATGTAGGTTTAGTTTTAATTCTAATAATTTTAATAATAGCTAGGATAATTTCACTTGCTGTTAGAACTGCAAGTGAATGGGAAAGAGTTGTAATTTTAAAATTAGGAAAATTTAATAGAATTAAAGGACCTGGTTTATTCTTTATAATTCCAATAATAGAAAATATTGCTTATTGGATAGATTTAAGAACTGTATCAATACCTATAAGAGCTGAGCAAACTTTAACAAAAGATAATGTACCTGTTTCAGTTGAAGCAATATTATTTTGGAAAGTTATAGATCCTAAGAAAGCAGCATTAGAGGTTGCTAATTATAAAAATTCAGCTGAACTAGCAGCACAAACAGCACTAAGAGATATAATAGGAAGATCAGAATTATCTACAATACTTTCTGATAGAGAATCTATTGATGTAGAACTTCAAAAGACAATAACCGGAAGAGTTTCTCCTTGGGGTATAAATATTATCTCTGTTGAAATTAGAGATGTTATAATTCCTGAAAATCTTCAAAATGCTATGAGTCAAAAAGCTCAAGCAGAGAGAGAAAGAGATGCAAGAGTTATTTTAGGAGATTCAGAAAGAATTATAGCTCAAAGTTTCATGGAAGCTGCTGAAAAATATAAAGATGATCCTATCGCACTACATCTAAGAGCTATGAATATGCTTTTTGAAGGATTAAAAGAAAAAGGTGCTTTAATAATAGTACCCTCTTCTGCTGTAGATACAATGAATCTTGGAGGAATTGTAGGATTAGCAGATTATCAGAAACAACATCCAAAAAAATGAGGTTAGTGATTCTTGGACCAACGGGGGCAGGAAAAACAGAGGTCAGTTATGATATAGCAACTTTATTCTCAGGAGAAATTATTAGTGCAGATTCTTCGCAAGTATATAAATACTTAAATATAGGAACAAATAAAGAAATTTTTCCAGATATAAAGACTCACCTTGTTGATATTATTAATCCTAATGAAATATATAATACACATAGATTTATCAAGGATTCAACAAAAATAATAACATCCGCAGAAAAAGAACAAAAAAATATAATTCTCACTGGAGGAACAAATTTTTATATTAAATCCTTAATATATTCTATGAATTTTGGAAAAATAGATAAAAAGAAAGAATCAGAATACAGTACTCTAAATAAAGATGAGTTACAAAAAATTCTTAAAGATAAAGATAAAGAGTTTTACCTTTCTTTGAATAATAGTGACAAAAATAACAGAAGAAGACTTCTGCGTTATATATCATTAGATACTTTAAACAAAGATAGAAAAGAAATATTTGATAACAGATATACTCTTTTAGAAATAAAAACCAATACTTATGATCTAATAAAAAAAATTGAAGATAGGACTCATAAAATGATAGATTTAGGTATTTTAGACGAAATTGAATATGTATTTAGCCTAGGATATTCAATAAATGATCCTGGATTACAAATAATAGGATACAGAGAATGCATAGATTATATTCAAGGAAAAATTAAGAATAAAAAAGAATTAGAAGAAGAAATTAATCATTCAACTAGAAAACTTATAAAAAAACAATATACTTTTTTGTATAAAATAAAAAACAAGGTTTCTTTGAATAAAGAAGATATTATTCCTTTTATACAAAAGAAAAATCTCACTTCTAAGTGAGACTTTTCTTTTATGATTAAAATCAAGCTTATTTAACAGCTGCTTTTAATGCTTTACCAGCTCTAAATGCAGGAGTTTTTGTTGCAGGAATATTAATTTTTGCTCCAGTTTGAGGGTTTCTACCTTCTCTTTGAGATCTTACTCTTACTTCAAATTTACCGAATCCTGTAATTAATACATCATCTCCTTTTTTCAAAGATGCAGTAACTACTTCTACAAAAGAATCTACAGCATCATTTGCTGCTTTCTTTGTAAGACCAGTCATTGAAGCTATTTGGTTTACTAAATCTACTTTTAACATATTGATCACCTCCTTATTGAATCTATATGTTTTAAAATACAAATATTTCCTATGTCGACTATAGAAAAAGACTGTATCTAAAACATTAATTTAGAGTATATAGCTTTAGTACTGTAAATGCAATATATTTACATATCAACACCTTAAAAATACTGTTAATAAAGGAAAAATAAGGTCATTCTTCTTTATATATTTTTTCTAATTCTTCATTACTTAATAATTTGTATGGCTTTTTAAGGTGATCTAGAAACATTAAACCATTCATATGATCTATTTCATGCAGGATTAAATGAGAATAGAAACCCTCATATTGATAAGATCTTCTTTTGTTAAACTCATTGACATATTCTACTACAATCTTTTTAGGTCTTTTAACTTTACCAAATAAATTTCCATCCTCAAGACTCATACAACCTTCCCAATCAAAAGATATTTTTGTATCCTCAAATATTATTTTAGGATTAACCATAACTTCCCATTGATCATCAACATAAATAACACTCATTCTAAGCAAAACTCCTATCTGTACAGCTGCAAGTCCTACACAATTATCAACTGATTCTCCATATTCAATCATTTCTTTTGCCATTAAACGTAATTTTTTATCAAAAACTTTTACTGGAGCAGATTTTTTTGATAGTATTAAATTTCCTTCTTTTATTATATTTATTGACATATATTAAGTTTCCCAACTAAAATCAAATACTCCTTGTTTCAAATTATCAATATTTTTACAAGATTTTTTGTGAATTTTAATAACCCCCTCTAAACTTACCTTACCTATAATTTCATCTTTTAGAGTAGGATTACAACATTTAGCTATTTTTACTGCAATGTTATCAAAATTAAAATTATTTTCAAGTATATTGTCTGTATCTATTTTTAATACTTCCTTTTTTTTATGTATACTCTCAGCTGAAATCTTATTATCTTCCGAAAGTTTATTTTCTTTTATGAATTTACGTATTACTCTTTTTGTTGATATTTGAGAAGCTATATTTTCCCAATCTTTCTTTGGAATATTAATACCTTTTTCTTTGAGTATATCTACAGTATCACCTGATGATAATTTATGATCTAAAGATACTAATTTTCCATTTACTTTTGCACCTCTCATTGAATTACCTATTTGAGTATGTATAGAATATGCAAAATCAACAGGATTGGCACCTTTTTCCAATTCTTTCACCATGCCTTTTGGAGTAAAAACAAAAATTTTATCTTCAAATAACTTAATTTCATTTATATTTTTATGTTTTGCAAATGAAACATCTTTTATCCAAAAAAAATTATTCTTCTTCCCTTTTAGTCCCAATTTATATGCTACATGAGATGCAGGTCCAAATTCATTATATTCATGCATATCATGTGTTTTTATTTGTATTTCTATTACTCTGTCCATATCGATCTCTACAGTAGTCTGTAGGGCTCTATAACCTGTTGATTTTGGCCTTGCGATATAGTCGTCAAATTCTGAAGACTTATATGGATACATAGTGTGAATAATACCTAAACTTTTATAACATTGTTCTATATTATTAACTAGAATAGTTAATGCCCATAGATCATTTAAAAGATATATACAATCTTCATCAAAATATCCTTTTATTTTTATGATTTTCTTATAAATACTGTAGATATTTTTCTGTCTACTAAATATTTTTGATTTTATATAGTTTAATGATAATTCTTTATGAATATCTGTTTCTATTTTTTTTATATATTCCAGATTAATTTTATTATATTTTTTTAAAGTATCCTCTATTATTGAATATTCTTTAAAATTTAATATTCTGAAAGAAATATCATCCATTGAAGATTTTAAAGAGTTAAGACCTATATATTCACACATAGGAGAATATATCTCTAAAACTTCTCTTGCATATTCAAATTTATATTCTTCTGTATAATTATAATTATCTATATTTCTCAAAAAATATAATTTTTCAGCAGACTTAATAATTATTACTCTCAAATTATTACAAGAAGTTAAGATATACTTTCTAAGAGCATCAAAATCTTGTTTATCAGCTTTATCTACTCTTCTAAGAATATTTTCTATATTTTCAAATCCTATAAATATATTCTGATATATTTCTCCAAATTCATTTTTTATAATATCCAAAGAAAGATTTGGATCTATCAGGGAAGCTATAATTGTTTCAGTATCAGAATAAAATTCTACCAAGATGAAAGCTCTTGATATATAGAAATTTAATTCTTCTGCTGTTTTATTCTTAGAAAGAAATCCATATGCTTTTCTAAGTAGAGATAAATCTATTTTTATTTTTTTCTCTCTTATAAAGTTTATTAAATTTGAAAAAGTGTTAGTTTCCATTATTAAAATACATGAGGTTTTAAATCTATTATTTTCATTTGTATCTCTCTTTTATTATTCCACAAATTTTCACTAAGATTAAAAACTATATCTATACAAGAAAATTTGATTATTTGATCTGTTGTAAAAGGTGAAGAAAACCATATAGCGGTAATAAATTTTTCTTTAGATCTATCTGTAACTTTCATTTTGACAAAACTATCTTTATTTCCTATATTAACTACATACATAACATAAACTCCATAAATTACAAAAACAGGTTGAGGATTACCTACTCCAAATGGTTTTAACAAATCTATTTTATGGAATAAAGATAGAGTTATATCTGAAAATTGTAATTCTAAATCTATTTTTATAATCTTTTCTTGAATTTTTCCTAAAAAAAGTTCTTTTGCTGTTTTTTTAAGATTATTTTTTAATTCTAATATATTTTCCTCTCTGACTTGCAAACCTGCAGCAGCTTCATGCCCTCCATATTTTAACAATAAATCTTTATTTCTATCTAATAGATCAACTATATTAAAACCCTCAATGCTTCTAGCTGAACCTATATATATACCATTCTCTGAAAGAGTCATAGCAATACTAGGCTTTCCACTTTCTTCAGTAAGCCTCCCTGCAATAAGACCAACAATTCCTTCGCTCCATTTATCAGAAAAAACAAAATTAAGAAAGCTTTCATTCTTCAATTTAGATCTAGCATCTAAAACCCCTTCTTTTGTTAATTTTTGTCTCTCTTTATTAAAATCATTTAATTTATGAGCCAAAGACAATGCTACTTCTCTGTTCTCTGTAGAAATTAATCTTAAAGAATATATGGGATCAAATAGTCTTCCAGGTGCATTAATTTGAGGTCCTAAAACAAATCCTATGTGATATACATCTATATTATCTAATTCTGATACTTCCATCAAAGATGCAATACCTACTCTTTTCTTTGAATTTATAACTTCTAAACCTTTTTTTACAAAAGCTCTATTCTCACCTCTCATCTTAGAAACATCACATATTGTTGCTAATGCTACTAAATCGAGATATTCTTCTGTATTATATTTTAATTTTTTATTTAAAGCGCATACAACTTTAAAAGCTACAGCTGCTCCACAAATTTCTGGATTACCATAACCTAATGCAGGATGAATATTTACAAAACTCTTAGGTAAATTGTCTGCTATTAAATGGTGATCTGTAACTATAAGATCTAACCCTATTTCTTTAGCTAATTTTGCATTTTCAATGTCTCTTATACCACAATCCACTGAAATCATCAGAGATACTCCGTCTTTTCTAAATTCTCTTATTTTATTTTCATTAAGACCATATCCTTCTGTATATCTAGAAGGGATAAATGGCATTACATTTGCATGTAAATTTTTATAAAGATAACTCCATAGTATAGAAGTAGCACACACTCCATCAACATCATAATCTCCATATATTACAATTTTCTCTTTACTCTCAACAGCTTTATTTATTCTTTTAACTGCTTTATCCATACCTTCAAAAGAAAAAGGATCAAAGAAATGATCAGGATTAAGAAAATATCCAACATCATTAGGTTCTATATTTCGATGAGAAAGAATTTTTACAAGAATATTATCCAAATTCAAAGCATCATACGAAGAGGTATTCTTATTTTTATAAATACTCCAATAAGCCATGTTAAAAGTTTTCTCTAATTTTTCCTTCTAACTCTTTGTATAATTCAGGATCTTCCTTCAAAAGTATTTTAAGTGCATCTTTTCCCTGAGATAGTTGTCTATCTCCCAATCTAAACCATGCACCAGATCTTTCTAAAATACCTAATGTTAGAGCTGTATCAATTAAAGCACTTTCTTTTGATATTCCATTTGGAAATATGATATCGAAACTAGCTTCTTTAAAAGGAGGTGCAACCTTATTTTTAACAACCTTAACCAAAACATTATGTCCAATAATATTATCTCCTTTCATAATTTTTTCTTTTCTCCTTATATCTATTCTTATTGAAGAATAGAATTTCAAAGCATTTCCACCTGTAGTAACTTCAGGGGAACCAAACATAACTCCAATTTTTGTTCTCAATTGATTAATAAAGATAACAGTACATTTCGATCTTGCAGCAATAGATGTTAATTTTCTCATGGCCTTAGACATTAATCTTGCTTGAAGCCCAATAGAGCTATCTCCCATTTCTCCTTCAATTTCAGCTTTTGGTGTTAAAGCAGCAACAGAATCTACTACTACTACATCAATAGAACCTGATCTTATAAGTGTTTCTACTATTTCTAATGCTTGTTCTCCATAATCAGGTTGAGATAAATATACATTATCTATATCAACGCCAATTCTTCTTGCATATTCAGGATCAAGGGCATGTTCTGCATCTATATATACAACTTTCCCGCCTTGTTTCTGAGCTTCAGCTATAATATGAAGAGCTAGAGTTGTTTTACCTGAACTTTCTGGACCAAAAATTTCAATAATTCTACCCCTAGGAATCCCTCCTACTCCCAAAGCATAATCTAGAGAAATTGCCCCTGTTGGATAAACATCCATCTTTTCAGTAGGACTATCACCTAATCTCATAACAGTACCCGTTCCGAATTGCTTTTCTATTTGAGAGAGAGCTATTTTTAAAGTTTCACCTTTATCAAAACCACCTTCTCTTACTTTTTCTTTTTCTTGTTTAGCCATAAAAATATCAACTAATATTATTTCTTATTATAACAGATCCAACAATAGTTTAATATAAATTAGGATAATTATATTTTATATGATTTACATTTGAATAAATTTTACTATCTATCTTTTTGAAAGATTCGCAAATCTAGCTTGCTCTTTGATAAATTTCACTTCTACATCTCCAATCGGACCATTTCTATGTTTTGCAACAATTACATCTGCTATACCTTTTTTGTCTACAGTATCAGGATCATAAATTTCTTCTCTATGCAAGAATACTACTACATCTGCATCTTGTTCTATAGCACCTGATTCTCTTAAATCTGAAAGTTGAGGTCTTCTAGAAGTTCTTGTCTCTACAGCACGAGAAAGCTGAGATGCTGCTATTACAGGAACTTTTAATTCCCTTGCTATATTTTTTAAGAATCTTGAAATTTCTGATACTTCTTGTACTCTATTCTCTCTGTTAGTACCAGCTATTAACTGCAGATAATCTACTATTATTAAATCTATTTTATTCTCAATATCAAGACGTCTTGCCTTAGTACTCATTTCCATGATAGTTTGACCTGGAGTGTCATCAATATATAAATTAGCCTCTGACAGTTTACCCATAACATCTGCTAAGTTTTCTAATTTTGATGAATCTAAATGTCCCATTCTATAATCCCATAAATTCATTCCCACTTGAGATGATATCAATCTATCTGTAAGTTCAGAATTAGACATTTCTAGAGAAAACATAGCCACATTTTTTTTATTTTTCAAAGAAGCATTTCTTGCTATATCAAGTAAAAAAGAAGTTTTTCCCACAGATGGTCTTGCTGCAACTATTATAAGATTTGATTCTTGAAAACCTCCTAATATATTATCTAAATCTTTAAATCCGCTAACAATTCCTCTTAGCTTATCTTTACTTTTCTCAATCTCTTCTGCTCTTTTATAACTTTCAGATAATAATTCTTTTAAATGAACAAAGTCACTTTTAATATTAGATGAAGACACATTAAATAATTTTTTTTCAGACTCATTAATAACTTCTGCAATTTTAATATTTTCGTTAAAACTAAGATCAACTATATCTCCACCTGTCTTGATTAACTCTCTTCTTATATATAAATCTTTTATTATATTTGCATAATATAATGCTGAAAGAGCCCCTGTATTATTTTCCACTAGATCTGCAAGATAAATCTCTCCACCTATTTTATCTAACATTTTTCTTTGAGAAAGATGAGTTTTTAAACTCATTATATCTACAGGAGAACCTTCTTGAAATAAACTTATTATAGAATTATAAATCTCTCTGTTAGAATTGAAATAGAAATACTCAGGTTTTAATATTTCTATTAAATCTAATAGAGCATCTCTACTCATCAGTATTGCATTTATACAGAGTTTTTCTGCATCATTATTCTGCGGTAAAACTTTATCCATTTGAAGGGTTGAATATTATTACTTTTTGTTCAAAATCTTCTGTATCAAAATCAGAACTATTAAGATCTAAAGATACAACTTCCTCTTTTATTCCTTCATACTCTTCTAAAAATTTATCAATTCTTTCTAGAGGTAATGAGTCTGTTTTATCAGTTTTATAGTGCATAGGAACTATAATATTAGGATTAATACTATTTACTATCTCTATTGCATCTTTATAATCTATTGTGTAATGACCTCCAACTGGTATAAACAAAACATCTACCACACCTAAGGCTTCTATTTGGGATTTGTTTAAAGTTGTTCCTAAATCACCTAAATGAACAAAATTGATTCCATTAAAATTAATAGAATATATTGTATTAAATCCTCTTTCTGTACCATTAAATTTATCATGAAATGTATTAAATCCTTGTATAATTACTTCTTTTACATCATATTCTCCTGGGTGAGAAATCTCAAAAGTATTGTCTTTCGCATATTCTCTATTACTATGATCTGGGTGTTCATGTGTTATTACTAATATATCAGGAGAGAAGGAAAATTTAGGAGGAATAAGGTCCCCTATTTGAGAATAAGGATCTATAAAAATTTTTGTATTTTTATCTTGTAAAATAAAAAAAGCTTGTGAATAATATTTTATTGTAACCTTATTTGTCATATTAACATAGAGTATATCAAATTTTCAGATGTTAAACAATTCATTGTACGAGTTACATATATTGCATTAATTAATTTCATTTAGGCTGTAATTAATAAAAAACTTTATATATTCATGAATTTAATTTCAATATTATTACTTTGAAAAAATCTAGATATTATAATATAGATTCTATATAAACTCGTTCTCTTCTAGTAATTCTATCAATGATCCCTTCAAATGGGAAATAATATCTCTATGTTTTAAAGAAAGAAATTTATTTAAATCATCTTTCAATTTTTTATCAGGAAACTCTAGTACTTTTCTTTTTATTTCGTCCAAAGTTACATCTTTTGCATATAAATTCATTTTCTTCTTTAATAATTTATTAAAAGGTTTTGAATCTATTGTTAATGTAATTTTTTTTTAGTTCATCTATATCTACTTCTGAAAGGTCCCATTCATCATAATTTAAATTATTTCCTCTCAATGAAGCAAAATATATACTATCAATAATAGCCTTTTCTTTAGATGCAATATTAAATTTCACATTTTCATTCCCAGTATAAAAAAGAGCTCTTTTTATTTTATTAAATTTGTATTCTATATTATTAACATTCAAATAAAAAACCATATTTTCTCTCTAAAGAGCCTATGTATTCAGGATTATATTCCTGTATGTTTTTTTTAATATCTTTTGTATTTGATTTTGCCATAAAATATATTTTTCTTGCTCTTTTAAAATCTCTCCTATCTAAATAGTATTCTATTAAAGGTATATAGTATTCTGTTTCAAAAGGTTCTATTTCAATCATTTTCTTACTCAAATTAAGAAGATCTTCTGTTTTTCCTTCAATATTAATAAAATTAGATAACAAAATATATATCGATAAAAAATCAGATTTTTTATATAAATTCTCTATGTATATAAAGAATCTATCATATCTTTTTATATCCAAAGCTATTTGAGCAAAAAATATTAATTCCTCTTTTGTCTCTGGCATGAGTAAATATTTATTTTTGAATGAATTATACATATAAATATATGACTCTAATTGAGTTGTTATTTCTTCATTGTCAATGTCACGGTTATCATAAATATCGTTATAACAAGAAATAATAGCATCATATATATTAATATCATTTCTAATAATTATATTCTCATTATTCAAAAGAGCTGTTTCATATAAAATTAATGCAATCGGCTTAGAGATATCTGCTATTAAATCTGCTGCGTAAGTTAAATATTCATAATTATGAGGTTCATTTTTTAAAGCCATAAATACTGGTAATAATCCAGCAATTGCTATTTCTAAAGCTTTCTCCGTATTACCCTTTTCTACAGATTTATGGATTTTATCAATATTTTCCTCAAAAAATCTATTAGATAATATTAATGGCATATATTTAAAGCTAACTTCTTTGTCAAAATAAGTATTTAAATGTTCATCCAAATTTGAAAGGTCCACTGTTTCATCTTTTACGACAGGCTCACTTTCTTTAAAAACAAATCCTTTCTCTAATAATTCTAGATATTTAAATACTGAGAAGTCTAAAACCATACCATTTTTCCCCTCTGAAAAATTTAATCCATCAAGAAAAATAGTTAATTCTCTCGCTCTATCAAGATAACTATGAGGTTCATCCTCCTCAACCTCATATTTTCTTGATTTCAGATCTTCAATAATATTATAGAGATTATCATTTCCAATTCTTTCTGATCTTTCCATATGATATAAAAATATAATATTCGAGATTTTACCACAACCTATAGTTATAGTAAATATGTTGACTTTAAAATATTTTATTTACAAGCAATTTACAGTTAACAAAAATTTCTGTATAATACATAAGTTATGAAAAAAAATATACATCCAGAGTATGTAGATGCAGAAGTTATATGTCTTTGTGGAAATAAAACTACTGTAAAATCTTCTTCATCAAATACTATAAAAGTTGAGCTGTGTTACAATTGTCATCCTTTTTATACAGGAGAACAGAAAATAGTAGATACAGCAAATAGAGTTAAAAAGTTTAATGAACAATCAAAAGTTGCTCAAAAAATGCAGACTCATATTCAAGCAAAGAAAGAAAAGATTAATAGTAAAAATAAAAAAGATAATCTTATCAAAGAAAAACCTATCCTAACACTTAGGGATATGATGGATGCTTTGAAAAAATAAATTATGCAAGAAGATAAATATAGGGAGTATAAATCTCAACTTATTTCTTTTAATCAGAAAATCAAAGATAATCCCCTCTACATTGAAGAGATAAAAGATCAATACAATGAAGCATTAATGTATATTGATGATTATGAAGAATATTTAAACATTCAAAATCAAATTGAAGAAAATAAAAAAATTACAGATAAAGATCTTCTTATAATAGTAGAAGAAGATAATAAAATCCTTAAAGAAAAAATAGATTCCATTGAAAATAAATATAAAAATTTTGATAAAGATGATTTTAAAAATGTGATAATGGAGATTAGATCTGGAACTGGAGGGAATGAAGCATCTTTATTTACAGAAGAAATGTATGAAGTTTATAAAAAATATATATCTAATAAAGGTTGGAGGTTAGAAATATTAGATTCCTCTGTTAATGAAAGTGGAGGATTGAAACAAATAATATTATCTATTAAAGGTGATATGGTTTATGGTAACCTTAAAACAGAGAGTGGTGTACATAGAGTACAAAGAGTACCTAAAACAGAGAGTTCTGGAAGAATACACACTTCGACTATAAGTGTTGTTGTTCTTCCTAATATTAATAAGAAAGATTTTGAAATAAAAGAATCAGATCTAAGATTTGATTATTTTAGAGCTTCAGGTCCAGGAGGACAGAGTGTAAATAAAACTGAATCAGCAGTAAGGGTAACATATCTCCCAACAGGAATGATTGTAACTTCACAAAATACAAAATCTCAAATACAAAATAAAGAGAATGCACTTCAAATATTAAGATCCAGATTATATGAAATTCAAAAAGAAGAAGATTTAAAAAAGAATTCTGATCTAAGAAAATCTCAAATAGCAGGAGCAAAGAGGTCAGAAAAAATTAGAACTTATAATTTTATGCAAGATAGAATTACTGACCACAGGATTAGTAAGAATAGGAATTTTCATATAAATGACATTTTCGAAAAAAATCAATTACAAGAATTAATAGATATTATAAAGAATGAAAATTCGTGATATCCTCAAGTACAATGACTCAGATCTAAATGAAATATTAAAATTTATTCTAAATTTAGATTTATTAAAAAACTTAGATTATGCACTTTCTATAAAAGAAGAAAGGAAATATAAATTATTAAAAAAAAGATTAGATAAAAAAGAACCTGTTGAGTATATTACAAAAAAAGTATATTTCCATAAATATGAATTCTTTGTAAATAAGAATGTTTTAATTCCAAGACAAGATACTCAAAGTATATTACCTTATCTTTTAAAATATAATAGTGTTTTAGATATAGGAACAGGATCAGGGGCAGTTGGTATATCTACAAAAAAAGAGAATCCTAATATTTCTGTAACTCTATCAGATATATCTGAGAGAGCTTTATATGTTGCAAAGAAAAATGCTAAAGGATTAGATATAAAAATAGTCAAATCTGACTTAACAAAAAATATAAATATTAAGAATTTTGAATGTATTTTTGCTAACCTACCTTATATTAAAGATATTGATAAGTTACCTGATTCTGTAAAATTATATGAACCCTTTATAGCTTTATATGGAGGATCTAATGGTATTGTTTTAATAAAAAAACTTATAAAAGAACTAAAGGATAAAAAATGGATAGGAGATCTTTATTTAGAACTAGACCCATTTCAAATAAAATATATTTCATGTAATAAAGAGATTATTAAAGATCAATATAAAATAGATAGATTTATAAAAATAAAATTTTAATTATATTTTTCTGCTGCTTGTAACTGATTATCTATACCTTTTAGAAAATCTTTAGAAGAAAATACTACTTTCACATTAGGAATTATAGGATGTTTAGGAGTAATCCATCTTCCAGAAGGTAATAACCAATGTTTAGTAGTTAATATAAGTAATGATCCATTTGAAAAAGTAGTGACATTCTGAGCTGTTCCTTTTCCATATGTATTTTGCCCTATAATTGTTGCTCTATGATAATATTGTAGAGCTCCTGAAAAAATTTCTGCAGCAGAAGCTGTTCCTCCATTTACTAATATAATGATTGGTATTTTTTGAAAATTCCCTTGATAAGAGGTTGTAAAATTTGTAATATTACCATTTCTATCCTCTTGTTTTGCAACTACAGTATTTTGGGGTAAAAAATCTCCAGCAGCATAAATAGCAGCATCAAAATATCCTCCTGGATTACCTCTTAGATCAATTATAAGCTTAGTAGGATTCAGAGCTGCAACTTTTTGCATTGCATTATTAAAACTATTTTCCCAATCAGTTAAAGATGTATCAGAAAATCTTGTAATTTGTAAATCTACAACACCATTACTTAATTTAGTAATATTTTCACTAGCTATATGAATATTCTTTCTTTGTATTTTTAAAGATTCAATCTTATTCTGTATATTTTTTATTTTTAAATTAACATAAGTTCCAACAACACCTCTAACCTCATTAACAATCTTATCTATATTAGTTGTTGTATTTCCATTAACTGATAAAATTATGTCCCCTACTGATAGTCCTGCTGATTTTGCTGGAGTATTTGGCAATACTTGTTCAACCTCTACTTTCCCTTGAGAATTATAACCTAAAGATACTCCAATACCTGCAAATGTATTTCCTGAAATTGCAGAATAATAAGATTTAGCTTCTTTAGGTGTAAAAAAAAGTGTATGAATATCTCCTAAAGAATTCACCATTCCTGAAATTGCAGAATAATATAAATTATTATTATTTGTATTTTTGTAATAATATTGTGATTTTATTAAAGAAAAAACTTCATTAAATAAATTAGAATTTACGTAACTAGAACTCAGAGCATTACTACTATTATTCCCAGAAGAACCATATTGAGACCCTATAAAATACCCTAAAGCTATACATACAGCTATAAGAATAAATAAATTTAAATATTTATTAAAGATGATATTTTTCATTAAGTTTCTATTATACCAACAATTTCATCTGGATGCACACTCACAGTTTCTCGAGAATCTAAAATAATATTTACCTTAAAATTTTTAGAATCAAAAGAATTCACAATACCCGTTGCACCCCAATAAGGATAATTGAAAATCTGTACTTTATCATCTTTTTCAACTTCTTTTATATAGAAATCATTCTCAAAATCTTTTTTTTCATCAACAAAAATTATTAAAGATTGATTATATTGATCTATCAGGGAAGGTTTATTATTATATTTTACTAAAGAATAAAAATATGTATTTAGTATCAATCCGAATCCATCAATAATACCTACTGTTATTGGGATAGAATTTATTAAATCTTCTATATTTTCGTTATTTTTTAATTCAATTCCATTCCCTATAATACCACTAACTCCTATAACTAGAGATTTTTTAATAATTTCTGATGTAATTAAATTTCCAACATATATTATATTTCCTATACAAGAAGAATTTATATCTTCTAGTTTCAAAAAGCCTTTATCATCACACAAATATTTTAAATTAGCATTTATATTTTCTCCAAATATATATTTCAAATCTATTTTTAAAACATTTGTATCTATAACTATCTTAGTTTTATCATGAGATATATAAGAAACTTTACCTTTTATATTAGATTTATTAACTACATCTTCAGGAAAAGATCTTACTAATATTACACCAGTATCTACAGAAGATAGATCTATTATTCCATCTACAGGAGAATATAAATATTTTGATCTTTTCTTCATAACTATATCTCCTTTAGAAACAACCTCTCCTTGGGATACAATGATATATTTTTTGAAATTTGAAGCAAAATCAGATATATTAATTCTATAAAGCATCTTACTTACATTTCCTTTAGAAATAATGCTATCTTTTTCAACAAAATCATCTACAGATACCATTAAACGAGTATCTGCGTCTATGAAACGACTATATTTGTAATCTTCTAAATAATTAATTTTTCTTATAAAGTTTATATCCATATATTAAAAAATCAAATTTTGAGAATTCTCTATCCATTCAGCAACACTAAAAGGAGTTATACTAGACCTATCTCTTGTATCTATCATAATATTACTTTTTGATATCATTTCAATCATATCTTTCTTCTCTCCTATAAAAGACCTCTCCGGAAGATTAATTGTTATATGAGCTTTATCTTTAACAGGAATTGTAATTATATTATTTCTATTAACTTTTATATTTTTAATACTTTCATCATCAACAATTTTTACATCAATATCAAGATTCATAGGAGCATTAGTACTGAATCCTACATTAAAGACATCTGATACATGTTTTATATTAGAAAATATATATTCATCAGGTAAATGATTTAAAAGAGACATTACATTATTATTATCAATATATACACTTATTATTCCTTCTAAATGTAACCCATATAATAGAGAGAATACAGCATAATTAGAATTAGATAGAAATTGATATAGGTCTCCCGTAAGTATAAATATAGGAATACTATCTACCCTATCATAATTAAAATTAGACAATAAATTTTTATTTAATAAAGATAGTATTGGCAATGTCATTTCTTCTTTAAAATTAAGAGAGAATCTTGATATAAAGTTATATAAGTTATATTTTCTTATTTTGCCATTAAGAATAGAAAGATCTGAAAAATCTTTAATTTTAAATAATTGATCATAAAGATAATCAAAACTTGTTATCTGAGAAGAAAAATTACTATTACCTGATATAAATATACTATCTCTGGATATATTCAATATAAAAGTAGGTATATTATCAAATTTTTTTGAAAATTCAGAAGATATATTATTAAAATAATCTTGATTTAAAACGAAAATAGTACTTGTAATTTCTAAAAAATCTTTTCTAAAAAAATCTAAAGATGTATATAAATCTATTTCTATAGAATTAATATCTGTAAATTCATTATATTTATGAATAAAAAAAGATACTATTTTATTCAGATACGAAACTCTATTGAATAAAGGGTTAAAAAATTCTTGTAAAATTGGAATCTTTTTTTCTAAAAGTATATCTTGATCAAAAAAAAGAAATCCTTTTATATAAAAATTATCAATTAATAATATAAATTTATATTTATTGGCAGTATCTAAGTTTTCCATTTTTTAGGGCAGAGAAAGTATATATTCTAGTCATTAACAGAAAACGGAAGTAATGACATAATTCTAGCTATTTTTATTGATTTCGTCACCTTTCGTTGATGTTTACTACAATTTCCACTTCTAAATCTGGATAATATTTTACCTTTTTTAGATATAAATTTTTTTAATCTATATACATCTAAATAAGAAACATCATCTACTCCATTAACACATAAAGAACATATCAATCCCTTTCTATTAGTCTTCTTTTTATTCTTCTTTTTTACTACTTGTGCCATAATTCTTTATTTTTTAAAAAGGTAAATCGTCAATAGAATCTATTTCATCAATAACATCTTCATTTTTATCAACTTTAGTTTTTTTATTTTTATTCAAGTCCTTATCTTCATCCAAAGAAGGTATATCTGATTCTGATTTTGCAAGAGGTGATAGTATAACCATATTATCTGCCCTTATTTCTGTTTTATTATAATTAACTCCTTCTTTTTCCCACTTTCTATTTCTAATCTCCCCTTCTATATAAACTTTCATTCCTGTTTTTAAAAGCTGAGAACATATTTCTGCAAGTTTATTCCAAGCAACAATATTATGAAATTCTGCAATTTCTTGACTATTTCCTTCTGAATCTTTCCAACTACTATTAGTAGCAATTGAAAAACTACAGACTGCATTTCCTTTAGGAGTATATCTTAGTTCAGGATCTCTAGTTAGATTTCCGATTAAAAGAGCTTTATTTAATGATCTAGATGACATAATATATAAAATTAACTAAATTAAACATTTTTTTGTATTTTTACTGTACTAAATTTTTTAACAGAAAATATTCCAAATCTTATTATTTCAGATACTACTCTTGCTGATTTTATTAATTTATCAACATTATCTGCCACAAAATTCTCACCAGCTTCAAGATTATATAAAATATAATAACCTTCTTTATGTTTTTTTATAACATAAGATAGATATCTTTTTCCCCAAACATCTTGGTTAACAACTTTTAGATCTAAATCTTTCATTAGCCCTTCAATTTTATCTAACACAGCAACACGAACATTCTCTGGTAAAGAAGGTTTAAGTGTCAACATAAATTCGTATTTTTTACTCTTCATATAGTTACAATATTACAACAAGAATATAACATAATGATGAACATTTATCAATATATTAATAAATAATGGATTTTAGCACATCTTTATATTTAGAAGAAATATGAAGAGTTTCTATATTTATTTTCTTTAAAACCAAATCATTAGAAATTTCCATTAGCATATCTTCTCTAACATTCGCTTTCTTTAAAATATTAACTACCTGATCCCTTAGAGTGATATATTTTTTAATATTCCTGAATCTATATAAAATAGACGTGAAATAAACTGAAAGAATACTAAGAGGTATAAAAAAAAGTGAAAAAAAATAAAAATTTCCCACAGTTATATTACTATAAGAAAAATACATTAAAGGTATTGCTATTAAAAAAATAAGAACACCTATAATAAAGTCTACTTTATAGTTATTCTCTCTCATAATATCTTTTCCAAATTACTTTATACAAAGGTATGTAATAAGGTATTTTATTAATTATAGGTATAAATGGAGCAAAAATAAGAAGAGTCATAACCAAACCAAATGTAGCAAAAGCCATCAAATCACCTGAAGCTGTAGTTGAATATGGAGGAATCTGGTATAAAAATGTATATATGCCTAACCACCAAGGACCAGGATAATTCCCTTCTTCTTTTAATATACCCCACTGATTTCCTAGCATAGAATATTTATTTGCTACATTACGAAGAGGTGTTCCTTGTAAAAACAATAAAGAATTTTGATAATTGTATGTGTAAGTACTATTATTTCCAGGTAAATTATTATTTAAAACATTTTCTAAAATACCACTTTTCCCCATTCTAAGAAGATAAGTAATCATTTGAGGTATAGGACCATACACTCCTTTCTTAACAACAATTTTACCTCTTCTATATTTAGCATTATTTAATGCATTATAATAATTGTTTTCCATTTTTGTTAATAAAGATGAGTTATTCTTCTTTAAATAAAAATACTGATTCATAATTTTAGACAAAGAAGGATCTACTTTGGATTCTATTTTCAGAGGATTTTCAACAAATGTTTTGATAGAATTTACAGGGACATCTACCCCCTCTATTCCCTCAGGAGAAATAAAACCAATACTTTGTACTTGTCCTTGAGAACTATTATTATAAGGAGGTCCATATGTTGCTATTGCACTTAAACCCAGTATATTTCTCATTTCAACTTGAGCAAATTCTACTGGATTCTGATTTGCAAATTGCTTTATTGAATAAGGTTTCATTTGAGGAGATTTAAAAAATATAGCAAACAAAATTATAACTATAATTACGCCCAAAAAAGCATAAATAAATTCCTTTACTAAATCAGATTCTTTTTGTTTGTATTTAGATTCATCCATTTGTTTTTTCTATTTCAATAGGAGGAACAACTCCCTTTTTTCTAACTATATAAAGATGTAGTGATAATATTAAAATTATAACAATAGGCAATATTATTGTATGAAAACCATATAATTGAGAATTATCTAATATATTAATAAATCTAGACAGTCCTATTGCATTCATGGCATCTTTTGCTTGAACTTGATTCCATTGAGCAAAAAATCCACCTCCGATTAAAAATCCAAAGAAAGCTTCAAACATAGATATAGCAAATAATAATGAGCCTAGAATCCAAGTAATTATTCTACCTTCTCTCCATCCTGCCATGAAGAATACAGACAATATATGTATAAATAAGAAAAAAAAGAAAAACTGAGCCCCCCAAAAATGTACTGACCTAAAGAACAAACCTAACGATGAATATTGATACCACAAAGGACCTTCTATAACCATAACTATTCCTGAAAGAATAATTATAGCCAAACTTGCCATTGTAAGAACCCCAAACATATATAAAAAAGAAGATACATATACAGGCAATGTATCTGGAAGCAATATATCTGGATCTAAATCTTTTTTTATTATATTTTTTAATATTTTAGTTATGTTCATCTTTTTTATTTCTTTTTTTACTTGAAAAATTTGGATAAGGAAAAAATAAAGCTACACAAAAAACAAGAGGTATTAGCAAATATATAAGAATATCTATATAAAAAGAATTTGTCATCATATATCTAAGGTTTAACATATTTTAAAAAAAATGTTAATATCTATAATTATAATGTTTACAAATATGGAAAATATAAATATTTATTTATTTAGAATTATTAATAATTTAGCAACAAATCAATATATAAATTTATTCTTCTCTTTATCAGCTCAATATTTAATATTTTTATATCTATTATTTATTATATTTATTTGGTTCTATAAAAAACAAATAAACAAGAAATTAGACAATAAAAGAATTTTTATCCTGTCTGTACTTTCATCTATACTATCTCTTATAATAAATAAAGTTTTAGGATATATATATTATGAAAAAAGACCTTTTGTATCACTAAAGCATGTTAATCTTTTATTTAAATATACACCTAACAATTCTTTTCCATCTGACCATATGGCTGTAGTTTCATCCATTGCAGTAATGATATATATATATAATAAAAAATTAGGAATATTCTTACTTGTAATATCTTTACTCATAGGTTTTTCTAGAGTCTTTTCTGGGGTACATTTTCCTATAGATATAATTGTAGGATTTTTATCTGCATTAATATCCGCATTAATTGTATATGGATATAGAGAAAAATTAAACTTCTTAACAGAATTTCTTATGAAAATTAGTATAAAATTACATTTATAAGATCTTTTAGTCATGCGTAAGCCGAATTCTGTTTTATGTGTCCATCTATCTTGAATAAATATTTCTATTTATTTCTTTGCGTTTTTAACTTGCTGGAGGTGGAGGTTACAATGCCATAGTAAATCACTTTCTATGCGGTAGTCTCTTACACTACCTTTTCACCCTTACTCTAAAAAAGAGCGGTATACTTTCTGTTGCCCTAATCTAAAGATTACTCCTTACTATCAGTTAAATAGCACCCACTTCATTAAAATAATGCCAGTTCGGACTTTCCTCACATCTATATAAATATAGAAAGCGTAGACACATACATAACTAAAAGATCATTCTTATTATAACAAAATTCTGTTTATATGAAAGAATGCTCTTAATGAGTAATCAAATGGGAAATTAGATACATATATAGATACTATAATAATAAATATTATAGCAATTAAAATATAAGAAAAACTCCAAATTAAAGATTTTTTTACATATAAATAATCTTTTTCTTCATTACTACTTTTGCCTTTACTTTGAGATTTTAGAACTTCTATCTCTTGTCGAAGATTTCTTTTTTTAGCCATAATATTGTTAAGTTAAAACAAATATATTATACTAAAAAATATCAGTTTATTACAAGAAATATTTATTAAATAGATATGCAAGAAGTTAATTTTGATTCTAAAGAACTTATAGAATCAGAGATAAATAACAAAAAGAAATTTAAAAAATTAAGAAATTGGTATTCATCTCTGTCTCAAAACCAAAAATATACATTATGGTTTAGTTCTATAATTATATTAATAATACTTATAGGAATTATTTCATTCTTAGTGATAATACTAAGGCCTAATTCTGCTATTAATGCTAGTAATACAAGTATTAAAACCACACCCCTTTATACTAAAGTAAAACTTCCTCCACAAAAAAAATATACTGATCCTTTAGATGGAGTACAATTAAATAGTCAAACAAATTTAAATAGGCCCGCTTTAGCTGTTATGATAGAAAATTCTATTACAGCAAGACCTCAAAGTGGACTTAATAGTGCAGATTTAGTATATGAAGCTCAAGTTGAGGGTTCTATTACAAGATTTATGGCAGTATTTTTAGCTAATACACCAAGTATGATAGGTCCAATAAGAAGTGCAAGGTTATATTATATTTCTTGGGCACAAGGATTAGGTGCTTTATATACTCATTGGGGTGGAAATATATATGCATTAGAGAAGTTAAAAACTGATAATATTCCAAATATTGATGCAATATTCACTCCAGGATCTGACCAGACATGCTCTAATTCTGTATCTATAGTATTTTGTAGACTAGATACTCGTTATGCTCCTCATAATGGATATGGAAATACTCAAAATATTTGGAATTTGGGTCAACAACAAGGATTATTTTCAAACCTAACACTAGGTAAAAATATTACACCTTATCAATTTTCTAATACACCTAAAACAAAAGATTTGGGGAAAAGTGGATCTAGTATAAATATATTCTTTGATCAGGGAGTTATTCCTTATGATGTATCTTGGATATATAACCAGAGTACAAATTCATATACAAGATACAATGGTGGATCTAAACAGTATGATGCATTAACAAACCAACCTTTGACAGCTAAAAATGTAGTAGTTCTATATGTAAATGGACATACTACAAGTTACCCAGGTGAAGGAACTACAGAAGCTGCTGCTCCTATATGGATATTAAATACTGTTGGGTCAGGAAATGCTTATATATTTGAAAATGGGCAAGAAATACAAGCTACTTGGAATAAATCATCAGATAATTCAAGAATGATGTTTACAACTCAATCAGGATCTCCTGTGACATTTCAAAGAGGAGAAATTTGGTTCGAAGTTATAGAACCTCAAACAGGATCATTTACTTATACACCAGCAACATAAAATCATGATAGATAAATTTTTGATATCAAAAGTAAGAGTAAAAATATTAAAATTATTCTTGCTTAATTCTCAAAATACATATCATGTAAGAGAGATTGTTAGAAGAACAAATGAAGAAATTAATGCAGTAAGAAGAATATTAAAAGAGTTAGAAGATATAAAATTTTTAACAAATGAAAGAAATGGAAATAGACTCTATTATAAAATAAATATAGATTTCATATATTTTTTTGAATTAAATGCTATGTTTAATAAAGAATTTGGATTAGGACAGAAAATTATAAAACACAAAAACAAATTAGGTAATATAAAAACAGCATTTTTAACAAAGACATATATTCAAAATAAAAGGAAAAATGACAATGATATAGATCTAGTATTGGTCGGCAATAGTATTAATTATATATATTTAGATAAACTCATCAAAGAATTTGAAGACGCAAATGAGAGAAGCATAAACTATACATATCTTACTCAAACAGAATTTGAAGAATACAAAAGAAGTAATAACTATTTCCTATCTAATGTTATATTTAAAGAAAAAATAGTACTAATAGGAGAAGAAAGTTTAATATACACATAACATATTCTATCTGTGATCCTTGCATAAAAGTGAAAGTTATTTTAAAATAGTTCACTAATAATGCGTAGAACCACAAAATTTTTAATATTTATAATTTTTTTATACATAATATCTATAATTGTAGATATACCTAAGGTAAATATAAATTTAAAACCTATAGGTATAAATTTCAATAGAACAATAGATCATATATCCATTAATCTAAATACTATTGGAATTAATTATATAAATAAACTTAACCCTTCTTTAGGTTTAGATCTAAGTGGAGGTTCTGAATTAGTTCTACTTGCAAATACATCAAAAATACCTGCAAGTCAAGTAACTAATGCTTTAGATGCTGCAAGAAATATAATTAATCAAAGAGTAAATCTGTATGGAGTTGCAAATGCTCAAGTATATACAGAAAAATATGGCAATCAAAATAGAATAGTAGTTGATCTTGCAGGAGTAAAAAATTTAAATGAAGCAAAAAAATTAGTTGGACAAACAGCTAAATTAGAATTTTTGACTATAAAGCCTAATATTAATTTATCTTCTATAGTTTCTTCTACTATACCCTTAAATGATTTTAACCCAAAAACAAATCTAACAGGAGCAGATCTTGCTTCAGCATCAGTTACATATCCTCAAGGAAGTACTACTCCTAATATTCAATTAAACTTCAAACCAGAAGGATTAACTAAATTTTCTAATATAGCAAAAGCTAATGTAGGAAAACCTATTGGAATAGTACTTGATAATAAGGTTGTTGAGAATCCTGTAATAAATTCTAATTTGGCAAATGGAGTCACATCTTCACCTGTAATAACAGGAAACTTTACACTTAATCAAGCTCAAACATTAGTAGACCAATTAGATGCAGGAGCATTACCTATACCTGTAAAATTAATTGAAGAGAATACAATTGGAGCAACATTAGGATCTCAATCAATTAATGCAAGTTTGATAGCAGGTATCATAGGAATAATAATAATACTTATATTTATGATATGGAATTATAGAACATTAGGAATAATTGCAGATATTGCATTAATTTTATATGCTTTAATTACATTTGCTTTATTCAAAATAATTCCAATTACTCTGACTTTAGAGGGTATTGCTGGTTTTATCCTATCCATAGGAATGGCTGTTGATGCAAATATATTAATATTTGAAAGAATGAAAGAAGAAAATATAGAAGGTAGATCTAGAAAGTCAGTCCTTTCATTAGGTTTTGCTAGAGCATGGAATTCTATAAGAGATTCTAATATATCTACACTTATAACTACATTTGTTTTATATATGTTAGGATCTTCACAAATAAGAGGATTTGCTATAACTTTAGCTTTAGGAGTTTTAGTAAGTTTATTTACAGCTGTTACCGTTACGAGGACATTACTTGAAATATTTTATGTAAAATAGATATGAATTTAAATATTGTAAAATACAAATATATATACTTAGGGTTTTCTTTATCTTTAATGATCCTAGCTATAATATTTATTTCAGTATGGGGTTTAAATTTTGGAATAGATTTTACAGGAGGAACTCAATTAATATATAAGGTTCAAAAAAATGAAGTATCTCCTTTAAAAAAATATATTGAAAATAATATTTCTCAGGGAAGTATAGTACAACTAACTAATACAGATTATCAAATACAAACTCCACCTCTAGATCAACAAAAATTAAAAAATTTAGAAACTTATCTTCAAAAAACATTTATACTTTCCAAACCTCAAAGTATAAAAACTATTGGCCCTACTATTGGAGCACAGTTAGCCCAAGACGCAATTTACTCAATTATAATAGTGATGTTAGGTATAATTCTATACATAGGTTTTGCATTCAGAAAAGTACCTAGACCTGCTAATTCTTGGACATTTGGTATATCTGCTATTCTTGCAATGGTACATGATGTCATTATTGTATTTGGAGCTTTTGCAATACTAGGTCATTTCTTTAAAGCACCTATAGATTCATTATTTGTCACAGCAATACTTACTGTTATAGGATTCTCAGTACATGACACAATAGTAGTATTCGATAGAATTAGAGAGAATTTAATAAAAAAGAGACTTGCTAATTTTTCTGACATGATAAATAATTCACTAATGCAAACATTAAACAGATCTTTAAATACATCTTTTACTGTACTTTTAGTTTTATCAGCACTTTTCTTATTGGGAGGTATTACTATTAGGTGGTTTGCTGTAGCTCTTCTAATTGGTATTTTTTCAGGAACTTATTCAAGCATATTTGTAGCTTCACAACTTTTAATTATTTATGAACAATATAAAGAAAGAAAATCTAAATAAATCTATTCACTATACAGCTGGTGGTATATTAAAAAATAAAGATAATCAAATTTTTTTAATTTTTAATAAAAATAGAAGAACATTTCAATTACCAAAAGGTCATTTGGAGAAAGGAGAAACTTCTAAAATGGCAGCTATAAGAGAAGTAAGAGAAGAAACAGGATATAGAAATATAAAAATAATATCTCAAAAATCTTTCAAGATATTTTTTACATTTAAAGATAGATTTGATAATAATTTAATAAATCAAAAACATACAATATACTATATAATGAAACTTGTTGATGAAGAAAGAATTCACACAAAAGAACAGGATGATGAAAAGTTAGGAGGAGATTGGTTTTATATAGATGATGCAATAAAAAAAGCTTCTTTCAAAAATATAAAAAATATATTAATTGAAATGAAGAATTTGTCTATTTGAAATTCCATTTTTAAATTCTCTACCATTCATATATACTCCACCTTCTTTCTGAATATCATTTATCTTTATATAAAAATCTGCTCCTGCAATTAATAAATCTTTTGATTGTAAAAAAATCTCTCCAGACTTTTGAGATTTGATATCAGTAAGTTCAGCATCCTTAATATTTATTATCTTATTATTAAAATAACACCAAGCAGGAGATGCTGCTTTTATTAATCTTATAATATTTAATGAATTTTCATCCCAATTAATTTTAACATTTTCTCTTAAAAAATTTTTCTTATTACAATAAGTAGATTTACTACTGTCTTGCTTAATAGGTATTATAGATTCATAATTTGAAATAACATCAAATATCATAGAAACAGATTTTTGAGCTAATGTTTTTTCTAAATAATTATAAGTTTCATTTCCTTTGAGTTCAATTTTTTTCTGAAGATACACATCTCCTTCATCCATATTCTCATTCATTTTAATGATACTCACTCCCGTATATTTATCTCCATTTAAAATAACAGACTGTATAGGTGTAGCTCCTCTATATAAAGGAAGTAGTGATGGATGTATATTTAAAAATATAGATTTATCTAATAAATTTTTAGGTATGATATTTCCAAATGAAGCAACAACACAAAAATCAGATTCACTTATAACTTTATCCACATTTTCATAAAGAATTGTAGGAATTTTTAATTTTTTAGATTCTTTATATAATAAAACTTTTTCACTTTTTATAACAGAATATAGAATATCAACATAATCATTAAGACCCTCTTCTATTATTGAAGAAAAAAGAGAAGATCCAAAGAATAACACTTTATATTTAGATTTCATATAAAATATATGATATCATATTAAGAGTATATATTGTTTATTTTGTAGTTAATGGAAAAATATGATAGAAGAAATAATTATAGCGGTATTAATAATACTTTTAGCAGGTATTGTTATATACTTTCAACAAAAAATTAAAAAAGATGGAATTTTATTTAAAGAAAAAATAGAAGAAGCAAAGAAAATTTCAGAGAAAAAGGAAATGGAATTAGCTTCTCAAAAGGCTCAAGAGATAATATCTCAAGCAAAAAATAGATCTATAGACATTACAAGAGAAGCTCAGAGAAAAGAAATGGAATCTTTAAAATTAGTATCTCAAAATGAGAATACTATATCTCAAAAACAATCTATTATTAATGATAGATTAGAGTCTATTACTCAAAAAGAGCAAAAAATTGATGAAATTAAAGCTAATATTTCTAAAATTAAAGAAGATTTATCAGAAAAATTAGAAAAATTATCTTCTCTGAGTAAAGAAGATGCAAAAAATTTATTACTAGAAGAACTTGATACAGAATTAGTTAATGAAAAAGCTAAAAAAATTAAAGAGTATAGTGATGAAGTAAGGTCTAAAAGTGAAGAAATCTCTAAAGAAATACTGATAGATACAATGGAGAAAACAGTCAGTGAATATATAGGTTCAGCAACAACTTCTATATTGGATATACCAAATGATGATCTAAAAGGAAAAATTATAGGAAAAGAAGGTAGAAATATAAGAGCATTCGAGAAAGCAACAGGAGTTGATGTAATTATAGATGATGTACCAGGCTCTATTACAATATCTTGTTTTGATCCTTTAAGAAGAGAAGTTGCTATACTTGCTATGAAAAAATTAATAGAAGATAAAAGAATACATCCTGGAAAAATTGAAGAGATGGTAAAAAAAGCTAGAGAAGATATTTCTAAAGAAATAAGAAGATTCGGTGAAAAAATGGCATATGATAGTGGAATTAATGGTCTTAGACCTGAATTAATATCTCTTCTAGGAAGAATGAAGTATAGATATAGTTATGGACAAAATGTAGCAACACATTCTTTAGAGATGGTAAAGATAGCTGCAAATTTAGCAGAAAGTATGAATGCTAATATATATTTAGCAAAAAAATGTGCACTATTCCACGATATAGGTAAAGTTATGACTGCAGAACAAGAAGGTTCTCATGTTGAAATTGGTGCTGAAATTGCAAGAAAATATGGACTAGAAGATGAAGTTATAAATGCTATATTTTCTCATCATGATATGGCAGAACCATCTTGTATCGAGAGTGCAATAACCAAAATTGCAGATAAAATTTCAGCAAGTAGACCTGGAGCTAGAAATAATTCATCAGAAATGTATTCTACAAGAATTAAAAAATTAGAAGATACAGTAAGAGAGTTTGAAGGTGTTGAAGAAGCATATGCTATATTTGCAGGGAGAGAAATAAGAGTAATAGTAAAGCCTGATATGATAGATGATGCAAAAATGAAGCTTTTATCTTATGAAATAGCTAAGAAAGTTGAAAAAGAAAATACTTACCCAGGAACTGTTCAGATAACTCTAATAAGAGAAACTAGATCTGTAACTAAAGCAAAATAATTAATTATGAAAAGATTATATTCAAACGAACTTAAAGAACATATAGGAGAAGAAGTTTTGATCCAAGGTTTTCTTTTTCAAAAAAGGATAATGGGAAATATAAATTTTCTTTTAATAAGAGATAAATTTGGTATAGTTCAATGCGTAGTTAAAGATAAAGATCAAATTGAAATATTAAAAGATGTAATGGATGAAAGTGTTTTAGAAATCACAGGTAATTGTGTAGAAGAAAAAAGATCTAGTATTGGAGTAGAAATTCATAACCCAAAAGTCAATATAATATCAAAAGTTAAATATCCTTTAAATATAGAAATTAATAAACCTATTATAAATGCTAATATTGATACTATTCTTGATAATAGAGCAATCTCACTGCGTTCCCCTTTAATAAGATCTGTATTTAATATACAAGCTCAAATGGCAAAAGCTTTTAGAGAATTTGCAGACAAAAATGGTTCGAAAGAAATATTTATACCAACCATAGTAGGTTCAGCAACAGAGGGAGGTTCTGAGCTATTTGAAATAAAATATTATGATAAAAAAGCATATTTAGGTCAAAGTGGTCAATTATATAAACAAATGATGGTAGGAGTTTTTGAAAGAGTATATGCTATATCTCATTCATATAGGGCTGAAAAGTTTGGAACTTCAAGACATACTTCTGAATTTATTCAATATGAATTTGAAATGGGTTTTATAAAAGATTATATGGATGTCATTAATTTTGGTATAGATATAATAAGATATATAAAAGATTCGGTAGAAAAAGAAAATATTGAAGATTTGAAAATTATAAATAAAGAATTACCTCTAATTCCTAAAAATATTCCTATTATGAAATTAAAAGAAGCTCAAGATTTAATTTTTGAGAAAGAAAATATTGATCATAGAGGAGAAAAAGATCTCTCACCAGAAGATGAGAAATTAATATCTAAAATAATAAAAGATTTATATAAATCAGACCTCGTAGTAATAACACACTACCCTACTTCAAAAAGACCTTTTTATACTATGCCAGATCCTCAAAACCCTGAAGAAACACTCAGTTTTGATTTTATATTGAGAGGATTAGAGATCTTAACGGGAAGTCAAAGAATTCATGAATATGAACAATTAATTTTAGCTATAGAAAAAAAGGGCTTAGATCCAAAAAACTATGAAGATTATTTAGAAATATTTAAATATGGAATGCCTCATGAAGGTGGATTTGGAATGGGTTTTGAAAGATTAACTCAACAATTTTTGTCTTTATCGAATATAAGAGAAGCTACTCTATTTCCTAGAGATGTAAAAAGAATTACTCCTTAATTTTTCAACGCATCTACATAATAATAAAACTGAGCACTTTGATTATTTGAAAGATATGCTGTTCCTGAAAGTATATATATAGGAATTAAATATTGAGAATAATTTTTAGATTCAAAATATCCTAATTCAATATTATTAACATAAAATTTAGAAACCTGATAATTCGAATTATAATTTACATTATATGCATCTCCTGACAAAGTTGGATATATAGAGACTAAACTACCTTTCCCTGAAGATATAAGATTAAAAGCTTCTTGAGGTGTAATTATGTTGTATGTACTACTTGAAGTGATAGTATAATTGTAGTAATTAGCATTTAGTATTCCATCTAATCCTGAAAGATTAGAATTATCAATTAAAAAATTTATTAATGGTTTATTAGGATTATTAGTATATATTTTATACTGTCCAATATGTTGCCTATAAAAAACATAGTATGCATTAGGAATTGTACCTGTAGAATTAGAAAATTCTATATTATTATTATTAATAGTAACTGGTACAGCAGAAAAATAATTCATATTCATTTGTATTAAAGGAATATTTATACCGGTAGCATTTTGATAAGTCAAATTACTTAAAAAATTATATACAGACATCTCTGCATTATTTAAAGATGAAAAATTAAAATTATTACCTATATTACTGTTTTGATAATTAATATAATCTGATATATTTAAATTTAAAAATATATTAAAAGATAGATTTGAAAGATTAATACTTATAGTATGATGAGGTGTTGTCCAATTATATACGTAAGCATTATTAGTTGAACTATTAGTTGAAGATATTCCCATATTAGATATTAGAGCACTTGCTATATTATATGAATTAAGCGTAATTATAGGTTTTTTTAATTTATATACAGGAGATATTAAAGGAAAGGAATTTAGATTTTGAGTTGTATCTAGAATATAACTAGAATGATTATTCACAAAAGATACATTTTTAAATGATAATGCAGGAATATTACCAAAACCATTTTGTGCTGTTATACTCCTTTGATATGCATAATAATTAGAAATAGAACTTGATATAAAATAAATAATAAAAGATATAAGAAGTAAAGAGATAAAAAATATCACAAAATATATTAAAGTTCTTTTTGTTGTTCCTATAACTCTTGTAAGTGCAGACATATCTAATATATAATAGTAAATTAGCTTAGTAATTTCAATTTATTATGAGAGTAAGAACACGAATTGCTCCATCACCTACCGGAGATCCTCATATAGGAACGATATATCAGGCACTATTTGATTATGCATATGCAAAACAAAATAAAGGAAATTTTATTTTAAGAGTTGAAGATACTGACAGAGAAAGATTTGTAGAAGGAGCAACTCAAAAAATCTTATCTTCTCTTAAGTGGTTTTCTATTGAACCTGATGAAAGTCCTGTGCATGGAGGAGATTTTGGACCATATGTTCAATCAGAGAGATTAGATATATATAAAAAATATATTAACGATTTAATATTAAAAAAAGAGGCATATTTGTGTTTTTGTACAAAAGAAAGACTTGATCATATAAGAGAAGAACAAATAAAAAATAAACAACAGCCTAAATATGATAAACATTGCTTAAATCTTACAAAAAAAGAGATTGATGATCTAATAAATAAAGGTACACCTTCTGTTGTTAGATTAAATGTCAAACCAGGAATTGATATTATTTTTAATGACCTTATCAGAGGAGAAATCAAAATTAAGACTGATTCATTTGATGATCAAGTATTATTAAAATCTGATGGATATCCAACTTATCATGCAGCAGTAGTAATAGATGATCATTTAATGAAAATAACTCATATTATAAGAGGGGAAGAATGGATATCTTCTACTCCAAAACATATACTTTTATATAAAGCTTTTGAATGGGATATTCCTATGTTTGCTCATTTATCTTTACTTAGAAATAGAGATAAATCAAAAATATCTAAAAGACATAATAATACATCCATAGATTGGTACAAAAAAGAAGGATATCTTCCTGAAGCATTAACTAATTATCTTTTATTATTAGGGTGGTCTCATCCAGAAGGAAAAGAAGTATATTCTTTAGATGAATTTATTAAAAAATTTTCATTTGATAGGGTAAGTAAAGGTGGTCCTATCTTTGATATAGATAAACTTAATTGGATAAATGGTGTATATATAAGATCTAAAAGTGTTATTGAAATAAAAAAACTTATAAAGCCTTATTTAATATATGATATTGAAAATAAGAAATTAGAAGAGATTATAAAACTTATACAAGATAGATTAAAAAAATTATCAGAAATAAATGATTTAATATCATTTTTTGTAGAAACACCTCAAATAGATCAAGAAATTTTGGAAAACATAATATCTAAAGATAAAATAGATGAAATATGTGATATATCATATAAAACTATTGAGGATAAAGGTATTAATCGTGACACAGAAGAAACTCTTAGAAATTATGCTATAGAAAAAGGATATAATATTGGAGATTTCTTTATGATTATAAGAATAGTTACAACTGGTAAAAAAGCTACACCACCTTTATTTGATACATTATCTATAATAGGGAAAAAAGAAACATTAAAAAGGCTAAAGAATGGGAGATAGTTTAACGGTAAAACGCTACGCTCTGAACGTAGTAAGTCTAGGTTCGATTCCTAGTCTCCCAGAAATTATCTATAGACTAAAATTCTATGTATGGACATATAAATATGTTTTATTTTCTGTAATTGTTTGATATACTTTAATTATGAGTAAAGAAGAGAATAAGAAACTTATAAAATTATACCAAGAGTATAGACAAAGAAAAATATTGAAAGAGGATGTCTTACAATTTTCACGTGATTTTATGCCTGAAATGATTTATCGTACAACTAAATTAGAAGGTGAGCCTGTTACAAGACAAATGGTATCTTTACTATTTAAATAATGGTCAAAAGTGGTACGAAACCTAAAGGCGCAACATCATATAAAGATACAGCTTTTGGAATTATTTCTCGAGAAGAACTTATTAAGCTTGAGATTGAAGGGATAAAGAGAGGACTAGAATATTTATATGATCTAGTGCAAAAACAAGAACAGGTTGCAATTACTTCAGAATTAATAACGAAACTTCATGAAATTTCTTTTGGTTGGATTTTTCCTAAATGGGCAGGAAAATATAGAACAATTCAAGTAACATTTTCTGATAAAGAAGCTCCACCATATTATCAAGTATCAGAATTAATGTTCAATTTCTCTAAAGATATAGAATCACGGTTACAAAATCTCCCTACTCCAGATAAAGAAAACTTTATTTTTGAAATAATATCCTTATCAGCTTGGTTTCAACATAGATTTGTTTTTATTCATCCATTCCAAGATTACAATGGGAGGACAGCACGAATGCTAACGACTTTCATATTACTACAATTCAAACTACCCTCTATTGAATTAAAAGCAGATACAGGAGATGACAGGAAACAATATCTTAAAGCAATGAGGAAAGCAGATGATGGTGATTATAAACTTCTTGAAAGACTTATTAGCCGAGCACTAACAGACAGTCTTAATCATATTTAATTCTATTATTTTTCATCATATCTAATTTATCTAGTTTTTCAACGGTTGAAATGAGATTTTTAAAAATGGGGTTCCACATACGGGACAGCTTTCCAGAAAATAATATCTATTAATTTATATATTCAATTTATTCTTTTAAATCCGTATGAAATAGCAATTTGCTATGTATGGCAAAGACAATATTAATAATTAATGTTAGAATTCAATCAATTATTTTATTGATTAAATAGTATGTATAATATAACTTTATCTGGAAGCTTTAGGAAACATTTAAAAGAGATTGGGGAGGTTAAAAATATTTTTGAGAAAGAGCAAAACATAATATTATCTCCAAAATTTCTTGATACAAAAAATTCTCAAGAAGAATTTGTTTTGTTTGAAGAAGAAAAAAGTACATCCCCAAAGACTCTCGAAAATTTACATTTAAATGCAATTTCTAAATCGGATTTTCTTTATTTAGTTAATCCAAAAGGATATATTGGTAATTCTGCTACTATGGAAATTGGTTATGCAATATCAAGAGGAATTCCTATATATTCATATGAAAAATCTGAAGAATTTATATTAAACTTATATATTGAAAAATATGGAGATCCTAAAGAAATACTCTCTTATCATAAAAAACATTATGAAAAGAGAAGACAAGATAATTTTTCCAAATCTTTAGGATTAAAAGAATTACAAGAGTATATATCTGTAAAAGTAAAAGAGAGAGGATTTGAAGATGAAAGTGCAAAAGATTTATTAGTTCTTTTAATGGAAGAGGTAGGAGAGTTTGCAAAAGCAATAAGAAAATATTCAGGAATAAAAATAGATAGTGAGAAAAAGGAAAAATATCCAGCTTTGCAAGAAGAAATTGCAGATGTATTAATTTATATAATTGATCTTGCAAATATATTAAATATTGATTTAGATGAAAGCTATAGAATAAAAGAAGATATCAATGATTCTAGATTTTGGAATAAATAATTATTGATATGAACAAAATTTTATTAATATCAGGTCCTTCTGGTATAGGTAAAAGTTATATATTAAAAAAATTGATTTCTAGCTCATCTCAGTATGAAGCTATATTATCAACTACAACTAGAGAAATGAGAGAAGGTGAGTCTGATGGAATAGACTATGAATTCTTAACTAGAAATGAATATGTTAACTCTAAACAAAAGTTTTTTATGGATAATTATTTTTTTAATAATTTTTATGGCATTAAGAAAAAAGTGGTAGATGATATTTTGGAAAAGAGAAAAATTCCAGTAGGAATAATTTATACTCCTGTGATTCATCAATTTTTAAAAGCTTATCCAGATGCTTTAACTATATTTCTATATCCGCAAAACATAGATTTATGGAAAGAAAATTTATTGAAAAGAGATGGAAGTTTAGACAGATATCAATATGCGTTAGATGAATTAAGTAAATGGGAAAATGACTATAGTCGATATTATAATAAAGTATATTATATAAATTCTAATAATGATGATAGAACAATAATTAATGAGATCAATCACTATTTTGATATTTACAGGGATAGGGAGGGGAGTATAAAGGAAGAATTTCATTAATAGTCTTGATTGATTTCTTTATATCTATTTCTGAAAATATGTTAGAGAATAATAAAATACAAGATTTAAAAAAATTTAATAGATACTATAGTAAGTGTTATGTTGTCAAACCATTAAGATTGAGAATGGAAATTGACGAAAACAGGAGAGTTTTCTATGATCTTAATGGTTTGACAACAAAATACCTATTTATTGTATTCCTATTCACTAGTACTATTTTGCTACTTTGCGTCGCATTTATATCACTTGCAAAACATCTTATTAGTAACTGAAATTTTCTTCTAGAAATACGTACCCTTTTTTACTTTCATTATCTAGATTTTAAGATATTTTATATCTCTTATCTAGGCTACACCCTATTTTATTCTCTAACTTACACATATCACATTAAAAGTTCGAATAATGTCAACAGTCCCCAGTTAACTCTTTTCAACCATGTATGAATAACTTTTTAGTAAGTAGTTCAAGTTGTTATATAAAAACTGAGATCTATTTTTATTTTGAATATGTTATAATATTTGTATGAATAAAATTAATTACACACTACCAGTTTTAATATTTAAGGAAGACGACCTTTTTGTTGCATATACTCCTGCTTTAGATTTATCTACTGTCGGAGATACTTATGATAAAGCATTAAAAAACTTTCGTGAAGCTAGTGGCATATTTTTTGAAGAAGTTTTAAAAAAAGGAACTTTAGAAGAAGTTTTAATGGAGTATGGATGGAAGAAAACAGGAAAAACTTTTGAACCACCAATACAGATATCAAGTGAACCTGTTAATATAACAGTTCCAAGCAGAAGATGAAACCTATATCATGGAAAGAATTTGATAAATTTCTACTTTATGTAGGTTGTATTTATGATAGACAAAAAGGAGATCATAGAATATATTGGAGAAGTGATTTAAAAAGACCTATTGTATTACCCATGTATAAAAATCTCCCAAAATTTGTTATTAAGAATAATATAAGATTACTTGGGCTTACCAATAAAGAGTATTTAGAAATATTAAAGAAAATTTAATATAAATTTATACTTTACTGTTCCAATATATAATATAATTAAGTAATGTATCAGAACAATAAAAATTATTATAGATTTAAATCAATTATTTCTAATTTACAGTTTATTGATAAATCAATATTGTTAAATAAAGACTTGATTTTAGAAGAAGATAAAGGAATTAAAATTTATTATGCTCCTTTTGAGTACATAAATAAGGATGCAAAAATTATAATTATAGGAATTACTCCTGGATTTACTCAAATGCAAATTTCATATCGAGAATTAGTAAAAGGAATAAATAATAATTTGACTGATTTACAAATATTACAGAATGTTAAAAAAGAAGCTAGTTTTGCAGGAGTTATGAGAAAGAACTTAGTTGAAATGTTAGATGAGTTAAATATTAATACTTATCTAAAAATATCTACTACAGATAAACTCTTTAAAGAATATAACCATTTGTTACATAGTACTTCAGTAATAAAGTATCCAGTTTTTGTAAATAACCACAATTATACAGGTCATACTCCAAATATTTTAAAAACTAAAATTTTGTATGATTATATATTTGATGGATTAGGGAAAGAACTTACTTCAATACCTGACGCAATAATAATACCTCTAGGAAAAATTGTCCAAGATTCTTTAAATTTATTGATATATGACAATAAAATTGATAGCAATAGGATATTGTTAAATTTTTCACATCCATCAGGAGCTAATGTAAATAGAAAAAATTTCTTTAATAAAAATAAAAAGCATTATGTTTCTCAGATAGAGAAATTATTTAAATAGTGAGTATCATTTCTTACTATTAGGGTTCTGACATTGTCCACAATACCCTGTTGACAATAGTATAAAATTGTCAATGTGTACTACTCAATTATCTTGCTAAATCAATATAAACTTGAAATTTGCTATGCATGGCAAAGACAAAATTATAAATAAGTACTACTATAGAGATAATAAAAAATAAGGAGGTGATTATATTATGGAAACATTAGAGAAAGATATAATAACACCATTAGAGTGGTTAACAGATGATAATGTTCAAAAAATAACCATGTGGCAAACATATTCTACCCATAAGGATGATGCAGATGATACTAATGATGATTAGAATAAATGGTAAAAGAGAATAATTAAATATAAAAATAAAATTATTATCTACATTCTTTAATATTATTTTTTGTCTTTATGATACATATAAGAAGAAAATATTATCTTGATATATACAAAGAGATATTCGTAATTTATTATAATAATGAAAGTGATCAACTTATTGATGAAGTCATTCAATATGTTTATGATAAATGTTTAGATGATATCTTTAAAGAGATAGGTAAAATTTTCACATTTAAAGATAATCAATATTATTATGTTATGAAAACCGCAAAAATTGGGGTAAGATATAAACATAGTATTTATGTTTATAAAATTAATTTTAAACATAAATATAATTTACAATATGAAAAATTATTAAAAGAAATTCCAATGCTCTCTTCTGGTGAACTTATTCCATCCGTCAATGAAATGTACTTTAATAAAAAGAAAATGTATTTTGATAAAAAAAATCTGAGTTACTTTTCAACATATAAACTTTACAAAGATTTATTAAAGTTAAAATCTAATAAAGATATAGAAGAAATATTTAATGGTAGAATAGAAGATTTAATACCTTTTTTAACATATTATAAATTTAGTAAAGTAATTTGTAACCTTTATTATTTAAAGACTCCTGATGAGAGACTAGATATAATAAAAGAATTTTTAACTTTTCCTTTTAATATTACGTACGATACTTTTTTATCTGAAATAATTGCTGAATTGGCATATTTGTCATCCATTAAAAAGTACAATGATGTTGCTAATAAATTGTTATCTCAGTTAATTAATAAGATAGAGAATGATGTATATATTCTTGCAGATACACAGATGGTAACCTTCAAAGGGTCATTTAACGAAAAAAATATTGATAAAATCTACAAATATATTAATAATAAAGTTGATTTATATTCACAAATAGACCCTGGAGGTTTTATTGGAATTCTTAATAATCAAGATTTTTTTATATCAGATAAATATAAATATAAAAAAAGAAAGATATTAATTATATCAGAGCAAAATGACCCACATGTTGAGAGAGTGTTGAGTTTTATTAATCAGAAAAAATATCATGTAGATGTATTTGGTGTTAATGATTTAGAGAATGATGGGTATGTTGATACTCTATCAGAAATGACTGGAGAATTTTTTGATACTGACAAAAGACATCATAGAGTATATGATATTTGTTGGTGGAGAAAACCAATATTTATTACTCCTTCTCAAAAATATTTAAAGAATATAAACCTATCTAATATTGCAAAAAAAGAAAAAATAAATTTTTTAGAAGGAATTATATTAAATATGTCAATAAAAAGTTGGGTGAATCATAAATCAGATATGAAAAAAGCTTCAAATAAAATACATCAGTTAAGTCTTATAAGAATGAATATCCCTAGAACAGTAATTACTAATAAAAAGGAAGTCATTAAAAAAATATTTGAAGATAAGTTTATTATGAAAACGTTGCAATCTCAAAGTTTGGGATTAGAGGATGGTGTATTAAAAACAACTTTAACAAATATTAACGATATAGATAAAATTGATTTGAATTTTATGCCTGTTATCTGTCAGGAATTTATAGATAAAATTTGTGATATCCGAGTTACTATTGTTGGGAATAAAATATTTGCAGCTAAAATATTCTCACATTCAGAAAAATCAAAAATAGATTTTAGAACTGATTATAGTAGTTTAACTTATGAAAAATGTAAATTATCAAAAGATATAGAAGATGAATTGTTGAGATTAAATAAATATTACAATCTTAATTATTCTGCCATTGATCTTATACAAGATAAAAATGGTGAGATATACTTTTTAGAATTAAATCCGAATGGTCAATATCTTTGGATTGAAGAGTCATTAACTCTTCCTATTTCAAAGAATATTGCATCTTTTTTAAAAGGAGATAAATAGCGATAATAAAGATTTATTAAATATTCTTAATCTTATTTTATAATAATATAATTTATAATTACTTAAATAAATAGTGATAAGGACTGGGATATGAATTTATTATTAGGGTTCTGACATCGTCTAAGATACCCAGCCAATGCGACAATTATTAACCTATCCAATATGACAAAAAGTATTATTTATTTAAAATACATGATAATATTGTCGTATGAACTTAAATAAAAATACTAGTTACGTATTAATACATATTCTTAACGGGAATAATACTTCTAAAAAAATTAGCGAACAATTACGAAACGTCAATATTCGTTCTATTCAACGTGCTTTAATCAGACTAACAGACTTAGGATTATTGACACGTATCGGGACGAATCATCCTAATTACAGCATTAACTATGAAGTATTGTTAGACTTAAACATTTCCGATAAATTACTAGAGAACGAAAATCGACCTAAAAGTATGTTCAATCATGAACTTATAGAATGGTTAACTAAATTATCTACTAAAGAACTAGAATTGCTATTAAAAATCGATGATGATAAGTTAGTATTTAAACATCCCAATAAAATGACAGCTAAAGAACTGGAGTATCTTACTATTGAGCTTTCGTGGAAGTCGTCAGCTCTCGAGGGTAATACATATACATTATTAGATACTCAATTATTACTTCTAGAAGGAATAAAGGCTAAGAACAGAACAGAGTTTGAGACACAGATGATTCTAAATCATAAAGATGCCATTGCTTTTATAGTTGAGAATAAAGAATTATTCTCCAATAACATAAAATTTAGAACAGTTGAAGAACTTCATAGGATAATTGGTAAAAATCTAGGAATAGAGAGTGGAATTAGAAAACAAATTGTCAGGATCACTGCTAGCAACTATGAACCTCTATCTAACCCTCATCAATTAAGAGAAAATGGTGACTACATTTTGGAAATAATAAATAGAACGACTAACTCTTATATAAAAGCACTTCTGGCTCTTTCCCTAATTCCATATTTACAAATATTTGAAGACGGCAATAAAAGGACTGGAAGGATGTTCGCCAATGCCATATTAATAAGTCATATCAATAAAGGTTTTAGTCTACGCCAAACAGATGCTAAAAAACTGGCCATAGCTTATTTGGCTTTTTATGAATTCAACAGCATTCATGCTCTAAATAAGATTCTTAAAACTGAACTTCAATCAAACTAGGGTTGAGCTTCATGTCTTCCTAATGAATATGAGTATTTTTCCAATCTAAATTTATATACTGAAATACTAAGAATCAAGTAATCATAATTTAAACATTTTTTTAAATAATTAGTATATATGACATCTTCCACGATACACAGATTTGATTTTTTCCTATTTTGATTTTAAGAAAACAATTGATTTAGATTATATAAATAGGAGTTTGAATTGACTTATATATTTTCATTGAATAATCTAGATAGATTGGATACAATATAAAATAGAGTTATGAATCAAAAACTTATACAAGCAAGTAAAAAGGTTATATTAGATTGTTGTTTAGA
>JAJYFR010000012.1 GCA_021785355.1 bacterium
TGTGGAATATTCTTTCTATATACCATCCACTAATTTCCATTCATTATAGTTCCAATCTCCGCCATGTATTTCATATATTTCATCAAAATCTTTTATAGTTTTTGAATTATCTATTGATCCATCTGAAATAAGATAATTTATTACTCTCATTTTATCTTCGTCAGTTAAATCTTTAACAAAATATTCTTCTACTTCAATATTTTCGTTATACTTGTTCATAACATCTAAAATGTACTCGTTATATCCATTTTCTTCTTCTTTTGGAACTACCATATACGCTAAAAAATGGCTCATTTTAATTCTCCTTTTTTAAATTAATTTATTTTTTAAAGATTATATCTTTACTTATTTTATTAATATCTTTGTAACCTAAATCTTTTTTTGTAAAAGTATCAATAATCAAACTAAAATCTGTTTTTTGCACACAAATATATTCTCCTTTCATAGTTATTGATATTGTAAAACATTCATCAACTACATCTATAGTATCTGTTTCTATATTCACAGATGTATCAATAACGGAAACAAATTTAGAACCAAAGTTAGCTACATAAACATATTTTCCGTTGTCTGGTGTAATAACAATTCCTAATGGATTTATTCCTACGGTTATTGTAACTATAACTAAATTAATAGATGTATCTATAACAGAAACAGTATTGGAATTCGTATTAGTTACATAAGCATATTTTCCATCTGGAGTTATAACTATTCCGGACGGTTTGGAACCTACAGAAATAGTAGCTACTATTCTACTCTTAGAAATATCTATAACAGAAACAGTATTAGAATCAGGATTAACTCTGTAAATATACTTTTTATTTGGAGTTATAGCTATTTTATATCTATTTTTGATAATTTTACAAGCTTTATCAAGTCTTGCATTATACCTTTGAGTTTCTTTATCAATTTTTGAAAACTTTCTATAATTCTCTATCAAATTTTTAATAAATTTTCTTATATTCATTTTAATTTATCCTTAATTATATTTCATTAAAAAACCTTGATAAAACAATAAAATAGGCATCATGAATTCGTAGTGTTCCCTTACTTCCTTAAATGTATGTAATTGAGCATATGTCGGAAGTATAATTTTATCTTTTGATGTCATATCGCAAGCAGTTTCGGAAGAACTTAATTTATATACTTTCATATACATATCAATATCTTTTTCTATACTCTTAATATCTTCTTCTAATAAATATTTGTAAACATACATAGTTTCAATAAATTCTTCTAAATCAGGTATTATATATTTAGTATCTATTGTTTCTGCTTTAATCCTGATTTTCTTTACATACTCATCTGGTAAACCTTTATCTTTAGTCTTTTTCAATAATTTTTCAAGTGTATAATTCATTTTAATTTATCCTTGTTTAATATTTCAACCATACATTTTAAATCTAAAAATATTTTATTAATATCTGCAATAGTTTTTAAATCTTCTGTTTTGATATTTTTCAAATTCAGTGGAGTATAATTATCATTTTCTTTGTTTGTGAAATAATCCATCGGTACACAAAAAAGATTAGATAATTTTTGGATTAAATCAAGACTTATATCTATTTCTCCTTTCTTAATTTTTGAAAGGTGATTTTTATCGATATTTAAAAATATTGCTAATTGGTATTGAGTAATTCCTGATTTTTTAATTAAATTATTAAGTTTATTTTTCATGGTTATATTATACCATAAATTTATAATATTATCAACAGTTTTTTTACTTAGTAAACATTAACCCATTTCATTATTTTACTTAAACTTTCATCATAACTTGAGCTATCCATAATATCTTTAAGAAATTCGTCTATTATATTTTTTGATACTTTATTTTCTCTTAAGGTTCTTGAAATTTTACTCATTAAAGCAAAAATATTTCCGTCCGTACCTGTTAATTGAACTTCAATTTCAGGAAATTTAATTTTACCTATTTCATCTTCTTTATTATTTTTACTTGTTTCCATTGTAAATTTCTCCTTATTTAATTATTTTACTTTAGGTTATATTATACCATTAAAATTATATTACTGTCAAGCATTATTTTTAATTTTAGCTAATAGCTTCCTCAAATGCTTCTTCCGGATTTTTATTAATATCAAAATTATATTTTCTTTCCAAAAATACATCCGCTTCGTTTTGCATATACGAACATCTATCATGTATTTGAGGCATTCCTAAATAATATCTTAAAACATTCTCCGCCCAACTGTACATGAATCCGGTTGTTTCCATTATACAATCGTATTTGCCTTCCATATCAAAACCTTTTTCGTAAAATAGTCTATCTTTAAGGTCCAATTCAAAGAAAATATTGTTTTGCTTATATATTTTGTACAATGCTTGAGCACATCTCCATGTAGCACTTGAATATGTATCTGGAGTAATTTTAGAATTTTCTAAATCTTTTAATGTAACTTGATTTGGTTTAACTGTATTCCAATTAATTTGTTTCATTTTTTATCTCCTTATTATTTATTTTTTAATCCCAAGTTTCTTTACCTATTATTTCACTATTTTCATCAAAATAAAACCAAATAGCGAAACCAAGTATTCTACAATCATCAGTTTTATTATCAATATAACTATCAGACCTTATAGCAAATGCTGAATTTGGATATTCTGAAAATAAATTAGATTTATCGTTTTTAATTATTATAGTTTCTATATATCCTTCCTTATGCAAATTTTCTAAAGCCTTTTTTACTATTATTTTATCTTTATTTTTAATTATTAGTATGTCCTTATATTTTTTCATTTTAATTCTCCTTTAGTTTAAATCATACCAAAAGTCTTTTAACATCAAATATATTTTTGTTAAATTTAGGTTTAAATATAGCTTTTATTTCATCTGTTATTTTAAATACCATAGTCCCGTCAGCATTTATAGATTCTAAATTTTCCAAAGAAATTAATATATCATTATTTTTATTTTTTGGATTTTTAACTTTAGGTATAGGTGTAGGCGATGATGATAAATCAGCCTCTTCCCATTCATCATATTCTTCCTCAATATTTTCATTATCTTCATTTATTGTTATATATAATTTATCATACCTACCAGCGGATAATGGATTACCTTCATAACTGTTAGGTGTACAATAATCGATAATTTGATTATCTTTTACATATGTAATATCATATTGAAGATTTTCGTTATAGGATTTGTCTGGTTTAATATTCATTATTGATAAGACTTCTTCTAAACTTTCATTATATAAATTCAATTCTCTTACCAACTCTACTAACATATCATAAGAAAAATCCTGTATGATAGCAGGTAATTTAATTATCTGGTCTTTAAGTGTAATATTTTTAAGATTATCTTCACAATATTCCTTTATAACATCATCAGACAATTTATAGTATCTTAAAAGATACCTTATTCTTCCAGGTCTATTAAAGAATGTATTTAAAATTTTATATTCATTGTTAGCAGTGAGCAAAAATAACTTTTTAGTGTTTACTGTACCATCCAATATACTTAAAAGTGAAGATTGCTCTTTATATTCATCGTAAACTTTTTCGAATTCATCAAATATGATAATAGCCTCGTCTTCTATATCCAAAAGTGATGTTATAAATTCTTCTCCGATAAATGGAGATGAAATTATTATGGTTGGAATGTTATTAGATATGCCTTTTTGGGATAAAAGTTTAGTCAATAATGTTTTACCAGAACCTTGATTGCCTACTAATAATGCACCTATACTTTTATCGGTTAGTTTAAATGTGTTCCATATTCTTTCGGATGTTCTATGGATATCGCCATACAGTTTATCTGGTATTGAAAAGGGTTCTATTTGTTCGTAATAATATTTATTGCTTCTGGTATCAAAATTTAATTGATAGACTGCTGGCGGTAATTTATGTATTATGGCAGAGGCATTTATGGAATTATATCTATTACCATCTACAAAGAAATTCTTGTTCAATTTAATTCTCCTTTTTTAGTTTTATCTTTGATTGTTATTTTTTGTATTACTACGGCTTCTAAATCTTCAAAATACCCTTTGTAAACACAAGTAGGAATTTTAGCTACATTACCATTTTCTTTAGTGTAAAATAAATCCATACCACCTGGTTCGAAAGTATAAGTAGGTTTTTCTTTATAATCATCCTCTATAATTTTTTTCACTTCTAATGCTTTATCATAATTTTCGAATACATCCAAATACTCAATGTTTCCAGTAGAATTTCCATATGAATCACCTGAAGAATATAGAATATAAAGAAGATAAACCTCCTTATTAAGGAAATTATCGTTTACTTCCAAATCAAAGTATTCATTCTCTTTAACTTTAACGGCTCCTGTAATATTATTTGTAGTTTCAGAACTCCACTCGCCATATTCTTCATCTGATTCTTCATAATCATAATCCATATCATTTAAGATTTTTATTTTCATGATTTAATTCCTCCTTTAATTAATTTATTTTATGTATTAATTATATCATTAAAAATTTAGTTTGTCAAGACTTATTTTTCTCCATTTATAGTTTTGTAATATTCTTCTATTATTTTTTGATTTGGTTTTAATTCTCTATATCTTGGTACTT
>JAJYFR010000010.1 GCA_021785355.1 bacterium
AAAATAATATAATTATTTGAAAAAATCTTTTTCATCAATCCCTGATTGTTTAATAATACTCTTTACTGTTCCTGATTTTATTTCTTTATGATGAGGAACAACTACTGTTTTCTTAGTATAATCATTCCACCAGTAGCTCTTCTAAATACAAAACCATGAATTCTTAATTTTTTAATTACGTCTCTATAAGATAATGGTCTAATATTTGATATATATTATGAAGCTACTATGACAGGGATATTAATGTTTATATTAGATTTATTTTTTTCTTGAGAATCTTTGATCTTTAAGGGCATCTTTTTATCTTCTTCTTTATATAATTCTATTAAAGATGAAGCTACATAAGAAATCTCATTAATAACTTCTTCTATTGTATCTCCTTGTGCATAACAATCATCCCATATAGAACAATTTGCTACAAATCCACCATCCTCATCTTCTTTAATAATTATTAATTATTGGTAGATCGTATTCATTTATATTTATAAAAGTCTTTTTCATATATTTATTATACATCTATATATAAATATATGTATAATTCTAAAAATTAGATAATCATAGTGCAACCTGCTTTAAAATCTATCTTATGGGGTAGGGTTTTGAGAGAATTGTATACTTCTTGTGTTCTATGCATTTTAATCTTCTTCTGGGCTAGATTTGGGATGTCACTTCTTTTATGTAAATATGAATGTAACTGATGATAGATTGTATCTATTGATTACGCAAAAGTCTTTTCCAGTTAAATAATAACCCTGAAATTAAATTAAGAAATAACAGTATAAAATCTAATCTTTATTAGAAATCTCTATTACTTCCCCTTTTAATTTTTTAATAAAATAACTGTCGTGAGATACATACAATATTCCTCCATGAAAATTTTTTAAAACATTTTCTAACTCTTCTATAGAAGGTAAATCTAAATGATTAGTAGGCTCATCTAAAATTAATAAATTAGGATTTTTTAATAACATTTTTATTATTTGAAATCTAGCTTTTTGCCCTCCTGATAAATTTGATATTAATAAATCACTATCCTTTGCAGGATCAAATAGATAATCATTTAAAATTTTATTTACATTAGGTATTTCTATTTTTTCTAGTCTATATATATCTTCAATAGCATCTTTAAGCTTCATATTAAAATAATAACTATCAATTTCTTGCTCATATATACCTAATTTTATTTTGTCATTAGGTAAAATTTCTCCATCATATATTTTTGTAGAATGAGGTGTATTTTCTATAATAGAAATTATTGTTTTTATTAAAGATGTTTTTCCTGCTCCATTTCTTCCTTTAATTTGGATTTTATCTCCATGAGAAAGAGTAAAACTAATATTTTTAAATAAAGGAAATTCATATCCTATAGATATATTTTTAACAGTAAGTAATATACTTTTATTCTCTTTTATATTATTAATTTTTATAGATATATTTTTATCTTTATATTTCTCATATTTATCTATAACTTTTTTATTAACATCTTTTATTGATTCTTCATCTATCCAAATAGATGGTTTTTCTATCTCTTTTTTTATTTTATTATGCTCTTTTTCAACTCTCTCATACATTACTCTAGTGGATGCATGAGCTCCTCTTTTCTTAATACCCTCCATTTGTTTTTTCAGTCTATCTAATGATTTTAGAGAATCTTCATATGATTCAATATTTGTAACATTTGAAATACTATTTTGTAAAAGATAAGAATCATAATTACCAGAAAAAATAAAAGCTTTTCTATCTTTTATCTCTATTATTTTATCTACATAATTTAGTACATCTCTATCATGAGTAATTACACATATTCCATGATTAGTACTTTTAAACCAAGAAATAAAATCATTTTTACCAATATCATCCATATGATTAGTGGGCTCATCAATTAAGGCAATATCGCATTTGGAATACATAACCCTTACTAGTTCTACAAATCTTTTTTCTCCTCCAGACAAGTCTATAAGAGGCATTCTTGCTTTTTCAGGATCTATTTTATATTTTAAAAGAGAATTTAGAACTTTCTCTTCAATACTATAATATCCATATTCACTAAAAAGAGTAACAGCTTCAGTATATATACTTATCATATCCATATCATTTTTCATGATATCAACATACTTCTCCATTGTATTCTTTAATTTTATATAATCAGGTAAACTTTGAGTTATATAATCTATGGAGGATATTTTTTTTATATCTAGATATTCTTGTTGAGTTAATATTATTTTAGTATCTTTTTTAACATCAATAGACCCTTTATAATCAGAGTCTAAACCTGCAATAATTTTAAAAAGAGAAGTTTTTCCTGTACCATTTCTTCCAATAAATCCTACTTTTTCATTTTCATTAATAAAAAAAGAAAGATCTTCATATAAAGATTTTGTACCTATAGATTTTTCATTAATTTTTACATTTAGAATCATGTCTCAAAGAGTAATTTATATTGATTCTAAGATTTTATCATATTTCTTGAATTTATGTATTTAATAAATATTGATATTAATATATTATTTGAAATAATTATTAAAAGATGGTAATATAGATGTATCACGATGACTGGATAGGTCTAAAGTTTCGACTGAACACTGATGCCAGTCTTTTTTAGTGCCAAAGAATTTTTTAATTGATCTACTCTAATAATTTTACTTGAAAATTTTCTCAGTAGACTTGAATAATGATTGTTAGGAACAATTAATTTAAATAATTTATTTTTATCTTCAAGAAAATCTATTAAACAGTAAAAGTCTCCATCACCACTAACAATAATTGCTTTATCATAGTCTTTAAAAGTTATTGCACTAGAATATAGTACGAGTTCTGAATCTACATTCCCTTTTGTTTCTTTTATACCTTCTTTCATATATTGCATAGTTGGTTTAAAAACTAATATATATCCCATTTCTTGTAAACTTCTATACATAGACTCATTTCCTGGGACTTGTCCTATAAATAGATATACTTTAGTAACCTTATATTTATTTTTTAAATATAATCTGAATTTTTTAAAATCTAATATCCAACCACACGATTTAATTCCCAAATTTAAATTTTGACTATCAATAAATACAAATATTTTCATATAAATAGCATACCTATTAAATAATTAAAAATCAATTAAATTTTTATAGAACTAGATAATCAATTTTTTTGTCTTTGATATATATTTATATTGAATATAGTTTATTATGTATAATATAAAAAGAATTGAATTTAGTATAATTTTTATAAATGAATAAATATATTGTTAATCATAAACAATGGTCAGATATGACTATTTTTGAACAAATGGGGAATATTTATAGTGAAGTTAGTAGATCTTTTAATGCTAGACGAAATAAAAATTCAGAATATGAAACTCTATCTATGATAAGAGCAATTGATTTATTTGATGCAACAATTGAATGTCTAATTAAGAAAAAATCAATAAAAGCAAAAGAAGTATTAAGAGCAAAAGAACAATTCTTAGATAATCTATATAGAAATACATTTGATGAAGAAGATGCAGCAAGTATAGAAAAATATTTCATGCAATTTGCAATTGCAGTTAGACTTAATAGATAAATCCTAAACTAATTTTTCTTTCCATATATCAAATGTATCACCAGGACATTTTGTTGTTTGATACACTTCTTTATGTCCTAAAATTTTTACATTTTTATATTTCTTTATTATATTCTGAGCTGATTTTAAAGCTTCATTACTCGGAGATGAATCTATAAATTTGCCATTAAAAGCTATAGCGATACTTCTACAATTTATATCCCATTCTCCTGCATGCCATCCTATATATTGATCCTTAAGTATATTTATAAAGCTTCCGTCTGAATTTATTAAATAATGATAAGGTATAAATGTTTGAACTCCATTATAATAATGTCCAGAATATATAGGTTTTGAATAATATGATCTACTTTTTCTACTATATTCTGAAGCATATAATCTTATTAAATCTAATATATTTAAATGATCTAGATTCCTCTTTTTTCATCTTTTTTAGAAGTGGTACTAGTCATATGAATAATAATAGTATCAATAGGTTTTCTCTCGGAATCAAAATCCTCTTCATTCTCTCCTAATGCTAAAGTATTGTCTTTAATTGCAGTTATTAATGTTTGAACTATTAATTCTCTTTTATTTAAAAAGTCTTCAGTTATATTATTTTTCTCATATTCATAAAAGTACTTATTTAATTGGGGTTGGAAGTAAAGATACCAAAGAGGATCTTGCAATTTGTTATTTTCAAGTACTATATCAGCCATGGTTTTATTATATATTTTAATTTAAATTTTAATAATATTACATTTATTTTATTACTAAACACAACAGTTCTATTAGAATAAGTTTTAGTTGTATTATTCCACACACCTTCACATGTAATTAAATTAAGGTGAGATTTCCCATCATTTGAATTAAATATTTTTGTGGAATTAGAATTAGGAGTATATATTTGAATTTTACTTACAAGAAAAGATGTAATTTTTTTATTACTATTTTCTACATATATTTTTTCTCCTTTATGTAACTTAGATAAATTATTAAATACTGCGGGAGCTCCTGTATTTGCCCACCAACCGTAATGACCATCTATAACTGCACTACCTATATTCCCAGGTATTGGACCAAGATCATACCATGCAACATCTTCTCTTCCTACAGGTACACCCATAGTATTATTTGCAACAAGACCAACATTTTCAATTTTAGAATTAAAATTTATTGCAGGGATTATAAGGCGTATTGGTAAGGCTGAACTTTCTTGTATTGGTTTTGGAGAAGTAATAAGAATTTTAGGATTATATTGTTTTGATACTTTAAAATATGAAGAAAGAAAAGGGTAAATAGATATAAATAAAATTAAAAAAAATATTAGTTTTAATAAACTTTTTAATTTCTTATAATATTTATTGGGAATTTGTTTTTTTATATTTCTCAAAATATAGAGATTTAAATTGTTTGTTTTCTTTTATAAAAATAAAGGAAAGATAAACCTATCACTGCTAATATTGGCAATACAATATTCCAAGGAAAAGTATTCTGAGGTGCTAAACCTGTATTAGGTAAATTTGGAGTAGTAGAAGTTGTACCTGAAGTATTTGTAGTTCCTGAACCTAGAGATGTACTTGATTGAGTTGCACATATTGTAGGAGTAATAACATTTGTATCTAGAGTAACTGCTCCATTACGAGATAATACTCTTCCATATACATTAGCTCCTGTATCAAGAGTTGCAGATGTTAAAGCTAAAATATTTCCATCAAAAATAGAGTTAGTTCCAAGTGTTGCAGAACTTCCAACTTGCCAAAAAATATTACAAGCTTGAGCTCCATTTATAAGTGCAATTTTACTACTTCCAGCAGTAATAAGAGTTGAAGCTGTTTTAAAAATAAAAACAGCATTAGAATTTCCTTGCGCATTTAGAGTTAAAGTTCCTGTTATACCAAATGTTCCTGATGAAGAATTATAAATACCAGGAATTTGAGTTGTACCTCCCAATTCTGTTGGAATAGTAGATATAGGAGTTTCTCCTGCAGCTTGATTATAAGCAGTTATAAGGTCAGTTTGAGCTTGAATAGATGTTGTATCTGCTATATATTGAGTTCCGTGTATCAATCCTGGTGGAAAACCTGTTATAGAACTTCCTGGACTTAATCCAACATTCCCATTAATAACACTTGAGCCTGTATTAGTAATTGTGGATCCAGCTAAGATTGCAAAATTATTTGCTGATCCCAGATTTACATCTGTAGTGGAGGCTCTAATATATCCAGATAAATCAAATATGAATACTATAACCAATACGAATACTGAAATCTTACTTAATACCCTAACCTTACTTTTATCCATAAACCAATATATAATACTAATTAAGTATAAAATACTCTTTATTTTTCACGATGTCAAGTAAAAATGTACTATGGGTTTTTGCGTAATATTCAAAGTTATAAATCTTGTTCAATTATTAAAACCTCTTCATCTTTATATGCTTTATAAGAGAATTTCATTTTTTATTATAAAATTCTGCATTTTTTGGTTTTGTTATAAGAGTACGATTAAAACAACAAGGCCTTCTTTTTCCAGCTTTGAGCATTGAGCATAGTTTTGAGGGTCTTTCCATTCGTGTTTTTTCTAATTTAACTGATTCAAACCAATGAATCCAGTCCCAACGAGCCATTGGAGTTATATCTATCCAAAGATTATATGCTTGAGAATCTGATTTAAGAGCATCTTCTAAATCTTTTGGAACTTTTGGTTCTGGCCATACTTTGATGGGAGAAAATTCTAAAATAACACTATCCCCTATATCTAATCCCATTAATTTAGTATTTTTTTTATCTATTATAAACCAGTGATTTCCTTTTCCATCAGGTTCTAGAGCAACTCTAAAATTGAACCCATTTATACTACCCTCTACCATAGATGTACCTTGAGATGGAAGTTTTATACCTTCATTCTTTGATAAGATTATAAGTGAGTTCAAATCATTATCTTCATACTTATATAATTTAGTTTTAAAAGTGATCTTTGACATATTTATTAATATTTTTATATTATATACTTTTTATAAAGATTATATACACACACATTCTTCCTTATATTTTTATAATAGAATTTTCTTTATTACCATATTAAACAATTGTTCTTACAATTTTGATTATATATAAAATATAGTATAAAATTAAAATAATGAATAAATTAAAAATTGGAGATCAAGCACCAGATTTCACACTTCCAAATTCAAAAGGAGAAAATATATCCTTATCATCATTCAAAGGAAAGAATATAGTTTTATATTTTTATCCTAAAGATGGTACTCCTGGGTGTACTATAGAGGCTCAAAAATTTAGAAATGATTATAAAGAATATGTAGATAATAATACTGAAATAATAGGTATTAGTGTAGATGATGAAAAATCTCATGAAGGTTTTTGTTCTAAATATGAGTTACCTTTTATTCTTTTATCAGATAAAGATAAAGAAGTAGTAAAACAGTATGGAGTTTGGAATAAAAAATTATTTTCTCTAGGAACATCTAGAGTAACTTTCCTTATAGATGAGAATCAAATAATTTCAAATATATGGTGGAAAGTAAATGTAATAAATCATTCTAAAGAAGTTCTAACTTTTATAAAGAAATAAATCCTAAAAACATTTTATATTTTCTGCATTTCTGATATAACTTTTTCCCCAATCTCTTCCAAGTTATCTAATTTTTCAGCATTAGGTACCATAAAGAATATTTCATTTATTCCTAATTCTGAAAGTATTTTTGAATCTTCAATAAATTTATTTAAATTAGATAAATCTATTCTAGCTAATGCTGTTTTATTTATAGAAGAATAATCTCTATCTAAATTGCTACAATGATTTTTTAAAACTTCTAATTTATGTTTTATTACGTCTTTTTCAGCTGCAAAAAGATTACATGAATCTGCATATTGAGCAACAAATTTTAATGTTTTTTGCTCTCCACTACCTCCAATTAAAATCTCAGGGCGTGGTTTTGAAAGTACTTGAGGGCTATTAAATGGTTCTTCTAAAGAATAGTATTTTCCTTTATATGGAGTACTATCTCCACTCCACATTTTTTCTACAATTTGTAAAGTTTCTTCCAATCTTTCGAACCTTTCTTTAACGGGAGGAAAATTAAATCCTAATGCTAAAGATTCCTGTTCATTCCATGCAGCACCTATTCCTAAGAATGCTCTTCCTTGAGATAACACATCTAGAGCTGTAACCTGTTTTATAAGAAAAGCTGGATTTCTATATGTAACACCAGTTACTAGTGTTCCAATTCTAATTTTTTTTGTATTTGCAGCAATAAAACCAAGAGTTGTGTATGCTTCCATCATAGGGTCTTTATAATCCCCTACTCCTGGTATTTGGAAATAATGATCCATAACAGATAATCTCCCAAAACCAACTTCTTCAGCTTTCTGTACTATATTTTTTAAATTTTCTGATATATCTGAATCAGAAGAACCATAATTAAATCTTGGAATATGTAATGCTGCTTTCATAATAAATTTATATAAAGTTATTAGATATATTATATCAGCAAATGATTAAAAAATAATTAAAGTTACTAAAGAGTTCTAAGATATGGTAAAACTTCTTCTCCAAGCATTTTTATAATATCTTCTTGATTCTCTCCAGTAGTTTGAATTGCTATATAATCAGAATGCAGAGTAGTTATTAAAGGAGAGTATGCATCTATATATTCTTTTGGGGATGATACAATTTTGTATTTACTAATTATTTCATCCCTATCCATTAAATCAGCTTCCTTTTGTAACTCTAAAGGATCTGTTGCTATATCTCTTGAAGGAACTCGCAATCCTCTCCAAGGAAGAAGAGCATTCCATGCCTCATCTTTATTCTTAGCATAAATTGTCCACATTGTAGAAAGAATAATTTTATTTAGTTTTTTTGAATTTTCTATATTATTTTTTATATCTTCAACATTTTTTACACTTGTAATTAATCCATCTGCATATTGATTTGCTATAGATATTGATTTTTCACCAGAAGCTGCAAGTAGTATTGGTATATCTGATATGGGTGGAGAGTATAGTTTTGCATTTTTTAGTGTATAGTATTTACCATCATAGGATAATTTTTCTCCTAAAAGTAATCGTTTCATTACTTCTAAAGCTTCGATCATTCTTTCTGATCTTTCTTTATATGGAGGAAAATTTATACCTAATGGTGTTTCATTTATACTTTCTCCACTACCTACTCCTAAGCTAAATCTACCATTAGATAATCTGTCAATAGTAGCAGAAGCTTGCGCTATTATTGCAGGATGATATCTAAATAAAGGTGTTACTACTCCTGTTATAAGTTCAATTTTTGTAGTAGATGCAGCAATAGCTCCTAGTGTAGAAAATGTAAATCCTGCAGAACCTTTATCTGATACCCAAGGGTGAAAATGTTCTGATATTATTATTCCATCAAATCCGTACTTTTCAGCTAAAACGGAATGCTTTACCAATTCTTCCGGTTGAAATTGCTCATGACCACAATAATATAGTATTTTTGTCATTATATATTATGTTATTCTAAAATATTAAAAAATACAAATTATTAATATATATAATTTTATATAATAGTCTCCCAAGGGAAACAATCTCTTCCAAAATGACCATATGATGCAGTTTTAAGATATATAGGTCTTTTTAAATTAAAAGCATTGATTATACCAATAACTGAAGTATCCAATATGGAATCTATATAGTCTTTAATCACCTTATCACTTTTTTTTGATGTTCCAAATGTTTCTACTTCTTTCATTAAAGGTTTGGAATTACCTATTACATAAGCAAGTCTCACTTCTGCTTTTTCAGCTAAATTATTAGCTACTATATTTTTTGCGATAAAACGAGCTGCATATGCTCCTGATCTATCTACTTTAGTTGGATCTTTTCCACTAAAACAACCTCCTCCAACCCTTGAATATCCTCCATATGTATCAACTATAATTTTTCTACCTGTAAGACCAGCATCTGCAACTGGACCTCCTTGATGCCATACTCCTGTACCATTTAAAATTACATCACCTTTATCAACACTAAAACCATACTCATCTAAAACCTTTTTTTGCATTAATAAAAAGTATTCTGTGTATTTATATTTAAAAAATATATAATATTAATATAAAAAATAAAGAAATATTAAGTTTTATGAGAAAAAATATAATTATAAAAAATTATAACTACATGAACATAATACTATGTTTATAAAAAATGTAAAATCAAATTTATTAAAAAATTTTATATATAGTCAATTACTCTTACTATTCTTCTTATTTATATGTTTTATAATTAAACCTGAAATTCTATTAAATAATGAAGGTATTAGTGCTTTTGGAATTGATATAAAAACTATAGTTCCATATGCTATTGGTTATCTTTTATGTAGTTATTTTATTGGAAAATCTGTAAAATATATGAAACATAATAGTAATCCATATAAAATAATTTTCTATTCTATGAATACGATTGCAATACTCTTTATTGCTTTGGTATTTACCCCATATGCTATAAATACAGGCTTTAATTGGATACATACAATTATATCAACTTCATTATTCCTTACTGAATTAGGGTTAATAATATATTTAACAATTATTACAAAAAATAATTTTATAAATATACTTTTAATTATAGGGCAAATAATATCAGGTATTATTGCTATGTATTCAATATATCCAATTTTACCAATAACAGGGAAATTAAATTTCTTGCTACAAGGAGAGGTTTTATTCCAAACATTCTTTGATATAGGAATTATAATAATATTTCTAAAATATAAAATAACTGAAGTAACTTAACATAAAAAAATTTAATACATTTAGATGAATCAATAAACAATTTAAAAGAAGTCTTGTAATAGTTTCCCATACAGTGATAAATTATTTATCACCTATAAAATTTTATACTGAATCTACATCCAAAGTTCAGAATGTACGCGTTACAAACATTTAAGAATAAGAAAAATTTAATTTTGTATCACTTATTTAAATAAGATTCAATTAATTTAATATCTTTTCTATCTTTTTCTAAATTCCTTATTTTTTTCCATTTTAATACTTCTTCTATATTTACGAAAGGAATACCTTCTATGTATATGGAGTTTTTTATCAAATACTTTATATCAGGATTATATTTTTCAAAATTCCAAGATTTAAATATTTCAAATATATTATTATGTAATGATACATCTCCATTAATATGATTTTTTTCTTTCCATGTATCAGATTTTTTTAATTTGTCATATAACTCTTTTGTAACACTAATATCTATATCATTAGAGTCTCTTAATTGATATATCTGTAGTAATGCACTTCCAAATACAGTATATTCACCTTTTTCTAAATTTAAAGATTTAACTAATTGAATTATATTCATATTTATATTCATAATATCATTTCTCTTTATCTTTTTATAAAGATATAAGTTATATTATTAAATTAATTGAGGTAAAAATCTAGATGTGTATAGTTTTTCTATAATTATTATCTCCATTCTTAATATCATAATAGAAATATAGTATTGATTTCAAAACTTTTCTAAATTTAGGGATTCATACATCCTAATAAATCTATAAAAGCTTTTAGTTTATCTGTATCCATATTTTTATTTTCTCCAGGATTAAGAATATTAATATCTAAACGAGATACACGTCTAAATGGCTCTGTTTCCATAGAACTAGGTTTGGCATATACTATTAGACTGTATACTCCTTCGGAAAAAGAAATTTCTCCTTTTATATCTGCATCTTCCTCTGTCTTGCCCATAGGAACTTCTTTTATATGAGCTTTTAATTCTGTTGATTTTTTAGATAATTCAAATAACAAGAATATTAAATCTTCATAAAATTTATTACTATTCCCTCCCAAACTCTCTATCCTTTCTTTTACTCTAAATTGATCAAAAAAATCTTTTCCCGTCTTATCTAATAAACTTTTAATATGATCTCCATACTTTTTCATATTTATATAATATTCTGTAAGGTTTGATTTATTTTTATAAATATCTTGAAAATAAAAATAGTTTTTCACGTTTTTTTGAAATTCTCTCCATCTATAAGGGTCTTCATCCTTCTTTATTTTTTCCTCTAATTGTAATGATTCCTCTTTAGATAAGAGTCCTAATTCTGATTGAATTATAGGAATTAGTATGTGAATAATAAAATCGTAAGTAGAACGATCATAATAATCATAGCTCTTCTTATCTAGTTTGCTTTCTTTTATTGATTCTACATTTCTTAATATAAATATAATGTTATCTATGCTCTCTTTTCTGTTAAAATCTCCATCTGCAAGTTCTTCCAAATGTATTGATTCATCCAACATAGATAATGTAGCTATTTTAATAGCAATATTTGATCTTACCATAGCACATAGGTATATATCTTCTTTATCTTCTGTACCAGGCTGTAATATTGCTAAACTTGCATGAATACCATCATTTAATATAAATTGAGGAAGAATTTCACGTGATCTTACAATCTCATTACTAATTTCTCCTTTTGAATTTTCTAATGAAACTTTTAATTGAGTATTCTCTCCCCTAATTTTCTCATACATGCTATTAACTACAATTTTCTCTTTTTCTCTTAATATACCTTCCTTATATTTTGCTGTTTGTCTTTCAATTAAAGATAGTAATACAGATTCTTCTTTCTTAGAAGATAGAGTTTCTCCTTTTAGTATAGTCCTTATAGATTTTATAGTTGTAAATCTCTCTGTATTATCATCTGCAGGAACAGTATATAAAAAATCTTTAGTCATTTCATCACCTATCTGTACATAACTACACTCTCCCCCTGTTCTTAATACAAATGTAGCTAAAGGTACGTATATAGCATCTTCAATCAAAGCACAAAGTTTAATAGAATCTATATTTCTTTCTGTTTTTATTCTATTTGCTTCTTTCCTCTTTTTTAATAACCCACCTTTTTCTTTAATCTCTACTTGCTGAATAAGGGCAAGTCCTACAGGAAATCTCTCTTCTTTTATTTCAAAATCTCCTTTAATTTTTACAATATGAGCTTTTATATCTCTATTACTTAAAGTGTCAACTAATTTTATTGAAGATACATCTTTCTGAGCACTAACTAGTTCTCTTACAGATACATGTAATGCTGATGCCGCAATATTACATTCTGGAAATTCAATTCCCAGAATTGATCCTAAATAATTCGCACCATAATTAGGTTGCTCTATTTCCATTATTATAATAGGTTTAATTTATGGAGAACATTATATCATAATCGTAGATGATGTCAGAACCTTTTGTATAGGTTCAGGGAATTTTGCACTAAGGTGTGGATAAGAGTATGTAAAAAGTGGTAGCATCCAAGTACTTAAATTAGACAAGCTACCACTTATGAGAAATAGTAACATACATTTAACAAAAACAGAAAAGATCAAATTTGCATATAGGTTATTTAAAGAAAATACTAAGTACGATGATGCATATAGAATTCTCAAGATTTCGAGAAGAACATATGCTGATTGGGTTAAATCGTTTAAAATGGTAGGTTTAAAAAAGACTATTAAAGATATAGGCAAATGGAAGAATGGAGGAGTTCCTTCAAACAAACTTTCTCCTTCTGTATCAAGACTAGTACAAGAATTAAGAGAAACTGATAGGTATGGTAGATGGAAAACAAAGATAATACTTAAAAGGGATTAGTGGACAGTTCGAAGTACCTAGGTTCATGTAATTTATATCTGAAAAATCGTCAAATCAGGATATGCTGAAAGTAAACCTTTATCAAATGAATATATTTCCATACTATTATCAATAGAGGCATTCGCAATATATGCATCAGGAAAACTTATATTGTTTTTATCTGAAAAATCTTTCAAAGATTTTAAAACTATACTTTTTTCCTTTAGAATAATATTCTTATCAGATATCAAATTACTAAGTTTTTCTGTAATGTCTGATTTATTAATTTTATAAATTTTGTATAATACCCAAATAACTTCAGCTATTATAAGTGGGGAAATATAAATCTGTACTTTTCCTTCAGATACCTGTTTGAACACTGCATTACTTCTTTCAAAATAATCATCGTTGTCTTTTACCAGGAATCTTAATATTATATTTGCATCAACAATGATTACTTTCATACCATTTTCCTTTTTACATAATCTTTTGCATAGTCTTCAGATAATTGATCTTCTATTTTTTTATAATCTTTTACAACTACATTAGTTTTTAAAGATCCACCTAAATCCATAATAGAACCTTTAATAGGCGTAATTCTAAGTTCACTCCCGTCTACTGTGATTAAAACCTTATCTTCAATTTTTATACCCAAAAAATCACGTATCCTTTTTGATACAGTTATTTGGCCATTTGTATTAACTTGAGACAATCCTAACATAACATATATTATATCATATTATTAAAATAAAACAATATTAATAAAATAATAAATATTAATAAACAATATTAAGTGAAGCTTCTCCCCAGTTTAAAAACTGGGGCTTCAGCTCTTCTCATGGCATACTCTTCCTTTGATCTTTGATATACCTTCTTATCACTTCTTCATTGGCTATCCCTACTGATTCTGCAAAATATCCATCTGACCAAAAACTATCTCCCCATAAGAATTCTTTCAATTCAGGATATTCATGTCTGATCACTTTACTACTTCCTCCCTTTAACCTATGTACCACACTTGATATACTATCACTTGCATTAATTTGTATTAATATTTGTACGTGATCAGGCATGATAGCTATCTCCTGTATCTCCCATTTATTTATACTACATCCTTCATGCAATAATTCTTTTAATCTTTCAGATATATTACCTCGCAATAACCTCTTTCTGTATTTCGGGACCCATACCAAATGAATTCTTATTTTATGTTTTGTCTCTGCTCCACTTCTGTATCCAGACATATACAGAGTATGCCATGAATATTTCCTCCGCTCAATACTTAAAAGTATTTCGCTCCGGGCACGCATTCAACCCCAGGTTTGAAAACCTGGGGTTGAATGCTTTGGGTTATAAAGATAATGAAGTATATTTTATATGCATTACAAGAGGAATATTTATGTATCATGAATTTTTATATTTATCCCCAAATTGTTTTTTTTACTACTTCAAGAACTATATCTATTAGGATATTCTTTAACATATCACTCAATACAGGACCAACTTTTTCCATTAAATTTTTTGCTTTTAATGAAGCTATTTCTGTTTTAGGAGTATTAATAATAAGATCAGGAATATAATTTTCAAACTCTTGTTTTTCTTTTTGATTTAATTTTTTTGTATCTTTTAATACACTCTCTACTGCATCTATTTTGCTTTGAATCCAAGGATAAGGAGTTCCACAAGAATCGCAGTATTTAGGTAATTTAAAGAATTTCGAATTCAATATTTCATTATTATCGACATAATTCCCTTTTATAGGAGATTCACATTTTGGGCATTTTCTAATTATATCTTTTCCACATTCATGACAAAATTGTGACAAGTTCTTTGCTGGAACATTTATAATATGACCATTTAAACAAACTTCAGCAGATGTATAATAACCTCCTAAATTAATATCATCAAACATAACTATAATTATATAAAATATTCATTTTTCGGTTCGATTATTTAATATTTCAACCTCAAACTTTTAAAGGTTTGACAATATATTTGAGGAACCACGGTCGAATCTACATGCGCATGACTCCTGGGTATCGTAGACGATGTTCGAACTCTTATTAAGTTAGATATAATGAAAAAATAATATAATTATTTGAAAAAATCTTTTTCATCAATCCCTGATTGTTTAATAATACTCTTTACTGTTCCTGATTTTATTTCTTTATGATGAGGAACAACTACTGTTTTCTTAGTATGATCATTCCACCAGATTTCATGAGATCCTCCAGTAGCCCTTCTAAATACAAAACCATTAATTCTTAATTTTTTAATTACATCTCTATAAGATAATGGTCTAATACTGGACATAATATTATGAAGCTACTATAACAGGAATATTAATGTTTATATTAGATTTATTTTTTTCTTGAGAACCTTTGATCTTTAAGGGTATCTTTTTATCTTCTTCTTTATATAATTCTATTAAAGATGAAGCTACATAAGAAATCTCATTAATAACTTCTTCTATTGTATCTCCTTGTGCATAACAATCATCCCATATAGAACAATTTGCTACAA
>JAJYFR010000007.1 GCA_021785355.1 bacterium
CGATGAATCCTGGAACCTATTATTATGAAGTATTAGCACAAAATCCATCAGGCCAATCATTTCCATCGCAGTCAATATCAGTAACATTAAATACAGATGTTACAGCACCTACAGGACTTACAGCAAGTGTAGGTACGTCAGGTGGTGTAGGATCAAATCTAGTAGCATCTACAACATATTATTATAAGATAACGGCAACAACATCACTAGGAGAGAGTACCGCATCAACGGAGGTATCAGCAACAGAGGGAACGACAGCATATCCGATAGCACTTTCATGGAGTGCAGACAGTGGAGCTACAGGATATAATATATATAGATCAACGACATCAGGAAGTGAAGTATTTCTAGCATCAGTAGGAAACACTACGAGTTATACAGATTCAGGCAATGTAGGACCAAGTAGTAGTAGTCCTCCTACTAGTAATACAGCTCTAACGAATACAAATGAAGTATCCTTGAGTTGGAATGCAGTACAGGGTGCGAGTGAATATATAATATATAGATCAAACAGTACAAATTTCACTAATTCTGCAGAATATATATCTACAACAAATAGTTATACAGATACAGGAGTGCTTTCAACAAATCCTATTCCTGTAGCTAATTCATATGCTACATCCATTACATATAATGGATACGTATATGAGGTAGGTGGTGTTAATGTTAATGTATATTATGCTCCCATAAACTCAAATGGAACAATAGGTGTATGGAATACAACAACTTCGCTTCCAGCAGCTATTAATTCTGCAACGTCAGTAGAATACAATGGATATATCTACGAGATTGGAGGAGAAAATGCTACAACTTTGGTTGCGACAGTCTATTATTCTCAAATTCATTCAAATGGAACACTTGGAACATGGAATACGACGACATCCCTTCCCGTTGCAATAATTTTTGCAACATCAGTAGAATATAACGGATATGTATATGAAATAGGAGGTACAACAACTTCAGGAGATGTGGCAACAGTATATTATGCTCAAATAAATAGTAATGGAACATTGGGGATATGGAATACAACAGTATCTCTTCCTATTACCATTCGTAGAGCGACAAGTATAAAATATATGAATAATATATATGTTGTAGGAGGAGATAACGGAGGTTCTGCATTGTCCACAGTATATTATGCTTCCATAAATCCGAATGGAACATTAGGTGCTTGGTCTATTACGAGTTCACTTCCTGTAGGTATAAATGATGCTACATTGGTAGAATATGGAGGATTCATTTATGAGATAGGAGGAGCTTTATATTATACATACAGTACTATATCTTCAATATATTATACTCAAATATTGAGTAATGGTACTTTAGGTACATGGACAGCAACAACTTCTCTTCCTACTGCTATAGATGGAGCTACTTCAGTAGTGTATAACGGATACATATATGAGATAGGAGGCTCTAATGGTGGCAATTTAGCTTCAGTGTACTATTTTCCAGTATCTTCTACGGGAGGAATATATGGAAATATATCAACAACAACTACGAATGCAATAACAGTAACACAGGGTAATGGAGGGAGTGGAAATATATCCAATAACCTAACAGTAGGAGGGAGTCTATTAGTAGGAGGGAGTTCGATATCAGGAGGAAATATATCATTAACGAATGGAAGTGGATCTAATATATCGTCAACATCATCATTATCTCTGAATTCTACGAATTTTGGATTAAATATGGGAGCAGTAAATAACAATACCATAGGACAGGTAGGAGAATGGAATAGTACTACATCTTTACCTGAAGATATAATGTCTGCAACTTCAGTAGAATATAACGGGTATGTATATGAGATAGGAGGATTTATATTATCTGGTAGTACAATGACTGTATTGACTAATAACGTTGTTTATTCCCCAATTCAAAATAATAGAATTTTAGGATTATGGAGTACAACCTCAAATATACCATCCGTAGTTTGTAGTGCAACATCAGTAGTATATAATGGATATATTTATGTTATTGGAGGTAGTAATGGAGGAGGTTACTGTGGGTCAGGACTTTTATCTACAGTGTATTATTCTCAAATAAATAGTAATGGAACACTTGGAGTATGGAATACAACAACCTCTCTTCCTATAGCTACAGAAATTGCGACCTCAGTAGTATATAATGGGTATGTGTATGAAATTGGTGGTTGTATTTCTAGTCAATTTTGTACTAGTTTTTCGTCTACAGTATATTATTCTCAAATAAATAGCAATGGAACACTTGGTGTATGGAATACAACAACCTCTCTTCCTATAGCTACAGAAATTGCGACCTCAGTAGTATATAATGGGTATGTGTATGAAATTGGTGGAGTAAAAAGTCAAGGCATCACTCTTTCAACCGTAGAATATGCTCCTATTAATAGTAATGGAACATTAGGAGTATGGACAACCACAACATCTTTACCTCAAGTTACGGATGAAGCTACATCTGTTGTATACAAAGGATATGTATATGAAGTTGGAGGCTCTTCAAGTCAAGGAAGTGCAGTTTATAATACTGTATACTATTCTCAGATTCAGAGTAATGGAACACTAGGAGCGTGGACAGCAACTACTCCTCTTCCACAAGCAATAAGTAATAATTCTTTGGTGGTATATAAAGGATATATATATGAAATTGGAGGTAATAGTAGTTCTTCATATAGTTTAAACACAGTCTATTCTTCTCAAATTCAGTCGAATATATCAAACATATTTAGTGTAACATCCAATAACAATGGTGTAATAACACCATTGCTGAGTATAGATCAAAATGCAAATCTTACTGTTAACGGAAATACGTTATTAGCCTCCTCAGATTTGAATGTAGAGGGCTTATCTACGCCTACGGGACTTACAATGAGTAGTAGTTCTACAGTAGGAGGATCAATGAATCCTGGTACCTATTACTATGAAGTATTAGCACAAAATCCATCAGGTCAATCATTTCCATCGCAGTCAATCACTGTAACAAATACTCCTGTATCAGTACCAACAGGGCTTACAGCAAGTGTAGGTACATCTGGAGGTGTAGGATCAAATCTAGCTGCATCTACAACATATTATTATAAGATAACGGCAACAACATCACTAGGAGAGAGTACCGCATCAACGGAGGTATCAGCTACAGAGGGAACAACAGCATATCCGATAACACTTTCATGGAGTGCAGACAGTGGAGCAACAGGATATAACATATATAGATCAACAACATCAGGAAGTGAAGTATTTCTTGCAAGTACAACATCTACAAGTTATACAGATTCAGGTAGTGTAGCTCCAAGTAGTAGTAGTCCCCCTGCTAGTAATACAGCACTAACGAATACGAATGAAGTATCATTGAGTTGGAATGCAGTACAGGGTGCGAGTGAATATATAATATATAGATCAACAAACACAAGCTTTACTAATTCTGCAGAATATATATCTACAACAAATAGTTACACAGATACAGGTATACTTTCTACGACATCATTACCTGTAGCTACAGATGGTGCAACATCAGTAGTATATAACGGTTATGTGTATGAGCTAGGAGGGTATAACGGGAGTGCCTATCTATCGAGTGTATATTATGCCCCAATCAATAGTAATGGGACCCTAGGCACCTGGTCTACTACAACCTCCTTGCTTCAAGCTATAGGTTTTGCTACTTCAGTAGTATATAACGGTTATATGTATGAGCTAGGAGGATATAATGGTAGTACTGAATTATCAACAGTATATTATGCGCGGATAGAAAGTGGAGGAGGTATTGGTACATGGAATACAACAACAGTTCTTCCTCAAGCTGCAATGCAAGCAACATCAGTAGAATACAATGGATATATCTATGAGATAGGAGGTGCTATAGATGCAGTATATTATACTTCCATAAATTCTAATGGTTCGCTGGGTGCATGGACAGCAACAACATCTTTATCTCTTCCTGTAGCTTCAGCAACATCTATAATATATAATGGATATATATATGAGATAAGTATAGGTGGAAATTCTTCTGTAGATTATGCTCAGGTAAAAAATAATGGAAGTCTTGGAGTATGGGTTCCAACAACATCTCTTCCTATGGGTGTATATGAATCAACATCTGTAGAATACAATGGATATATATATGAGATAGGTGGAGGAATCAATGGAGATGCAGGAACTACAGTATATTATACTCAGATAAAAAGTAATGGAAGTCTTGGTATATGGCAATCTACTACCTCTCTTCCTGCTCCTACAAGTTTTGCTACTTCAATTGAATATAATGGATACATATATGAGATAGGAGGATATAATGGAAGTGTGCCTCTATCATCAGTCTACTATTTTCCAGTATCTTCTACGGGAGGAATATATGGAAATATATCAACAACAACTACGAATGCGATAACAGTAACACAGAATAATGGAGGGAGTGGGAATATATCTAATAACCTAACAGTAGGAGGAAGTATATTAGTAGGGGGAAGTTCAATATCGGGAGGGAATATATCATTAACGAATGGAAGTGGATCTAATATATCATCAACATCATCATTATCACTGAATTCCACGAATTTTGGATTAAATATGGGAGCAGTAAATAACAATACCATAGGACAGGTAGGAGAATGGAGTTCTGATACTTCTCTTCCTACTGCAACGGTTTTATCAACCTCAGTAGAATATAAAGGGTTCGTGTATGAGATAGGAGGTCAAGATTCCAATGGATGTGTATCCGCAATATATTATGCACAAATCAATTCAAGTGGACAGATAGGATCATGGATAGCAACAACACCTCTTCCTCAAGAAGAAAATAGATTAAGCTCTATCGCATATGCAGGATATATTTATGCAATAGGAGGCAGTGCATGTAATGGCACATCTTACGCATGGGTATATTATGCCCCTATAAATTCTAATGGTTCTTTGGGTGCATGGGTCGCAACAACGTCTCTTCTTACTGCTGTATATAATTCAACATCAGTTGTATATAACGGGTATATATATGAAATAGGAGGATATACAACTACTGCTACAGCTATAGTAGAATACGCTCCCATCAATAGTGGGGGAGGAGTAGGCACATGGACAGATACAACATCACTTCCTCAAGCTACATATTATGGAACTTCTGTAGAATATAACGGATATATATATGAGATAGGGGGAGAAAATAGTTCTGTATTATCAATAGTATATTATGCTCCAATAAATAGTAATGGAACATTAGGTACTTGGAATTCTACGGTCTCACTTCCGCAATCTACATATGGAGCAACATCTATAATATATAATGGATATATATATGAGATTGGAGGAGTAAATGGTAGTGGAGCTATAATATCAACAGTATATTATGCTCCAATAAATAGTGAAGGAACGATAGGTCCATGGAATGGGACAACTTCTCTATCTTATATTGTGTATTCAGCAACTTCAGTTGAATACAAAGGATATATCTATGAGATAGGAGGTTTGGGTAGTAATACCTTATCTTCAGTCTATTCCTCCCAGATCCAGTCGAATATATCGAATATATTTAGTGTAACATCCAATAACAATGGGGTAGTAACACCATTGCTAAGTATAGATCAGAATGCGAATTTAACAGTAAATGGAAATACGTTATTAGCCTCATCAGATTTGAATGTAGAGGGCTTATCTACGCCTACGGGACTTACAATGAGTACGAGCTCTAATATAGGAGGATCGATGAATCCAAATACCTATTATTATGAAGTATTAGCACAAAATCCATCAGGCCAATCATTTCCATCGCAGTCAATGTCAGTAACGGTAAACACACCAGTTACAGCACCTACAGGACTTACAGCAAGTGTAGGTACATCAGGTACTGTAGGATCAAATCTAGCAGCATCTACAACATATTATTATAAGGTAACTGCAACAACATCACTAGGAGAGAGTACCGCATCAACGGAGGTATCAGCAACAGAAGGAACGACAGCATATCCTATAACACTTTCATGGAGTGCAGACAGTGGAGCTACAGGATATAACATATATAGATCAACAACATCAGGGAGTGAAGTATTTCTAGCATCAGTAGGAAACACTACGAGTTATACAGATTCAGGCAATGTAGCTCCAAGTAGTAGTAGTCCCCCTACTAGTAATACAGCGCTAACGAATACGAATGAAGTATCATTGAGTTGGAATGCAGTACAGGGTGCGAGTGAATATATAGTATATAGATCAACTAGCACAAATTTCACAAATTCTTCAGAGTATATATCCACAACAAATAGTTATACAGATACAGGAGTGCTATCAACAACATCACTTCCTGTTAATACATATTATGCAACATCTGTGGAATATGCGGGATTCGTGTATGAGATAGGAGGATCTTCTAATGGGAACACAGTTGCAACAGTATATTATTCACCTATAAACTCAAATGGGACAATAGGTACATGGAATACAACAACACCTCTTCCTCAAGCTACATATGATGCTACATCCGTAGAATATAACGGGTATATATATGAAATAGGAGGGTATACAACTACAACAGTTGCAACAGTATATTATGCACCTATTAACAGTGATGGAACACTAGGAGCATGGGCTGCAACAACATCTTTTCCCGTAACTATATCTGCTGCAACATCTGTAGTATATAATGGATTTATTTATGTGAGTGGAAATAATTCATCATCAGTATATTATGTTCTAATCAATAGCAATGGTACCCTAGGAACTTGGACAGAAACAACTTCACTTCCTATATCTTTAGAGAGCTCAACATCGGTAGAATATAATGGGTATATCTATGAGATAGGAGGAGGTCCAAATGGAAATCAAGGATCTAGTGTGTATTATTCCCCAATAAATTCAAGTGGAACATTAGGTTCTTGGGAAGTAACGACATCTCTTCCTGTAACTATATCTGATGCAACATCTGTTGTATATAATGGATATATTTATGAAATAGAAGGGTGTATTAATACTGTTTATTGTATGATATCTGGAATATATTATGTACCAATAAATAGTAATGGTACTCTGGGAACTTGGACAGCAACAATCTCACTTCTTGCTAATAGATATTTAGCAACATCAGTGGAATATAATGGATATATCTATGAGATAGGGGGATATAATGCAAGTAGTGGTTATGTATCAACAGTGTACTATTTCAAAGCCTTACAAGAGGGAGGGTTATCACAGATAGTAAAGGGAAGAGTTCAGACTAGTGTAGGATTAACTCAGAGTAATGGAGGAAATATAAATCTGTCGGGGAGTATGAATATAGGAGGAGGTCTGTCGGTTCTAGGACAGAGTAATTTTGGATCATCTATAAATTTAACGAATCCGAATAACACCCTTATATCAGCGGCCTCTCCTTTAGATATACAATCATCAGGATTTAGTATAAATCTAGGGAAGAATAGTGTTACATCCCCTCCTATATATACGATATCTTCATGGCCAACAACAACCTCTTTACCTAATACTACCTATGAGGCTACATCAGTTACATACAATGGATACGTGTATGAGATAGGAGGAATAGTATCTTCTGCTTCTACTATAGTAGAATATGCAGCTATAAATTCGAATGGAACATTGGGTGCATGGACAACAACTACTCCACTACTTACTGCTACATACGATGCAACTTCAGTAGTATACAATGGATATGTATATGAAATAGGAGGGTATACAACATCAGCTACTACTGAAGTAGAATATGCACCAATAAATGGTAATGGGACACTGGGTGCATGGAGCACAACAACACCTCTACCTCAAGCTACATATGTAGCAACATCTGTAATATACAATGGATATATCTATGAAATAGGAGGGTATACAACATCAGCTACTACTGAAGTAGAATATGCACCTATAAATTCGAATGGAACATTGGGTGCGTGGAGTACAACAACATCCATGCTTAATAGTACATACAATGCAACTTCAGTAGTATACAATGGATATGTATATGAAATAGGAGGGTATACAACATCAGCTACTACTGAAGTAGAATATGCACCTATAAATGGAGGAGGAAGTATAGGAGTGTGGAGTACAACAACATCTCTTCTTGATGCGACTCAACAATCAACTTCAGTGGTATACAATGGGTATGTATATGAGATAGGTGGGTGTAATAATTGTACTGTTATGTCAACAGTAGAATATGCACCAATAAATGGTAATGGGACACTGGGTGCATGGAGCACAACAACACCTCTACCTCAAGCTACATATGTAGCTACATCAGTAATATACAATGGATATATCTATGAGATAGGAGGGGTAAATACTAGTGCTTCAACAACCGTATATTATTCATCACAGTTAGTATCATCATCTACTCCCGGTTACTTTAGTGTATCGTCAAATACGTCGGGACAATTTCAGGATATATTTTCACTAGATCCGTATGGGAATGCGATATTTGGAGGGAGTATAACAACGGGAGGTCCAGCTGCAGATATAGCAGAAGAGGTAATAGGTAAGGGAGTGAGTGCAGGGGATATAGTATCAGTGAGTGGAGCAAATACGAGTTCAAATAATATAAACAATTTCACAGCGATACCGACGACGCATGTATCATCGAATAATATGTTAGGAGTGATATCGACGGATCCAGGGATAATATTACATCAGGAGAATATACCAGGAGCAGTACCGTTAGCATTGGCAGGAAGAGTATTAGTAAAGGTAACAAATTATAACGGGAATATAACAGTAGGGGATATGATAACAGGATCTCAGTTTGGAGGGTATGGACAGAAGGCAACATCCCCTGGAGAGGTAGTAGGGATGGCTTTAAATAGTTTAAGTCCATCAACGCCAGGAGTAAGTAGTTTTACATATAATGGAGTAAGTTATCTTAGAGGCGAGATATTAATGTTAGTAAAGAATGAATATTACAATCCATTAGTATCAAGCATGAGTGTATTGAGTATGTCGGGAGGAGTATTAGATATATCGAGTAGTGTCAATATATCTGATAATTTAGGAATAGGCGGGAATGTATCAATAACAGGGCATATAATATCTATGGGAGGCAAGCCAAGTATCTTAGCGGATACGGGAGCAGGGTTAGGAGCTACAGCAAGTTTGAGTAGTAATTCAACAGATACGACAGGAGTAATAAGCCTAACAACAGGGACAAGCCAGTGGGGAGTAGGAAAGCAGTTGACACTAACATTCTCTCATCCATATGATGTTGCTCCAAATATTTTATTGACAGCTGCAAATGCTACAAGTTCTCTTGCCTTTAGTGTAAGAGAGGTATTCTATACATCAACGAGTGTAAGTTTCAGTATAGATTTTGGAGTAGCAGATACCTCATCCAATACATACTCTTGGAGTTATGTTGTAATGCAGTAAAACTTTTACAAAATTTAGTAAGAATAGTGAAAATATCTCTAATATAAGCTTGCCTTATCTCTATATTTTTATATACATTTATGCTATCATAAAAGTATACTGAAACTGAATTTAGAAACTTCAGTTGTCTCCGATTAAATTGTTTATATAAAAATATTATGGTCAATAAAAAACCAAGTGTTAGTCTACTTACAAAAGAAGCACTTGAAGCATTAAAAAAAGAATATGAAGAATGTAAACTTCAAAGAGAGAGGATTAATGAAGAGATTAATCTTGCTAGAGCAGAAGGAGATCTTTCTGAGAATGAGGCATATCATTCAGGATTGCTAGCAAGAGATATTAATGAAGCAAGAATTTTTGAAATTGAAGAATTGTTAGAAAATTATAAAATAGTTGTAAAAAGTGATAATGGCACTGTTCAGTTAGGATCTCGTGTTAAGCTTAGAGTTAACGGACAAGAGAAAGAATATGAGATTGTTAGTACAAATGAGAGTAATCCTTTGGAAGGTAAAATATCTGCAGAATCTCCTATAGGGAGTGCTATTCTAGGAAAAAAAGTTGGAGATATTGCACGTATAACTCTGAATGAATCTTTAGTTGAATACGAAATTTTAGGAATCAATAACTAAATGTCTTTTTTCTCAAAATTATTTGATACAAACGAAAAACAATTAAAGAAACTCTCTCCTATAGTGTCAGATATTAACCTATTAGAAGAGAGTATATCCTCGATGACAGAAGGAGAGATTAAAGATAGAATATTATCTTTGAGGAAAGAAGCTTCTAAAATAAAAGAAGAAGATATTCAAACTTTTCTAGATAAAAATATAACAGAAGTATTTGCATTAGTAAGAGAAGCTGCAAAAAGGTCATTAAATCATAGACACTATGATGTACAGTTAATGGCAGGATTAGCTCTCTCAAAAAGTAAGTTAATAGAACTTTCAACTGGAGAGGGAAAAACTCTTGTAGCAACTCTACCATTAGTACTCTACTCTCTATTTTCTAAAGGAACTCATATAGTAACAGTAAATGATTATCTTGCTAAGAGAGACTCTGAATGGTGTGGTTTTATATATAGCTATTTAGGCTTATCTGTTGGAGTTATAACTTCTTCTGCTTCATATAAGTACATCCCTATAGAAGATTTTGAAAAATATGGAAAAGAGCCTGTTTTGGATTATGATAAAAAACTTAATAATATGCATGGTCTATTTTTAGTAGAATGCGATAAGAAGGAAGCATATTCTTGTGATATTACATATGCAACAAATAATGATTTAGGATTTGATTATTTGAGAGATAATCTAGTATTTAGTCTTAAAGATACAGTTCTAAGAGACTTATTTTTTTGTATAGTAGATGAAGCAGATTCTGTTTTAATAGATGAGGCAAGAACTCCTCTTATAATATCAGATCCTGTTGAGAGTAATACTTCTGAGTATATAAGATATTCTTCAATAGCTAATCAAATGAAAATAGAAGAAGACTATCTTTCTGATGAAAAAACTCAATCTATTACTCTAACAGAAAAAGGTATAGATAAAATAGAGAAAATTTTACATGTTGATGATATATGGAGTAATTATTCTACTACTTATCATATAGAGAATGCACTTAAAGCTAAGACTTTTTTTATTAAAGATGATGAATATCTTGTAAAGGATGGAAAAATTGTTATTGTAGATGAATTTACAGGAAGATTAATGCCAGATAGAAGATTTTCAGAAGGATTACATCAAGCAATTGAAGCAAAAGAAGGGGTAGAAATTCTACAAGAAAGTAAGAATCTTGCAACTATTACATTTCAGAATTTTTTTCGTTTATATAAATATTTAGGTGGTATGACAGGTACAGCTCTTACGGAAGCTGAGGAGTTTTATAAGATATATAAGCTAGATACGGTAGTTATACCTACTAATAAAGAGAATATAAGGAAAGATTATTCTGACAGGGTATATAGGAATAGAGATGCAAAATTTAATGCCGTGCTAAAGGAAGTAGAAGAATTACATCTCAAAGGTGCTCCTGTATTAGTTGGAACTACTTCTGTGGATACATCAGAGGTACTTTCAAAATTATTAACATCAAAAGGTATAGTACATAATGTTTTGAATGCTAAATATTATGAGAGAGAGGCTGAGATAATTTCTCATGCAGGAGAGAAAGGTCAAGTAACTATTGCTACAAATATGGCAGGAAGAGGTACAGATATAGCTTTGGGAGAGGGAGTTAAAGAACTGGGAGGGTTACATATTATAGGAACTCAAAGACATGAATCTCGTAGAATAGATAATCAGCTTAGAGGTAGAGCTGCAAGACAAGGAGATCCAGGTTCATCTAGATTTTATGTTTCTTTAGATGATGATTTAATGAGAATTTTTGGAGGAGATTCTGTAGCTAAACTTTTAGGAGGTTTAGGAGTTTCAGATGATCTACCTATTGAGTCTTCTATAATAACAAGACAAATTGAGTCTGCTCAAAAAAAAGTAGAATCATATAATTTTGATATAAGAAAATCTCTAGTAGACTATGATGATATTATGAATCAGCACAGAGAGGTTGTATTTAAAAGAAGAAAAAAATTTCTAGAAAATATAGAAAATGATAAATTTAAATATAAAGAATTTGTTTTAGAAAAAATTTCTAAAGAAATAGATAATATAATAAAAATACATTCTGATGATGATAGTAAAGATCAATTAGATATAATAATGAAAGATTTTTATGGAATACTCCCAAAGGAATTTTTAGAATCTATTCTTAAGAAAAATGGTGTATCACTTTCTCAATGGATGGAAATATTATTAAAAGATTCTAAATTTGTAAACTTTGAAATATTAAAAGGTCAATTACTCTTGATTATAGATGAAGCTTTTGAAATTCAAGAAAATGTATTTACCAGAGATGTACTACGTCAAATTATAAAAGATCTATATCTTCAAGTATTATCATACTTGTGGACAGATCATATAGATACTATAACTTATCTTCAACAGAGTATTAGGCTTCAAGGTTATGCTCAAATAGATCCTTTGGTAGCATATAAACAAGAAGCATTTAATATATTTGATAGATTTATAAATACAATAGATTATGAATTTGTAAGAAGAGTATTTTATGTTCAAAAAATAGAAGTAGATAATAATCCAATGGAGTTAAATAATAATAGTATTAATCAAGAATTAGAAGATACAATTCATAAAATAGGACGTAATGATTTATGTTTTTGTAATTCTGGAAAAAAATTTAAAAATTGTCATGGAAAAAATAAATAACTCTCCCCTACCTTGTGATTATACTCAGTTATTTTTAAAAGATTGAAAATGAATATATTTTATATGAATAAAAAAATAAACAGAGAAAATTGACAATCTTACTCCCCTACTATAATCTTACTATAGGTTTTTGTAATGAAAGAGATATATATATTATTAAATAATGTGAGAAGTGCCTTTAATGTAGGTTCAATATTTAGAACTGCTGATGCTATTGGTGTAAAAAAAATATTTCTTTCAGGTTTTACTCCTTATCCCCCTGATTCTAAATTAGATAAAACAGCTCTTGGTGCGATAGATTTTGTAGATTGGGAATATAATAGAGATATTATCTTTACTTTAGATAAAATAAAATCTCTTGATATTCCAATTTATTCAGTAGAACAGTCAGATAGAAGTTTAATCTATACAGATTTATCATATCCTAATAAATTATGCATAGTTATGGGAAATGAAATTTCTGGAGTTGAACAAGAAATATTAGATGTATCGGATAAAATAGTAGAAATTCCTATGTATGGAAAGAAAAATTCTTTAAATGTATCCGTAGCTTTTGGTGTAATAGCATATCATATAAAAAATTTTTCCTGATTTAAAATATACATCAAAAAATACGTTTATTAGATAATATTTTATGTATTGTCTATATCCTTCTAACTGGTCACCATGTTCTGACCCTTGCACAACATATAATTCACAAATTACTTTATGTAATGTATGTATACATATGAATGTGAATATAGATTTATCTTAAGTAATTGGAGAAGTATTTTTTAATAACCATATATTTCTAGAAAAAATTAAACATTCAACCAAAGATGAGATACTATGCTTTAGGAAGAACTTTAAAAAACAGACATCTTACTATTTCTTTTATAAAAAGACATAATAAAATCAGAGTCATATCTGCAAGAGATCAAGATAAAAAAATTTATATGAAAAATTGTTAAATATATGAATAAAATAAAACAAATACCAAAATTCAAAAATGAAGATGAAGAAATAGCTTTTTGGGATAATCATTCTCTTGTAGATTATATAGACTTTTTAAAAAAGTAAATTTAAAGTTACCTAACCTAAAGCCTTCTACAAAAAATATTAATTTGCGTATGATTGAATCTATGTATTTGCAATTAAAACAACTAGCTAATAAAAAAGATGTTCCTTATCAATCATTAGTAAAAATATTCTTAGATGAAAAAATTAAGGAAGAATATTCTGATTTAAAGTAAGACTTTATTATAATTTTATATATCATTCATTCTGAACATATTTCTATTAATCTGTCCCAAAAACTAAAGTTGATTCGAACTGTTAATACGTCAATTAATGCGACACCCCCGCTTGAAACGTCCCGAATGTATTGATATACTGGGCTACAAGTATGAGTTTAAATGTTAATGGAAAATTATTAATTATAAACTTTCCCTTTTCCAGAGTGTCCACCTATAGTTAAAGCTATGATAGTAGTTCTGTTGTCAAAAAAATCCCAAATAATTCGTAGATCTCCTGTTATTCTTGAACTATATCTTACACCATAATTTCTTGTATTTACTTTATGTGTTTTTAAGTTATTTGAAAAAGGATTTTCTGTAAGTATTATAATTTTTTTATCAATTATTTTTTTTAAACTTGTATTTCCTTTTACATACTTTTTATAAGATCTTTCAAATTCTTTTGTTATAGTAAATTCATAGATTGTCATATAGTCTTATTTACCTATTTTGTTAAGATGATCTTTGATCTCACTTATAGATTTTAATCTTGTTACTCTTCCTGTTTCAATATCATCCAATGCTTTTCCGATACTTTCTTCGGTATCTAAATCAACCATAGGAATGTCTTTATATAATGGTTTAATATCTTCAATTACTAGGTGTCTTATATATTCAGGTGTAGAAATACCTAACTGTTCAAGTCTTACCTTTATTAATTCAAATAAAGGTTGTGGAAATCCTACTTGTCTTATAATTGTATTTTGTGTTTGATTATTTGTACTCATAATTATATAAATGTATTGTAGCACATGTGTGGCAAACATTCAATATATGTTTATAACTGTTTGTATATTTCTATTACTTTAGTAATCCAAATTAAAAGTAGGTTCTATTCTGAGGCACCTTAAGGTCAAGTAATACGACACCCACTACAGAAATATCCCGAATGTATTGATATAATAGGCTAAAAGTGAGGTTCGAAATCACTGGTAAAATTTGAGGCAAATATCGAATTGAGAAGAATTCTTAATAACTTGCACAGCAATATTCTCAGAATTTGTTCTTGTAGTTATAATTTCCTATAGGATGATATATTAGTATGCCATTTTAACATTTTTCTATCATTTTGTGGCGCTAATACAATATCACAAATCTATACCTCACATCTTTTGGGAAGTCAGGAAACACTCTAATAGGTCTTCCCCACATTGCAGTACTTTCAAGTTTATAAAAAGGTTATAGAATTAAATCTTTTAATGCCTCATATACAAATAATTAAATAGTAATTACTATTTATCCAATGGAATGTTTTTATTCATAATGGTTTAATCCTTCAATAAAATCTTCTAAATTTATTCTGTTTATATTGTTTTTAATTATTTTAACAATTTCTTCTTGAATTATTATTCTCTTTTCTGAAGCTGAGGAAGCAACACTTTTTGCTAATTTGTATAATTCCTTCCCTCTCATGTCTATCCAAAATTCATTAATCGCTAAGAATGTTAATAAAGAAACACTTGCTACTCTTTTATTTCCATTAATAGAAGGATTTAATTTAATAATTTCATAAAATAATACCTACATATATACTTTTGAAACTAAAAGAAGAAGCTAATAGTAAAGATATTCCTTATCAAAGCTTGATAAAGGAATTTATTATACAAGGATTAGGATAATATATAATTTTATTGTTTTTATTATTTCTTCTTACAGTAATCTCTAGTCCAAGTACTTATGTAATGAGGCGATGTTATCATAAAATTTTTATCTATTCATCAATATCTCAAGTGTTTTAATTATGGATATTCTTTTCCACTATTTGTTAAGTCTTTTTATCTAAATATTTTAATCTTAAAACTAATCCAATTATTGTAGATGAAATTTGATTAAAATATTTTTATATATTTAACATACTTATTTGAATCTAATACGATTATTAACCTTTTTATGTTTTTATGGTATATTATAGCTTATGTTAAGTATAGATTATATAAGAAAAAATACAGATAAAGTAAGAGAAAATATCTTAGATAGAGGTCTTAGTCTTGATAAATTAGAAGAACTTTTGATTGTTGATAAAAAAAGATCTGAATTAATAGAGTCTCAATCTTCTATAAATAGAAGAAGAAATGAGATAGCTTCTATTCTTAAGAATAAAAAAGATGATACTTTAATTGAAGAAGGTAGATCTCTTAAAATACAAAGAGATATTATAGATAAAGAATTGAATGTGATAGAAGAAGAATATCAGAATCTTCTTTATTGGATCCCTAATATATTTCAGGATGAAATGCCAAAAGGTGAAGGAGAAGAGGATAATGTTGAAATTTATGCATGGACTCCTAAAGATAAGGAGTTGGATAAAAAATTATTAGGAAAAAACAATAAATCTAAGTCTCATATGCCATCAATGCCAATAAATAGTAAAAAAGATTTTATTCTAAAAGATCATATTGAATTAGGAGAAATGAATGACATTATAGATATAAAGCAATCAGCAAAAGTCTCAGGATCAAGATTTTCATATATAAAGAAAGAAGGAGTTATACTACAGTGGGCTTTGGCTAGTTTTCTTTCTCAAAAACTTATAAAAGAAGGTTTCTATCCTATTAACCCTCCTCTATTGGTAAAAGAAAAAGCACTTTTTGGAACAAGTCATTTTCCTGTAGATCAAGATCAAGTTTATCAAGTTGATTCATCAAAGATTGAAGATAATAATAAACTATATCTAGTAGGATCATCTGAACCTACTAATTTTTCATATTTTATGGATAAGATTCTAGATTCACTTCCTCATAAATTTTTTGCAAATACTGTTTGTTTTAGAACTGAAGTTGGATCTTGGGGAAAAGATGTAAGAGGTATAAAAAGAGTACATCAATTTGATAAATTAGAATTAGCAGTAGTAACTCATCCAGATAAATCTAATGATGCTTTTTATGAACTTTTAGATATTAATAAATGGTTTTGGGAAAGTTTAGAGATACCTTTTCATGTAATTCTAAAATGTAGAAAAGATTCAGGATACTATGCATCTTCCCTTCAAGCAGACATAGAAACATGGTTACCTTCTCAAAAAACTTTTATGGAAGTTGGAACCTGTACTAATACAACAGATTATCAAGCAAGAAGATTAAATATTAGGTATAAAGACAGTAATGGTAAATTACAGTATGCTCATACTATAAATGATACAGGAGTGGCACTAGGAAGGGCTCTTATTACTCTTATAGATAATTATCAACAAGAGGATGGTAGTATTATAATACCTTCTGTTCTAAGACCTTACACGGGCTTTGATATTATCAAGAAAAATTGATATCATGTAAGTATGGATATAAGATATGCTACACTCGGTTATCTACTTACAGATGCTGAGAAAAGTTTTATAGAAGATAAATTATTAAAACTTTCTCATCTGATTGAGCCTGATTCTGTTATTAATATCAAAATAAAAGAAGAGAAAAAAGGTTTATATAAAATAGAAATCTCAGTTGCTGTACAAGATGTTATCATTAGGGTCTCTAAGACAGATACTAAGTTTTATAATTGCGTAGAAGATACAGTACTAACTCTAAAAGAAAAAATTAATAGATATAAAGATAAAAGTAAAGAATATTTCATTGGAAATAGAGATTGGGATGAGTTTTCAGAAGAAAGACATGAAGAAATGTCAGATATGGAGTATAGACCAATTGTAAAAGTAAAGAAATATGAAGATGATACTCCAATACATCCACAGGAAGCAATAGAGAGAATGATACTACTTGGACATGATTCTTACTTATTTAAAAATATTGAAACAGGAAAATATTCTATGGTTTACAAAAGAGAAGATGGTATTTCTTTTGGACTTGTAGAACCATCATGATTTATGTAAAAGTATTTTTGTTGTTATTGAATTAAAAATATTAGTAATACCCTTATTTATAACCCCAATAAAATCTTTATAGTAGCTTATATTTAGCGCAGGATAGAGTATTATTAAAAGTATTATAAATATAAAGAATGATATTGTTATATTTATAATATAGTTTTTTACTAAATATTTTCTTACTAATATAAAAGATAATATTGCTAAAATTAAAGCTACAGGATAATCAATAGATATAATATATATCATTTGAAAAAATGTAGAAACATTCATATCAGTTAAAAGTACCCGTTATAAGGATAAGGAAGATTATTTGAAAGATAAAGACCTATATTATTAATTATTATTGTGAGTATTATTGATATTACAAGAATAACTATTACAGATAATATAGTAAACTTTTTCTCACTTCGTATTATATTCAGTCCAGAAAGAATTAAAAATATTCCCCAAAATAGAGCAGAAGAAATTATTCTAAATAAAGATGAATATGATAATAGAATTATTAATCCTAAGAAAATTAATAATGAAGCTAGATTCTTTTTATTCTGATCAATATCTATAACTTTACTACTACTCTTAGTATAATCAGAACTCATAAGTAATGCGAGCACTATATATGCTAATATTCCTATTCCAAATGTAAGAGTAAATAATATAAATACAATTCTTATCATCGTAACATCTAGATTATAATACTCTGCAAGTCCAGAACAGACTCCTAAAATTATTTTGTTATCTAATTTTCTTTTTGGCATATGTTGGTATTTTAATAAAATATATGTTTTTTTGCAAATTACATAGAAGATAAAATATATTCTATCTCTTTGCTTCTTTTTCCCATAGTTCTTAGTAGTATAGCAGTAATGCTTTTAGCTGTTTCCTTTTCTGGTTCTATTATATGATCTACACCTGTTGAGCTTAGAATATCTTTATGCTTTGGAAGATGAGATCTTGCTATAATTTTTATCTTCGGATTTATATTCTTTGCCATTTTACTTATCTTATAATTAATATCAATATCAGGTGTTGTTATTATTAAAACATTAATTTTATCTATATTGGCAATTTTTAAAATATCTAATGATTCAGCATTACCATATATAAATTTTATATATTTATTATCACTTCCTTTCATTAAATTTTCATTAAAATCTATAACTGTAACATTGATTAAATTTTTAGATAATGTTTGCACAATAGATCTCCCTACCCTTCCATATCCTATAACTACAATATTTTCTTTAATCTTTGTTCTAAAATTTGAAATATTTAAAGCCTCTTTGTTATATTTCTTTATAAAAGGAAAATGTTCTCTTATAAAATTATATATTTTAATATCATTTTTTATAACAAGAGGTGAGAATATTATAGTTATTATAGTAATTGATAAAAGTAAGTGATAATCATAGAATGATATAAATTTATAAGAGTATGCAATAGATGCTAGTATAAATGAAAATTCTCCAGCTTGAAACATATTTAGCGATATAATAAAAGATTCAAGAGGGTGTAATTTGAAATTTTTTAACGTTACAAAAGTTATAAATGTTTTTATCAGTGATACTAAGATGACTATTAATATAATAGTTATAATATTTTGAAGAATAAAAGATATAGGTGTAAGTGTTCCTATTAAAACAAAGAAGAATATAGAAAAAATATCTTTCATAGGCCTTATTTCTGAGGCTATTTCATGATTTAACATCCCTTTAGATATGGACAGTCCTGCTATAAAGGCTGCTATTACAGGGGATATACCTATAAAAGATGCAAAGGTTATCATTATAAATAATATTGTTATTACTGCGACTATTAATAGTTCTTGTACTTGAGTTTTTGCAATTTCTCTTAATATTTTAGGAATTATAAAACTCGCCAAATAATATATTACAATAAGAATCAATATAGTCTTTAGTATTATTAATGATATAGAAAGTATAAAACTAGTACCTATGTATTTAGAAGAGAATCCTTCTATGAATAGTATTATAGGTATTGATATTAGATCTTGTAGCATTAACCATGCTATAGTAATTTCTCCCTCGTTTGAATAGTTCCTGTCTAAATCTTTTAAAACCTTACTTACTATGATTGTGGAACTAAATGATAGTGCTAGAGATATTATGAAACTTTGTAAAAATGGTATTCTAAAGAGGAATAATAAGATAGTTATTATTAGTGTATTTACTATGAATTGAATAAAGATAGATCTAAGTAGTATTTTTTTATAGCTAATTATTTTAGATATTGAGAATTCAGTTCCTGTATAAAAAATTAAAAGAGCTACCCCTATTAAAGATAAATTTTGTATATAGCCTTCTGATATCTTATTTCCTAAAATAAAACTTCCAGCTATCATACCTATTATTATATATCCAACTATTGTATATTGTTTTAATCTTACTGAAATATAGCCCCCTATTAAGGCTAGTGTTAGTGTTATTGTTGTATAAATTACTAATGTATTCATTGTAATGCTCTTTTAACTTCTTCTATAATCTGAGAGGGGAGCATTTCATCTTTCATTAAATAAGCTGTAATTCCTAATAGATAAGCTTGATTAATTATAGCAGGTACTTCTAAGTTTGATATAATTATTACTTTTACAGTATTACTTTTTTCTCTTATTTTCTTTAGAACATCTATACCAGATATATCAGGTAACATCATATCTAACATTATTAAATCATACTCTGTCTCTTGATTTTTTTTAATAGCATCTTCTCCGTTCTCAGATATATCAAAATCTAAATTAGCAAATTTCAATTCTTCCTTATATATATTTAATAGATCTTTATTATCTTCAACTAATAATATTTTGCTCATAATGGTAAATTGATTTTAAAAGTAGTACCTATTCCTTCGATAGATATGATTTCAAAACCTCCTTTATGTGCTTCAATTATTAAGTGTGTAATATACAAATTTAATCCTCTATCTTCTAAATCCCTTATTGTATCAAATATCTCCTTCTCTTTTTCTAGTATTCTTTTTATCTCAGTTTTATTTATACCGACACTATCATCTTTAATCTCTATGAACCAAGTTCTATTATTTATATATGAATTTAGACTAACTGTTGTTCTGGCTTTATCAAAAGAATATGAAAGTAAATTAGAAAGTGCTATTTTTATCTTTTCATCATCAAAAGATCCTAATTCTTTATTATTTATATCTATATCAACTAGATATTTAATACCTTTTAATTTTTCAGTTGCACTAAATTCATATTTCATCTCTTCAATTAATTTATACGGATAATTTTCACTAGGGGCTATTGTTATCTGGTTATTTTGCAGAGTTAATACACTCAAAAGATCAGATAAAAGCATATCCAATTTTCTTGCATTATCATTTATTTTTAATACATAATCCTTCTGATTCTGATTTAATTTACCTACTCTTTCATTTAAAAGTAGTTCTATATATCCTTCAATTACAGATATAGGGGTTTTTACTTTATGAGCACTTATATTTATAAAAGCATTTTTCAGTTTATTTAACTTTCTGGCCTTTTTATCTCTTAGTATAGTGTTATGTAATATTTTTTCACTTTTATTTACTTTCTCTGATAACCATCCTGTAATAATACCTATGAATATTATTATTATTACTTTTGTTATTGTATCTGCATAATTTTGAGATAAAAAGGATTCTATAAAGGCAAATGAGATTCCCGCTGTAAGGCCTTCTGCCATAGCTGCATTAATTCCATATTCAATAGTATCAAAAGTTATAGAAAGGATTATAAACAAGTAAAGATCAGTTCCTAATAGATTTGTGTAATATAATAAAAGAACTATAATAGCTCCATCAATTGCTGATACTATAGATCCTATTGCTTCATCTGGAAATTTTTTAAGAGAAGATAGTATAGTTCCTACATTTCTATATATTTCTGTAATCAAAAATATAAATATTATTATAAAAAGAGAAGCTAGAGATACTCTGAAATATATAGCAGACAACAATAAGAGAACCTTGATAAGTATTCTAAGAAAAATTAAGGATGCTACAGGCACAGATATTTGTGCTTGATTTATATATTTAGAAAACTTTTTGAGCATAATTCATATTATTATAAAGGAAAGAGTATTTCAACCTCTTTAGTAAAATGAGAGAATATATTACTTTGGTGAGGATAAAAATATATAAAAAAGATTACCTTAATTTATTTAAATTTAGAGTAATAAAAATAATTTGTAAGAATATTTTTTATATAACTAATTTCTTCTTTTTCCTCACAATATCTATTTAAAATATTGGCATTAAGAGTCTAGAAGTTTTTTAGATTCTAGAATTATGAAATTTTTTACATCTTGCCAATTAACAGGTTTTAATAATTGAAGATTTGAAGGTTTTTCTGCATTTTCAAAAAAGGCAAGACTTTTAATATAATGGTATGTATTAAAATCATCAATTCCATATTTAGTAGGGAATTGATCAAAGAGTTCTTTAAGTGAAATATTAAATTTACAGATAAAATAAAGATCTATAAAATCTTTTTTTAAACCTCTATCAGCTATTGCAAGAATCTTCATTAAACCTATATCTTTTAATTGTGCAATATTAATTCCATCTTCTTTTCTAAATACATCAATTAGCTTATAAGGAAATCGGATAAAACTTATTTCACAATCATTATAAAATCCTCTTAGAGTAAAGTTATTTGTAGAAATATTTTGTAGATTTATGCCACTTTGATTAAGAGAGTATAGTAAATCTAAAGGAATGAACTCATCTTTTATAAAAAAATCTAGATCAAATGATACTCTATGTCCAATTTGCCATGCTAAAGCTGTTCCACCTGCAAGATAAAATTTGTCAATTTCCGGATTTTTCGTTAATAAATCCAAAGCTTTTCTTGCTTTTTTGTCAATGGCATTGTCAAACATTTTATTGGTTCTTGAATATTAAAATAATACTTCCAAAAATATCCTGTACGTTTAGATATTTCTGTTGAATTTTTTACAATTTCAATTATATCTTCTGATGAGTATAAAGAAAGAATTTTTTTTACATCTCTAAGATTTCCATGTTCTAAGACTCTAGAAATGATAAGATATTTATAAGTTTCAATATCCATGTCATTTACTCTGCTATCCCATAAATATTTTTTGAATTCTTTAGGTATCATTTATACTACTATTATAACAAATAGCATGATAATAAACTACCCTAATGATCAATAAAATATATGTATTTATAAAGGAAAGAGTATTTCAACCTCAGTACCTTTATCTTTCTCTGATGATATATTTATTTTCCCTTTTTCTTCATTAATCAAATTTTTTACTATATATAATCCTAATCCAAAACCTTCAAAATTAGAGTTCAGTACATTTGTTGATTTATGATATTTAGAAAATATATTTTCCATCTCTTCTTTACCTATACCAGTTCCATAATCTTTTATTCCAATAGAAACCACATTATTTATAGTCTTAAGTGTTATATCTATAGAAGAGTTAAGATGAGAATACTTTATTGCATTATCTAATATATTGCTTATTATAATTTTTAATTTACTGTCATTTATTGCAACTTCAATTTGTTGTGATTCAAAATTTTTATTAATAACTATTCTTTTTGAATTTATTTCAGGATCCATTCTTTCTATAATTTCAGATATTATTAAACTTACATTTGTTTTTATTTTAGTATCTTTTTTTGTGTTATCTATAATATCTAAAACTTCTTCCACTAAAGAATATAATTTATTTACATTATTATTTAATAAATTAAAATAATTTTTCTTTAATTCCTCATCTTTAGTATATTCTATTAATTGTAAATATCCTCTTATAGTTGCAACAGGGGTTCTTAAATTATGAGATACAATAATTGTAAATTCATCTTTTATATCAGATGTATTATTAAATTCATCAATCTCAAGATTATTTTTAGTAAGATCTTCTGTAGGTGTAATTTTCTGTATTTTTATTGATTGATAGAAATATTTAAATAATAATCCTAATATTGATGACAGTATAACTAAAAATATTGAAGCATTTGCCTTGGAAGACAATATTTCTAGTATAGATAAAATAGGGATAAGTATTATTCCTATATATATACTCTCATCTTCAAAGATAATAGTATTAACTATAATTAATGCAAGTAATAAGAATGTCAATATGTATATATTAGAACTAATAAAAATGAATATGAAAAATATCTCTAAACCTATAAGTATAGAATTTATAGAAAATTTAAGTATTCTATAAATAATTTGTTCTATATACATGAAAAAAATCTTTACTATTTCTATAGATATTATTATTTCAAAAAATTTAGAATTTATATTAAAGCTTAAAAAAGTAAATATTATAAGAAACGTAAATAAATACTGAGTAATGTATCTAGTATTTATTTTAAAATTGTTATTCATAACTATTTTATATATTTTAATATTTTTTTTGCAGTTTTTTTCCAGCTATAATAATTTAATCTTTTTTCAGCTTCTTTTACAAGCTTCTCTCCAATTTCCTTATTCTGAGCTATTCTATACATGTTTAATGCCACATCTTCTTTATCTTTATTGTCTACAAATAATGCTCCTTCATCTCCTATTACTTCTCTTAAAACTTCTATATCAGAGCAAATAATAGGTACCTTAACATATGTAGCTTCTAGTAAAGGTAAACAGAATCCTTCTTCTTCACTAAGAGTTATAAGTGCAGTTGATTTTTTTAATATCTCAAATTTTTCTGTATTATTAATATCTTTTAATATATATACATTTTCTAAATTTCCTGAAATTTGATTTTTATCAACGCCTATGAGAACAAGGCTATCTTTTTTGTTATATTTTTCCCTATATTCTTCAAATGAATCTATTAATATATTTAGGTTTTTGTGAGGTTTACTATTACCTATATATATAAAAAATGAACTATTAATATTGTATTTATCTAAGACATCTATACCTTCATAATAAGATTTAGGAATACTTACTCCCTCTCCTGTAACTTTAATTTTCTTTATATTCCTTCCTCCAAAATATTTAATTATATCTGATTTTACAGCATGCGTAGGTACTAGTATTTTTAATGCATGAGACATAGTCCACTTTAAGTGTAGAGAATTATATAATCTATATTTAACACTTACATATTTAGGATTTTTAATTCCTATAATATCATGTAAGGTTATTATATAAGGTACTGGTAAGATGTAAGCACTTCCCCATATATGAGTCCAAAAAAGATCAATTTTAAGTTTTTTTAATTCTTTCCCTAATATAAATTCTGATTTCAAACTTTGAGATTTTGATTTTATAGCAACAACTTTAACATTTTTATTATTCTTATATAAACTTTTATATCTCTCATAAGTTTTTCCTTTATTAAAAATAAGATAATATACGCTTTTTTTATCGAGTTTTAATATTTCTTGTGTAAGATTTTTAGTATAATTTCCTATACCTGTTTCAGCTTCTAAAACTTCTCTGAAATCAATACCTATATATTTCATATACTTGAAAAACCTTCTGGATTATTTTTATACCAATTCCAAGCAGTTTCTATTATATCTTTAATATCATACTGAGCCCTCCATCCAAATTCTTTTTGAATAAGCTCACTGTTAGCAACTAGAAATGCAGGATCTCCAGATCTTCTGGGCATTATTTTAGAAGGGATATCAATTCCTGTTATTTCTTTTGAAAGATCTAGTATTTTTTTTACGGAATAACCTTCTCCTACTCCAAGATTAAATATATGACTTTCTCGGTGTTCTATAAGATTATCTATTGCAAGAACATGAGCTTCAGCAAGATCATCTACATGGATATAATCTCTTATACATGTTCCATCTGGAGTATCATAATCATCTCCATAGATATTAATAGCATCTCTTTGTCCTAGAGCAGTTTTTAAAATTAATGGGATTAAATGAGTTTCATTTAAATGATTTTCTCCTATATTTTTAAAATGTGAAGCTCCTGATGCATTGAAATATCTTAGTGAGATAGATTTTATTCCAAATATACTGTCATAAAAATATAATATATCTTCAAAAACTGATTTTGTTAAACCATACATATTGATAGGATTTTTTTGTGTATTTTCTTTAATTTCTTTATCTTTATTTCCATAAACAGCAGCAGAGGAAGAAAATACAAAACTTTTTATATTTGCGTCTTTCATAAAGTCTAAAATTTCAGTAGGTACTGTTATATTATTTGATACATACTTTGAAGGATTAATCATTGATTCTCCAACCTCTATATATCCTGCCAAATGAATTATCCCATCTATTTTTCCAAATTTTTTATTTATTTTCTCCAGATTTTCTCTGTTTATATCTCCTATAACAACTCTGTCTTTTAAATATTCTACTGCTTTAATATGTCCTGAATATAGATTATCTAAAATAATGATTTTATATTTTTTATTATACAGTCTTTCTACCACATGGGATCCTATATACCCTGCTCCTCCTAGGACTAATATTTGTTTATTTTGCATCTTTATGTTTCTTGTAATGTATTTTTAATGATATAATCATATTATGAAATATGCAATAGTTCATGATGATTTCATACAATTTGGTGGAGCAGAGAGGGTTGTCGTATCACTGAACGATATTTTCAAAAATTCAGATGTATTTAGTTCTATTTCTAGTGAAGATAATTTAAAATTATTTGAAAATTTTTATCTTTCTTCTGCACAAAAATATTCTTTATTTAAAAAGTATTCAAAACAACTATTTTTTATCTATCCTTATATTTTTGAAAGTTTTAATTTCAATGATTATGATATTGTTATATCGTCTTCATCTAGATTTGCACATGGCATAATAACTCAACCTAGTACTATGCATATATGTTATATGCACTCACCTTCAAGATATATATGGGATTATGAAGATTATATAAAAGAGAAGAAATTAAATATTTTAGAAAGAATATTACTTCCTGTATTTAAATCATATTTAATGATGTGGGATTATGCTGCAGCTCAAAGAGTAGATTACTTTATAGCAAATTCTTCGTATACAAAAGATAGAATTAAAAAATTTTATGGAAAAGAGAGTGTCGTGATATCACCTCCTGTAAATATAGATAAATATCTTGAAATTAAGGATACTAAAGGAAAATATTATTTATATGTAGGACGTATAGTACCTTGGAAAAGATTAGATATAGTGATTGATGCATTTAGAGAAAATGGCAAGAAATTATGTATAGTGGGAAGAGGAGAAAAAGAGTATATATCTTTACTGAAAAGTAAATCATCTTCTAATATTAAATATATTGAAAACGCTACAGATGAAGATTTAGTTAATATATATGCAAATTCAAAGGCTTTAATATTTCCTTCAAAAGAAGATTTCGGAATTGCACCTGTAGAATCTATAGCTTCAGGAAAACCTGTTATTGCATATAAGGAGGGAGGGGTGAGTGATAGCATAGTAGATGGTAAAAATGGAGTATTATTCCCCACACAAGATAAAGATTCTTTAAATATTGCAATAGAGAGATTAGAGAGTTTGAATCTTAAATCCGCTGATATTAAGAAAACTTCTCATAAATTTTCTGCAAAGAATTTTAAGAGTAATATGGAAAAATTCATAGATATATGTCAAAAAAAATAAAATTAGCTATTATTACAGATCCATTAAAAACTTATGGTGGGCTAGAAAGATTACTTTTAGGTATATTAGAATTATATCCTGAATCTTTTGTATATACACCTTTTTATAAAAAAGAATCTCTACCTAAAGAATTTTCTTTATATACTATTGTTGAATCAAAGTATGCTTCTTTATTAAAAAAAATTGGACCTTTAGCTGTTCTTTTATATCCTTTATCCTTTGAATCTTTTTCTTTTTTAGATGATTTTGATATATGTTTTTCTATAACTTCTGGATTTGCTAAAGATATAAATACAAAAAATAAGCCTCATATCTCATATATAATGACGCCTCCTAGATTTTTATGGAATTTGCCTAATAGTAACCAAGATAGATTTAGGTTTAAAAAAATTCTTCTTTTTATTAATAATACTCTTAGATTAAAAGATTTTTATTCTTCACAATTACCTCAAAGATTATTGTCTATCTCAGTTACTGTACAGAAAAGAATTAAAAAATTTTATAGAAGAGATTCTTTTGTATTATATCCTTTTGTAGACACAGAACTTTTTAATATAAATAGTAAGTATAAGGATGGAGATTATTTTATTATAATATCTCGTCTAGAAAAATATAAGAATATTGAGACTGTTATAGATATATGTAATAAATTAAAACTTAAACTTATTATTGTGGGAAGAGGATCATATCAAAAGTATTTAGAATCTATTGCTAATAGAAAATATATAAAATTTTTAGGGTATATTAAAGATAGGGATATGATAGATATGATAAATGCTTCTCGTGCTTTAATATTTCCAACAGCAGAAGATTTTGGATTGGTTCCTGTAGAAGCTTTAGCTTGTGGTAAAAGTGTTATTGCATATAATAAGGATGGAGCAAGTGAAGTTATAGTAGATAAAAGTAATGGATATCTTTATAATACTAAACATGAGCTGGAAAATATATTAATTAATTTTGATAGTAGTTTATTTGATAGATATAAGCTCAGAGAGAGTAGTATGAGATTTTCAAAAGAAGTATTTAGAAAAGAATTAAATAAAATATTAGAATCATATGAATAAATTTATAATAAGATTTTTAGATATATTAGGATCTATTGTGGCCTTAATCATATTTTCACCTTTTATGATTATTATAATCATAGCTATAAAAATAGATACTAAAGGACCTGTGTTTGCTGATACTCCAGAGAGAGTAGGTTTACATTATAAACCTTTTAAATTTTATAAATTTAGATCAATGATTCAAAATGCACATACTATTCTTAAAACTGATCCTAAATATAAGGATATATATGAAGAATATAAAAAAAATAATTATAAATTAAAAAATGATCCTAGGATTACTAAAGTTGGTAAGTTTATACGGAAATATAGTTTAGATGAACTTCCTCAATTTATAAATGTATTGAAAGGTGATATGAGTTTAGTAGGTCCAAGAGCTTATTATTTTGATGAATTGGATTATTATATAGCGAAGAAAAAGAAATTTAAAAAAGATATACAAATCATAACTTCCATAAAACCAGGAATTACTGGAGTATGGCAAGTGTCAGGTAGATCAAATATACCTTTTGACAAGAGGATCCAAATTGATTTAGAATATGCAATGAATTATTCTATAAAACAATATTTTCTAATTCTTTTGAAAACACCTATGGCTGTTTTTTCTAAAAAGGGAGCTTACTGATGTCTGTTATAACTTTAGATAAATACAAGGGAGAGGCTTTTAGAAAAATGCCGATCTATAAAAGAAAGTGGTTTTTAATAACTATACCTTCTGTTATTGTTGTTATACTTTTTTTATATATTTTTTTATTCTCAAAGCTTATAGGTCTATATAAGTCATATGAAGGAATAAAGGGATCCTTGACTCTTATAACCTATTATAAGGATAAGAAAGATTTATCTGGCATAGAATCTCAAATACCTAATATTAATAATAACTTAATTTTAATGAGAAGTGATATTAATGCATTGGGTTATTTGAACTATATTCCTTTTTTAAATAATTACTATAAATTAGGATTTAATCTTATTAATACAGGTTACTATGCTTCATCTGGTTTTATGAAAGTTGAAGGAGGTTTGAATAATATAGCTCCTCTTTTTGGATATAGTACAACTTCAAGTACACAAGCACATACAATTACAGGTCAACAAAAAATATATGAGATCGTACAGTCTCTTCCTCAATTATCTAAAATTTTTAAAAAAGCATACCCTGAATTCCTAAAGGCTAATAGTTATATGCAAAATGTTGATGTTCAATATATCCCTTCCTCTGAGGAAAAGAAATATAATGTATCTTCTTTAAAGACGGCATTTGCAGGCGTAATTGCTTCTTTGCCAACTTTATTTAATTCAACTCAAACATTAGATAGTATATTGGGAGTTCCTACTCCTCAAAGATATTTATTGATGTTTGAAAACAGTGGAGAGATAAGACCTACAGGAGGTTTTATGACAGCTTTTGGTTTTGTTAATTTTGATCAAGGAAAATTAGGAAGTATTACTGCAACAAATATTTATAATATATCTAATGTTATTAATTACAGACCTTTAGCCCCAAGAGCTTTATATGTTTATAATGGAACTAAGCACTGGTATCTGAGAGATGCAAATACATCCTCTGATGTTCCTGAATCAGTTCAAAATATATATAAATTCTATAACTCTATATATAATGCCCCTACAATTGATGGTGTTATTTTTATAAATACATGGTTTGTAGATGATTTAATTAATGCTGTTGGTGGCATTACAATGCCTTCAGCATATGGAAATAATTTGGTTTTGACAGCTAATAATGCTAATTACTATATGGAGTATATGGCTGAAAAATCAAATCTTCCTCAACAAGAAAGAAAAGATTTTATATCCATAATGATGCATACATTAATATCAAAAGTTTTTCATTCATCAGGAAATAAAATATTCAATGTACTTAATGTTGTTATAAAAGATTTATCACAAAAACAAGTTTTGCTTTATTTCAATAATCCTAAATCAGAAAGTTTAATTGCTAAGTATGGATGGGGAGGGATTATTCCAACATCAAACAAGTATGATTATTTGCAAATATCTGAAGCTAATCTGGCTGGAGCAAAAGATAATTATTTTATGGGAGAAACTGTTAATGTAAATATATCAAAAGTAGCAAATCATTATGTGCAATCAGTATCTGTTACATGGGTTAACCCTGCTGTATATGATGATTGGTTGGTAGGTCCTTATCTTGCTTGGGTTAGGATGTATACACCTCTGGGTTCTAAATTAATATCAATGAAAGGTGTTAATGGATTTGTACAAAATTATACTAATAGTATTGTTCAAAAAACGGTATTTGGTAATCATATAAGAATAGCTCCAAGGCTTTCTAAATCAGCTCCTCCAGCTTCAGGAACTCTTACATATACATATGACCTACCTTCTAATATTAATTTATCTAAATTTATATTTCAAAAACAACCAGGAATAAAAGGAGAGTGGTTAAATGTTAATTTTGGTAATATTCATAAATCTGTATATATTACATCAGATGTAACTTTGGATTTATAAAATAATGCAGGAGGGTGTAATACTCAAGTACGTTGATTATAAAGAAAATGATAGAATAATAACTATTTTTACTAAAGAAGGAAAAATATCTGTTATAGCAAAGGGACTGAAAAATAATAAAAGATTTAATTCTTTAGATATTGGAAATTGGATAAACTTTCAAAGTATAAAAACAAAGGGAATTCCTATAATAACAACAACAAAATTAATTGATTCTTTTGCTAAGACAAAAGAAAAATACTCTTTATATGTTTTTTTTCTACTAGAGATAATACAAAAAATTCAAAGAGAGGGTGAGGATGAAGATTTATTATATAAGTTATTGATATACTCTTTAAAAAATTTAGAAAAAAATCCTAAGATATATTCTTCATTATTTTTAGTAAAAATACTTATATATGAGGGAGTTTTTATAGATCTTAATAATTGTAATATATGTAAAAAAAAATTATCAGAGAGTAATAGATTTATAATTTCTTCTGAAGGTATTTCTCATGAAGAATGTAACATGGGTAATCTCTATATATCTTTGTTTTCTTTGAAATTATTGAAATATTTTTCTTTATTTGATATAGAAATAAATTCTATTAATTTTGAAATAGAAGATGAAATAAAAAAAGAAACATTATTCTATATGATATCTTTTATGGAAAATTTTTTAGGAAAGGAGATAAATTCTAAAAAATATATTATATAAATAAAACAAAAGATTAAATTAAAAAATATACCTATTGAATCTTAGGGTATATACAATTATTTTTTTAAGGAAGCATATATAACAGGAACTATAAACAAAGTTAAAATTGTAGATGTAAATAAACCTCCAATTACTGTTATAGCTAATGATTGACCTATAAGTGTAGATGATGATGCAAATATTGCCAGAGGAAGTAGTGCAAATATTGTTGTTATTGCTGTCATAAGAATAGGTCTTAATCTTATTTTTCCACTTTCTACTAGAGAATCATAAACACTCATATTTTTATCATCAATATTTTGTCTTACTTTAGTTAATAGTACTATTGCATTAGTTACAACAATTCCTATAAGCATAAGCATTCCTATTAATGATGGTAAATTTAGAGTTGATCTTGTTATAAATAAACCTACTAAAACTCCAATAATAGTTACAGGAAGTGAGAATAATATAGCTATAGGTTCTGATATAGATGAGAATGTTGCTATCATTATTATTAGTACTATAAATACTGATATTCCCATTGCTTCAAATAAAGAATTGAAAGAAGAAGTTTGAGTAGATGAAGATCCTTGATTTACTATTGTTACTCCATATTTATTTTCAGTTTCATTTAAATATTTAGTAATAGTATTATTTGTAGTCTGTGTATTTCCTGATGAAATTAAAGCATTTATATTTACAGCTCTTATTCCATTTTGATAAGTTATATTGGATGTGTATGATTTATCTTGTATTGATGCTATTTTAGATAGATCTATAGATTGTCCAAATATATTTGTAACCTTGATGTTAGCAAGATTTGATATATTATTAAGATATATATATGTATTATATGTATTGTTTGCTATTCTATAACCTGAAATATTTTGAGGAATAAAGTAAGGGGATATTTCTCCTAATACTTGTTGTGAAGAAAGAGAATACTGTTGTAGTTTTTTGTTATTAAGTATTATTTCTTTCTGGTAAGTATTAGTATTTAGATTAGAAGAAAGGTTACTTAAATTTTTAAGACCCTTTAATTTATTCATAAAATATTTATTAGCACTATAAAGTTTATTATTGGAATTAGAATTTATAGTTAAAGAAACAGTATTAAGATTTCCTACAGCAGAAAGTAAGTTGACTTGTGAATCTAAATTTTTTATTTTATTATCATAATTTTCTATATTAGTAACAGTACTATTAATATTATTTGAATTGCTAAAAGCTAGATATATTTGAAAATTATTATTTTCTTGGTTACCTCCAATAGATGCAGTAGGACTTTTAGAAGAAGCAGAAGCTCCAACTTGTACAGTATAGGATGATAGATTTGAAATTCCTTTAAGATAATTTGTTATTTTTGTTGTAGTTTGTATTGTTTTTGCTTGAGAAGTTCCTAAAGGAAGAGACCCTGTTATTACTGCATCTGGTTGTTGAGGTGATGGAATGAATCCTGTCTGTATATATGGTATTAAGAATAGAGATGCAATTACAATAATAAATGTTACTGATATTGTGTAAAATTTATGATTTAGAGAATATTTTAATGCTTTTTCATAGTATTTTGCTAAGAAAAATTCTTTTTCTTCAATTTTCTTTGTTTTTTTCCTAATTAAAAAGATTTTACTAAATACAGGTATTACTATTATAGCTGTAAATAAAGATGCTATAAGAGCTGATACAGCTGTAAATGCAAATGGATTAAAGAATGATGAAGTAATTCCACCTACAAAAGCTATAGGAAGAAATACACCTATTGTTGTTAAAGTAGAGGAAGTAATAGCTCCTCCTACTTCTTTTACCGAATTTATTATAATATTCTCATTAGGATTATTACTTTCTGATATATGCCTGAAAATATTTTCAATTACAACAATACTATCATCAACTATTCTTCCTAATGCAACCGAAAGACCTGAAAGAGACATTATGTTAAATGTTATATTTTGAATATTCATTAAACTTAGTGTGAAAACAAAAGATATAGGTATAGATAAAGAAGCTATAAGAGTTGTATTAGGACTTCTTAAAAATAGAAATATTATTATTATTGCAAGTATTATACCTTGTAAAGTTTCATCTACGATTCCTGATATAGTGCTTTGTATGGTCTGTGTATCGTTACTTAATGTTATATACTCAACCCCTTTAGGAATAGTAGAGTTTATTTTATTTATAATTGTCTGTATTGTAGAGATAGTATTAATATTTTGTTGTCCTGTAACAGATATAACTATAGATTTCTTTCCATTAGTACTTACTACTTGATTTCTGTAAACAGAAACAATAGATGTTTTTGCTACATCTGAAAGTTTAATAGGTTTTCCATTTACATTTCCTATTACTGCATTATTTAAGTTATTTATACTTCCTATATTAGAATAAATAGTAAGTACTTGAGAAAGACCATTCTTGCCTTTTACATTTCCTATAGAAGAGCTTATATCAAATGATTTTATTATATTAACAAGAGTAGTGTAGGATATATTATATTTATTGAGTTTTAAATAATTAACATTAATATGTAGTTCTCTTGTTGTATTTCCATAATAGGATACTTGAGATACTCCACTTACATTATTTATATCAGGAATTAATTTATTTATTGCATAATTCTGAAACCCTTTTCCCGATAAAGAGATTTCAAGTATGGGTAGATTAGTGAAATTAAATTGAGATACTTGAGGTGTACTAGCTCCTAGAGGAAGTTTAATAGATTGTATATTTTGATTTAATTGTTGTTCTAAAGTATTCTGATCTACTCCATAATTAGAAGTTACAATAAGAGTAGTAAAACCATTATTAGAATTTTCTTGAACTGTTTGGATTCCATTTACAGATTTTATTGCATTATATATAGGCTCTGTTAATTGAGTATATACTTGTGATGCATTCTGATTTGGATATGATGCTTGTATTATTAATGTATCTAAATTAACATTTGGAAAAATTTCTCTATCTGCTGTAATATATGCATATGCGCCAAATAGTACTAAAAATATAAGTACTACAAATACTAAAATTTTATTCTTTATAGAATATCTGACAATTTTTTCTATCATGATTTTTACGTTTTTATTTAGTTTGTCTAATAAATAGACCTCCTAAGTATTCTAACATATATTTTCAAAATTTCAAATTTGTTATCAAATCTGATAGAATACCTTGTAATATGGATAAAATAGTATCATTAGCTAAAAGAAGAGGATTTGTATATCCCGCATCTGAAATATATGGAGGTCTTTCTAATTCCTGGGATTATGGACCTTTGGGTGCAATTCTAAAAGAAAATATTAAAAATGAATGGCTAAAAGAATTTGTTTTATCCAAAGAAAATATGCTTCTTTTAGATAGTGCTATTATTCAGAATCCAAAAGTTTGGGAAGCTTCAGGTCATTTAGAAAAATTTTCAGATCCTCTATCCGAATGTAGTAGTTGCCATAAAAGGTATAGATCAGATAATCTTATAGACGAGGCTTTAGAAATAGATGTAGATGGATTTTCTCTTGAAGATATAGATTCTTTAATAGATAAAAATAATATAGTTTGTCCTAATTGTAAAAAAAGATTTTTACCTACACAAAACTTTAATTTAATGTTTCAAACTTTTTTAGGTCCAGTTAAAGATTCTTCAGAGATTGTTTATCTAAGACCTGAGACTTGTCAGGGAATTTTTACTAATTTTGATAATATACAAAAGAGCTCAAGAGTTAAACTTCCCTTTGGAGTTGCTCAGGTAGGAAAGTCTTTTAGAAATGAAATTACTCCGGGAAATTTTATATTTAGAACTTTAGAATTAGAACAATTAGAAATAGAATATTTTACATATCCTGATAGAGCAGAGGATGATTTTAATATATGGCTTGAAAATTTCGAAAATTGGTATGAGAGAATTGGTATAAAAAAGGAAAATCTTAAAAGAGTTGAATTGAATAAAGATCAAAGAGCTCACTATTCACTGCGTACAGTTGATCTATATTTTAATTTCCCTTTTGGATTTAAAGAATTACAATCTTTTGCAAATAGATCAGATTATGATCTTAAAGCACATTCAAAATTATCAGGGAAAAAACTTTCTTTTTATGATGAAACTCAAAAAAAAGAAATTATACCTTTTGTTGTAGAACCATCAGTGGGATTAGGAAGATTATTCTTAGCTCTACTTTCAAATGGGTATAGAGAGGAGAAGACTCCTACTGGTATTCGTACAGTTCTATCTCTATCTTTTAGAATTGCTCCTTTTCAAATTGCTGTATTTCCATTAATGAATAAAAATGGAATAGATGTATTATCAAAAAAAATATATACAGATTTGAAAAATTATTTTAGAGTTGTTTATGATGAATCTGGATCAATAGGGAAAAGATATAGAAGACAAGATGAAATAGGCACACCTTTGTGTATTACGGTTGATCAGGAAAGTATTGATAATAATACAGTTACTATAAGAGATAGAGATTCTATGAAACAGGTGACTCTACGTATAGAAGGTATTAAAGAATATATAGATAAATGTTTTATATAATACCATCTCCATTAGGATCATTAGATGATATATCTAAAAAAGTTATAGATACAATTAAAAGTTTAGATATTTTATATTGTGAAAATCCTTCTCATACATCAAGAATACTTTCTAAATTTGATATTCAAGGAGTTTTACTTAAAAAATATGTAGATCAAAGAGAATTAATTTTGATTCCTCAAATAATAAATGATCTGAAATCTCACAAAAAAATTGGTTTAATTTCTGATGCTGGATATCCTACAATATCTGATCCTGGATATAAACTTATAAGAGCATTAGTAAATGAAAATATTAATTTTGAAGTTTTACCAGGTCCTACAAGTATCATTCCTGCTTTGATATATTCAGCACTTCCTTCAAATAAATTTATATTTATAGGGTTTTTATCAAAGAAAAAAAATAAAATAAAAGAAGAATTAGAAAGTTCTAGAGGTATAACTACTATTTTTTTTGAATCTCCTCATAGATTACATAAAACACTAAATTTTTTAGAAGAGGAGTATCCTTTATCATCTATTACAATATGTAGAGAAATGTCTAAGTTGCATCAAGAAATAATTCATGGAACTCCTAAAGAAATTTTAGATTCAAATAAGCTTAAGGATAAAATAAAAGGGGAGATAACTATTGTAATTTATATACCTTAGTGTTATTATATGATTATATGCGATTGATGTATTTGATGACAAAATTTAGAGATGTGGAATATGGATGTATAAGTCTATAAATAGTAGTATAATAGATTATTAAAACCTACCGAAATGAAAATAGGAAAGGATAAAAATTTTAGAGCAATTAAAATTAATAAAATATGACATTTAAAGATAAAATTATAGTAATAACAGGTGCAAGCCAAGGATTCGGCAAGGCACTTGCTCAAGCATTAAAAAAAGAAGATGCTCAAATTATTATTTCCAGTGATAACGAGAAAAATCTAGAAAACACAGCAAAAGAATTATCTGTTGATTTTTTTCTTGCCGATGTAACTGTCTTTGAAAATGTCAAAAAACTTAGTGAATATGTCATTAAAAAATATAGGAGAATAGATTTTTGGATTAACAATGCAGGAATTCAGATTGCTCCAAGTTTAGTTGAAGAAATTGATATACAAAAATTACATCATCTTTTTAATGTGAATTTCTTTGGATATTTCTATGGATGTAAAATTGCACTTTCGCAAATGAAAAAACAGAGACATGGAGTGATTATAAATATCAACTCAACTGCTGGACTTGAGGGAAAACCAGATCTATCTGCTTATGTTTCATCAAAATTTGCAATTAAAGGATTAACTGAGTCAATCCGCAAAGAAATTAAAGATTTAGATATAAAAATTTTGGGAGTATTTCCAGGTGGTATGCAAACTGATATTTACAAAGAAAAATATCCTAACGATTTAAAAGATTACATGGACGTTGATTCTGTAGTAGAAAAAGTTATAATTAATTTAAAATCCGAAATTCCAGAAATTGATTTTGTCATCAATCGCCCAAATAAATAAAGGATTTCTCACAAAAAACAAAATCTGTAAAATTTTGTTTAGAGGGTTATCTCTCACGAAAAACTTGAAATTGTCCTTTCCTCTCACAAAGAGTTCCGTTCGAATATTTTCAAACAGATACCAACCTCCATTTTAATCCGATAAAATTAATACCCAACTTTTAAAAATATCTGGTTAAAATATAGGTATGATAAAAAGAGATATTATCAATACAATTATTCACTTTTCACCTTATTATGAATTTATTTTTCTTGCAAAAAGATTATCTTAATAATTTTGTATTAATCTATACTTCTACTTATAAACTTCTTTATGATTTCCTAGTGTGTTCTCAGTGATGGATGATAAGGATTATTTATAAAAAAGTCTATCTTCTTATCAATTTTGAGAGTGAGTTTCTTGTTAGTTTTTATTAATTCTTTATACTGATTAGTAAATTTTGATGAATAATTTATTATCAGCTTTAAGATACCGTTTTAATAAAATCTTTGTGATCAGTAAACTTTTCAAGTTTTCCAGTTTCATATTCTTGTAATCCATCAGCAATATACTTTTCGGAATATTTAGAGGCTTGATATGTTGAAATACCCTCATCTTCAATATTCTTTATAAGTAGATATTTTATGAAAGTAGAAGTCTGCATATCAAATTCTGTTGCTTTTGAATCATAATAATCTTTTATCTTTTTTGGTAATGTTAGTTTTACTTGTACTGTTGTAGCCATATAATTATTTCTAAACTACTTATATTATACCACACTAATTAGTACCGTCAAGTACCAATTAGTGATTGTATATTACCACCTTCTTAATGGTCACCTCAAGTTTTTTCCGATTGAATATTGTAATTTACATATCTTAGTTCTACAATACAATTTGTATGTCAGTTATTGAAGTAAAAAATATAAAGAAAAAATATGGAGATTTAGAAGCTGTAAAAGGTGTGACATTTGAGGTTAATAAAGGTGAAGTCTTTGGTCTATTAGGTCCAAATGGAGCAGGAAAGACAACAACAATAGAAATGCTTGAAGGAATTAGTAAGATAGATTCTGGTGAAGCTTTTATATCAGGAATAAAAGTTTCTCAAAATAATCATCCTCTACAAAAAATTATAGGAGTATCTCTTCAAAGTAATAATTTTTTTGACTCCCTTACTTTATCTGAAATTCTTCTTTTATTTTCTCATTTCTTCAATGTTAAAATAGATCCTTCTGATTTTTTAAAAGAAGTTGAATTAGAAGAAAAACGTAAAACTTATTATAAAGAACTTTCAGGTGGACAGAAACAGAGATTTACTATAGCTCTTTCATTGATAAATGATCCTCATGTATTATTTTTAGATGAACCAACTACAGGATTAGATCCTCAATCAAGAAGACATATATGGGATATAGTATCAAACCTTAAGAAAAAAGGTAAAACTATTATACTTACAACTCATTTTATGGATGAAGCAGAAGTATTGGCAGATAAAGTAGCAATAATGGATAATGGATTAATACTAAAAATGAATACACCTCGTGCACTTATAGAAGAACTCATAAAAAAAGGGTTTAAAAAGAAAGTTGTATCTGATAAAAGAGCAAATTTAGAAGATGTATTTATAGATCTTACTGGAAAAAATTTAAGGGATTAATAATATGGTTAAAAGAATTTTTTATTTTACAATTGCAAGTTTGAAGATGACATTTAGAAATAGATTCGCTCTATTTTCTTCTTTTCTATTTCCAATTGCAATAATGTTTGCCTTTAGTTTTTATACACAAACATCTACTCCTAAGTTAAATATACAAATACTTTATAACCCTACAAGTAAAATTTTTGTAGAAAAATTAAAAAATGAACTTCAAAAAACTTCAAATGTAAGTGTTCTTAGTATAAATAAAAAATCTTCGGCACTCAAATCTTTAAAAAATGAAAAAACAGATTTGATTATTAGTATTATTCCTTCGAAAAATAAAGTAATACAGCCTGTATATAACAGATATATATATCAACCAGCTCCTATATCTTCTCTGAAAGTAGGCGCGAGTAATTATAATGTAGTTTTCTATCTAAATCACTATTCTACAAATCTTTTTTATGAAGAGATATTCGTTACAAATATAGAGTATAATTTCTTGAAAAATAGTATCTCATCTTTAGGGATAAAATCTCCTTTTGTATTTAGACAACAGTTTATAAAAAATTCTCAAACATATAGTTATCTTGATTTTTTAATACCAGGTATATTAGCTCTTTCTTTGATGCAAGGGATAATATTTGCAGTTATAAATATTATTGTAAATTATAAAGATTTAGGTGTTTTGAGGAGATTAGCAGTTACACCTCTTACAAAATCAGATTTTCTAGCATCCCTTACACTTACTAGATTGATCTTTGGATTGATACAAGTAGCTATATTAATATTTATAGCCTCAGTATTTATTAAAGTAATTCCACAAGGAGGAATATTAGGCTTTCTTAACCTTGCAATTATAGTAATACTAGGCTCTTTAATGTTTGTAACACTTTCATTACTTATATCATCAATTTCTAATAAAACAGAAACTGTATTCCCAATAGCAAATCTAATAACTTTGCCTATGTTGTTTCTTTCTGGAGTATTTTTTTCTGTACAAGGTTTGCCTGTATGGCTTCAAAATATAGTTCAATTTTTTCCATTAACGTATCTTGCAAATTCTCTAAGAGGTGTGTATGAACATGGATATTCTCTTTTTATACTTAGGGGAGATATTATCGGTATGATAATTTGGGTAATTATCTTATTTGCTCTTAATGTTAAATTTTTTAAGTGGGAATAGTCTAATAAATTTAGTAGATATTATAAATTTCAATTTATTGCTATAATATATCTACATATGAATAAGAAGAAACTTGGAGTATATATTAACTTTATTGGTAGTATAAATGAAAAGATTTCTAGTTTACTTATCTCCTTGTTAACAGAACAGTTAAGCTCTGGAGTAAAGTTATATAGGATAAATATATCTTCAGTTGGAGATATTGTTTTTTATGCAGCATCATTATTCAATTTTATATCAGGATTAAAAGATGTTATTGTGAATACTCATAATATTAGACAAACAGATTCAACCTCTAATTTATTATTTTTCTCTGGAACAAAAAGAATTGTAAATAGATCATTTGGATTTTTTTTACATTCACTAGAAATAATTATACAAAGTCAAATCCCTTTATTTTTAGAATTTTTAAAAGAAAAGGTAGAAGGGGAGGAAAAAGATGAATTAAAAATGGCAAAGATTATTTTTAATAAGATTAATAAGAATATAGATGAAATTTTAAAAATGTTCAAAGAGAGAAAGACATATTCAGCTCAAGAATCAAAAAAATCAGGTTTTATATTAGATATTAAAGATTCTGTAGGTTTTTCAGATATTCCTATTTATACTATTACTAATTAATCCTAAATAATAATGATACAAATTAATAAAAATAGTAATACATTATTGAGAATAAAAGAACTTATAAATAATTTAAGATATTTGGAAGGTATATCTCAAAATTCAAATATAAATATAGCTTCTTTTTCATTTATTACTCCATTATCAATAACTCCAATAGCTTCTATAATTAATAGTAAATCTTTAAAATATATTTATGAAGATAATAATAACTCTTATCTAGAAACAATATTATTTCCAAATGGAATAAATATGTATGATAATATTTTTACAAATAAAACTTATATCCCTATTATACATTTAGATATTAACCATTTATCTGAAAACGAATTAAATTCTCAATTAAATTTACTAAATGATAATTATATGAGTATATTAAAAACCAATATTATTACAGAGAAAAGATTTATAAAATTAATTACAGAAACAACAATTAGTTATTTTTTAGGAGAAATGTTTGCTAATATAGAAGAACATTCAAAGGCTAAAAATATTTATATCTTTTCACAATATTGGCAGAAATCTAATTCATGTGAAATTTGTATTATTGATGATGGTCAAGGTTTATATAATTCTCTGAAAAATGCAGGGAGAAATGTTATTAATAGTAAAGATGCACTAAGTAGTATATTAGAAAGAGGTTTATCTGCAAAAAATGAATTTGGAGAAATACAAAGAGGAACAGGTTTGAAAACCACAAAAGCATTACTAATTAATAATGAACTTAAAGGTGAATTTTTTATTATGTCTGGAAATGCGGCTTATTTTCAATCAAGTAAAGATAAAGGAATATTTATTAACTTGTCAAATTATTCATGGCAAGGTACAATTATAATGTTAAAATTTAAAAGTCCAATTAATCAATTTAGTTTATATGATTATGTTAAGTAAAAATATTGATTTATATAATTGTTTTAATTCTTCAAGTCTGATAACACGTAAATCTGCAAGTATTATTTTTGATGAAATATCTAAAATTCAAGAGGATAATATTATTCTAGATTTTCATGGCATAAAATATACTTCTCGCTCATTTCTTAATGAACTTATTAGTAAAGATAGTAAATTTCATTTATTAAATAAAAATGTTGATTATGTTAATATGTCTTCTGATATTAGTAAATTGTATAATTTAGTGAAAAATAGTTCTGGTTTGAAAAGTAGTGTCACATATCCAAGTTTGGCAAAAGCTAAAACAATAACTATATAATTTGAGTTCAAATTAAATGTTTTATAGGGTAATTATCTTACTTGCTCTTAATGTTAAATTTTTTAAGTGGGAATAAGAGTAATAATACAAATATAGAAAGAAATAACGAAAAGATTATCAAATCATATCCCCATCCTAGAATAAGTATTATAGGTGTGATGAGTATTAGTGTGAAATTATCTGATCCATTAAATGATAAAGATTCTGTAATGGAAAGTATTCCTGCAAGTATCATAGTGGGTATATAATTTATATTCGAAGCTATAAATATAAATGTAGTTGATATGAAAAATATAAAAGTTCCCATTATAGACTTGTTATCATTAAGTATATTGTATTGTTTGATAGGTATATTTATTCCTGTAAGTGCTGCAAGAGAATCTGAGATACCTGTTACTAATAAAGCTTCTCTTATAAGATATGTTTGCTTATAAAAGATGAGGGCTATTATTATTAGAGCTAATGCATAAAATATTCCTCCCCAATTTCCTTTCTTTGACCTACTATCATTTAGAGAATGAAAAATATGTAAATATTTTGAAACTATTACAGATATTAAAGACTCAATTACAAGTAAAATAAAAAAAAACTGATTAAGTGTAAAAGTCGCTAATATAAAAAGAATACTAGTCTCTATATGAGTTAATTTTCTTAAATACTCTTTAGATTTATTTGTTTTACATTCTTTTTTAAATAAAAATTCAGATGTTAAATAAACAAATATAAAAAACAGATTAAGTATTATAAGATATACTATATTAGTATGTAACATAATTTATCAGTATGATACTACAATTAATTAAAAAATTATATATGGTATTGTTGGTATGAATGTGTAATGACGCAGATTCTCATTATTTATGTTTTCAAGAATTTAGAACTAAATTTTCAGGTATCTTATATTCTTTGAATTCTTCTATTAAATTTTTGCCATATATTAGTCTAGAAAAAGCCTCTGCTTCCATAATTGCGCCTGTGAGTGCATTATGAGGATTAGGCTCTTCTGGCATTCCAAGTAGAGTATATATCCTATTTGTATTGAGACTATTTATTTTTGTATTTATATTATTTTTAATTATATAAAAAGCAGTGAGAGTATTGAGATCTATAGTTCTAAATGTAAATGGAAATCTAATTTGATATCTTTCACATGTATATATCAGAAAGTCTCTATCAAAACTTGGATTTTGACCAGCTATAATAGCGTCTGAATCTCTTTGTTCTTTTACCCAGTCTAAAAACTCAATAAGTGCATTTCTCAAAGTTTTTTTATCCTTATTTTCAAAAGATATCTCTGCTTTAGTAAACCCATTTATTTTTAAAGATTCTAGGTTTATTTCTGCACCCTCAAATATCTTGCATTCTGAATAGAATTTTTTTTTAGGATGTTTAAAATTAACAGCTCCTATACTTATGATTGAATTTTTTTGAGGATTTATTCCTGTTGTCTCTATATCTACAACAAGCATAATTAATTTTTATTGAAAATTACAGCAGTACCATAACATAAAACTTCTGCAATACCTTGAGCTAATTCATTTGTGTCATATCTCATAGATATAATTCCGTTTGCACCTAAATCTTTTGCATGCTGACACATTAAATTGTATGCATCATCTCTAGATTTTTCACAAAGTTGAGTATATAAACTAATATTACCACCTAATATAGTCTGAAAGCTCGCACCGATATTACCTAATATACTTCTAGACCTTACTATGATCCCTTTTACTACACCTTTATTAAGAACAATTGTGTATCCTGGAATTTCAAATCCTGTTGTAACTAAAGAGTGATCAAATACTTCATTTTCCATATGTTTACATGTATAATATTTTCATTATATATTATATCAATCATAAATGAAAATAGCTATTCTATCTAGAGCTAAAACATATGAAGTTCTCTCTATGAAGATTGAGGCTCAAAAGAGAGGTCATTTAGTCGATATACTAGATCCTAAAGATTTAGTGTTTAGTGTTATTAATAATCAGTTTAAAATCTTTTTAGATTCAGGAATTGATCTGTTAGAATACGAAGCATATATTCCTAGGTATTTTGGAATTACAGTGACTTCGAATAATAAAAAAAATTCAAAAAGTTTGATAGTAAAATATCTTCTAGATAATAATAAAATTGTTTTAGATAAAATTGAAGGAGAAAGACTAGGTGGAACAGGCAAAATATATTCTTTTTCTAAATATATAGGAGAAAATATTCCTCTTATACCTACTCTTTTTTCTTATCATTTAGAAAATTTAAATTTTATAGAAGAACAATGTAAATCATTAAATATTTCAGCTCCATATATTCTTAAGGATATCAATGGTGCTCAAGGAAGGAATATATTTAAAATAGAAACTCTAAAAGAAGTAAAAGAAATATTAAAAGAGAATCCTTCTGTTTATTTTATGTTACAACCATATATTGAATTTAAAAATGATTTGAGAATTCTTGTTCTCGGTGGGAAAATTTTAGGAGTAATGGATAAGATACACAGTGAAGATAATTTTAAAGGTAATATATCTCAAGGTGCAATAGGGAAAAATTTTATTATTACAGATGATATTAAAGATATAGTATATAAATCTTATTTTACTAATAAAGCTGATTTTGTAGGTATAGATATAGGCGTTTGGAAAAACTCTTTATATCTTTTGGAAGTAAATAGATCTCCTCAGTTTCAAGGAGTAGATAAATATTTAGGTATAAATGTAGCACAAGAAATTATAAAATATTTAGAATATCAATATATATTATGAAGATTTGTTTAATAATAAGGTCAAATAAAGGAGGGAATGTTAATAATTTTTTTGATGTGAATACTATAAAAGAAGCTAGTATTAAAAATGGACATGAATTTTTTTTATTAGATCCAAAAGATATAGTATTCTCCTTCAAAGGTGATGAATTATTTATAAAAACTATAAACGGTTCGGATATATTAGATTTCGATGCTTATATCCTGAGAATAAATATAATTAAAGATAAATATAAAAAACAAACTGATAAATTTACTATATCACAGTATCTTAGATCTCATAATAAATTTGTCTTTAATTACGCAGAAACAATAAGAGCTTCTAGTAGAAGTAAAATATATGATTTTTATAGATTAAATAAATTTAAAATTCCTCTTATTCCTACACTTTATGTTGAATCTTCAAAATTTGAGAGTACTAAAAAGTTTTTAGAAAAATCAGAAATTAAATATCCATTAATTTTAAAATCGAATAAGGGTTTACAGGGAAAGAATCTATTTAAAGTCGAAAATGAATCAGAATTAAAAGATATATTAGAAAATAAAAAATCTGTCTCTTTTCTGCTGCAACCATATTTTAAAATATTACATGATTTAAGAGTATTAGTATTGGGAGGTGTGGTACTTGGTGCAATGGATAAGATACACAGTGAAGATAATTTTAAAGGTAATATATCTCAAGGTGCATTAGGTAAAGTATTTGATTTATCTTTGGAATTAAAAGATTTAGCGATAAGAGCTGCGAGAGCAGATGGTTCTGATTTTGTAGGAGTTGATATAGCAATAACTGATAATGGGATTTTTGTATTAGAAGTAAATAGATCTCCAGGATTTGAAGGTTTTTCAAAATATTTAAATATAGATGTTGCATCGAAGATAATAGAATTTTTGGAAAATAAAGTATCCGAAGAATAAATATATCATAAATATAAATTTCATATTCTCCATTTTTCATTTATTTCATAATTTAAAGATTTTAATACCCTATAAGTAAAAGTACTTGTAATTTTTATGTCAATTTATCCTTTTTTGATAATATTTTTGTATATTTCCTTGACTCTTTTTATCCTTAGTATTATAGTGGTTGAAAGTGGTGATTAATGGTGATAATTATAGTATGATAAATTTATGATTTTAGGAGAATATACATCAAAATTACAAGAAAAAAATAGAGTAGTAATGCCTAAGAAATTTAGGTCTGAAATCGGAGATAATATTATCATAACTAAAGGGTATGAAGAATGTTTGATTGTAGTACCACTAGATAAGTGGGATTTAATGATAAAAGATATTATCTCAAAACCTTTTACTGTAAGCAGTGTTAGAGATACTTCTAGATTTATATTAGGATCTGCAAATGATATTAATCTAGATGAACAGGGTAGATTTGTTATTGGAAGTTCTTTGATTGAGCATGCTAATTTATCCGGAGAGATAATATTTTTAGGATTGATGAATTTTATTGAAGTCTGGGATTTTTCTAAGTGGAAAGAGAGAGAAAAATATTTAAGAGATTCAGGAGCTAATATAGCAAATGAGCTATCTTCGTTGGATGTATCATGAAAGTGTTCTTTTACAAAAAGTTATAAATAAGCTTGATATCAAAAAAAACGGTATCTATATTGATGCAACTTTGGGCGGTGGAGGTGTAAGTTTTGAAATACTCAGAAGATTAAGCGGAGGAGTATTAATTTGTTTTGATATAGATGAGGATGCAATTAAAAATTTTAAATCTTTGTTTTATTTAGAATATAAAACAAAATTTAAAGGTATGGAGGATAGTATAAATGGGAATAAAATATTTCTATTTAGGGAAAATTTTTCTAATATAAAAAATAGTTTAGATACGATTAATATTAGTAAAATAGATGGAATAGTATATGATTTCGGGGTCTCATCTTTTCAAATCGATGATGCGAGTAAAGGATTTAGTTATATGCAAAACAGTATATTGGATATGAGAATGAATAAAGATTTGAAAATTACTGCCCAAGATCTCGTGAATGGAATGTATGAGAGTGAGCTTGAAGGAATATTTAGAATATATTCTGAAGAGCCATTCTCTAAACAAATAGCTCGAAATATAGTTAAATCAAGAAAAATGGAAAGAATAGAAACTTCGGATCAATTAGTTGCTATTATAAAAAAAAGTATTAGAAATCAAGCTTATCTCTATCATCATGTATCAAGAATATTTCAAGCATTAAGGATCAAGATCAACAATGAGTTGGGCGTTATATTTGATTCCTTGCTCCTACTGCCCGATATTCTAAAGCATGGTGGTAGAGTAGTTCTTATAACTTTTCATTCCGGTGAAGATAGGATTGTAAAAAACTATTTTTCTGAGAGTGAAGAATTTTTTAATTTAGAAAAAAAGATTATATTACCTACAGATGAAGAAATCTTTATGAATAAAAGAGCTAGATCTGCAAAAATGAGAGTTTATGAAAGAAAATAAAAAATCAAACAATTTAGTAATAATATTAATAGTCTTCCTATTTACTTTAATAGTTGGACAATTATATTTGATGAATAATATAGATTCGTATAGCTATAATGTACAGAATCTTGTTTCTGAATATAATTCTCTAAATATTAAAAATCAAAATCTACAAACAGAAATATCATCTAATCAGTCTATTGTTAATATAAGAAACAATGTACTAGGTAAGGGGTATAAAAATGTAAATAATATTAATTATCTTCCTCAGAATGCATATAGTTTCAATATTGCTTCAAAATGAAAGAGTCTGTTTTTACTAGAAAAATCTTAATATTACTTTTTTTATTATTTTTAGGTTTCTTAGTTTTAGTATATAGGTTATTTAATATTCAAATTATAAACAATGCTAAATATGTTCAATTAGCATCTTCAGAGAATTCTTTTTCAAATACAATGTCTCCTCTAAGAGGTATAATAGAAGATTCTTCAGGAGGAATTTTGGCAGGAAATAGACCTGTATACTCAGTATTTGTTTCTTTAAATAATGTGATTGATAAAAAATCTTTTATAAATGAAGTTTCTTCCGTATTAGGATTAAATAAGAAATATGTATCCTCTTTATTTAAGACAAAACTTATTTGGGTACAGCTTGCAGCAAATGCTACTAACTCTCAGAAGAGTAAATTATCTAATCTAGCGTCTTTGACATTTCAAGAACATGAATTACGTTTTTATCCTAATAATACTTTATTTGCACACATACTAGGATTTTTAGGTAAAGATTATCAAGGTGATATTTCAGGATTTTATGGTGTGGAGGGATATTTTAATGGAGCACTGTTGGGAACAACAGGATATTCTAAAGGAATTGAAAGTGCTTTAGGTATACCTTTACTTAATCATAACTATAGTTTTGTTCCTCCGCAGAATGGAGATACTATAAAATTAACAATTAATCCTGCTATACAAGAGATAGTATCGACATCAATTTCATATTGGACTAAAAAAGAAGATGCTGTATCTGGTGCTGCAATTGTAATGGATCCTAAAACTGGAGCTATACTTGCAATGTCTAGTTATCCTAGTTTTAATCCTAATACTTATTGGAAATATAAATATGCAAATTTTCAAAATAATGCTATCTCTTTTATATACGAGCCTGGATCTGTTGGAAAACTTATTATGGCAGCAGCAGCACTACAAACTGGAGCTATGACTCCTGCTACTACAGTAAATGATGCTACCGGTATATTTCCTGTGGGAGGTCAGAATATATATAATTGGAATAAGCAACCTGATGGAGTTATGAATTTGGGAAAAATACTTCTTTTATCTTCAAATGTAGGTGCTAGTATTGTCGCTACTAAATATTTATCCTCAAAGATAATGTATAATTTTTCAAAAAGTTTTGGATTTGGAAAACTTACAGGTATAACTCTTCAAGGGGAAGAGACAGGGATTATACCTAATTATACATCGTGGAATGAATCAAATTTAGCTACAGATGCTTTTGGACAATTTGTATCAGTATCTCCTCTTCAAATTATAGACGCATATGATGCTCCTGCAAATGGGGGTAAAATTATGCAACCATATATTGTTCAAAGTATAACTTCATCTTCAGGAAAAACAGTAAATTATACGCCACAAGTTCTTTCTACTCCAATATCTTCAAATGTTGCAGGTGAACTTACTTCAATGCTTACATATACAACTCAAGGAGAACCTAATTGGGCTTTACATACAGAAGGTGTAGGTGCATATATGCCTATTATTGCAGGTAAAACAGGTTCTGCTCAAATGCCTTCTAAAACTCATCCAGGTCAATACAGTACTCATAACTATGTAATGACATATGTAGCTTATGCTCCTGCTAAAAATCCTAAATTTATACTATTAACAATGATGAATTCTCCTCAAAAACCACTTCTAAACCAATATTATGCTGCAACTACAGCTTGTGTAGAGTGGGGACAAATAGCAAATAAACTCTTTCCTTATTTTAATATTACACCTTAAAAACACTATAAAACGTAGAGTAGGATATAATTGACAAGGTTTTAAAAATCTCATAATATATAAGGAATAGAAAGAGAATAAAGGATGAAAAGAATCACAACAATACTGAGTGTATTATTGGTAGTATCAATGAGTATGATACTCTCTACTAGTACTGTATTAGCATCACCGCAATCGTTATTAAATTATCAAGGGAGACTAGAGAATTCAGCGGGTAATTTATTAACGGGGAATTACTATATAGCATTTTGTATATATACGAGTAGTACAGCCACATCGTGTACACCAGGAGCAACACCTACGGTAGGAGGGATGAGTAGTGCAGGGACAACATCAGGAACATTGAATGGAGCGGTGTGGGGAGAGGTGCAATATTTTTCGAATACGAATAGTCCATCGAATGAGATAAGTAATGGAGTATTTAATGCGCAGTTAGGGGAGTATTCTTCATTAACGGGGAGTTTATTTGAAGGATCATCTAATTACTATTTAGGAGTGAATGTATATAACGGAAGTG
>JAJYFR010000013.1 GCA_021785355.1 bacterium
TTCTTAGTATTTACTCTTCTACAATATCTTGTAGTTAAGAATAGGTTTTATCATGAAAGTCAGCAGACACGCATCAATAAAAATAAGCGGCCACCACTATGATCTCTTCTTCATAAAGCCTAAAAGCAATGCAAATGCACATAAATACGCAAAGAAACTGGCATCAATGAAAAATGTCGCGGAAGTGCTTGTAACTGAAGGAGAGTGCGGATTCATAGTCAAGGCCAGAAGCGGTGTAGCGGCAGCATACAAAGGCGAGAAGGCTGTAATTCTGCAGAGAAGAAGCTACAAACAGATGACCAGCTATCTGCAGTATCGAAGGTAATTGTTCAAAATTTGTAAAGTAACAATAAAACTTTCCTCAATGTAACGTTTCGTTCATAGTGCTTAGTAATTTATATCTAAGTTTCGGATCAGCTATAGCCTCTGCTTTCTTTGCTTTATCTATAACTTCTTGTACAAGTTTCTTTGTTTTATTCTCATATTCATAAAATGGACATTTTGACTTAAGTGCTTCTGATAAGATAATGCCACTTCTAAGCCCAAAACTTATTCCTTCGCCCGTACTCGGACTTATAAACCCTGCTGCCTCTCCTACTAAAAAAATATTCTTTCCATTACCTAAACAAATATCTCCTCTTTTTCTAGGTTGTGAAAGTAACCAATGTCTTTTTTTAACTATCTTTCCATTAATATTTAATTTTTTCATTAAAATATCTAAAGCATGATTACTATCGATATTTTGTTTAAAAGCTCCACCTATTTCTACTAAATTTTCTTCTTTTGGCAGAGCCCACAAATACCAATCTGTAAGTTTATTCCAATAAATAAATTCACAATAATCAATCTCTTTATCTGTTTCTACAAAATTTTGTGAAGTTCTATATTTAAATTCCGGAGAAAATCCTAACAATTTTCTTACTCTAGAAGTTGCTCCGTCAGCTCCTATAAGATATTTAGTTTTAAATGTTTGCTCCTCCCCATTAGTCGTTAAAGTTACTTTTATCTCTTCCCCTAATTCTATCTTCGATATGTTTGTATTATCTAATACTTCTACATCTTTGTCAATATTACCAAATATCCAACTATCTAATTTTTTCCTATCCGTGTTTCCAAGTTTTTTATTTTCAATAAATTCTATATCATTATCAAAATCTTTATATCTCAGATCTAATTCCGCAGGAGTACCAAAAACTTTTTTAGGTATATTCATCTTTTTAAGTATCTTTTGACTTTCTTCTACCAACAGCCCAGAGCAAGGTTTATCTCTAGGTAACGAAACAGAATCGACTAATAAAATTTCTTTATCTTGGAAATTATCCATAACAACTGAACATCCAGCAGGACCAGCACCAATGACTAAAATATCAATGGTTCTGTTTATCATAATAAAGACCTTATAAAAGAATAACAATAATAAATACAATTCTCATCAAAAAATGATTCATTTTATTATATAAAGCTATCTTTTTTAGCTCTTTTTCTGTAGTGCTCTTATTTACTCTATAACATATATACATACCAAAAATAAAACCTACAAAACCAAAAACAAACCAAATATCCAATAGCTTAAATAATATAAGAAATGTTAGTAACAAATATGCCAATATCATAAGTGTTACTTGTATTTTAATTGTAGTCTTTTTACCATAAACTACTGGGAATGTTAATTTTTTATTCTCAGAATCTCCTTTAACATCTGCATAATCTTTGGTTATTGTATGTGCTATTGTTGCAATAGTCAAAAATATTACAAAAGGTATCCATTTCAGATAATTACTAAAAGAAGAAGACCCTAAGAAAAAACCTATGGTAAACGCCAAAGCTCCATATGATAATCCAATCAATATATAACTATGTGGCGATTTATCCTTGAAATTAAGTAAGACCGAATATATAATTCCTACAATTACAAATATAGTAATGCTTGTTAACAAATAAATAGAGGCTCTTAAAAGCAAAATGATGAAATAAAGTACCGCTATCATAATTAGATAAACATAAATTAAAGTTTTTTTAGAAAAGTTTTCATGAAGATTATTTCTTTTCTTATTAACTATATCAATCTCCCAATCTGCATAACTATTCAAAACATTTGCACTAATATCAACTAATCCTATAACTATCATCAGCAAAAATATTGTACTAATATCTACTCCTTTAGAAGCAAAAAGACCAATGGCCGCTCCAGGCAAAACCACAAAAAAATATATAGTAAATATAAACGACTCTGTAATACTAAATTTATTAACAACCATCTAATTCACATAAACGAATTCTAAAGTTAATAAATAATCTTTATCAACTAATTTATACTCGACTCTATCTAAATCAATTTTTTTGCCAGAACCACCATTTATGAATCCGATTATAACCCCTTTAATTATACTAAACTTTCTTCCTCTTTCTTCAGGCATCCAAGGATATCCTGTAAAATTAAAAACTAATCTATCTTTATTTACCACTACAATCACAATCCCAAATCCTAACGCAGTAAGTATTTGTGCAATATATGTCTTCGGATCTATCTTTTTATTCACAACAAAAGTACTAATCTTATAGAATGTATTATAACAAGCTTGAAATATTATATTTTCATCTAACATTTCCATTGAATACAAAAGAAAAATTTCTATCGGCACCATTCTAAAAACAGAAAACATGTTTAATTTGCCTTTTTCATAAGTTAAAATTCCAAATTCTACAAGTTTTTGCATATTTAACTGGTTATCGTCTTTAATATTTGATGAGTTATAAACTTCATAATTATCATCTACTCTCTCCAAATCCATCTCACAATCAATATCAAATTCTATTTTATCCACACTTGTCTTCGGAGAAGATGTAAGTTCATAAATCCCATCAGCAACTTTAGTGCTTCTACACCAAATGAAATTATCTTTTAATAAATAACTACAAATTCCCGCAAACCCTCCCAATGGCAATATATATCCATGACCATTTTTACTTGTTATAACCATTTCTTTTGTATCTATTACTATAGTTTTATTATTAAGATTAATTTCTTTTATAGTAATTTTTTCTGCGTACAACGCTTCTAAAAACTTAAGTATAATTGAAAGTGATTTTTTAATATCAGTCCCTGAAAAATTAAATAATAATGCAAATCTATATCCGAACTTTTTGCCTATACAATATAAATCATTTTTACCCCTATTACCATATTCTCTTATAATTGAATTTTCCATTTCTAAAAAAAAATCTTCAGGAAGAAATACTACTCTTTCAAAAACTTTTTTCCCTTCTGAATTAATAAACTCTGAAGAAATATAACCTGGAACATTAATCTTAGACATTTTTGTTAAAACTCTATCAAAGAAAAAATTTGAAGAATCGGTTTCCACTATTACCATCTCTAGCTTATAACTATCCCTTTTTCGCTAATTTCCATATATTTGAAGTCTAGATCTATCTTAGAATTACGTAATTTGGATACTTTAATTATTCTAGAAGTTTGGTTTCCTGTATTTAATGTATTTAATTCTATAACACCGTCGGCAACATAGTCGCTTACTCCGTCTACTGTAAGATGTTCACTTCCTTTCTGCTCATCAGTTATAACAATATTGGTCGTGCCAAGTTTTGAAAGTTTGTTCATTACCAGATATGTAATTCTCCTTTCGGAGTTCCCCTTATAGAACATTCTTCCCTGCGGATCCTGCCCCAGTGTTGGCATTACTTCATACCTGTATGTCTTGTCACTCTGCATAAGCGCCTGCTCCT
>JAJYFR010000002.1 GCA_021785355.1 bacterium
ATTGAATAATCTAGATAGATTGGATACAATATAAAATAGAGTTATGAATCAAAAACTTATACAAGCAAGTAAAAAGGTTATATTAGATTGTTGTTTAGAAAATGGAGCTATAGTTGCAGCTAATTCAACTAAAGAATCTTATTCTAAAGAAGCAAAAAATTATTTTTATGTATGGCCAAGAGATGCTTCATATGCATGTATGGCTTTAGATATTTTAGGTGTAGAAAATATTCAAGAAAAATTTTTTGATTGGCTTTTAGAAAGAGCTGAAGGATGGAAGGAAACTGGGTTATTTTATGAAAAATACTATGCTAATGGTCTACAAGCATTAAATCGTTTCCAACCAGATCAAACAGGAGCTGTTTTATATGCTGTTTCTCACCATTTTAAAAAGACAGGAAAGATTCCTGATAAATACAAGAAATTAGTTATAAAATCTGCAGATGGTATATGCAAAAATTGGAAAAATGATCATTTTAAGCTTGTTACAAATGATATATGGGAAGAAAGATTATGCTTCCCTGATCTAAAAGAAAATTTCACATATTCTTTGGCATCATGCTATGCAGGATTAATAGAGACAAATAAATTTTTCCCAAATAATAAGTACATAAAAACTGCAACTGAAATGAAAAATCTAATATTAAAAAATTCAAAAGATCACTTATTTAGATCTTTTGGTAAACTGAACGACGATAAGATTGATGCAAGTGTATTAGGTGTTATTTGGCCTTTTAATGTAATCTCTTCAGAAGATTTTATTACAAAAAATACAATTAGTGAAATAGAAAAGAGAATTGTAAAAGATTTTGGTGTTTATAGATACGAGAATGATGAATATGACGGATGGATGATAGATACGCAACATAGAAAAAAAGGGGCAGGTTTCTGGCCATTACTTAACTTTTGGCTATCTATAGTTTTAAATAAAATGGGACAAAAACAAAAAGCAATGGAATATTTTCAAAAAGCTTTACCTAATAAAGGTACTAATATACCTGAACAGGTTTTTGATAATAATATACAAAAATCTGTATCTCCATTATGTTGGAGCCATTCAATGTTTATACTCGCATCCAAAGAGTTAGGATTATACAAATAGAATTTAGCTAATATACAGATTTGATGTATATAGATAATATTGTATTATATATTCATAAGTTTATAATATAATTTATGAATATAATTGAAGTGACAAATTTAACAAAAACTTTCTCGGGAATAAATGTAATTGATGATTTATCATTATCCATAAAAAAGGGTTCTATATATGGATTATTAGGTCCAAATGGGTCAGGAAAAACAACTTTGATAAGAATATTACTTGGCATTCTTAATTATGATAAAGGAGAAATTTTTATAATAAAAAAAGGCATGAGTAGTAAAGAGACTTTAAAAAACATTGGTTATATGCCTCAACAAAGCTCTTTATATCAAGATCTTACTGTATTTGATAATATAAAATTTTTTGCATCTATATATAATGCAGAAAAGAATATAAATTTCATTTTAGATTTAGTAGAATTAGATGAAATAAAAAATAAAAAAGTTTCTAGATTAAGTGGAGGTATGAAACAAAGATGTTCTCTCGCATGTGCTCTGGTTCATAAACCTAAACTACTTTTTTTAGATGAACCAACTGTAGGTGTAGACCCATTATTAAGAGCTCAATTTTGGTCTTATTTTAATGAAATATCTAAAAATAATGATACTACTATAGTAGTGTCTAGTCATGTTATGGATGAAGCAGAGCATTGTGATAAATTAGCTTTAATTAGATTTGGTAAGTTAATTGCAGAAGGAAGTGTTTCCCATTTATTAGAAAAAACTAATTCTAATAATTTAGAAAATGCATTTTTAAAATTATCTAAATAATGTAATGAATTTAAAAAATATTATATCCATAGTAATAAGGATATTAAAACAATTTAAAAATGATAAAAGAACTGTAGCTTTATTTTTTATAGTTCCTTTAATTATTCTTCTTTTACTAGGATATATGTTATTAGGTCAAAGTACAAATTTAACTTTAGGTTTAAAAAATAAAGATAAAGGATTTTTAGGAAAAGAATTTAGTAATAATTTATTACATAATAAAGATATAAATATAAAAACAGAAAATATTAATCAATTAAAAAAAGATTTACTATCAAATAAAATACAAGGATATATCATTTTTCCTTCAAATTTTACAAACAATTTTTTAATAAACCATACTATTTCTCCAAATATATATCTAGAAGGAAGTCAACCACAAGAAGTTCAGAATTTATTAAGTAATATAAATAAAGCTTATTCTATAAAAGGAATGAAAATAAAAGAATCAATTCATTATTTATACGGAAATTCTAAACTTAATATATTAGACTATTTTGGACCAGCTTTTATAGGTATAATTGTATTTTTTCTTGTATTTCTTATAACTTCAGTATCTTTTTTAAGAGAAAGGTCTGAAGGAACATTAGAGAGGCTTATTGCAAGTCCTTTAAGTAAGGCTGATATTGTTTTTGGATATATGATAGCATTCATCTTACTATCATTTGTACAAGCAGTAATAGTCTTATTATTTAGTTTATATGTTTTAAATATGTATAATATAGGAAATATTCTCTACATATTAATTATTGAATTTTTATTAACAATTTCAGCTGTTAATACTGGAATCTTTCTTAGTATGTTTTCTAAAACAGAGTTTCAAGCTATACAATTTATACCTCTAGTTATAATTCCACAAGTACTACTTTCTGGAATAATTTTTACAGTTAATACTGAACCTCCTGTATTAAAAACTATTTCTAATATTTTACCTTTAACTTATGCAGTACAAGGACTTAGAATCATTATGATTAAAGGAAAAAATTTGAATTCACATACTTTATTATTAGACATAATAGTATTAATAATATTTTCTTTATTAATGTTATTAGGGGCATTCTTGACAATAAAAAACACGATTGATACAAATTGAGTTAATACTTTTCCAAAAAATATACTAATATATATTTTAAGCTCTAACAGAAAAATCTATATTTTGAATTTTCTTTTTTCCAATATGTAAAGAAACTATAGATATTAATAAAAATAATCCTATGAAAAAAATAGAAGAGATTAATATTCCAAATAGATAAAAAATGTATATAGGTAATGCAACATATATAAATGATATAAAAGTTACAGATAATCCAGCTGGAGTAGTTGATAAATCTTGAATATCTCTTTTTGAAAAATTAGGAAACCCCACACCAATGGATGTAAATAAAATAGAGATACCTAAAGATGTCAATATAATAAATAAATAAAAATATAAAATATTATACACAGATAATTTTATAAATAAAGATATAAATATAATTAATATAAAGGCATGTATTAAGACAAAAATATTAGATGCTTTAATTTTTTGTAAAAATATATCAATTCTTTTTATAGGAGAAGAAAATATTATCCAACCTGCTCTACCTTCTTGTGAAAAAGAAGGAAATACAAAATATAGACTAAGAAGGACTATCATATAACTTATAGATATAATAATCCCTAAATATAAATATATATTATATTTATAGAGATAAAATTTACTTATTTGAAAAACTATATATACCATAAAAAATAATATAAAAATAATTATTCCTGAATTAAAAATTTGAATTTCTTCATTTATAAAATGATTTAGATCCCTAGATAATATGACTTTAGAACTACTAATTCCCCAAAAACTCTTTTTATGATATTTTATGATTCTTAGATAATCAAATCTTGATACAATTTGAAAAAGTACAAAAGCAGAAATACTTTCAGTAAAAAGAATCAAAGTATTATTTACATAATTAATATTTAATAATATTTGTGAAAATAAATATTGAGGTGAATATAATATTTGTTTTATATTAAAAATATTTTCGAAATGTTTTATTGTTAAAACATTAAAAAGCAGTGAAATATTAGGTGCTGATTGTATTGTAATAGATATACTAAATATTATAAATAATAATAAAAATATTGAAGAAATTATATATAAATTAAATTTTCTAAATATTATATTTATTATAGATGTTAGAAGAAAACTAGAACTTACAACTAAAAGAGATATTAAAAGAATATCTATAATTGAAAAAATATAATATATATATGAATAAGAAAAAATATATAAATAAGAAAAAATTAATGGAATTGAAAAAATTGTCATTATTACTGAAGACACAATATATATTTTAATAAATTTATAATCGATAAAGTCATTCGTACTTATAGGTAAAGAAAGAATAAACTCTTGATCTTTTTCAAGAATAAAACTTTGAAGAGATTGAGAGAAACTAGATATAAAAGCTAATAATAAAATTAACAGAATTACTAAAGATATAATAACAGAATATACATTTAAAGAAATATCAGAAGTTTTTAAAACATGAAATATATCGAAAAAAAATATAAATTCTAATAAAATTAGTAAAAACAGACATATTATAAAAAAAAATATAACAAACTTCCTTGCAATATTTTTTTCTTTAAAATATCTAGAATTTGCGATATTATCATATTTCAAAAAAATATTACTCTTCATTTATAACACTAAAGAAAACTTCATCTAAATTAGATTTATTAGTTAATTTTTCAATCTCTTTTATACTCCCCTCTATTATTAATTTACCTTTATTTATAATCCCTACCCTATCACATAATTTCGATGCAATATCTAAATCATGTGTTGATACAAAAACAGCGCCTCCAGATTTAGCAAAATCTTTTATATATTTTATAAATTTAATAGAAGATATAGGATCTAATCCTACCATAGGTTCATCTATAATAAGTACTTTTGGATTATGCATAAATGCTGCAGATATAACTAATTTTTGTTTTGACCCTCTTGAAAAATCTTGAACTTGTAAATTCAAATCTTCATCAATATAAAAATATTTTAATGCTTTATTAACTTTTTCTTCTATTTCTTTTTTAGGAATAGAATATAATTCAGCAAAAAAAGATAATAATTGTTTTGGTGTTAAACCCTCATATATATAAGGTTCATCAGGAATATATCCTATATATTTTTTATATGAAAGATCTGAAATATCTTTTCCATCAATCTTAATTATTCCTTGATCTTTATTATATATACCAACTAGAGTCTTAATAGTTGTAGACTTCCCTGCTCCATTAGGACCTAAAAATCCATAAATTTCTCCATATTTTACAGATAAAGTAAGATTTTTAACACTTTTTACGATTCCAAATGATTTAGAGAAATTATCAATTTCTATTGCATATTCCATATCTTTTAATTAAATATATATAGATCTCCTTTTATTGTATCTGCATAAAATTTATTATTTATATATGTTAAACCACTTACAGCAACAGCAGCTCCTGTTGTCCTTTCTGCCACATATTCTCCATTATTTTTATTATATACAAGTATATTTCCTAAAGCATTATCATAATATAGATATTTGCCAACTATAATAAAAGGTTTATTATTTAATCCAATAGATTTTTTTGACCACAATATTTTTCCATTATTTATTGATACACATAATATTCTTTGAGAAGTAGTAGATCCAACATAAACATTATTCCCACTTATTGTAGGAACTGTCCCTTCCATCTGTGCTCCAGAAGGAAGATTCATTAGTCCATATCCTTCATTTAATTTCCATAGGATATCTCCATTAGATGCATTAACTTTATATAAATAATCATAACCTTTATTTTGTTTGTAGTTGACTAACTTTGTACCTACTGTATACAAATATCCTGAATTATAAGCAATAGTTGTATCATCTAATCCTCCATTAATACCTAACGCTCCAAAATTTTTAGACCATACTATTTTTCTTGATAATATATTTACATCATATAATTTATAAGGATCTGCTCCTCCAAAATACAAATTATTTCCGACCAATGTTATTGATCCTTGCGAAGTTATAGATCCATAATTCAAACTCCAAATTTCTTTACCTGTAGAAGAAGAAAGTGCATATAAAACTCCATTTCCACCTACAGAATAAACAATATTATTGTTATATACCAAAGTTGGCTTTCTTTGACCTACAGTATTAAATTTCCATAGAATTTTACCTGTATTTATATTCAAAGCATATATACCACTTACTCCTGTACCTCTAATTAATTTACCTGATTTATAAAAAAATTCATCATTTCCAATTCCTACAAAAACTGTATTAATTTCAGAAACTATTAAAGGAGTATTCATAACCAAATTAGGAAATTTTCTTTCCCATAAAACTTTACCTGTTGTATTATCAATTTTCATTGTTGAACCTTTATAATTAGGATTCTTTACTCCATAAGTTTGAAAATAATTAGCAGTATCTATAAATGAATAGTCACCAGAAACAATAGGCCTAGAAAAAAAAGTAGTATTAAAATTTTTATGTAATACAATTTTTTCTAATCCTGTTTTTTGGGTATTCCCTAGACTTCCATTATTATTTTTATTATTATACGAAGATGTAACATTTTTTGTATAATAGTAAGATTCGGAAAGCTTAGGAAAAAGACTCACTGAGGTATAAATATAAACACCTAAAAGTACTATTACCAAAAAAGATAGTATATATTTTAATTTATTAAACATCTATTAGAATGTTATCATATTATATTAAAAATATAAATATGATAAGAATAAGATATATAGAAGCACTTATAATTGCTGTTTTAACTACAACCTTTCCATCTATTTTAGGTAATACAAAGAAGGGTTTTTTATTTACAACTTTATTTATAGGATAATTATTTTTTTTAATATTTATACTTTTTTTATGTATTGTTGGAGGTTTAGTTTTATTTATTGTTTTAATAGGAGGAATTTTGACAGAATTAGTATTAGGAGAAACTTCAATAGGTTGAATGATAGGTTGATTAATGACAGGTGAATTATTCTTGTTATTATTAACTAGAATAAAATTAATGGTTTCAGAAAGTGAAGTATTAGAAAGTATTCCAGTAGGAGTAATATCTATCGCACTAAATATATATTTATTTGTTTCTAAATTATTTATATCAGTACTCCATTCTCCTTGAGAATTAACATTCAAAGTATACTTTTGAATTCCATTGATAAAAATTTCCACACTACTCAAAGGTGTTGCAAATCCTGTTATGTTCAAAACATTATTATTAGATGTAATTTTAAATGTAGGAGAAAGATTTATGTTAGAAATAATATTAATCCTATCTCCTAGAATATTATCATACACTGTAAAAGTAGAACTATTTATATTATTTTGATCTTGAGAATATATAGAATATTGTTCTATACCTTGAGATATATTGATAATGGATGTGTTAAAATACCCTGAAGAATTGGATAATGCAGTTGTTAATAATATTTTGTTTTGCTCTATATATACAATACTCTTAGGGGAAGTATAACCTTCAAATACAACTGTAGTGGGAAAAATTGTTCCACCTACAGATACAGAATAATACTGAGATGACCCTGTATCTGCGTATATCTTAGTACTAAAAACAGATAATAGTAATATAACTATCAAGATATATAATCTATATTTTTGTAACATTTAATTTTTAGAAAAGAATGCTCTATAAGCTCTAAATATATTCTTTCTAAATATGAATAACACTAATATTATAAGTATTATTATTATAATTTCATTTATAGGTATAACATAAAAAGTAATAGATTTAAAAAGATTTCCACCCTTACCTTCGCTATTATAATTAACAAAAAGTGATGCAGTATAAACTCCAAAATAACCATTTGTATTTAAAGTTTCTTCTGTTTTTCTTACAGCATTAGGAATAATATCTCTTTGTTGTAAAGGTATTGTTGTTACTTTTTGACCAAACATATTAGTAATTACAACACTTCCTGTAGGTCTCAAAGTTACATTTCCAGTATCCTTTATCAATTGAGTAAATGTAAGCACTCCATTATTTGAAATAAAATTACTTACACTAAATCTATTTAGAATTGCATCTACTTTAGCGTTACCTGCTATAGTAAGAAGTATTAATGATCCTATTTTTGTTCCAACTTGAGAACCTGTAACTGTATTTCTCCCTGAAGCAAATGCAACAATAGAAGCAAATCTACTTCCCGGTTGAGCATTTATAGGTATATTAATTGTGAAATTAACATATTTATACGAATTTGGAAGGATATACAAATTTCTAGGAGATACACTTATCCAAGAAGCTAGAGAATATTGAGAATTTTGATTTGAATTTTGCAATTGAACAGCACCATTATCTCCTATTGCTGAATAATTATCTACTTGCATAGTAATATTTAAAGGATTAGGAGAGGTATTATATACTTTTATAACATTTGAAACTATACCTCCAGGATTTGCTGTTATATTAGAAAATACAGGAGGAGAAATTATCATTCCTAAAGATTGTCCTGATATACCTTTTGCGAAGACCATACCAGGAAAAACCATTAAAGATAAAAAAAGTAGCAAAGGTAGCAAAGATAGTATAATTTTTTTCATTAAAAACAACCTATATTTAAGATATAGCAATTATATCAACAAATACTTAAAAAATATAGCACCTACTGATCAATATGTAGGTGTTACAACATAATCTATATTATTAGTATAAGTACCTGCAGGCTGAGCAGCAGTAACTCCTAGTTGGAAATTTACATATTCTGAATCACCAGAAGATGAAGTAGGAGATGTTTTAGTAGCTAATGTAAGTGTTGATGTATTATGAGGTATTGGTTCATAAATAGTATTTCCTGTAAATAAAGTAGTATTTGCATCACCTCCTGTAACATTTACCCCGAAACCTGTAGTACTATTTGTTGTCCAAGCACCTGCAGTAACATCAGGTATGGTTGCACTAGATGAAGATGTAAGAGCTTGATTCTCTTGAAGTGTCACAGTATAACCATAATTAGCATTTGTAGTTGTTGTAATCTGCTGTGCAGCCACATTTGTTGTTGTAATTAAAAATGTTCCAAAAGGTATTGCTGTTGCTGTTGTTGTAACTGTAGTAGCATTCTGTCCACCTGTTGTAGATGTAGCTGTACCAGAAGCAATACCTGTTATAGAAAATGATAAAGACGGATCCATTGTTCCAGAAACTGTCACTTGAGCAACAGTCTCAGTTGCCATAACTCCATAATCTATAGTACCTGATGTTGCAGTAGTAGATGAGACATTAACTTGAACATAAAACACTCCTGCTGAAGGATTTGTTACTCCATCAACCGTAACACTTACACCTGAAGAAGAAGCTACAGTTGCAGTAGAAAGAGTTACTGTCAAAACACCTGATGCATATGAACCTGTTGCAGTTGCTGCTCCAAAACCTGTCAAAGATATTGTAGGTGTTGCTGGAACACTCAATCCTGTAGGAACAGTTGTACCTGTTGCTGTTGTTGCATAAGTAATAAAAATTGTAGAAACAGCAGTTGAAGTATTAGACGGAGTCCAAGCTATATCTTCATTAGCTACAGAACCTGGATTTGAATTTGAAAGAGTAATTGACGCATGATTAACAGTTACAGTTGCTGCATTAATATTAACTATTAAAGACACAAATACTAAAGAAAATGATATTAGAAAAGATATACCTCTTCTAATAAATAAATTTATTTTATGATTACTACTTTTCATATATCGATTTTATAAAATTAAATATAATATTTATTAATATTATAACCAATGTAAAGAATATAATAAAAAATGTCAATAGTAAAAAAAATAAAGGTATAATTATTATATTTTTTGACACAATTACTTTTTGATTATATCCATAATCTATTGCTGTATACACTTTATATGTGCCTATTCCTATATTTGCATCTATTACAGAATTAAGATATCTAGCCTCATTTTGTAATATTATGTGTTTTGGCAAAGAATATTTAGTTTTATTTAGATTAAAAGTATTTTCTAAATAAACTTTACCTTTCTCAACTATATAATCATTACTTAGATTTTTTATTATAGTTGAAGTCTTAATATTATTCATTGAAAATAAAGGAAAATATGTATTTCCAATATGAAATATACTTGACAATATACTTATTTTTTTTATCTGAGCGTTATAATAAACATTTCCTCCAACAGTTATGAAAAATAATGAGCCTATTCTAGGTATTACTCCTACACTAGGAGTAGACTTAATACTATTCACTTTTTGAAAAAATATAGATACATAATGCCCACCAGGATAAGCATTTTGGGGAACATCTACTGTAACAGGATATTTCACTGTTTCATAAGGATATAAAACTAAAGAAGTATTTTTAAAATGAAACCAAGAAGCCGATTGTAATTTTGATTTATCTTCTATAAAACTAACATTTCCATTTAGACCTGCTACTCCAAAATTTTGAGCATAAACATTAATTGCTACAGGTATATTTTCTGAATTATATAGATTTATATAATAAGTATAACTATCTCCTCTCGTAAGATTCACTTCATTCAATGAAGGATATATCGTTAAAGAATAAGTCTTTGCATAAACAAAGTTTTTTAAGGATAAGATTACAAAAAAAAGCAAAAATATAGCTATATTTTTTTTCATAATTAAAAAGATGAAACTACTGTGTAAATTATATTTGTCTGGTAAGTTCCTGCAGCCTGAGTTGAAGGCACTGCAACCTTATAGTAAATAGTATAAGCAGTTGGATTACCGGTATAATTTGCCCCTGTTATATTTGTCGTATTTTGAGCAACAGTATCTCCTGGTCCAGTTAAAGAAAAAGGTGCATAGAGAGTACCAGATGAAAATAGATTTGATCCATTTATATCTGTTGCAGAACTTGTATATCCAAAACCATAATCACCCGATGGCCATAGAGCTGGAGAAGCATATGTGCCTACAGAAAAATTAGGTATTGTATTACCTTCTTGAGATTGCATCAAACCTGATTCATAAGCAAAAATAGAATATCCATTATAAGCATTTGTAAGCACAGATATTGTGGATGTATTTGTTGTTGTATATGAATTTGTAGCATTCCAATTTCCCATATTAATATTTGTAGAATTCAAAGAAAATGATAATGTAGGCATTACTGATTGACCCGAGGATGTCACTTGAGTACTTAATCCCGCATTATTTGTAGCTATAACTGTAACATAATAAGTCATACCAGTTTCCAAAGATAGAGATGATACACTATCTGTATTATAAGGAGAAGGATTATTTAATACTATACCCGAACTAGATAAAGAATAAATATTATTTGAACCTGGTGTAGTTCCGATTTCTACCTGATAAGGAGTAGATGCAAGCCCTGAACATGAATCAGAAAATCCTGTCCAATTACTAGATATTTCAGATATGGATTGAGTTGATTGAACCTCAGTTCCATTAATGTTTCCATCAAAAACAGAACCAGCTGTGGGAGCTGTATCTGCAACAGAAAAATTAGGATTGATTGTATTAAATACAGTAGGAGAACTAAGACCTACTGAATTTTTTACAAAAGCTTGCCAATGATATCCTGCACAATTAGTAAGTCCAGTTACATCTACTGTTCCTGTAACTGATGTACCTGAGTAACTTACTGCACTCCCTGAATAATTAGGAGTTCCTGAAAAAGCTGTTCCATTTGGTTCTATCTCTATCTCAGGTGTAAGAGTATCCGTAGAGTTAGGAGAAGACATAGAAATAGTAAATACTATATTGGTAGAGACTCCCGATGAAGTCCATGTATCATTTGTTATTGCAGTTGTTCCATTAGAATCAAATTGAGCAAGAGATGATGGAGCATTTGGAGATGAACTACCAGAAGGATAAAAATTATATTCAAAATTTATATTAATAGAAGATGAATTGGCTAAATTGTCATAAATCATAATATTTAAATAATACATTCCTGCTGTAGAAAGAGATGATGAAGCATAACCTTCTGTGCTCTGAGTTGTACTTGGATAACCAGTAGCACTTGTACCAAAATATACACCATAATTATTTATAGCAGAACCGTTATCAAATCCTCCTAAAAATTCGAAATATGGTGTAGGATATGAATATGGAGTAGGATTATCATAATTTAAAACTGATATACCTGAAGTGTTTTCAACATTAACATTATCTATATTCATATTAATACTATCAGAAGTACTATCTGTTACAGCACCTAGACTAAGGGTTGTCATGTTTGATACTCCTGTATTTTGAGAAGATAGAGAGGCTTGAAGTTGACCATTTAGATAGGATAATAAAGAACCTGTAGTAGAGTTTATATTTATATTTAAAATTATATAATTCCAAGTATTGAGAGGAACTATATTTGTACCTTGAGCATTAGTTGTACCTACAGAATTAACTTCTTGTATAACTGGTCCAGAAGCTGTATCTAAAAGATTTAAAGACGCTATTATGCCAGAAGCTCCAGAGATTTGAGCTAAAGTAATACTGTCTCCAGATGCAGCATATGCAACTGATGAAATATACATATAAAATCTAACTTGAGCAGAAGATGTATTAAAGGTGTTATTAGTTATATAACTAGTACCTGCAGATGCTGTTGTCATATTGACAGAATAATTTCCTTGAAGTACTGCACCTTGAGTACTACTTTGAATTAATGGAAGTGCACTTCCTCCGTCAGAAGTCCATGCTCCAGAAGGAGAATCTGAAGTAAGTATTGTTCCAGATTCAAATCCATTTGAAAATAATAAAGATGGCTTAGAAGACCAGCCTAACACTCCAATACTATTTGTTATCGGAGAAGATGCATCTATAGCAAAATCTGGATTTCCTCCCATAGCAACCCATGAACTTATACCTCCATTACCAATCACTGCAGCTTGCCAGTGATATTGAGTATTTGGACTAAGCCCAGAAACTTCAATATTTGCAATAATAGATGTTCCTGAATATGAGTATAAAGAAGATTCATATACTCCTGTTCCTGTCGTAACTAAATTCGTAGTAGAACTAGTAAAAGCAGTCCCTTTTGGCTGTATCTCTACCAAAAGATATAAAGAATCTGGATTATTAGTACTAGATATACTTGCACCTAGTAATAGATTAGTATTATTTATCCAAGAACCAGAACTCACAGTACTTGATGCAATAGAAGAAGTTGATATAGTCAAACCAGTTGGAATGGGTATTGTTGAATTTGCATTAATAGTAACTTCAGAAGAAGGAAGAGTTTCTCCTGAAGAAGTAACCGCTGTCACCTTATAATAATAAGTTTGATTATATGGAATATCTCCTCCTATAGGATTTGTTGATGAAGACGAAATTGTAGGTGCAGTATTTCCTGTTGTAGGCGGATTACTTGTGACAGTAGTATTAAGTCCTGAATCTATGAAAGAAAGCTGTGAACCATTATTAACTTGAAAATATTGTCCTTCACCTCCTGAAGTTATACCTCTATATATTTTATATGAAGTTGCCCCTGAGACTGCTGACCAAGAAATTGTATTCTGGTTAGTATTTGTATATGCAGTACTAGCACTAGATAAAAGACCTATTGGAAAAGAATATACAGAAGAAAAAAATGCAGCTCCATTGTAACCTCCTATCTCATATACATAACCTCCATAGGTTACTGAAGTGGCATATTCTGTTGTTTGAGGAAGATATGATGTAGATGACCATGTACCTACTACACCAGGACTACTTATTGGTGCATAATATACTGAAGAAGAGTATATTTGAGTTCCAGTATTAAATCCTCCTATTACATATATATACCCTGCATATTCTACAGATGTTGCTTGTTGTATAGCAAAGGAAAGAGATGTTGTTGTTGTCCAAGCAGTACCTAGAGCTCCATTTGAAGTTATTGATATAGAATAAACTGTAGATAAATCTGAACTTGCACCATATCCCCCTATCTCATATATATATCCTGCATATACAATTGATGTAGATCTACTAATAATCTGAGGTAAAGAAGTTGTTGTTGCCCAACTACCTAATGTACCATCTGAATTTATAGGAACATAATAAACAGTACTTACCCTAGCACTTGTAGTTGAACTATACCCTCCTAAAAAATATATATAACCTCCATATGTAACAGATGTTGCAAATTCAATAGGCTCAGCAGTTCCTCCTCCAGAGCTTGTCTCTCCTATAGAAGTAGTCGTATTCCAACTACCTAATGTACCATCTGAATTTATATGAGAATAATATACTTCAGATAAATTGCTACTTCCATTATATCCTCCTAATACATATATATAACCTCCATATTCTACAGAGGTTGAATATAAAACTGCTTGAGGTAGACTAGCTGTTAGTGTCCAAGATCCAATATTTCCATTATTGTATATTTGAGCATAATATACAGAGGAAAGATTTGTTGTTCCGCTTATTCCTCCTATCTCATATATATAACCTGCATACTCTACAGAGGTTGCTCCATCTATACCAGATAAAAGAGAGGTTGTATTATTTAAAGTTCCTAAAGAACCATTTGAATTTACAGGAACATAGTATACTGTATTTACTGCACTATTACCTGTATTATTCCCTCCTATCTCATATATATATCCGTTATATACTACTGAGGTAGAATAATCTAAAGCTTGAGGTATAGATGTTGTTGTATACCATGAACCCAATGTGCCGTCTGTATTTATCTGAGCATAATATACACTCGATATATTATTGCTTCCATTATACCCTCCTATCTCATATATATAACCATTGTATTCTACAACTGAAGCTCTATCTATTACTATAGGAAGAGAAGTTGTTGCTAACCAAGAAGTGCCTAGCGTTCCATTTGAATTTATAGCTATATAATATACAGAAGATACGTACGCTCCAGAACTAGCATTTCCTCCTATCTCATATATATAACCATTGTACACTACTGATGTTGAATATGCGTCTCCTGAACTTGTTGTAAGTGAAGTTGTATCTGCCCATGTACCCAAAGATCCATTACTATTAATAGCCACATACTCTACTACTGTAGTTATTGCAGAATTTTGTCCCCCTATCTCATATATATACCCTCCATACTCTACAGAGGTTGCTAGTTCTGATGCAGTAAGAAGAGAAGATGTTGTTGCCCATGTACCCAAAGATCCATTACTATTAATAGCTGCATATTCTACTATAGTAGAAGCTGCTCCAGATATATTACCTCCTATTTCATATACATACCCATTATACACAACAGATGTTGCAATACTTGTAGAATCAAGAAGTGAAGATGTTGTTGCCCATACTCCTGTAGTCCCATCTGAATTTATAGGAGCATAATAGACACTTGTTCCTCCAGAACCTCCTATTTCATATACATATCCAGCATATTCTACTGATGTAGCTTGATTTATAGCTTCAGGTAAACTTAACATGTTATTCCATAAATTAATCGTACCATTTGTATGAACTACAGTATAATTTACTTCTGATAAAGAAGCAGTCCCATTATATCCTCCTACTTCATATATATAACCTCCATCCTCTACAGAAGTTGCTCTTTCTGTAACTTGAGGAAGGGTATTTGTACTAGTCCAGGTACCTAGTGTGCCATTTGAATTTATTGGAACATAATATACACTAGATACTGCTGCACTTCCATTATACCCACCTATCTCGTATATATATCCATTATACTCTACAGATGTTGCACTATATATGGTTTCAGCTGTACCTCCTCCTGAACTTGTTTCTCCTAAAGCAGTTGTGGCTGTCCATGTACCTAGTGTGCCATTTGAATTTATTGGAACATAATATACACTAGATACTGCTGCAGTAGTATATCCACTTATTTCATAAATATATCCATTATATTCTACAGATGTTGCACTAGATGTTGCACTAGGTAAAGCAGTTGTTGTTGTCCATGTCCCTACAGTTCCATTAGCATTTATAGGAGCATAATACACACTAGCTCCAGGTCCTGTACCTCCAATACAATAAAGATATCCATTATATGCTATTGATGTGGAATTATATGCAGTTTGTGCAGTACCGCCTCCTGAACTTGTTTCTCCTAAAGGAGTAGTTGTATTCCAAGAACCTAAACTTCCATTCGATTGTATTTGTGCATAATATACAGTTGATAGAGTAGCACTTCCATTATACCCTCCTATCTCATAGATATATCCTGCATATTCTGATGAAGTAGATTCTGCAACCACTTGTGGAAGTGAGCTCGTTGCATTCCATGCACCTAATTCTCCATTACCATATACTTGTGAATAATATACAGAAGAAGAAGATACTCCTCCAATCTCATAGAGAAAACCATTATATGTAACTGAAGTTGCATATTCTAATAATTGAGGAATTCCAGAACTATAAAAATTTCCAAGACTACCATCTATATTATTCCAATTAATATTTCCAGTATCTATAAAAGTTGTATTTTTAGTGTCTATATATTGAGTCATCACAGAAGATCCAATTCCTCTATATACACTATATTCAATAGCACCTACAACAGGAGTCCAAGATATTTTATTTTCTGAAGTAGATCCTGTAGTTGTTATTGAAACTGCACTAGAAGGTGGTGTTTTACCCTGTGAAGTTATAGAAGATACCTCATAATAATATGTATTAGCTGAAAGTGTACCTCCCACAGTTGATTGAGTAAGAGAGCTAGGAGCATTTGGAATAGGAAGTACAGTAAAACTAACAGCATTTGAAGTATTTGAAGTCGCAGTAACAATAATATTTCCAGAAGTAGACCCTGTAGGAACAAAAAATATAATAGTGCTAGTATCCCAAGAAAAAACATCTGCAGTAGGTACAGCAACTCCATTTAAAGTTATATTGTTAGTTGTAGTATCATAATTACCTGATCCTGGATCAGCACCAAATTCATTCCCATTTATTGTAATAGTAGATCCTACCCCACCTGATGATGGAGATAGGGATGTAATACAAGGGAGAAGTGAAAATGCAATAGAAGCAGTTTTTCCTCCTACAGTAACAACAATATTACCAGTAAGAGTACCTGTATTTGAAATCGTTCCGGTTATTGATGTATTTGCCCAAGTAGAGACAGTAAAAGTACCTCCATTTACAGTAACACCATCATTTGTAGATCCAAACTTGGAACCATTTATAGTGATTCCATCCCCCACTCTTGCAGCACTTACTCCATTTGCTATAGTAGACCCACAAGTTGTGGAAGTTAAATTTACAGAAGATATTGAAGGTGGAGGAGCAGCTTCAATAAAAATACCTGTTAAAAGTAATATTGAAAAAAGTATTAAAGTTATAACAAAACTAATAAAAAAGAAGATATAGTAATTGTATCTTTTATGTATAAGAAATATTATTTTAAAAGGATTCATAATTTATAATATTAACATATAGAGTATGAAAAAGTAATTGAAAATCTTATAAAATTTTTAGCTCACAACGATCATCAGTATTAAGAAAAGTCCCTAAATATCTTGAATTCGGAGAGGGCGGGATTCGAACCCGCGATATTATTTCTAATATGCTAGCTTTCCAAGCTAGTGCACTAGTCCACTATGCGACCTCTCCTTAAAAAATACATATCTATTTTAACACAATAAGGTGGAAAATTAAGAAAGATATAAAAAGTAAAAAAACTAACAAACTTCCTCCTATAAGTTGAGCAATTGTATGTTTTTTTAAAGTATACCTAGAATAAAATATAAAAGGAAGAACTATGATAAAAAAAATCATTAAATATCTATTACCAATCATTATTGATAAACATAAAAGAGAAGTAATCATTATTGCGTGAAAACTTATTTTCCATATAAATGTTATTAAGAATGCAAAAAATAAAATTAATATAAACATGAAAAGTACATATATAAAATATATATTATAATGTTTATATACAAGAATGCCTAAAAGAAATATTAACCATAATAATATAAATATAATTGATATTAATCTAGTTTTTTTTCCATCTTCTAAATCAAAATCAATATTTTTTATTCCTTTCTTAAAACTTTCATATATTACAAAAGATATAAAAAAAAGAATAGGAATACCTATAAGTAAAAAGATGTCTAAAAAATTAAATTTCAAATTGTATCTATAAATTAAAAGTATAGCTATTAATGGCACTACAATATAGAAATCAAACACTCTAGAAATAATTATTGAAAAAACTCTTCTGTTCATGTAAGCTTAAATGTAAGATGTATATATTATACTTAATTTTACAAATAATTATAATCCTTTTTTCTGTTCTATCAACACTCCTAATTATTACTTTTATTATATTTATACTGGTATATACCCTTACTTCGAAAGAATATTTACATAAAAAACTATTCCTCAGGCATCATAAAATTAATATTCATCAAGATTATGTTGACGGAAAGATTTCAAAAAAAGATTATATAAAATACAAAAATGTTAAACGTACTACCTAGTTTTTTTCAAAATAATATATTTGCATACATAGAACTTATTTTCTATATGCTAATATATTTAATTTTTCTTTTCATAATAATTTATTTAATAATGTTCTTATTAGCATGGCTGATAATACCTAGAGATCAACATCATAAAAGAGAAGCTATTCATTCTCTAGAAGAAAAATATAAAAAAGGAGAAATTTCAAAAAAAACATTTCTAGAAAAAAAAGAAGATATTGAATCTTAAAAAAAATGAATATAAATTTTATAAAAACATTTATAAATAAAAAATCTCAAATAATAAAGTTTAAGAGTGTTGGGTGGGAAGATTTATACAATTTCATAAATTTTTTAGAAAAACATGTATCTCATTCTGAAGATTTTTTTCAAATAAATAAGATTTTTTTAGAAAAAAATGAAGTTGAAAATATGACACAATTAATGAAATTGATTGAGGATAGAACATGCATACTTATATGTGCTTTACATAAAGATTCAATAGTAGGTTTTTCAACTATATTAAGAGACCCTAAAGATAAAAATACAGGCTATTTTGAAATATTTATACATAGAAATCATAGAAATTCAGGAATAGGATCAGAATTTATAAAAAGTATATTAAAATATTCTAAATATATGAAAATCAAAAATATAAAACTTTCTGTAAGAGCAAATAATTATAATGCAATAAAATTATATAAAAAATTTGGTTTTGTAAAAACTCATAGAGAGAATAACAATATATTATATAAAAAGAATATATATTCTGAAATTTTTATGAGTAGAGTACTATAGGGATTTATAACATCTTTGCCTCAATTCTTCAACTTTTTCTGTTGAAAATCTTATTCCTTTCTTATTCATTTCATTCAAAATTTTATCAAAATTATATATATCACCATTATGAGTAAATTCTGTTAATTTTTTAATACCTTCTTCTCCTATAATCTTTTTCTCTTTTAATATATGACTATAAGATCTTAATATTGTCTTTAAATAAAACAAATCTTCTTTATTAGCCGCTCTCATTTTTGAAAATTCAATCCTACTTTCTTGACCTAAAATTCTTATATACTCAGATATATTATTATTTAAAGATATTAAAAAACTATTTCTACCTACTAATATTTTATTTATTTCTTCATTAACCAAAGAACCATTTTTTTTATATCTAGGAATTATATAATTTATTTGATCCAATAAATTATCTTTCTTTTTATCTATAAAGGTAATAGATACAACTATACCCCCAAACCTTTCTTGTATGAGAACAGATCTATTATTCATATAAAATAACCAACTATAGAATCATCTAATAGATTATTTATATCTATCTCTATAGATGACACTTCTTGTTCCAGTAATTCAGCATTTGACATATAAATAGCATAATGAAATAAACTGGTTATTCTACACCTTTATCGTTTGATTGTCAACTATGTAAATTGGAAAGAAGGATATAATTAGAAACTCTTAAGGAACACTAGACTGAGTCTTCATTGGTACATTAATAGTATGAGAATGTTGCATATAATGAGATAGTGTAGAAACAAGAGAATAGGAAGATATGATAAGTACTAGAGTAATCACAAAATATAATACTGCAACTATTATTCCTGCAATTGTCCACTTCTTTTGTGTTTTATAAAAAGAATCTAAATCTATCCACTTTTTATTTTTCCATGAGATTTGATATCCTTTATGTCCTAAATAGTAAGCCAGGAAAGAGATATACACTAAAAATACAAAGGTCAGAATAATATTTATAACATATATTCCATTATATTTTGTGACCACTCCTATAGTAGACAATATAATCAATAAAAATACATATCCTATAAATACATATAAAGGAATAAAGTATCCATTAAAAATACCCCATAACCATGTGAAAAAAAATGCACCCCAATTCCATTTAAAAATACCTTCAGGTGATGAAGTTATTTTTGTGTTTTCATTTTTACCTGAATCATTTTGACTATAATCTTGATTTGAATTCTCCTCTTGAGTATTTGATGTATATATCTCTTTATTATTAGAATTCATATTATTCTCTAATGTGTTAGTATTTCCTAATAAATCACTACTGACATTCTCATTTGTTATTAAAGGTTGAGAATCATTTAGATTAGTAGATTGATTTGCTTGAGATACTGTATTATTTTCTTGTGGATTTAGAGTATTGTTCTCTTGATTAAAAGAATTATTCAAAGATTCTGTACTATTAGGATTTACATTATTAATATCAGCACTATTATTCAAAGAATTACCTTCTTCATTATTCTGTTTTTGTATTAGATCATCATTCATAAAAAAATAATATCATAAATTTATTAATATATCATCTTTTTATACAGAGACCTTTTAATAGAATATTAACGCTTTGAGAATTGAGGAGATTTTCTTGCTTTTACTCTGAAATATTTCTTTCTTTCAACCATTCTAGAATCTCTTGTAAGTAAACTATTTTTAGATAAAGTACTTTTATAAGATGGATCTATTTTCGAAAGAGCTCTAGAAAGTGCTAATACTGTAGCTTTTACTTGAGAATATATACCTCCACCACTACTTTTTACTGTAAAATAAAAACCATCAAGAGTACCTGTTATTTTTAATGGTTGAGAAATTAAAGATCTAGAATATAAATCTTTATAATATTCTTCATATGGTTTTCCATTTACAAAACTCTCACCTTTTCCAGAGTAAAGTCTAACACTCGAAGTTGATGTCTTATTAGTTCCTTTTGCGTAATAATAATTTTTACTTTTTTTATTTTCCATATTTTATTTTATATTTATAAATTGTTTATCTTCATATTCATGCTTTCCTTCAGGATACACATGTAAATACTTAAGTCTTAGATCTCTTAATTTATTCTTAGGTAGCATTCCTCCTACTGCATTAGTTATAACAAATTCAGGATTCTTCTCTATTTTTTCTGACAAAGATTTCTCTTTTAATCCACCTGGATAACCAGAATGGGTATAATACATCTTTGTATTTATTTTTTTATCCGAGATTTTTAAAAATTTAGAATTAATAACAACCACATGGTCTGAAAAAACCAAATTTGAAGAATAATCTGTTTTATGTTTTCCAATCAACAATTTTGATATCTCAACTGATATTTTTCCTAAATTTGCATCCTTAGCATCTATTAAATACCAATTTCTTTTTAATTCTTTTACTGAGCTAAATTTTGTTTTAAACATATAATCAGTCTACTAATTTAATCTTAACTATTCTAGCATTATCACCTTTCCTTTGTCCTATATGTACTATACTTGTAAAACCAGACATTCTTTCTTTATACCTATCTTTTAATATATCTAATACTTTATCTGCAGAAAGTTTTGTAGGTAACATAGCATAAAGTCTTCTACGTGCATTTAAATCACCTTTTTTTCCTACAGATATTATTCTATCTACTAGAGAAGATACAGCTTTTGCTTTTGCTTCAGTAGTTTTAACTTCTTCATACTGAATTATAGAAGCTGCTAAATTCTTTAGCATAGCATCTCTATGTGATTTTACTTTATTTAATTTTTTTACTCTTTTTTGGTGTCTCATCTTTATCTATTTTTTTTGTTGATTTTTTAACTTTTTCTTTTTTTTCTAAATCTACAACTATTTGTTCATTTAAATTATTAAATACATTACATACCTCTACTAATGCAGATTTTAATGCTAATGTAGGATTTATTGATTTTGTATGAATATCTATTATAACTTCATCCAAATCAGTATTCTCCCCCACTCTAGTATTAACTACATTGAAATTTACAATACTAACGGGAGAAAAATCTGCATCTACAGGAATTGTACCAATAGAGGATCTTTTAGTGTTATCTACTAAACTATATCCATAAGATGTCTCCAATACCAATTCCATGTTCAATTTAGATTTAGAATCAGTTAGAGTTGCTACAATAGCTTCAGGATTTAATATTGTTACTGAATCTGTCAATTCTATATCTTTAGCTGTAACAATTTTTTCTCCTTTCTGAGATATTTTAAGAACTTGAGGTTCATCTGATCTAGAATAAAATTTCAATTCTTTTATATTTAAAATAATATTCAAAACATCCTCTAAAATACCATCTAAAGAAGCATATTCATGTTCAGCTCCTTCAATTTTTACAGAAGTTATAGCAGAACCTTTTAGTGCTGAAAGTAATATCCTTCTTAGTGTATTACCAACTGTATATCCATATCCTTTATTTAAAGGTGATATAGAAAATTTTCCGAAGAAATCATTTTCTTCTAATGTTTTTATTTGTTGTAAATTATTATCTATCATAAAGGTTTTATATATAAAATTATCTAGAATAAAGCTCAACTACTAAGTTAGGTTGCATACTAGGATCAAAGAACTCTTTTTGAGGAAAACTTATAACTTTTCCTTTTGTTCCTGATACTTCGATCCATTCAGGTATATTTAAGTCTACACCCAATAAAGGATCTTTAAAGTATTCACCTTTTGAACTTTTTAGTTTTACTTCGATTTCGTCATTTTCCTTTAATAAAGTAGATGGAATATTGTTTCCTTTCCCATTTATCATGAAATGTCCATGATTGACTAACTGTCTTGCTGCTACTCTATTAGGAGCATAACCCATTCTATATACAATATTATCAAACCTTCTTTCTAATACCTGTAATAAGTTATATCCAGTATCTCCCGTTTGATTTTGAGCTATTTCATAATATCTTTTAAATTGTTTTTCTAATAAACCATAAATTCTTTTTATTTTTTGCTTTTCTCTGAATTGAACAGAAAAGTCACTTTGTCTTCTATATGAATATCTATTAGAACCTGGCAAAGAACCATTTCTTTTGGTAAAAACACATTTCTGAGAATAACATTTAGCACCTTTTAAATAAAGCTTCTGATGCTCTCTTAAACATTGCTTACATTTTGATTCCGTATATCTAGCCATAATATAAAAATAAATTAATTTCTCGGTTGCTTTTTAGGCCTACATCCATTATGTGGTATAGGTGTTATATCAGAAAGTGAGAGAATTCTCAAGCCTGAATTTCTTAAACTTTTTACAGCCATTTGTCTTCCTGTACCAGGACCTGATATAAATACATCCACTTCTGATAAACCATATTTCACTGATTTATTAGTAGCGTCCTCTGCAACTCTTGAAGCTGCATAAGGAGTAGATTTTCTTGCACCTTTAAAACCTACAATACCTGAAGATGAAGATGATATTACATTACCTTCAGGATCCGTAATAGTTACAATAGTATTATTAAAAGAAGTAACTATATAAGCCCTACCTTTAGGAACCTTTCTTCTAACTTTCAACTGTTTTGTCTGTACTTTTTTAACTGTATTCTTTATATTTTTATTTGCCATATTATTTCTTTTCTATTTTTTTCTTTAAACCTCCAACTGCTATATGCTTACCCTTCCTTGTATGCGCATTATGTCTAGTTATTTGACCTCTTACAGGTAGCCCTAATCTATGCCTAATTCCTCTATAACAACGAATATCTCTTAACCTTTTTATATCTTGATATACTTTTTGTCTTAGGTCTCCCTCTATTAAGAAATCTCCTCTTTCTAAAATAGTTCTAATTCTAGAAATTTCATCTTCAGACAAATCATAAGTTCTTTTATTAATATCAACTCTAGCTAAATTAAGAATTTTACGAGAAGATGAAAAACCTACACCATAAATAGCAATTAAACTTGCTTCTATTCTTTTTTTTAATGGCAGGTCTATTCCTGCTATTCTTACTTGACTATTTGCCATATTAATTATCCTTGTCTTTGCTTATGCTTTGGAGTACGTTTACAGTAAACGTAAACAATTCTCTGTCTTTTAACAACATAACAACTATTACATATTTTTTTTACTGAAGATCGTACTTTCATAAAAATTAATAACGATAAACTATTCTTCCTCTACCTGGATCATAACGAGAAAACTCAACCTTAACCTTATCCCCTAGAAGTATCTTTATATAATGCATTTTCATCTTACCAGATAAATATGCAAATACCTCCTTACCTTCTTCTAATTGAATTTTAAACGAAAGATCAGGATAAGCTTCTATAACCTTACCATCAAGTTCTATTTTATCTTTTGAACTCATATTATAAAAACAACAAAAAGATTATAGCAAACAAATATATTGTATGCAACTTGTAATATAAAAATTTAATCTTTAATGATATAATAAAGGTATGATAGACAAAAGTCAAATTGAAAACATTAAACGAAGTGTTGACATAGTAGACATTGCTTCATCATATCTCACATTAAACAAATCAGGATCTAATTATTTCACACTTTGCCCTTTTCATCAAGAAAAAACACCCTCATTTTCTATAAATACAAACTTACAAATTTATCATTGCTTTGGATGTAATGAAAGTGGAGATGTAATTTCATTAATTGAAAAATTAGAAAATATAGATTTCAATGAAGCAATTGAATATTTAGCAAAAAAAGCTAATATACAGATTCAAAGAGAAAAAAACTATAAAAATCCTAATACTGATATATTAAAGGCAAATAAACTGGCAGAAGAATATTTCGTATTCAATCTTCAAAAAAATCCTTCTGCTTTAAAATATCTAGAGAAAAGAGGTCTTAAAAAAGAAATTGTACAAAAATTTAACATAGGTTTTAGTACAAATAGGAACGAACTCAGTAATTATTTAATAAAAAAAGGATTAAATAAACAAAATTTATTAGATTATGGACTTTCTATAATCAAAGATAATATATTATTAGATAAATTTAGAAATAGATTAATATTTCCAATAAAAAATATACATGGAGAAACAATAGGGTTTATAGGAAGAACACTTAAAGATGAAATAAAACCCAAATATCTAAATTCTCCAGAAACTTCAGTATTTAAGAAATCAGAAATATTATACAGAATAGATTTAGCAAAAAGAGAAATTTCTAAAAAAGGTTTTGTGATAATTACTGAAGGAAATATTGATGTATTATCTTCTTTTCAAATAGGAATAGAGAATGTATTAGGAATACAAGGAACTGCCATAAGTGAAGCTCATATAAATATAATAAAAAGATATACTGATAAAATATATTTTGCATTTGATATGGATCAAGCTGGCTATAAAGCTCTAGAGCGTAGCGTTAAAATTGCAGAAGAAAATAGCATGTCATTTAAAGTACTCAATATCACTCATGCAAAAGATATTGATGAATATATACATAAATTTGGTAAACAAAAATATATAGACCTTATAACAAATGCTCAAGAATACATAGACTTTGCAATTAATTATGAAATAAAAAACAATCCTATATCCTCATATGAGGATAAAATTAAAATAGTAGATAGTATATATCCAATAATAGAAAATATTAATAATAACATAAAAAAAAGTTTCTACCTCTCTTTATTATCTAAAGAACTAAATATTCCTTATGAAGTATTAAAAGACTATAAAAAACCAAAAATTAAAAAGAATATAGATTCTCAAAAAATTAAATTTGCTAGTAATGAGATTTACTTTTTATACCTAATATTAGAAAGTAATACTCTTAAAAAAATAGGGATCGAAAACATTAAACCAGAATACATAAAAGGAAGTAATACTAATAAAATATATCAATATATTTTAGATAATAAAGTAGAAAAAGATGTTCTTATATCTATAAAAGAAATAATATATAAAAATATAGATTCTCAATATATAAAAGAAAATAAAGATATAACTGATAAAGAAAAAGACCTTCTTACTATTATCAAAAATATTAAAAACTCATATATAAAAGATAGAATTGATCAATTAAAAAAACAAATAGATAATAACAATAAGAATACAAACATACTTAATGAAATAAAAAAACTCTCTTCAGAATACATTGTATAAACCCCCACCTTACCCAATTTCTGCGTATATTTGATTGACTAGATAGACTTTTCATGATACAATAGCATTTGTGTTTTTATTTTTTCTACTTATGTAAAGTTTATTCTTTATATAAGAGCTAATATTAAACTTATTAAACTTAATGAATACAATTGAAAGATTACCTGCAAGTATTTTACTTGTTGCTGCTTTCATTATCTCCCCAATATTTTTTCTTACAAAACCTGCAATATCACAAAACAAAAATCCTATACAAGGAAATGTTGTGTCTTATTTTGCAAGTAAGAATGTAATATTAACAACTAGACTAAAAAAATTACCTACAGTAAATGAAAGTGTAGGCGAAGTTACTATCTCTTATAATTATACTTCTGTACCTCAAAGGCAGAATACATTTAATTCTAATTTCAATAAATATTCAAATATTATTAGATCAGCTGCATCTCAATATAACGTAAGTTATAACCTTATGAACAGTATTATTGCATGTGAAAGTGGATATAATCCATTAGCATATAATCCATCTGGAGCATCAGGTATAGCACAATTTATGCCTTCAACATTTTACGGTAGCTGGAATATATATAGATCAGGAGGTCTTTGGGATGCTACATCTCAAATATACGCTATGGCTCTTAAAATATCACAAGGTGGAGTAAATGCATGGACTTGTAAATAAAGTTTTTAATAATCAATATTTACTTGATAAATATTAGGATTAAAACTGTAAGTCCCATTAATATTACCTATTATATTGTTAATATTAAAAACAGGAGCAATATAAGTTTTTGAATTATTACTAATTAAAAATTTATTATATAAAATAATACTTGTATCATATAAAGGTATATTAACAACTTTATTAGACTGCAATAAAGCTGATATATATTTAAAATATATTTTAATTCCAGAATATTTACCAACAGGTAATCTTATACTACTCAAATAATATACATTTTTAGTATATTCTTCTAAATTAACTAGCTTATTAGAAACTGGTATTTGAATCCATTTTAAAGTCCCCATTTTTTCAACTAAAACTTGAGAAATAGCCATATTTAAGACCTTTGGAGGGGTATAGAAGATAGCTCCTTTAACAACAGGGGATAATTCACCCATAATTCCAAAATTCAAAGTACCTTTTTCTTGTATTGAAGTACTTTGTACGTAATTTGATGTAAAATTTTGAGCTATATAAGGTGAACTTATTGTACTGTTAAGAGTTGCTCCTATCACTATTCCTAAAGAAAGTATTATAGAAGTAAATGTCATAAAGAATACAATTTTAAACCAATTTACTTCAGGATTACGATTTATCGGATTCTCTAAAGTATGTTTTATACTCATATTATTTCTTATGAACTTTATAATAGTTAAGAATAGCTTTATATACTTGAGAACTTGTAGAAAGATTCTCTGTAAATAAGACATCTTTTCTATTAATCTTCATTTGATCTAAAGCTCCATATGAATATGTAGGTGTCAAATGAGAGAGAGAATACTGAGGAGAAACAGATTTAACCTTACTTGATGACTGAGAAGCACTAAGGAAGAATACATTTGAAAGATATAAAGAATTAGATGTCTCACCTAAAACTTTTCCAAAATATATATTTAAATTTGAATCATTTAAAACTACAGCTTGGTATCCTGAACTATTTTTCATTGATGCATAATTAGCTGCTAAATTACCTTGAGAGAAAAATATTGATTTTACTAATAAATATAAAACTATAATTACAACTATTACTAAAATTCCAGGTAATACTAATTTATTATTACTTTTCATGGAAAAATCATTTTTAATTTCTTTGTCTTCTGAATATTTTGAAAAATTTGTTTCTAATTGGCTCATATATGTATATTATTTAAAATATAATAAAATGTCAAGCGTGTGTTATGCGGGGGCCAGAACATGGTAACCAGTTAGAGGGATATAGACAATATATAAAAGAGTGTCTAAAGTTAGAGAATATCAATCAACTAAAATTAGACACTTTAATATATGATAAATGGTATACAACTAAACTACAATAAGCTTAGAGAAATAAACCCTCAAGCAGCAAGAGAAGTAATTTTGGAAATGCTAGAAACAAATAGATGGGATATATCTAAGAGCTCAAGAGATTTAAATACTACTAGAAATACAATTAAAAAAATACAGAAACTGAATAAACAATACAGCGAAGATAAAGTAGCTCACTTCGGACAAAAAGGTCGGGAGTTTAAATCTCTCTAGGTACTCAAAATGACAGAAACAGAAAGAAATGTATACAAAGTTACAATAAAAGAGGGTTTTACACCCTACACCTCACGGTCGGTGTTTTAAGTACTGATCCTATAAATAAATATAAAAATCAGAACCTTTATTCTCTATAGATTCAACTTTAAGAGTTGCTCCTATTTTTTCTAAACTTATTTTTGCTATATATAAACCTAATCCTAAACCTTCATAATCATAATTTAAAACACTTGTTTTCCTCGAAAAAGGAACAAATATATTTTTAAGATTCTCAGGAGATATACCAATTCCTGTATCAGATATTTTAATAACCACTTTTTCAGTTTCTTTATATATAGAAACTGATATCAAACCTTCACTATGATTAAATTTGATTGAATTATCTATAATATTATTAATGCTTTTCTCTAAAATACTCTTGTCCGTAACTATAATCCCTATATGTTCATCAAAAGAAAATCCTACAGACATAGAAGATTCTTTAATTTTATTCTCTACTATATTTTTTACAAAATCAGAAAGATTTACGTCTTCTTTTACTACTTTAAAATCAGGAGAATCTAGATATACTAAAGATAGAATTTCTTCATTTATTAAATTTAATTGTTTTAAAGAAGTATTTATTCTTTTTATTATTTGTAAGTCTTCTTCAGAAATATTTTTACTAGAACTAAGTATTTCTACATAACCAGAGATTGTAACCATAGGAGTTCTAAGATTATGAGATACTACATAGATAAAATCTTCTTTCATTTTATCTACAGATAAAGCTTTCTTATTATTTTCAAAAATAACAGAAGTAATATTATCTATATTTTCTTTAAGATTTATAAATTCTTTATTTTGAAATTTTGGAGAAAAATTAAAATCATTATCTTTCAATTTACTATTTAATTCAGAAAGCTTTGATAGATCAGATATATAACTTTCTGATATATAGATAATGCCTATAAGAATAAGTGATAATACTGCTATTAGTATAAACACATATATCCTGAATCCTATCAATAAGATGAGTAAAACAGAATATAGAATAAGAACTAATACACTAACTGTATATAGAACACTTTTTCTACTAAACATATATTATTTTATAAAACTACTTTTATCTTTAGCGTCTAAGGATAATAATAAGAATACTATTCCTACCAGAACCCAATCAGAAGGTTTTAGATAAAATCTAAGACTATATTGAATAATTCCTAATAGAGCTAATACTAAAGCAATCATTGCTAAAACAAAAAATGTTTTCTGTATCTTTTTTGAATCTTTCATAAAAAATCACCCCCTTATTAATAAATATTTTACTTATTAAATTTTACTTTATACTCATCTAAAGTATCTTTTACAAAATCAATAGCATTATTTTTATCTTCCCAACCTAAAATTTTAACCTCCTTATTTTTCATCAATTTTTTATAATTAGCAAAATAAAATTCAATAGTTTTTAATACATGCTCATCTATATCTTTTAATTCTTGAACATCATTATAATAAGGATCATCATCTGCAACTCCAAAAACTTTGTGATCTAATTCTCCTGAATCTTCCATTTTGAGCATTCCTAGAACTCTTACATTAACTAATACTCCAGGAAAGGTATGTATTGAGCTAAGAGACATAATATCCATTGGATCGTTATCATATTTATTCCAACTCTGAGGAATAAATCCATATTCAACTGGGTAAGATAAATCTGAATAACTTACTCTATCTAAAATCATAGCTCCTAGTTTTTTATTGTATTCTATTTTACCTCTATATCCTGAAGGATTTTCAACTACCATAAGTATATTTTGAAGGTCTTTTTCTACTGGGTTAATATCGTGAAATAAGTTTGACATAAAAAGTTGTAACTAATATAAAATATGTGGTTTAATAAATTATATTATAATTAAATGTTTTGTCAAGAAAAATATGCTAAAAAAGATTTTTGTTATATTAATTTTTGTTATACTAACGACATCATTTAATTATGCTCAGACTGTATTTAAAGAATTTCCTAATATATATAAAAATATACATTCAGGAGATATCGTTTCTTTAGAAAATGGAAAAATAGTCCCATCTCAGAATATAAATGCAAATTCTGTTCTAGGTATAGAATCTAATAATATAATTAATGATAGTAATAGCGTTATCCATGTCTTCTCTTCTGGAATTATAAATACCTATGTATCTAATATAAATGGAAATGTGAATAAAGGGGATCATATTACAACTTCTAGTCTTCCAGGAATAGCAAAAAAATTGAATTCTCAAGGATTAAGTATAGGTGAAGCTGTTCAAAGCTTTAATATTAATAAAGCCACAAGATATAAAAATACAAATATATATATAGAGAAAATTCCTATATCTATTAATATAGAATATTTAAATCTTATTAATGGAGCTTCTAATATATATCCTTTTTCATACAATATAGGAAATACTCTGGGGGTAAAACAGATAAATATATTTCAGATAATCTCTGTACTTATAATTTTATTTATATCCATAATAATATCAGTTACAACTATAATTAAAAATGCTAGGGATACTGTAAAAAAAACTGCAAGAAACCCTTTAGCAAAAAAAGGAATATTAAATCATTTTTATTTTAAAATACTTATTGCTATGTCTATTTTCACATTAGGAATCATATTGGGATATCTAATAATAATATTTTAAAAATTAATAAAAACTTCAGCTAAATCATCTTCAAATATAAGTATTCCATTTTTTATTTCAATAGAAGTATCTGTTAAAAAATTTTCAACCCTATACCTTATCTCTTTTCCAGTTAACAATGTTATGAAATTTGTATGAGATTTCAATATATCAAAATCTCCTAAAGAATTTTTAGAAGAAAAAGAATATACTTTCCCTGAGAATATCTCACCTGATAGAGAAAGTATTTTTAAAAAAAATAATTCTTTACTATCCATATTTAATCTTTCTTAATCTCATCAATTTTACCTAGAGATCTTAATTTAATTTCATCAATACCGTCAAATTCATCATTTAAAATTCTTTCTACACCTATAAGAGTATCTTCTAATTTAACATATCTACCATTAATATTAGTACTCGACTCCATTACAAAAAAAGGTTGAGATAAGAAATTTCTTATCATTAATGCTTTATGATAATCCTTCTGATCTTGTAAAGATAATTCTTCTTCACCCAATATTTCTATAATATTCACTAAATCTAAATATTTTTGAAATATTCTTTGTGTTTCAATAGCCAATTTATAATGCCTTTCTCCAACATTCTTTATATTTAAAACAGAAGAAGAAGACCTAGTTATATCTATAGAAGGATAAATTCCTATTTTTGCTATATCTCTAGATAAAACCAAATATGAATCTAAAAATTTTAATATTTCTTGAATAGCAGGATCAGACATATCATCAGCAGGTACATACACTGCTTGTACTGAAGTAATTGAACCATTATCATTAGTAACAAATCTTTCTTCTAATTCTTTTAAATCTGAAGATAAAGTCGATTGATACCCTCCTTCAGAAGGAAGTCTTTCCATAAGCATAGAAAACTCATTATTTGCCTGAACAAAACGATATATATTATCCAAAAACAATAATACATCTTTTCTTTGAGTATCTCTAAAATATTCTCCTATTGCAGCTGCAGTATGCCCTAATTTAGAACGAATAGCTGCATTCTCATTCATTTGAGAGAAAAGAAGTACTGTTTTATCTAATACATTATTTTCCTTAAGAGTATTATATAATTCATAACCTTCTCTAGTTCTTTCTCCAACTCCAGCAAATATAGATATTCCTTCATGAAATTTAGCAATATTATGAATAAGTTCATTTACTAAAACCGTTTTTCCAACTCCAGCACCCCCTATAAAACCTATCTTTCCTCCTTTTTTAAATGGTGTAAGAAAATCAATAGATTTAATCCCAGTCTCTATAATTTCAACTTTATTATTCAAATTAAAATCATATACACTATTATTTCTCACAAAAACCTTATCACCATCAGAAATACTTTCTCCTCCATCTATCATATTCCCTAATGCTCCATACACCCTTCCTAAAGATTTTTCTGATATCTGTAAATACAATGGTTCTTCTGTATCTATTAGATCAAAACCCACTGACAAGAAATCTAACCCTTTAAGTACAATACCTATACATTCTTCTTCATTATTATATTCATATACTTCTACTATAACCTGAGGATTCTCTGGAGAATATAATATATTAGAAATCTTAGGAAAGTATCCTTGAAAAACTATACTCACCTTTATTCCATTTATTGCTTTTATTTTACCCTTTAAATTGTTGTTCATTATTCATAAAATTATTAAATATTAATTTCATATTATCATCTGATAATCTTCTTTTCATTTTTATATAGTTAGCTCTTTCTTTTTTTAATAAATCTTTAGATTTATCAGAAGAATTACTCATTCTTACCATACGAGCAGCATACTGAGAAAGATGTGATTCATATAGAATTTGAGTAAACATCATTCCTATCATTACAGATTCTAGAGAAGACAGAATACTTTCAAAAGATGGCTCAAAAAGATATGATGAAACATCTTTTTTCCGAAACCCTTGTTTATATGAATCAAAATTTAAATACATTTTTTTTGGTTTCTGTGCAGATATAGATATAAATTCTTCATAATATACAGCTATATTTGAATAATTTTTTATATCATCAAGTATTTTTGATACAAATTCTAATGATATCTCTTCTTCAAATGAATAGGATGCTCTAAATTTTATTTTTTTCTGTCTTAATATATTCTTTCCTTTTTCTCCTATTACGAATATATCTGGATTATTAATCTTATCATTTAGCATGAAATTAATAATTTTCTCATTCATATTACCTAGCAATCCATAATCAGAAGAAATTATAATTACAGCATTCTCATAAAGAGTATTTCTTTTATAATGTTTTTCTAAACTTTTTATATTTGAATACAATTCCCATATATCATTGAAAAAATCTTTTCTTAAAAGAACCTGGTTTCTGATTTCATTCATTTTAATTAAAGCAACCTGCTGAAATATTACAGTCAAAGAACTTAAAGATTCTAGAGAGTTCAATTTTACTTTTATATTATTTAAATTGCTCATTTATTTTTCTCTGGTATTAAATACTTAACTAAAGAATCATTTAGATTATCTTTTGAAAAATCTTCAATATATTGAATTTCTTTAACCCTTTCTTTTATATAACTGATATCTTTTATATTTAAATCTGGTAAATCGTAGAGAAGTAAAAGTGTTAAAAGAACTCTTTGTTCAAAAAATGTAAAAACCTCACCCATATTTTGAGTAAATAATTCTTGTAATTTTTCTCCTAAATATATATCTTCCAGAACACTATCCGAAAGATTTGTGCCAAAATGAGAAAATTTTTCTGACTGAGTATATTTCACTAAAGCCAAATTAAGTTCATCTGCAATATCTTGCATATATTTACTCTGCACTCTTTTACCTATCCTGGATATAGATATAGAAGAATTAATAGCAGGCCTTCTTCCCTTAAGAAAAATATCTGTATCAAAAAATATTTGACCATCAGTTATTGATATTATATTAGTCTGTATATAACTAGATATATCATTCTCGTATGTAGATACTATTGGTAAAGCTGTCAGAGAACCTTTATGTTGTGACGTTATTCCTGCTCTCTCCAGTAACTGAGAATGTTGATAGAAAATATCAGATGGATAAGAATCTCTACCTGGAGGTGTATTTGAAAGTAAAGATAACTCTCTGTAACTTTTGGCATGCTCTAATAAATCATCGTATACTACAATGACATCTTTTTCTTTCTCCCAAAAATATTCTGCTATACTACACCCGACAAAAGGTGAGAGATATGATATTACAGGAAGAGAAGTTGAAGGAGAAACAACTACAGTTGTATATTCCATTGCCCCACTATCTTTTAAATAAGATATAATTGATTGAACATCATCTTTCTTCTTTCCTATAATTACATATACTACTAAAGATTTATCCTTTTGGTTTTTTATTATATCTAGAACAAAAGATGTTTTTCCTGTTTTATTATCTCCCAGTATAGCCTCTCTTTGCCCTTTAGCTATTGGAATAAGAGTGTCTACTAATGAAAAACCTGTTTCAATCTGAGACGTAATATCAGCTCTTTCCATTACACCAAAAGACTCATGAAAAATTTCTCTACTCTCTTCAAGATCAACTATATTCATAGAATCTAGAGGGTTTCCAAAAATATCTATAACTCTACCTAAAAGATTAAAACCTACAGAAACTTCAAATTTTGATTTATAAAAAAGAACTATTTCTCCTGATAATATACCCCTATTCTCAAGTATTAAAATCAAAGCTTCATCCTCATATATTGACCTAACATAACCTATTGAATCAGATTCAAATATCAATATAGCTCCAACATTTAGATTTCTAAATCCTTTAACTTTTGCAGTAATACTGTTTATAGAAACAACTTTACCTATACTTGTACCTGTATGAAGAAGATCTTTAAATTTTATCATTATTAATTATACTAATTATTTTATCTGTATTTGCATTTAAAACTGAATCAAAAGAATAATCTAGATACTTTGAAGAAGTTTCTAATATTATTCCTCCTCCTATTGAATCTTTAATTCTATATTTTAATAAAACATCTTTATCTATATTTTTTTGAAAATATTCTTTTAATTTAAATTTAAAACCTTCATCTATTTCTTTTGATAAAAATATTGTTATTATTTTTGCATTATTTTTTATATATAACAAAGAGTCTTTAATCTTATTCATTGACACTGAATTTTTAAATACATCTCCATATATATTCTCAATAATACCTTTCAGTGTCATATCAATATTTAAAATATCTTCCCCTTCATCTTTTATTTTATCTTTCAAATTTAAATCTAATAAAGAATTTATATACTCCTCTATAGATATTAAAAATATTTCTAATTCTTCAAAATCTTTTATTTGATAAAACAAATTATAATCCATCTTTGATTTCTTCTATATGTTTATTTAATACATCAAAGATATACTCTTCCTGATCTTTCAAGGATACAGACAAATTCAATACTTCTTTAACAACTTTATTAACAACTAATACAGCATCTTTATTTAAAGAATCTATTATTTGCTGCCTTACTTTAGATGATTCATCCTTAATCTCATCAGTAAGAGAATTAAACTTAGATGTCTCCTCACTTACCATTTGACTTATCATAGATGTAGTTTTTTCTTCAATTTCTCTTAAATCTTTATCATATAGCTCTAAATTCATTTTTGAAAAATTAGATAAATTAGTTTGAGTTTTATCCGATATATCTTGAAATAAAATATTTAAAGAATGTTCAAAATTACTCAAGACTTTATCATAAATATTTTTAAAATCATTAGACTTATCATTAAATGAATTTATAGAAGTTTCAATTTTAGAAGTAAAATCAGAATTAATAGCTTCAATATTTTTCTCTTTAATATTGATTGAATTTTCAATTTCTTTTAATTTTATTTCATATATTTTACGTATATCATTTTCAAATTCTAAAGAAAGATTATCATACATTGTATTCATTTTATCTATTAGATTTTTTGATGACAAAGATAGTGATTTTTTTATATCCTGCTCCTCTTCTTTTAGGGAAGAATTTATAAAAGAATTATTTTTCTTTTTGAGAACAAAATATATAACCAGTAAAACTAGAAGAAAAAATAATAGTATATAAAGATAATAATATAACATAAATATATATAAATTATATTAACAATTTAGCATTTAAAAATTTTATTTACAACAGAATATAAATAAAATATATAATAAAAAGTAATATATTGAATATGAATATATATAAATTAAGAGTTGTATGATCTAAAGCTAAAATAATAGCAGATATTATATATAAAACCAGATAATCTCTTATAAATCTTAAAATATTTTTAAATTTAGAATCATTCCTAATTTTTCTTACAAAGAACAAGAAAAGCATTGTCCCTAAAATAATTACAGATATTAAGATATTAATAGCACCAATTATAAATCCAGGAGTATCTATAGATCCAAATATATTATAATTAGTACTACTATTAGGATAATAAAAAATATTTATAGATTTTTTTATAACAATAGGATACTCAGTATATGTTGTATCAAGAGCAATAACATTATACATTAAAGGTTTATTATAACTGGACTCCAAGAAAGCTATAGCTTCTCCATTCTTATTAGTAGGATTTTTAGGCTGAGTTATTATAAGCGAGTCTTTTTCCTGAGCAGATGAAAGTATAACTCTTTGATTAGATAAAGGATGATCTTTATTTGAAAAAACAAAAATCTTAACTTCTACCCTCTTTTTATAATACAAATTATTAGAAGAGAGTGATATTTTTGTGTTATTTGCTATTAAATTAGACCAATTCAATAAAAGAGGAGTATAACCTCCTACAGTTACACTACTTGCATTTATTGGTTTTACAAAAAATATAAATACTAATAGTAATAATATTACCTTTTTAAGAATCTGGAAACGATTTGCCATAATAAAAAGATAAATAACAAAACTAATAAAAATATAAACCATAGAGGTAATACCCAAAATGTGCTAGTACTTTGAGTTGTAGTTATTGTATTATAACCATATGTTAGAATTAGTTTAGCAGTATACTGTCCTAAAAGAAGATTTGATGAATTCCAAGTAGTATTATATATCCTACTATTAACTCCCACTGGAAGTACTATATTTTTTTGAGGATTGAAAGCTATTGTCTGAATTTTATCTCCAAACATATTATAAATCTCAATAATACCTTGAGGCAATAAATGTACATTACCTGTATCTACAAATTGGGTTTGAAATTTAACAGGAGTTGAAAGATAAAAGAAATTATTAGCTGAAAATGATTTTATATATCCTGTCTCTTTAGCTAAACCGTTTATTCTGACTAGAAATAATGAACCTACTGCAGTATTTAGTAATACATTTCCTTGAGACACTCCATTATTAATTTTAGCAAAAACTCCAATAAAATATTCTCCAGGAAGTGCATTCGAAGAAGCAGATATATTAATGCTCAAATCTGTAGGCACATGAGGAGGTATTAGAGTATTACCATTAGTACTTAACGAAAGATCTGGATCATTTATATTTCCTACAAAAACTTTCTCAAATTTGGGTTGACCAAATTCATTTGCAGATACAAAATTAGCAAATATAGCACTTACATTTACAGCACTATTACTATTATTATAAACCGTGATATCTTGTACTAAACTTTGACCTTTATTAATATTTACATCTGTTAGTATAGGAGAGACAGTTATACCGCCAACACTTGCACCTTCTTTTGAAGAATTTGAGTTATTTATATTTCCTACAAAACTACTTTGAGCATAAAGAGGAGATGGCAGTATAAATAACAAAAGTAAAATTAATAATATTTTTTTCATGCAATTTCATATTAGAAGTTACCACTAGCTAGATATGTAACATTATCTGTATAGATACCGGCAGGCGTCACAACTGAAATAGCTGAAAGATAATTCACTTGTAAAGTAACTAAGTATATTGGTGAAGTTGTACTTGCAAGTAATGTAGGTGCAAGATTCAATCCTCCAACTGAATCACCTGTTCCATTATATGGTGAAGCAACAGTAAGCGTTCCTACAACTCCTCCAGAACCAGCAGTTGAAGTTACTGCTGAATTTACTCCATATCCTTCTGTCCCTGCAGCAAGAGTTGCTGTTGCACTAGGAATAGTATGTGTTGCTAAAGAATTATATAAACCTGGATTAGTACCATTGCCTTGATCATATACAGTCACACTAGCACCTGATCTAGCATTTGTTGATAAAGTAAGTGTTGTAGCAGGAGAAGAAGTATTAACTGATCCTATTTGCAAAACTCCAAAATTTGTAGCATTAGAAGACAATGCAAAAGTTATCTCAGGAGTTACTCTTGCTGTAACAGCAACTGTGCTATTAGATAATATAGGTACAGCTAAATATCCATCATCTGATGCAGAATCTGTAACATCTATAACATATTCATTCACAGAAGTAGATGCATCAGGAGGATTAGTTGCAGTTATACCATTAATGACAATAGCATTTCCAGATGCAATTGCAGCTGTAGTTGTTATGACAACTTCAGTAAATGTATATCCTGAAAAATTAGAATCTGATACACCTGTAGTTACTACAAAATTCGTATTTGTAGCAACTGTAGTCCCTGCAGCCGTAACAGTTGCGCCTGAAGAAACAGCTACTGCAGAAAATCCTGTATTAGTCTGCCCACCTCCTACCGTAGAACCTGTTTGAAAATACACATTTATTGTAGATCCTGTACCAAGTGCAGTAGGTGCTGTATATGTAATTTTATGATTAACTCCTGTTGCAGATATAGATTCAGGACCATTTGTTCCTATACCTGAAGAAGATAATGTGTCAGATATTGGAGAAAGTGATGCTGCATTTAAACTAAAAAACTCTAAGAATGGAGATAGTGAAACCACTAAAACCATAGATAAAAATAACATGAAAGCTTTTCTTGTTTTATACATATGCGCACTAAATTAATAATATTAAAATCTATTACAAAAACTCTATATTAAATGAAATAATATGTCAATAGTTTTTTTAATATTTAAAATATTAATATTAAATATCCTAATACTAAAGTTACCATAAAAATAAATATTAGGGATATAATAATAAAAACAAGATTTTTTTCTATAGAATCTTTTGATAAAGGATTTCTAGATATACCCAATAAAGAGTGTTTTAAAGAGACACTAACTCCATATATAAGAGTAAATACACCAACTGATATTATTAAAATAGCTATAAGAGAGTTAAAAAAAGAAACATTTTTTCCAACAACTGCTTTACCAAATGAAAGTAATATTCCCGAAAAATTATTATTATATGTAAAATATGATATTCCTAAAAGAACAGGTATTTTTTCTACTAAAATTTGAACACTCTTCCCATTTTGAAAAATAGTTTTTTTATATAAAAAATGTGAGAATGAAAAATTACTCAAAGCTTTTCCTAAAATTTTTCCACTCTGGGTATCTTTTTCCCCGACACCAGGGATAATAGAAGATGTTATATAATCCCCTTTTTTAATAACTCCATTAATATTTGAAACTAAAACATTAACAGTTCCAGAACTTACAACAGGAACATTGCCAGATATACCGGTTGTAATATTACTTTTATAATCAACTACACCTACAAGATTATTATCATTCGGAGATGTAGTTGGATATACACCTAATACAATATTATTTCCTCCAACAGAAACTATTGAATTATTTGAAATATTTTTTACTAATGGAGCAAAATATTGAGATATACTCTGAGCATAAAGAGAAGAAGATAGAAAAAATAATATAGTTAATATATAAAAACTGATTTTAAAAAATTTATACATATTATTATATTATTTGAAATCCCAATAATTGACAATAACACAACCTATTATATAATTAAACTATGAAAAAAATGTTTTCTCTGTTATTTATAATTTTTATATTTTTTGTATTAGCATCTATATTTACTCTTAATGCAGCACGATCAACTCCCATAGAAGACATTATGAGTAATAACACAGTATCTGCACAAAGCAATAATAACCTTCTTATTACAGCACAATCAGGTCTTCCAGCTAATGCATCTATTACAATAGTATTTCCATCTGCTTTTAGTTCTATTAATACATCTGCTGCGACTATAAATCTTACAGGGGGAGCATTTAGTGTATCTGGAAATACTATAACTATAACAACAACTACACCTATAGAAGCTCCTGGATTTCAAATTAATATAAATGGAATAACTGCTATAAATCCTGCAACCGCATCAAGTACAACTACTCAATATATTATAAATTTTTCAGATACAGCAGGAGATAGTGCAGGAATTGGTGTTGTTATAATTCCTTCATCAGGATATGGTTCTGGACCAGCTGGAGATAAATATGAGCAAGCTATTACAATAAATAGTACTAACACAAGTACTCTAACTAATTACCAAGTTAAAGTAACTCTAAATACTCAAGCATTAATTACAGCAGGAGAGATGAGATCTGATTGTGCTGACATCAGATTTACAGATTCTTCTGGAAACCTACTTCAATATTGGCTAGAAGGAGGATGTAATACATCTACAACTCAAATTTGGGTAAAAATACCTAGCATAACTGCATCTGCAAATACAATTATATATTTATATTATGGATCTCCTAATGCAGTATCTACAAGTAATGGAGGTGCGACTTTTAACTATTTTGACCAAGGAAATTCTATTTCTAATTGGGTTCAAGTAGGTTCTGCAGGACAAATCACATCTATAGGAGATCCTTCTCCTTCATATTATACTAACAGTATAAATGGAGATTATATGTATGAGAATATAGGGCTTACACCTAATGAAGCTGTAATATTTAATGGGAATACAACTGTTCTTGGAGATTTTTATTTTCTTACAAATTCTACAGGGGCAGGACAGATGTATAGATTTGGAATTAGTGCTGGTTGGTTTGGTTTTGCAACAACAAATTCTTGGACATCATGGAATTCACCTGGAGGCTCAGGTCTTCTTTCGAATACTTGGTATAAATTTGAAATAGCAATTACTTCTTCTACTTCAGCATCTTTATATTACAAACAGACTACAGGAGACTCTCCTTTAATTAACGGTACTCTACTTTCTACAAATACAATTATTAATGACGGAGGATATATTGGTCTAATAGGAGATGCCGCTGGAACAGGTATAACTTATTGGGATAATATTATTGTTCGACAATACTCTTCTCCAGAACCAACAACAACTATCTCTTCTTCTGTTACTAATCTTAACAACAACCAAGTAGAATTAACATTGAATGTTACTCCATATATTACATTTGGAGTAAGTTCTAATAGTGTTAATTTAGGAATAGTCTCTTATATAAATCCTACTGTACAGAACAATACTCTTTCTCTTACAACAAATGCTACTAATGGTGCTAATATAACTGTACAAGATCAATATGCTGGATTATATAATTCTCTTGCTTCATACACTATTCCATCTATAACAGAAACTCTTGCTTCCGGAATAGAAGGATATGGAATTAATGCAAATTCTTCAAATATGTCTATCTCTTTTCCTTTTAGTGGTACGGGAGATAGTATTGGAGGATTAAGTATCTCTCCTGCAGAAATACTTTCATATATCTCTACTCCTATTCAATCAGGAAGTGTTAATGTTAACTATATTGCATCAGCCTCCAATATTACTCCTACAGGAATATATTCTGACAACATTACCTTTATTGCTACTGGAAATTTCTAAAAATGAAAAAATTAATACCTATTATAGTCTTTCTAATTATACTTATACCTCAAAGAATATTTGCCTCTACTAACTATAATACTCTTACCCTCACTCCTACTCTTACAAGAATTTCTTTATCAAGAGGAGATATATACAAAGGAAAAATCAAAATAATAAATAATTCTGTAAAAACAGCATATATAAGTGTAGGAATAGTAGGATTTAGACAAAATGGAAATAGTAATACCCCCTTATTTTCAAAAAAAATTAATAATAAATCTCAGGCAATTCATTGGGTACATATAAAAAATATACAAAGCATAAAAGGGAATACAAACTTAGAATTAAAATATATTATAAATATACCTACCAATGCATCTTCAGGTGGACATTATATAGCAATAATAATAAATAAAAGGATAGGAAATACCAATATTGAAGAATCTTTAAGATCACTAATTATTATAGATATTAAAGGTAAAATGAAAATCTCAGGATTTGTAAAAACATTTTCTACATCAAATTTTTTTAATTTTTCAAATAAAATAGTATTTAATATAAATTTTGAAAATACAGGAGATATAGAACTTGCTCCTCAAGGTTTTATAATAATAAAAAATTTATGGGGAGGTGTTGTAAAAATTATACCTATAAATCCAACAGGTTCTTTAGATCTATCTCATTCTCAAAGAAAATATCAAAACATATGGAATAATAAAGGATTTTTATATGACAGCGGAATATATAATGCACAATTGATACTTAATTATGGATATGGAAGTACTTTTTATAATATAAATAAAAATATAAAATTTTACATAATTAATCCTTTGTATGTAATTATATTATTAGGTATAATAATATTTATATATATAATAATAAAAAAGAAATGGGGAAAAAAATAATTTTCACAATAAGTTTTATACTTTTTTTTGTACTTATAACTAGAGTATATGCTCAAGTTCCCCCTACAGATACATCTTCATCATACATATTAACAGATCCTGTTTTTGGAGAAAGTGGTCCATATACACAATCTTCTCCAAGTTTTCAAGAAAAATCTACTTTAGGACAACTAGTTACTGGAGTATCTCAATCTACAAATTTTATACTTAAATCTGGATTTGAATATTATTCAGGACAATCAGTACCTTCTATTACAATGAGTATTAATACTAATTCTATAAATTTTGGAAATCTTCTACCAGGTACTATTTATAAATCTCCCACAAATACAATTATCACTATCTCTTCTAATTCAGAAATGGGATATAACCTTTATGCTTCAGAAAATAATAATCTTGTGAATAATCAAGGATTCCAGATTCCTCCTGTAAATAATGGAGCTACTAGTACTACTGCAGCAGCATATACTTCTACTGCATATACAGGTCTAGGATATAACTGTAGTACTTCTAACTCATTTGAACAAGCAGTTTTAGCTGACAACCCTATTGCTTTCTGGGCACTTTCAGAAACTACAGGAACTACTGCATATGATCTGTCTGGGAATGGAAATAATGGGACATATACGGGAGGATATACTCAAGGAGAACAAGGTCCAATTTCAAATTCTAACCTTGATAAATCAACATATTTTAATGGATCTACAAGTTATATAAATTTACCTCAAAATTTAACAAATAATGCAAATTTTTCAACACTTACATTCTCTTTATGGTTTAAGACTACATCTGATGGAACATTGCTTGGTAATCAAAACAGCACAGTAGGTATTACACCAGGTTTTGATAATAGTTTGTTATATATAGGAACTAATGGATATTTATGTGGAGGAATAGATATTCCTCCAGGATTTTGTAATAGTACCAATATTAATGATGGTAAATGGCATAATGCAGTGTTAACTGTAAATAACTCTTCGGGTCAATCTTTATATCTAGATGGACAATTAGTAAATACTGCTGGAGTTCCAAATACATTTAGTACGAATTATACACAAATAGGAGTTGGTTATGATCAAGGTTGGACCTATGCTTCTGCTGGATGGTTTTATTTTAAAGGAGAAATTTCTAATGTTGCTGTATATCATACAGCCTTAACACAATCTCAAATTCAGACTATTTTTAATGCTGGAATAGATAATCAATCACCTTTCTGTAATAATGATTTTATAAATACAAATTATTACAGACAATTATCTTCTACACCTACTCAATTTGCATCATTCTCTTCTATTGCTAATAATCAGAGTATTGCTGTAGGATATGCTGTAAATATTCCCGCAACACAAGCATCTGGTAATTATACAAATACTATTACATATACTTTAGCAGGTAACTATTAATGAAAAAATATTCTATAATCTTTGCAATACTTTTTTTTCTAACTTTTTCTCAAAGTGTATATGCATCTACAAATAAAGAAACATTGAGAGTAACTCCTGCATATATATCAATTACAAAAAGTTCTAATACTAATACCTCTGAGAATTTATCTATACTAAATGAATCTTTAATACCTTTAGAAGTATCTCTTTCTCAGGGAAATATAGAATATATAAATAAAAAACTCACAATCACTCAGAATAATGCAATAACAAATATAAACAGCTGGATTAAAATCACACAAAAATCTTTCATAATACAACCTAAAGCTACAATAAATATACCTGTGGACATAAATATTCCTAAAAATACAAAAAATGGATCATATAACGGAGAAATTACAATATCTAATATAACTAAAAATCTTTCAGGACAAAGCAGAGTAGAGGGAAGTATTGTAATTAATGTATTTGTAAATATAAGAGGAAAGAATAAAAACTACTCAAATATAAATAGTAAGATTTCATACCTTCCTTTATTCATAAATACTCTTCCTTTAAATTTAGATTATACTCTTAATAATCCTGGACCTTACAATAATGCAGCAATAATAAATATAAATACACAATCTTTGTTTTATTCAAAAAATACGCCTACTAATGTAATCAACCTTTTAGTAGAACAGACAAGGTATAAAACATTTCAAATTCAAAATATCCCTTGGGGAATATACAAAATATCTTTTAATACAAATAATATAGGAGAGAAAATAAATAAAGAAAAATCTTTCTATATTATTTATCTACCTTACTATATTTACCTAATATTAGGAATAATAATTATTATTATAATTTATTTAAAAGTAAGAAAATCTAAAGTTAAATATTTTTGATTTATCTAAATAATCAACCTCACAAATATAGTTAAGATAAAAAAGATAAAAAATTATCTTTATTTATAAGAGTAATAGAACTATCTTTATATGTATCTAAAAATTCAACGTATTTTTTAAATTTATCTGAAGTATATTTAATTTCAAATCCCTCTAGTCTTCCACTTACATCCTCAATATAATCTATTTCTTTTTTATCATATGTACGCCAGAAATAATTATTTATATTTCTCTCTCTATTATTATTATATTTAATTCTTTCAGATATAATAAAATTCTCCCATAAAGCGCCTATATCTTGTCTTAAAGATAAGATATTAAAATTTTTAATAATTGCATTTCTTATTCCCAAATCATAAAAATAAATTTTTCGTAATTTACCTATTTCTTTTCTTAGGTTTCTACTATAAGGTTTTAATGAAAAAATTATAAAAGCCTTTTCTAAAATTTGTATATATCTTGATACAGTATCTTTATCTATATTTAAAAGATTAGCAAGTTCGTTATAAGACACCTCATTTCCTATTTGTAATGCTAATGCTTGAAGTAATTTAGTTAACACTTCACTATTTCTAATATTTTGAAATTGTAATATATCCTTAAATAAGTAGCTAGAAGCTATTTCTTCTATTTTTATTTGTGCATCTAGATTTGATCCAGAAATAATATCTGGATACATACCAAATCTAAGCATATCTTCTAAAAGACGATTTATTTCAATTTTAGTTTTTTTTTCTAATATTTCTGATATAGACAAAGGATATAGATGAAATTCAAATTTTCTTCCTGTTAATGGCTCACTAATACTATTAGATAGTTCAAAAGAAGAAGATCCTGTCGCTATAACTTGTACTAAAGGAAAATTGTCAATTATAAGTTTAAGAGTTAATCCAATGTTATTTATTCTTTGTGCCTCATCTATTATTAAAAAAGTATTATTCCCTATTATTTTTTTTATTTCAGTAGAGGTTTTATTTTCAAAAGAATATCTTATATCTGGCTCATCTGCATTTAGGTATAAAGAATTTTTTATATATTTCTCTTGTATTTTCTTTACTAGAGTTGTTTTACCTACCTGTCTTGCTCCATATATTATGATAGCTTTTCCTTTAAATAATTTTTTTTCTATATTATCTTGTATTAATCTTTTATATTCCATTGCTTAATTAGGTGTATATATACGCCTAATTTACACCTAATTGGGGGTATTGTCAAGTAAATTAAAAGTGAGAAAGTCTAAAATTAAATATTCCTACTTTATCTAGATAATCAATTTTACATTTAGGACATCTTGTTTTTGAAAGATCACTTTTACATTTAGGACAAATCAGAATATCTTCAATATCTTTTAGAATAAATTTCTCTCTACTCTTTTTTTCTAATTTCAGAAAAATACTAGGCCCAAAAGAAATAATTTTAAAAATACTTTGAAATAAATTATCCAAAAATATTAGAAATTTTAGAGGAAAAATATTTTTGAGTATTTTTTGTCTAAAATTAGAAACTGAGTATTCTTCTTTAATTTCAAAATAAGGATTTATTATTTTTTTTATAAATTTAGGAGAAAAATTAAGAAAAACCTGATCTTCTATAAATCCTTGAGAGTCTTTTTTATGTTGAATTTTAATTGTATTAAGTCTTCTGTATTTAGAAGAAAATTTAGATCTTATGAGTGCTAAAAAGTTATTTTTATTTGCAAATTCTAGATAAAAATCAGATGAGATAACTCTTGAGAGCTCTTTTATTGCAAGCTCAGGAGATTCTATATGATGCATTACTCTCACACACATTCCACCTTCTATAGAATTATCTTTAAAAGGAAGATTATATATATCACCACAAACTCTAAATACATTACTCCCTACTTTTGCTCTTTTAAGATTCTTATATGAATAATCAAAAAGAATAGAATATTTAAATTTATCCTGATATATAGGAGTAAGCCTTCCATAAGCACCTCCTACATCTATAAAATTTTTTCCTTCTTTTATTATTTTTTTAAGAATATTTACTTCTGATAAATTTTCATATTCTCTATCTCTCCAATATTCCCTGTAATCGTAATTTACAGAATCGTAATCTTGAATTTTAGTCATATTTATTTTTCTATAATTTTTTGTAGAATTTCAAATGATAGTCTAGCACATTTTTCTCTTGAAAAAGAAATGTCCATCAACATTTTTTCTTTTATTAGAGAAAAATCTATTTTTTTTATATCATTAATACTTTTTCCTTTTACTTCCTGTGTTAGAATCGATGCCGCAACCTTAGATATTATACAACCATTTGACACAAAAGAAATATCTTCTATGATATCTCCTTTATATTTTACATATATTTTTATACTATCTCCACATAAAGGGTTCTCTCCTTCTTCTAATATATCAAAATCCTTCATATCTCCATAATTTTTAGGATTATTATATATATCTATTATATAGCTTCTAGTAAGGTAACTGTCCATAATAATTAAAATAAATCTGATATCTTAGAAAGAGAGAGAGATACTTTATCTATATCTTCTTGTGTATTATAAAAATATAAACTAATACGTGATAGTGCATATACACTAAGTTCTTTCATTAAAGGTTGAGCACAATGATGTCCTGCTCTAATTGCAATATTTTCTTCATCCAAGAATGTTGCTATATCATGAGGATGAATATTTTTTATTGAAAAAGAATATATTCCGAAATCATTTTTTGCTCCATATATTTTAATTCCATTAATTTTTACAAGATTTTCATAAAGATAGAAAGAAAGCTCTTTTATATACAAGGAGATTTTATTCATTCCTACTTTATTTATATAATCTATAGATTTTCCAAAAACAATTGTATCTGCAAAATTAACAGTACCTGCTTCAAATTTGAAAGGCGCATTTTTATATACACTCTTATTTTTATCTACAGATATTATCATTTCTCCACCTCCAAGTAATGGAGGCATTTTATCTAAAAGCTCTTCTTTTCCATATAATATTCCAACACCTGTAGGACCTAGCATTTTATGCGCAGAAAAAGTTAAAAAATCACAATCTAATGATTTTACATCAATTTGTATATGAGGTGCAGCTTGTGCAGCATCAACTATAACAAATGCATTTATTTTTCTTGCTTTTTTTACTATATCTTTAATATCATTTCTAGTACCTAGTACATTTGATATATATGTAAGAGAAATTATTTTAGGTTTTATTTCTAATAGAGAATCTACATTTTCTAAAGAGAAGTTTTCTTTATTTATATCTATATATTTTATACTAAATCCAATTTCTTTCTGTAGTATTTGCCATGGAACTATATTTGAATGATGCTCCATCAAAGATAAAAGTACTGTATCAGTTTTTTTTAATATTGATTTTGCAAAAGTATACACAACTAAATTTAAACTCTCTGTTGTATTACGAGTAAATACTATTTCATTACTCTTAGCATTTATAAATTTAGCACTCTTCTCTCTAACTCCCTCATACATAGAAGTTGCCTCTTCTGAGAGTCTATATATACCTCTATATACATTTGCATTAAAATTTTCATAAAAACGAGAAAATTCATCAATAACTATCTGAGGTTTTTGTGTTGTTGCTGCATTATCTAGATAAACTAGGTTCTTTCCATAAAATTTTGTATTTTTAAATATTGGAAAATCTTTCTTATTCATAAATTTTTTATAATTTTCTTATACCCTAAACTCTCTATTTTTTCTATTAAAATACGACCTCCTGATTTTACTATTTTACCATCATTCATTATATGAACTTTTGAAATATTTATCTTATCTAGCATTTTTTTCTGATGAGTAATTATTAGAAATGTTATGCCTTCTTTATTAAGAGTATTAATACTTTCTGTAATAAATTTTATTCCATCTACATCTAGACCTGAATCTATTTCATCTAATATAGCAAATTTAGGTTTTAGAATTGCAATTTGAAGTATTTCCATTCTTTTTTTCTCCCCACCAGATAATCCTTCATTAAGATTACGAGAAAGAAAAGTGTCATCAATTCCTAATCTCTTAGATTCTTTTTTTAGTCTTAATATAAATTCAAAAATTTCAATATTTTCTTTATATATAGATTTATATGCAGTATATAGAAAAGTTCCAAAATTAACTCCAGGAACTTCTACTGGATTTTGAAAAGCTAAAAACATACCTTTTCTTGCCCTAAGATATGGTTTCATATTATTAATATTTTCTTCAAAAAAATATATATCTCCATCAATTATTTTATATTCAAATGAACCCATAAGAATTTCTGCTAAGGTAGATTTCCCTGAACCATTAGCACCCATAATTACTTGAATATCTTTCTCTTTTAAAGATAAATTAATGCCTTTTAAAATTTCTTTTTCTCTTGCATTTACCTTTAAATCTTGTATTCTTAATATATTCATATGAAATCTATAATTTTAATATCACTAAATTTTGAACGTATCTCTTCATTTAACTTATTAAAGACTTCCTTAGAACTACATTGATCCTTCACTGAACAATCATCTTTAATACACTCAGTTAATAAAATTTCATTTCCTAAAGCTTTCATAACATCATAAACACTGAGCTCTGATGGATCAACATTAATCATATATCCTCCATTACTACCTTCTTTAGTTTTTACAATATTTTTATTAAGTAATATATTTAGAATCTTTCTTGTAAAAGGTATAGGTAAAAGAAGTTTCTTACAGATATCACTTACTGACACAAAGCTTTCTTGTTTTGCAAGAAAACTAATTATTAAAATTGAATAATCTTCTAGTTTTGTTAATTTCATATAAATGTGACTATTTTAGTAAAGTATAAGTATATTATATATAGACTTACTTAGTCAAATTCTTATATATAATAAATTTTCTTTTTTTATAATTTTATATATATTAATACTATTAAATGCAGGAAGAGATAGTGCTTTACCTGTCAAAAGATCAAATTTTGCTCCATGATGAATACATGTAACTACCTTTTTCTCTTCATCAATCAATCCATCATCTAAAGGATATTTTTCATGAGAACAACAATTATCTATTGCTAATATTGAATTCTTCAAGAAATATACAAATATATCCCTTCCTTCTAAATTAAATGTATAACCTTTATGTTTTTCAAAATTTTTAATATCTCCTAATAAAATTTCTTTCATATATTTTTTATAACTTCATTTATAACTTTTTCTCTAAATTTTTGATCTTCTATATCTTTGAGTTTAGCTATTAAGAATCCTGAAGATATACTATTTATAGAATCTTTTTTATTAATACCCCTACTCTCAAGATAAAATAATTCATCTTCTCTTATTCCTGAGATTGAAGATGCATGAGATGCTTTGACATTATTAGGTATTATTTCTAAAGATGGAATGACTTTTGATACAATTCGATCTCCCAAAAGAAGTGTTTTTTCATTAAAATATGCATTTGAACCTGTGGCGAATTTGTCTATTTTCACAAGACCCTTTATAAAAGATAAACTCCCATCTCTCATAACTCTTCTTATATATGTCTTTGATATTGTATTAGGATATATATGTTCTATTTTAAGATTAATATTTATATCTTGTCCTAGAATACCATTCTCTATAACATATAGATGTAATTTACAAAATTCTTTCTTAAGATTAAAATTCATATCAATATTTTTTTTCTGAGGAGTATCTATTATAAGAACAAATACTAAAACTTCATTTTGTTTTAAGGATATATCTTCTTTTATATCCAGAGCATTATATTCCGATATTCTTTTAAAAATAAATCTATTCATCCCACAGAGCCTTCCATTTCTAATTTAATTAATCTGTTTAATTCTACTGCATATTCCATAGGTAGTTCTTTTGCGATTGGCTCTAAAAAACCACTAACTATCATAGAAGATGCCTCATCCTCATTAAGACCTCGAGACTCAAGATAAAAAAGCTGATCCTCTCCAACTTTGCTTACTGTAGCCTCATGTTGTAGCATAGGCATTTTAACATGATCAACATTTATAGTAGGATATGTGTCTGTACGAGAATACTCATCCATAAGTAGAGCATCACATTTAACATCAGATTTTATATTTTCTACTCCGTCTTTAGCATCTATTAAACCTCTGTATGTAGTTCGTCCTCCATCTCTAGATATTGATTTTGATACTACCTTAGAAGAAGTATTTGAAGACGCATGTATTATTTTAGATCCTGCATCTATATGTTGTCCTTGTGATGCTGATGCCATTGATAAAATTTCTCCATGAGCCCCTTCTTCCATTAGATAAACTGAAGGGTATTTCATAGTAACTCGAGATCCAAAATTTCCATCAACCCAATACATTTTTGCATCTTTATAAGCTATAGCTCTTTTTGTAACAAGGTTATATACATTTTTAGACCAATTCTGAATTGTAGTATATCTAACATTACTACCTTTTTTACATATAATTTCAACAACAGCTGAATGAAGAGAATTCTCATCATATATAGAAGCCGTGCAACCCTCCAGGTAGTGAACTGAAGATCCTTCATCCGCAATAATAAGAGTTCTCTCAAATTGTCCCATTGCTTTTGCATTGATTCTAAAATATGCCTGAAGAGGAATATCCAATTTAACTCCTTTGGGAATATATACAAAACTCCCACCTGACCATACTGCACTATTCAAAGCTGCAAATTTATTGTCATAAGGAGAAATTACAGTTGCAAAATATTCTTTTAATAAGTCTGGAAATTCTTTTAGAGCTGTGTCTGTATCTGTAAATATAACACCTTTATCTGAAATTTCTTTCATAAGATTATGATAGACTACTTCACTTTCAAACTGAGCTTCTACTCCAGCCAAAAACTTACGTTCAGCCTCAGGAATCCCTAATTTTTCAAAAGTATCTTTTATATCCTGAGGTACATCATCCCAACTCTTAGAATTATTTTGAGAAGAACGTATAAAATAGAAAAAATCATTAAAATCTATATCCGAAAGATCTGCTCCCCATGAAGGCATAGGTTTTGATATAAATATATCGTAAGCTCTAAGCCTAAACTCTCTCATCCATAAAGGTTCATTTTTCATAAAAGAAATTTCTTCTACTATTTTTCTAGATAACCCTTTTTTAGATTTAAAAACATAATTAGAAGGTGTAGAGAATCCAAATTCGTATTGTTTTTCAGTCTGTTTCATATTATTTATGGCCAAATTTGTTTACCTGTCTCATCTTTAAGAATTATTGCAGAAACTGGACAACTCTTAGACGCCTCTAGAACAGTTTCATAATCATCAATTTCTTGACCTACCATATATGCTTTACTCTCTTGATCCATATCAAAAGTATCAGGGGCAATAGCAACACAACTTGATGCGCCAATACATAAATCTCTATCTATTTCTACAAAAATTTTTTTCCCTTCTTTTGTTATATACATATATTTTTATTCTACAGATTCTACAGATTTTATTTCAGGAAATTCATCTTTTATAATGCTCTCTATTCCGTCCTTTAGTGTAATTGAAGAGAGAGAGCATCCAACACAAGCTCCCATCATTTTTACTTTAACTATATTTTTTTTTACTTCCAAAAGCTCTACATCTCCTCCATGTTGGAGAATAAATGGCCTTATTTCATTCAATAAATTTGATATCTTACTTTTCATAAGGTATATATTACCATAAAAGTATTAGTTTGAAAAATTTTTTATTTACAAATAAGAGGAAGAGATTCATCTCCCCATAATCCATAGCCTGATCTGGGAGTAACATTAATGCCTGTACTAGTGACTGTTACAGTAGGAGACTTGCCTCCAGAAAGATAGAAGACTCCACCTCCTTCTTTACAAAAACCCACAGTATATCCTAAAGGATAACCTCCCACTCCTGAAGATGAAGATGAAGATACATAATCATTAAAATAAAAATATTGAGTTTGTGTTGCTGATGTAAAATTTGAAGGATTAGGATATCCATCAAACCCTGATCCTCCTGCTGAAAACGATTGTTTTAAAATTGTAGGTTGTACAATCCAGGTATAGACGTTAGGAAAATTAATAGGTTGATAAATAGTAAAACAAACATTTCCCAGATTAGCAGATCCTGTACAGGAAGAATTCTGATTTTCAAACAATATATCAGAAGGATAGTAGTGATGAGTATTAAAATATGACTGGATATCTGTATTAATAGATGATATAGCTTGAGCTCTAATGCTATTTCTAGAAGCTATCTGGGCTCCATTTATACCTATTATTGCTACACTAATAAGGATACCTATTATTGCAAGAACCACAAGTATCTCTACTAAACTAAAAGCTTTTTTGGATATATATAATTTTTCCTTAATTTTTAGCATAACAAATATTATCTATTTTATATCACAAACTATATGTTAATAAAAGGAGAATTCACTAAAAATACTTCTACTATAAGTAATACATTTAGTTTTAGTTTAATTACAAGAAAATGTTGAAATCGACGTACTGTTATTAGGTATAAGTCCCCATAAATGATAAGAAGAAATACGATTTGCAGGAACAGAGATTGTCACACTATTCCCAGTAACATTCATATCCATTCCTAGACCTCCTTTCAAAACACTAACGCCTCCTCCTTCTTTACAAAAACCTAATATATATCCTTGAGGATATTGATAATTATTTTGATCATAAACTAAATCAACATAAAAAAATTGTGTTGTTGAAGGAGTTGTAGCTCCGTTATAATTACTAACTCCTTCGGATTGAGTATATCCATCAAATCCAGAATAAGATATCAATGGAGGTTTAGATAGACTTGTATCATAAACAACCCAAAATCTTCCTGTTGTAGAATATGTAGGAGGATATATTCCTAAACATATTCTTGATGTATCAGTAAAATTTCCATTCTGAGACTGACATGAAGAATAAGAAGATCCTGTAAAATTTGCCTTATTAGAAAACCAAATATCAGAAGGATAGTAGTGATGAGAACTAAAATATGATTGAATATCTACATTAATAGCAGATATAGCTTGAGCTCTAATGCTATTCCTAGAAGCTATCTGTGCTCCATTTATACCTATTATTGCTACACTAATAAGGATACCTATTATTGCAAGAACCACAAGTATCTCTACTAAACTAAAAGCTTTTTTGGATATATATAATTTTCTCTTGATTTTGAGTATAATATACATTGTTTATTTTATATCACAAACCATATGTTAATAAAAGAAGCATTAACTTACGATGATATATTACTCTCCCCTCAAAGATCCAAAATAAAGACAAGAAAAGATACAGATACAAAAACCAAATTAACTAAAAATATCTCTATAAATATCCCTATTGTTAGTGCAAATATGGATAGTGTGACTGAAAGTTCTATGGCTATACATATGGCACTTGAAGGAGGAGTAGGAGCTATACATAGAGTAATGAGTATAGAAAAACAAATAGAAGAAATAAGTAAAGTTAAAAACTATGAATTTGATAAAAATAATTATGAACTTGCAAATACAGATAAAGAAGGAAAACTTCTAGTTGGAGCATCTTTAGGTATACGTATGAATCCTAAAGAAAATTTAAAACAATTAATAAAAGCAGGTGCAGATTTTATAATTATAGATGTAGCTCATGCACATTCAGAAAGTGTTATAGAACTAGTAAAAGAAATAAAAAAAGAATATAGAGAAGATATTGAATTGATAATTGGTAATATTGCAACAGCAGAAGCAGCAAGAGATTTTTTAGAATTAGACGTATCTGGAGTAAAGGTAGGTATAGGACCTGGATCAATTTGTACAACTAGAATTGTAACAGGAGTAGGTGTTCCTCAAGTAACAGCTATTGATGATGTATATTCAATCTTAAAAGAAAGCTCTATTCCTATTATCGCAGATGGAGGAATAAGAAATTCCGGTGATATTGTAAAAGCTCTAGCTCTTGGGGCATCTAGTGTTATGATAGGAAATTTATTTGCAAGATGTGAAGAAGCTCCAGGAGAAATAGTTATAAAAGATGGAAAAAGATATAAAAATTATAGAGGAGAAGCATCCTTTTCAGAAATAAAAAAAAGATTTGAAATAGATAAAAGAAATGATATTAAAAATATAACCCCTGAAGGAATTGAGGGTATAGTTCAAGTGGTAAGCAATGTTGAAGACACAATTAGAAATCTTGTGGGAGGTATAAGATCAGGGTTAAGTTATTGTAATGCATATAACCTAGAAGAACTAAGAAAAAATGCAAAATTTTTAAAAATCACAAATGCTGGATTAATAGAAAGTAACTACCATGATATTATTAAATTATGAGTTATGACAAAGAACAATTACAGAATGATACCTTAAGAAATTTAAAAGAATCTTCTTTGAGTGAAGAAGAAAAAACTAAAATTGCAAAAGATTTTTTTGCTGCAGTAGCTGAAGAAAAAGAAAATAAATCTATAGATAAACTTAATATTTTTTATGATTATCTAAAAAGTTTCTTTCTTCCTATATATGGTTTCGTTATTGGAATAAAAAAAATAACAGAAGAGGATTATATTAACGGTGTAATTTGCATAATTTTAAATATAATAGAAATCATACTTATAATATCTTCTCTTTCAGGGTTATTCTCTACAAAAGGTAGCATTTCTCAAATAAGTAAGGGTATAGGAGGAGGATATAAATCCATAAACACTCCAATAGGAAATTAGATATATTCAAAATCTACACAATCCTCAGAGATATCAGAGAGAAATCTTGAAGGAGTATTTGATTGAGGATAACCATATAATGACCTTTGTTGAGCAAATGTTAAAAATAATTTTTCCTTTGCTCTTGTCATTCCAACATAACATAGACGTCTTTCTTCTTCCATTTCATTAATACTTTGAAATGATCGTGAATGAGGAAATATATTTTCTTCCATTCCTGCTATAAATATATTTTTAAATTCCAATCCTTTTGCTGAATGAAGAGACATTAAAGTTACATAATTTTTATTATCTTCAGTTTCTAATTCTTCTTTTTGAACTAAAGCTATATCTGTTAAAAATTCTTCTAATGTTCCATATTTAGAACTAACTCCAATAAATTCTTCTAAATTTTCTAATCTTGATATACCAACCTCACCTTCTTCCTCTAACATAGGGATATATTTTATTTTTTTTAATACATATTCTAATAAATTTTTTATATCAAATTCAGATTTTTTTGAAAGGATATCCTCCATTATTGATACAAACATAAAAACAGGTTTAGGTAAACTTTCTTTAAAAGAAAATATATACTCTCCTAAAGACATATTAGAATTTAGTGCTAATTTATCTAATTTTTCTAAAGTAGCTTTTCCTATCTTTCTTTGAGGAACATTTATAATCCTCTTCAAAGAAAGTGTATCATTTCTATTCTCTATAAATCTAATATATGCTATTAGATCTTTAATTTCTTTTCTTTGATAAAATTTCATTCCACCATATACTTTATATGGGATCTTATGTCTTAAAAATACTTCTTCTATAGCTCTTGATTGAGCATTAGTCCTATATAAGACAGCTGTATCACTAAACTCATCTAAATATAATATTTTATTTGCAATATAACGAGATTCATCTTCTTCATCATAAGCCTGATAAATCTTAATTAATTCTCCTAGCTGATTTTCTGTCCATAATTTTTTTTCATATCTTAATGTATTTTGAGAAATAACCGATTCAGAGGCTTTAAGTATATATTTTGTAGATCTATAATTTTGTTCTAATTTTATTATCTTACCAGTAGGATAATCTATCTCAAAATTAAGAATATTTCTAATATCTGTACCTCTCCAAGAATAAATATTTTGATCAGGATCTCCTACAAAAAAAACATTGTTTTGTGATATTAATTTTAATAATTTATATTGTATAGTATTTGTATCCTGATATTCATCAACTAATATATACTTAAATCTACTTGCCAAAGATTTTCCAAATTCTTCATTAGATAATATAGTTTCTAAGCTTTTAAATAACAGATCATCAAAATCCATAGCATTATTCTCTTCTAAGGTATTTTGATAAGCTTTATATACATTATGTACATTCTCTTCGAAAAAATTAGAAGGTGTATAATCTTGAGGTTTTATAAAATCATTTTTTGCTCTCGAAATACCTGTGAGAATAGAGGAAGGATTAATACTAGAATTTAAATTCATCTTTTTTATTATGTCATTTACAATTTTTTTCTGATCATCTTGATCAAAAATTGAAAAATAACGATCTATTCCATATTTATATCCTTCTGTTTTTAATATATATAAAAATACAGAATGAAATGTCCCCATATATGGGAAAGATATCTTATCACCTAAAAGATGATTTATTCTTTCTTTTATTTCATTAGATGCTTTATTTGTAAAAGTAACAGAAAAAATAGAGAAAGGAGATAAATTTAACTCTTTTATTATATAAGCAATTTTATAAGTCAGAGTTTTTGTTTTTCCTGAACCTGCACCTGCTATAACTAATAAAGGAGTATTTATATCTTCCAGTACAGCTTCTCTCTGTTTATCATTTAAGTCTTCTAACATATTAAACTACGTATAATGTGGTAAATGAAACTAATATGTAAATAACAATTGCTATTAAAATGGATTTATCTCTAAACCAAATAGTTTCTGGTGTATCAGCAGTTTTCTTTACATATATATTATACATATATCTTGCAAGAATATAAAATGCAATAGGTATTGTAAATTTAAACCAATGTGGATTCTTTAAATGACTTGGCAAAAAAACAGATACAGTAGAAGGTGTCTTTGAATATACATCTTCATTATAAGAAAATAAAATATATGAAAGAAATGTTATAGCTGCTGTCATTGAAATAAGATTGTCTAATAATTCTTTTGGATATAAGCCTAATACAGATCTGTGTACTACTGCATTTTTAAAATTCATCATTGTAACCTCAGCTCTTCTTTTCCCAAATGCTATAAATAAAGATGCACAAATTATAAATATAACAAACCAAGAATTAATAGCAAATCCAACAACTATCCCTCCAGCTAAAACTCTCAGAACAAAACCAGATGCAGTTGTAAGAGAATCTATTATTAAAATATTTTTAAGATAAATAGAATAAGATATAAATAATAAATAATAAAATATATAGATTAATAATAAATATTCACTAATAAAAAAAGAAATGATGAATCCTATCAAAAACATTATTATTGAAAGAATTATAGCCGAATTTCTATCTACTTTTCCTGAGGCAAGAGCTCTTTTTCGTTTTACAGGATGAAGTTTATCCCTTTTATAATCGATTACATCATTTATCAAATAAATAGCAGAAGAGACAAATATAAAAGATATAAAAGTATAAAAAACAATTATAAAATCATGGATATTATATAAATCCTGATCAAAAAATAAAAAACTGAAAACCAATAAATTTTTAATCCATTGATTAGGTCTTAATGCTAAAAAATAATTTTTTAAAGTATCCATAAAGTAAAGTAAATAGTATAAGTATATATTATAATATATTTATGTTTAAAATTATAATAAAATCAAAAAAAGGAAGTACATCTATTCTTTTCATACTGCTCTCTTTGAGCCCTTTATTCTTAAATATTGCATATACAAAAAAAGCATCAGTTATAATAAAAACAAATATATTAATAAATACAATAGATAATATAATACACAAAGGAAATCTTAAAAATACTTGGAACAATCTTTCTTTAACTGAACAAAAAAAATTTATTAACTACAAAGATTTTAAACAATTCATAATTAATAAATATTACCCTTTAGATATTACAATTAAAAATATAAAATATCGCAAAGAAACATATAAGATATTATTTCAAATTAAAAACAATAATAAATATCATATTCCCAGTTTTTATAATACTCATTATTTTACTTTTTCTTTGAATAAAAATAATAAATTGAAAAATTTAGGGATATTTTCTCCAAATACACCTATAATCTCATACAGTAAAAATACTAATTTAATAATAAAAATTCCAATATTAATGCTACACAGGGTTTCTCCTATCTACCCTAAAAGAAATTTATATTCTTCAGAATATGCTTATCTTTTAGACTATAATCTGACACTTCTTTCTCAAAGTTTTAATGCTCAATTACAATATTTAAAAAATAATCACTATAATAGTATAACTCTTACTAGACTTTATGATTTCTACTATTACAATTTACCCTTACCTCAAAATCCAATTATAATCTCTTTTGATGATGGAAGATTAAGTGATTTTAAATATGCACTTCCTTTACTTTTGAAATATCATTTCAAAGCAGAGTTTAATATTATTACAGGTTTTGTTGGTTCTATAAATAAAACACAAAAATACATGAATTGGAAACAAATAGAAACTTTGTATAAAGATGGTATGGAAATAGAATCTCATACTGTCACTCATGTAGCACTAGGAATATTAAATACAGCAGAGATAAATTATCAATTAATAATATCAAAAGATACTATTCAGAAGAAACTTAATAGCTCTGTTCAATTTATTGCCTATCCAGGTGGATCTCCTTTTAGAAATAATAATATAAAAAAAGAACTTGTACTAGAAAATAGATTGAGATTTTATGGATATATAGCAGGATTAGTAGATCAAAATTTCAATAGAAATATGCAAAATTTAAATAATTCTTTTGGACTTTTCAGATTAAGAGATTCGAATATTTCTCTTTCAGAGTTTATTAAATTTATAAGCGAGAATACAATTTAATAAAAAGATCACTAGGAATTTCAATTTGACCGAACATCAAAGATCTTTTCTTTCCCTTTTTTTGTTTCTCTAAAAGTTTTTTCCTTCTAGTTGGATCTCCTCCATATAATTTTTGAGTAACATCTTTTCTAAAAGGTTTTATATCTTCTCTTGCAATAATTTTCCCATTTACAGCTGCTTGAATAGCTATAGAAAAGTTTCTTCTAGGAATTATATCCACCATTTTCTTAGTATATTCTTTTGCTACTTTATCTATTTCTGAAGAATGCACTAATAATGATAGAGGTTCTATTTTTTCATGATTAATAAGAAAGTCTAATCTTTCAATATTAGATTCCTTATATGAAGAAAAATAATAATCCATAGATGCATCACCCGAAGTTAAAGATTTCAATTCATCAAAAAAATTGTATATCACAGATGATAAAGGGATATCGAAATTAAGAAGTATCCTCTCTAATCCTAAAGATGAATTATAAAAAGAAGAATTGATAAATTCTCCTCTTTTTGAAAGAACAAATTCCATAATTTTACCAAATAAGGATTTTGAAGTTACTATATCTAATTTTGCATAAGGTTCTTCTATTTTATCTAATAAGGATAAATCAGGAAGATCTTGTGCTTGAGAAATGTTATATTGTTGATTATTCTGAAGAATAACTTTATATTCTACAGAAGGAAAACTCACAAATATATCTATATCATACTCTCTACTTAATCTTTCTTTAATAATATCCATATGTAAAAGACCTAAGAATCCACATCTATATCCAAAACCTAAAATAGAATTATTTATAGGTGCATAAGTAAAAGAAATATCATTAATTGAAAGTTTTTCAACAGCTTCTCTAAATTTTGATACTGAACTTACATCTAAAGGATAAATTGATGAAAACACCATACTTTTTTCATTCTCAACTTGGTATAAAGGTTTATCTTCTAAATCTTTAATTAGTGTGTCTTTAACTACAACATCTTTTATGTTTTTTAATCCTGTCGATATATACACAACTTCTCCTGCAAAAATTTCCTTTTTAGGTATTAGTGTATCTTTAATTACCCCTACATCTAAAATATTAATTTCTTTTTTATTAGACGCAAAATATAATTTTTCAGGGACGGTAAGTTTTCCATCTAATACTTTGACTAAAAGTACAACTCCTCTATAGTCATCAAAAAAAGCATCAAATACGAATCCTCTAAAATTACCATCTCTACTGCCTTGAGGAGAAGGGATTCTTTCAATAATAGTATCTAATAATTTTTCTCCTCCAAATCCTGTTTTACCTGATGTTTGTATTATTTCTTCTTTTTTAAAACCTAATATATTTACAATCTCATCAATACTTTTATCAATATTAGCTCCATCTATATCTACTTTATTTAAAACAGGTATAACAGGTATACCTAAATCAATTGCTTTTAAAAAATTGCCTAATGTTTGAGCTTCAATTCCACCCATAACATCAATAAGAAGTAAAGCTCCATCTGAAGCCATTAATGAACGAGATACTTCTCCTGAAAAATCTACGTGTCCAGGTGTATCAATTAAATTAAGAGTATACCCTTTGTACTCCATTCTTATGGTCTGAAGCTTAATAGTTATTCCTCTTTCCCTTTCTAAATCCATATTGTCTAAATATTGATCTTTGAGGTCTCTTTTCTCCACAGTATTAGTAAGTTTTATAAGGGTATCAGAAAGAGTAGATTTACCATGATCTACATGAGCAATAATAGAGAAATTTCTTATTTTATCCATATTGGATTATTTTACTTTTTGAGAAATTTTAGAAAATCTACTCTTGATTCTTGAAGCTTTATTTTTATGAATAATATTTTTCTTTGCCATTTTATCTATAATTGAAAAAATAGCAGGTAACTTATTTTCTTTAGGTTCCTTTAGAAAATCTTTTTTCTTCATATCAAAATCTATTCTAAAACCATTATTTAAAAAGGTTCTTCTCTTTGTTCTTCTTACGTCTTTTTTAGATGATTTTATATTTGCCATAATTTATGTGTAAGTATACTAGAAAAATAAAAGTTATTCAAATTTTGTTCTGAGATATTATACTTTCTACCTCATCTATGATTTGATTAGGTAAAATATTAGATTTAAGAAAATAACCTGCAGCACCTAATTGAAAAGCATTCTTGATGATTTCATCATATCCCAAACTGGTCAACATAAATACAGGTGTATTACGCGCAGGACTACCTTCTGCTTTAATATCTTTTAGAATATCAATTCCAGATTTTTTAGGAAGCATTATATCTAAAAGAATTACATCAAATGTTCCAGATAATGCTGTTTTTATACCTTCTTCTCCATCTGAAGCTGAAGAAACATTATACCCTCTCTGCGTAAAAAATTGGGTATACAAATCTAACAGAAATAAATCATCTTCAACTAATAATATTTTTTTATTATTCTCCATAAACTAAAAAATATTATACATTAATTGGAAGTAAAAATGAAAAGGTTGAACCATGTCCTATTTTACTATCTAAAATTAACTTTCCTCCATGCATATTTATTATACTCGACGATATATATAGACCTAAACCTGTTCCACTAATATTTCTTACATTTATAGAATTAGATCTAAAAAATTTAGAAAATATTTTCTTTTGATCCTCATAAGATATACCTATTCCATTATCTTTTACAGATACATTAATAAATTTTTCCTCTACTTTCACCGAAATCTTTATAACACCGCCCTCAGGAGTATAATTTATAGCATTAATTAATAAATTATTTAAGACTTCTTCAATTTTCAACTTATCTGCAAAAACAATAATATCTTTAACATTATGTGTCTCAAACAATATAGTTTGTTTTTTTAAATCAGCATCATTTATTAAATTTTCTCTTACCTCTTCTATTAAATCTAATATATTAAATTTCTCTTTATTTAAAGATAATTCATTATTCTCAATTTTAGTTATATTTAGTAAATTCTCAACTAATGAAAATATTTGATCTGAAGAATTTTCTATTCTTTTTATATACTCTTTGACATCATTTGTTATTTTTAAAGAGATATCTTTATCATTTAAAAGAAGATCTGTATATCCTTTAATAACGGCTACAGGTGTTTTTATTTCATGAGCAGTAATTGAAATAAAATCATTTTTCTTTAGATTTTCAGATTCCTTCTTATTAATCTTTAATATACCTGATTTTCTACATTTACCCTCTTTCTTTATATTTAAAATAACATCACTCAATGATATATATATAAAAAGTATAATAATACAGAAAATTATCCAGATAATGAAAAAGAAAGAAGAGAAAGATGATATATTATTACTTAAAAAATATCCAAGTATTATAAATATTAAAAAAATTACAGATATTTTAAATATATTATACGTATCATCCATATACCAATTAGTATATATAAAAAGAAAAAAATCTACAATATCAATAAAAATATATGTATATTAATGCTCAGCATTTGATTTATATGTAAGATAGAATATATAATGCTAAGTAGTTAATGGAAAAAATATATAGTTTATATACAGATGCAGGTTCAAGAGGTAATCCAGGAAAGTCTTCCTATGGATTCTTTATTTTTGAAGATCAAAAACTTCTAGATTTTGGTGGTCAATATTTAGGTATTAGAACAAATAATCAAGGAGAGTTTATTGCAATGCAAAAAGGAATAGAACTTGCAATAAAGCTTGGAATTAAAAATCTTGATTGTTTTAGTGATAGTCAACTTCTAATAAGGCAATTAAATGGTATCTATAAAGTTAAAGATATGACTCTAAAATCAATATTAAATGAAATAAATATATTAAAATATCAATTTGAAAAAATAACATTTACTCATGTTTTTAGAGAAAATAATAAATTTGCAGATAAAATGGTTAATTTAATTCTAGATGCACAAGGATTATGATAGATTTAAAAGATTACATAAAAACTCTTAAAAAAAATATTATATTGATATCTTTAATTTTTGTAGTTTCTCTTGCTGCAGGTTATTTATATACAAAAACAATACCTATAAAATATCAAAGTTCTATTAATATATATACAACTGATCCTTCAGATTTAGTAGCATTTTTAAGTACAAATAATTCTATTAATCTTGCATATAAAGATTCAAAAAATATTCTAGGCAATTTCAATTCCACAGAGCTTTCTATTTTCAGGTCTAATATAAGAGTTCAAGATATATCCTTAAATATAGTATCTCTGCAAATTACAGATACAAATAAACAACAATCTATAAATTGGATTAATGCATTTAAAAAGGTAATATTAAAAAGTAGTACAAAAATATTTATAAATAAATTATTAAAAAAGGAATATCTTGCTTGTAAAAAAGCTCAATTACAAGCATTAAAAATAGATAAATCTAACAATAAAGTTCAGATTCCTACATGTACAATATTAAAATTTGTACAATACATAAATCCTAATACAACAACTATAAGCATAATTCCTTCAAAAACAACTAATTTGATAATATTTGGAATAGCAGGAATATTAATTGCTCTATTATATGCTTCATATAAAGAATATAAATGATAAAATTTATATATTCAGATGACTATAACAATTTTATAAATTATATAAAAGATATCCATAATAATACAGGTATTGATATTTATGATGCAGAAGAAGTTGAAATTAAAGAAATATTAAATGATATCCTGAATATATCTATCTTTCAAAAACAAAGGGTTATAGCAATAAAAAATAGTTTTAAAATATATAAAGATTTAAAAGATCTAAAAACAGATGATTATGTATATATACAAATTAACAAAAATATAAAAGGTTTAGAAATAGATAAAATTAAAGTTCAAGATAATGCAACTTATATAAAAGAGTTATTTAAAAAAAATAATATAAAAGAAAATAATGCTTTAATACAATATATTAAAGATAATTTTCAAGATAAAGTACAAATACAAAATGAATTAAATAAAATTTTTAACTTTATATATCCTCAAAAAGAAATTAAAGATATAGAATTCATAAAACAAAATATAATAACAAAAACAAATAATGTAATGATATGGGATTTAGTTAATTCTATAAACTCTAATAATAAGAAACAATTGATATTCTATTTTGAAAAGTTAAAAGATAATACTACAGATTTAAGATATATATTAACAATGATTATAAGAGAAATTAATTTAATAATATTCATAAATTCTCTTCCTAATATTAGCAGTGATGTAATATTAAAAAAATTAAAAATTATAGGAATAAATACAAGTACATATGGTATTCAAAAAATAAAATCTAATAAATATGATATCTTAAAACTCAAGAATATTTATCATAAACTTATTAACTTATATTCAATGTCAAATGAAGGAAAAATTGATTTAGAAATTGGAATTACTCTGCTACTACTAAGCCTTTGATCTTCTCTTTATTCTTCTTCTAAATTCCAAAACCATTATCTGATCTGATGAGAATATATAATATATTAGTCCAGATAATACAAAGAATAGACCTGTATAGAACACTACATATGTAGGTAGATCAAATCCTGTATTTGCTAAAACAGCAGTTGAAATATTAAGTGTTACACTACAAGGAGAAGATAAAGTTGCTCCAGTAGAATCTGTTACACCTGATAAAGATATTGTAAGAGTTGTTCCATTACTAAGATTAGAAGGTGCAGTCCATTGGGCTGAACTCTTAGATGAAGATGGACTTATTGTTCCTGTATTTACAGACCATAAAGCATTTGAATAATTTATTTGACTACCAGATGAAGATGTTATCCCTGATTGTATTGACAGAGGTGACGTACTTGAAATACTACTTACACTTGCTCCATTTTGGGTTATTGAAAATGTATTACAAGAAAGAGTGTCTTTTGTAGTAGTAGTTGTTGTTGTAGTAGTTTTTGATGAAGTTGTTCCAGAAACTGTATTGGGTGGAGTTTGTGCATATACTACAGAATTAGATCCCAGTACTGAAACTACAGTTAAAAGTATGAAAATTAAATTTATTTTTCTCATATATTTCATATTACAGTCTTTATAGGTATATGTAAATATCTACAACGGAGGTTCTAACCAATATTGAATTATATCTCCTATACTTTTAGCATATATCTGAGTATTAGTTAGAAAACTTGTATTATAATTTACTACTACACTAGGTTGATACAAATCCTGAGTACCTAAATCTCTATTTATTACAATCCCTTTATACCCTACAATACTACCGTTTATTGTCAAATTAGTAGTAGGATTATTTTGAGGCAAAATAGGAGGTGTTGGAACAGGAACAGGTGTAGCTGTAGGTGTAGGACCTCCTGGAGATGGAGGATTAGTAGATCCTGTAGGTGGAGTGATATATATTGAAACTGAAGTATATTGTGCCTGATAATCACTTCCAACAAGAGGATTAAATATAGGAATTTCTTGACCAGGTAAAGCAGAACCACTGCTTCCGCTTTCATAATATATACTAGTAGAACTAACTGTCCATCCTGCAGGAAGACCTGAGAGAGTATAGGTAACATAACCATAAGCACAATCAAATATTTGATTATATGATATCCAATTTGTACTACCAGATATATTAGAATTTCCTGAATTACCACCTCTTGTTATTGATTCTGGAGTCCCTCCACTATGAGACCCTGACCACACAGTACCACTACTACCAATAAAACCTATATTAGGAACTGATTGTCCAAAACTTGTTGGATCATAATTAGAATCTTCAGTATTAATACTATTCGCATTAGAACAGCTACCTGTTTGAACAGGATTTAATGATAAACTTGAAGGAACTTGAGTATTATTCGTTGTTGAAACATAAAATTCTACATTAGCCCAATATGTCCCAGGAAGAATAGTACACCTAGGTACTATTTGCGCATGTAAAGGAGAACTATTAGACACAAAAGAATATATAAGAATAAAAATACTTAAGAATATTGAAGAATATTTTATTTTTTTTAATATCATACTGAATTAATAATATATAATATTATACTTTTTTTCTAGTGTATTCATATAGGATGTATAATTTGAATATTTTCCAAAAATAGAATCATTATATATAAAATAATATATATTAAAAGACTCCTTATTATTAGTACAACCTCTTGCACAGAATACATAAGGATGAACATTTACACTTGATAATTTATTTGCAGAAAGACTAAATATTTGAGAAGAAATATTATTATAAAATATAGGATTTATATTATTATTATATTTTATATTTTGAGAATTCAAATTTGTATATTTTATTAAATTAAATGTATTAGAATTTAATGAGCTAAGATAAGCTATTATGTTATTGTAACCTGATAAAGTTTTAACATGATTATAAATTGAATCAAAATTATAAGAAAGAGATTTAGTACTTTTACTAGGTAAAATATCCATAAAAATAAATCCATTATAATTCTTCTCTACTGTTTGGAATATTAAATCCATTTTATAATTTACAGAAAGATTAAGAATATAATCATATAAATGAGAAGTCATCTTTAAATTAGCATATTTAGTACTTCGCTTTATACTATTAAGATATGCTGTATTTGGATAATTATTTTTTGATTTTAAATATAATGAAGAGATTTCAAATTCAACAAATTTATTAATATCAGTTTTATTATAATTCGAACAATTTTTATTATTAAAATTTTCATAATTACATACGTAATTCGAAATATCTAAACTTGTATAATTTGAGCCATTAATACTTACTACATAATTATTTGAATAGAATAGTTTATACACTAACAAAAATATTAATACTATTACAAAAACAGATATTAATGCTATATCTAAATATTTAAATTTATTACCACTATCCATACTATATATATAGTATCAAATACCCATTTTATTACAAGTATTTTGCTATATTAGCATTCTGTCCAGATAAATTTACTGCATAGTGCAAATGACCTTCTTTATCTGCTATAAAAAATAAATATTTATTAGGAGTAGATTTAAATGTTGATATAATAGAATTATAACCAGGAGAACATATAGGAGTTGGTGGCAACCCAGCATATAATCTTGTATTATAAGGAGAATTTATCTCTAGATCAGACTGAGTTAATGGAGATCTCCACCAACTATTTGATGAAGGATCAAAACCTAATGCATATTGAACTGTAACATCTGAACCTAATGGTATACCAGAAAGATATCTTCTTATAAATATATTAGCAACAATAGGTTTATCACTATTGTATAAAGTTTCTCTTCTTACTATTGATGCTATAATCATATTTTGATATAGACTTAATTGGTCTGAACCTGACAACATTAAACCTTTATATTTATGAAATATATACTTATCAAATGCTTTTAATTCTAAATTAATAACATATTTAGCATTTGCATTAAAAGGAATTTCATATGAACCTGGATATAAAAATCCTTCTAAACTAGAATTTTCAGGAATATATTTAAAAAAATCAAAATTATAATATTGTCTATAAAGATTATGAGCTATATTTCTATAATCAGTTGTACTGAATTGATAATAAGAATTATTAACACTTAATTCATTCCTCACTACATTTGCTTCTTCTGAAATTCTTAATCCAGAAGGTATTATTATTTTTTTATAGAAAGGTCCTCTAGAAAAAGTTGTTATTAATTGAGAAAAATTTTCTTTTTTATAAACTCTATATTCTCCAGGATAAAAAGAAAATAAAGGAACCTGTACATAAAGATATATTAGGGATGCTTTAGTAGAAGATATTAGTTTTTGAGATTTCAAATCATTTAATATCTGAGTATTTGAATCTTTGGTTCCAATTGTGAAATTCACATATCCTGATTTTATATTATTTTCATAATTAATATTGGATGTATACCAATAAAAAAATATTATGATAATCAAAAATAAACTTAATATTATATAACTAATTTTTTTCATACTTTATTTATAAAATCCAGATATTCTTGAAGTATTATACTTGCAGACTTATCATCTATTCTCACATTTTTTTTATTTTCCACTTCAAAAGAAGTCAATGTTTCATTCCAAAAAATACAATCTATTTCTAAATTAAGAGATTGCACAAAATCTCTTACTCTTTTTGAAGAAAAACCTTCCGATCCATCTATATTGACAGGATTTCCTATCACTATTTTCACTATATTATATTTTTCTAAAATATTTATTAAAAAAATATAAAAATCTTTATTATTTCTCTTAATAGAAAAAGGTTCTGAAAAACGAGAATTCTTATCTGAGAGTGCTAATCCGATATATTTTTCTCCATAATCTATACCTAATATATATGACATACTTAATATTCTAAAACAGCCCTTACTCTCCTTATACCTTTAGATACACTCTCTTGTTTTGTAATCTTAAATTTTCCTAAACTAGAAGTATTTCCTTTATGAGTACCCCCACAAAGTTCTTGAGAAAAATCTCCTATCCTGACTACCCTTAATTTAGAATTTTTATCATATCTGTCTTCAAAAGGAAGATCTATTCCTAATTTTTTTATATCTTCAAAGTTTTTTTCAGATACCTCTATATCTTCTTTCTTTAATATATTTTCATTAACTAAATCTTCTATAGTTTTTATTTCTTCTAAACTTAAAGCTCTATCAAAATTAAAATCAAATCTTATTTTTTCTGAATCAATAAATGATCCTTTTTGCACAACTTGATCTCCTAATATTATTTTCATAGCTTTATTAAGAAGATGTACTGCAGTATGATTAAATGAAGTCTTTTCTCTTATATCTTTATCTACTATACATGTAACTAAGTCTTCTGAAGACAATTTTTGAGAGAAATTTTTATACTTACCAAAATGTATATATACTCCCCTTTTTGTCTTTTTTACATTATTAACTTCAATCTCTACACCGTTAGATAAAACAATTCCTCTATCTCCTACTTGCCCACCACCTTCTGCATAAAAAGGTGTTTGATCTAGAACAAAATATACTTCATCTTCACCTTGAGATACAAATAAAACTTTAGCATCTTTTAGTCTTAAATCATCATATCCTATAAATTTAGTTTTAGGATAATCAAAAAATTCTTCTTCAATACTTTTACCTAATGTGAAAGAAGAAGATATACGAGATCTATCTTTCTGTTCATTCAATTTTTTATAAAAATCTTCTTCACTAAATTCTATTTCTCTTTCTTTTAATATATCTCTTAATATATCTATATTAAAACCATATGTATCGTGCAATAAAAACATATTATCTCCGCTTATTTTACCTTTTACTATTAAGCCATCTAATCTTTTCAGACCTTTATCTAATGTTTTTCCAAATTTTACTTCTTCTTCATCTAATATTTTTTTTACCAAATCTCTTTTTGAAGATAATTCAGGATATACATCAGAATAAGTATCTATTACTACTCCTGATAGTTCTGATAAGAAAAAATCTTTTAATCCTAAAGTTTTTGCATGAAGAAGAGATTTTCTTATAAGTCTTCTTAATATATATCCTCTATGTTCATTTTGAGGAATAATTCCATCTGATATTATAAAACTTATACCTCTTATATGATCAGCTATTATTCTACATGATCTTTCATTAAATTTAGAACTTTCTGCTTTTATTTTACTTACAATAGGTTCAAAAAGATCTGTATCAAAAACTGATTTTTTATCTTGCAAAACCATTACTAATCTTTCTAATCCTGCTCCCGTATCTACATTAGTAAATGGTAATTTTGAAAAATTTCCATTTTCATCTTTATAATATTCCATAAATACTCCTGCATTCCAGATCTCCAGAAATCTATCACAATCACATCCTGGGGCACAATCTTCTCTACCACAACCTAATTCCTCCCCATTATCATAATAAATTTCAGTAGATGGACCACAAGGACCTTCAACTCCTGTTGGTCCCCAAAAATTATCCTGTACTAGTTCTACTATACGCTCTTTTTTTAAACCTAAATCCAACCAATACTTATAAGATTCACTATCTTTAGGTATATCCTTATCTCCCTTGAATATAGATACCCAAATTTTTTCTTTATCTAACAAAAATTCCTCTGTTAATAATTCATATGCAAGTTCTATAGCTTCCTTCTTATAATAATCTCCAAATGACCAAGAGCCCAACATTTCAAAAAAAGTTAAATGTCTACCATCTGAACCTATATCATCAATATCTGTTGTTCTAAAACTTTTTTGTACGGAACAAACTCTAGGAGATATAATCTCTTTTTCTCGCATTAAAAAAGGTACCATTTGTACCATACCTGCTGTAGTAAAAAGTAAGGTTTCATCATCTGGAACCAAAGATGACGATTTAAATTCTGTATGATTATTTTTTATAAAAAATTTAATAAATTTTTCTCTAATTTCTTTTCCATTCATAATATTTTTCAATTAAAATAGGCGATGATGGGATTTGAACCCATGTACGCGGTTTTGCAGACCGCTTCCTGGACCACTCGGATACATCGCCAAAACATAATATTATACTATAAAATATGTTTTATGAGAGTATATTCGAAATTGATCCTAGAAAAATAAATTTATATTTATCTCCCGAATATGCCTTATACATCAAAAACACAGATAATAATATCCATAAAATGAATAGTATTATTTCTAATACAAATAACACTATCGATAAAATACCACTTCCATTAAATATTTTTAAAATAAAAAATAGAATTATAAATAATAGATCAAAGATAAATCCCTGAATTGAATGAAATTTAATAAAATTATCTTTCTTTATAAAACTAAATATTAATATAAAAATATTTATAATTATAACATAAGACATCACTCCTAATATATCTTCTTCCCTATTACTCATAATGTCTTCAGATTTAACTGCATCATTTTCTATATTGGAATTAACAGTATTTTGAGTCTCCATATTAGGATAAGGAACTTCTTGATTGATAGTATTAGAAGAAACATTCTCTACATTTGGAATAATAGGAGGCAATTTATTGTCAGGAATATTTTGTTGCTGAGACATATTTTGATAACTTTCACTGTGAGATTGATTTTTTAATATTAAATCGTAAGGATCATCTACATGTATATTTTGAGTGGGAATATTTCCATTATGTTCTCCAGCTAAAGACTCGTTAATATTATTATTTTGAGACACTGTACTATCCAAAGAAGATTTATTCCATTGATCTGATTGAATTGAATCAGATGCATTATTGCCAATATTCATTGAATTAGAATCTGAACTTTGTGAATTTACAGGATTATTAGACAGAACATCTTGAGATACAGGAATATCATTCATACTAGTATTTTGAGTATCTACTTGAGGTTGTGTATTCTGGTATAAACTGCTATCTCCTATGTTTGAATTAGATAAATCTTGGCTAGGATTTAGATTTACAGAGTTATTAGACTGAACATCTTGAGATACAGGAATATCATTCATACTAGTATTTTGAGTATCTACTTGAGGTTGTGTATTCTGGTATAAACTGCTATCTCCTAGGTTTGAACTAGATACATCTTGACTAGGATTTAGATTTACAGGATTATTAGACTGAACATCTTGAGGTATACTAAAATCTTGATTTATAGGGATAACAGTACTATCTTGATTAGAATCTAAAATCCCAGAACCACTACCATTAATAGAATTATTTGAATTATCCATAATAAATTTATTTAATTTCATATATATAATATAATATTTAAATACAAATTAAAAGCCAATGATATATCTAGATAATTCTGCGACAACAAAAATTGATAAAAGAGTTATAGAAAAAATGACACCTTATTTATCAAAATATTATGGAAACCCCAGTTCAGTATATAAATTTGGTCAAATATCTAGAAGAGCAATTGATAGATCAAGAGAAATAATTGCTAATTATTTAAACTCTGATCTACAAGAAATAATTTTCACTTCAGGAGGAACAGAAAGTAATAATTTAGCTCTAAAAGGAATAGTTAATGGTAATAATAAAAATAAAATATCTCATATAATAACCTCTGAAATCGAACATGATTCAATATTAAATACTCTAAAAGAAATTAAAAATATAGAAGTTACATATATAAAACCAGATCAAACAGGCAAAATAAAAGTAGAAGATGTCGATAATGCTATTAAAGAAAATACTATATTAATATCTATAATTCATGCAAATTCTGAAATAGGAGTTATTCAAGACATAGAAAATATAGGAAAGATAGCAAAGAAAAATAATGTATTATTTCATGTTGATGCTATGCAATCTTTAAAATATTTAGATATAGACGTTAATAAATTTAATATAGATTTATTAACATTTGGTGCGCATAAAATAAATGGACCAAAAGGAATAGGCGCTTTATATATAAAAAGAGGTACTCCTATTCAAGCTCTTATAAAAGGAGGCTCTCAAGAATATAGAATAAGAGGTGGTACAGAAAATTTATCTGCAATAGTAGGGTTTGGTGAAGCTGTAGAATTATTGAAAAGTGAAAAATATAAAAGACAGGAATATGTAAAAACATTAAGGGATAATTTTGAAAGAGATATATTAAAAATAAATGGAACAAAACTTAATTCTAATGCTTCAAATAGAATGCCCCATCTTTCTAATATACTATTTGATAAGATTAATTCAGAAAGTATGTTAATACAATTAGACCTTTATAATATTTCCGCTTCAGCTGGATCTGCATGCTCATCTTTATCTATAGAACCTTCACATGTACTTACATCTATAGGACTTACAGAAAAAGAAGCAAAACATTCTATACGCTTTAGTTTAGGACATGAAAATACACAAATAGAAATAGAAAAAACAATACAGGTAATAAAAGAAATATTAAACAAATATGAATGAGGAGGATGAAAAAAATAAAATAGTTATAAAGATTATTGAATATTTTGTTTACATAGTAAGCATATTTTATTTAATAACATATTCAATATATGCAATATATACCAATATTAATTATCATTATTTATCAAAATATATAATAATGACTGTATTTTTCACAATTTTTACATATGCATACAATCACCTTATTAATATAAAATCATTGCATAAAAAAATATATATAGAAGAAATTATAATAACAATATTCTTATTTACATCAATCCTAATATTGAATCAATTAAATTACCTCGTGTTCCTATTATTTCCAATGATAACTTTGACTCTAATAATACTTGGAATGAACATTAAAGAGACTATGCTATATATGGCAATAAACATATTGGGAGTATTGATACTTATAATTGATCCGAGCTTTTCCAGTATTCAAAATAGATTCTATTTAACAACATTTATGTCTATCAATATTCTAGTAATTATCGTAAATATAAATTATTTAAATATTTATAAAACATTTACTAATAAATATAAAAACGAGATTTATCTAAAAGTTCAGAATGATGAGTTAAATAAAGAAAAAGATGAATTTTTTGAAATAGCATCTCAAGAATTGGTTACGCCTATAGATAATACATCTAATGCTGTAGAAGAAATACTTTATAGATATAAAAATGATTTATCTGAAAACATATCAAACACTTTATCTAAAATGCTTACAAATATAAGAATATTAAAACAGTTATCTCAAAATATGTTGAGTATAAAAACACTAAATATAGAAAATATATCAATAGATATAGAAGAATATGACACAAAAAAATTAATAAGAGAAGTTATAGAAACAATGGATCCTAAAGCAAAAGAAAGAAATTCAGATATAACATCAAATATAGATCCAAATACTAAAAATATACATATTGATCCAAATAGAATGGGAGAGGTATTAAGGAATTTATTAGATAATGCAATAAAATATTCACCTACTAATAGTATTATAAAAATAAATGCATATACTAAGAATGATACAACCGTAATTGAAATAGTCGATAATGGAATTGGAATACCTCAAAAAGATATACCTCATTTGTTTGAAAAATTTTATAGAGCTTCAAATGTAGAAATGAATACAAAACAAGGATCTGGAATTGGATTATATCTTGTAAAAGAATATATAGAAAAAATGAAAGGTAATATATATATTATAAGTAATATTAATAAAGGAACAACTTTTAGAATAGAGATACAATAAGATGGAAGATAAAATTAAAGAAATAATCAAAACAGAACAAATTGAAAATATATCTTTAATGATAAGAAATACAATACTAGTGATATTAATTATAGTATTGTTATTAATATTTAATATATTTTTATTTAATCAATTAAGAAATATATATCCATTTGCATTAATAACAATATCTTCATTACTAATAGAATACATCATTTTTCATATATTAATAAAAAAGAAAACTCTAAATAAAAATATAATAGAATTATTACTATTAGCCTTGGCAATGGTACCAATATATTTCTATAATGGAGGAGTTAATAGTCCATTTTTTATAATATATTTAATTATAATATTTGAATATACAATAACTGTATCAAATATAAAAAATATATTACTGATCAATATTTTAATTTTTATAATAAATATATTATATATATTTATTATAAAAGATTATGCTTCAAGTACTATTCTTATGTTTGTTGTTGATACTTTCATAGCTATACTTATAAGTTATATCTCTAATACTGTTATGAACTATAATGTAAACATAAAAGATAAATATGAAATAGAGAGAGAAAGTAGAGAAAAAATTGAAAAAATAAATAATGATAAGGATGAATTTATATCTACAACATCACATGAATTAAGAACTCCTGTTGCTGCTATAAGAGGTTATCTACAATTAATTCAATTTTATCCAGAATATAAAGATGTAAAACCAGAAATAATAGAAAGATTTAGTTCTCTAGAGAATATAATAGAAGACTTAAGTACTTTAATAGAAAATTTACTAAATGCATCTAGACTAGATCTTAATAGAATATTTGTAAATAAATTAAATGTTAATATTAATCAAGAAGTTATAAGTGCAATAGGAACTGTATTAAAAAAAGCTAAGAAAAAAAATATTACAATATTATTTAATCCTAAAGTTGTAAATATTTTTTTAATATTGGATCCTGAAAAATTCATAGATGCCATTTCCAATATTATAGATAATTCTATAAAATTTTCTTCAGAAAATTCAATAATATTAATATCTATAGAAAATAAAAATAATAAAATAAAAATAAAAATAAAAGATAAAGGTATAGGAATGAGTAAAGAAAAATTATCAAAGTTGTTTGATAAATTTGATAATTCAGAAGAAAATACAAAAAAAACTGTATTAGGAATGTACCTTGCAAAAAGATTTATTGATATAATAGGAGGTAATATTATAGTGCAAAGTAAGGAAAAAATTGGAACAACAACAATTATTGAATTTTGATTGAAAAATATATATAATAAAAACCATCCAAGTTCCTCGATAGCTCAATGGTAGAGCAACTCGCTGTTAACGAGAAGGTTCTAGGTTCGAGTCCTAGTCGAGGAGATGTGTTCTTGGATGCCTCCCCTACAACATTAATAATATCTTGGTATATAGGAATTATATCACAGTTCAAATACTTAAATCCCCCGAATTTACAACTCAAATATCAAATATATTTAGTGTATATAAGCTATTGACAAACCACTTTATGTAATGTACTATAATATACATATGGACGTTAATATAGATTTATCTGACATAATTGGGTTTGAGTGGGATAAAGGTAATAAAGATAAAAATAAGCTTAAACATAATGTAGAACAAAATGAATCAGAAGAAGTATTTTTTAATAAACCTATATTTTTAGAAAATATTAAACATTCGACTAAAGATGAGGTGAGATACTATGCCTTAGGAAGAACCTTGAAAAATAGATATCTTCTGATTTCTTTTTGTAAAAGACAAAATAAAATTAGAGTAATATCTGCAAGAGATCAAGATAAAAAAGAAAAAGAATTATATAAAAAATTATTAAATATATGAATAAAATAAAACAAATACCAAAATTTAAAAATGCAGATGAAGAAATAAATTTTTGGGATAATCATTCTTTAGTGGATTATATAGACTCTTTTAAAAAAGTAAATTTAGAGTTACCTAATCTAAAACCTTCCACAAAAAATATTAGTTTACGTATGACTGAATCTATGTACTTACAACTAAAACAGTTAGCAAATAAAAAAGATGTCCCTTATCAATCATTAGTGAAAATATTCTTAGATGAAAGAATCAAAGAAGAATACTCTGATTTAAAATAAGATTAAAGAAATTAGTCGTAAATTATTATATAAACATTCCTGTTAATGATGTTGAAATATTTAAATATATCTAACATAAAAACGAGTTCACGTTAAATAACTTAACATCTATATTGTAATCTTAGTTCTAAATTTGTCTACGACGGAGAGTTTTATATATTCCTAATGGAATCTCTCTATCCATAGTTTTATTATATCAAATAATCATAATATTACACATACTATCTCTGATTTTAGTTCTAACTTTGTCCAATACGGGGAGATTTGTATTTGAATCATTCCATTTTTATAATGGTATCTAGAACATTTTTGAGACTATTAACTAATACCTCACTTCCAAATTGAGGATTCCACTCTAAATCTACTAAAGAATCACTTATTACAAAACATGAGGCTATATTAATTTTTCTTAATTGACATACAGAAAATAAGGCAGATGCTTCCATTTCAACTGTTAGTATTCCTAAATCTTTATAATGATTAATCTCATCAACTGTCTCTCTGTATGGAGTATCTATAGTCCAACTTCCTCCTTTAATATATTTTATATCAGATTTATTAAAAATTTCTTCTAATTTCAATGTCAAATCTTTTGTTGGATAAGAATACATAGAACTTTTTATATAATGATGAGATACTCCTTCATCCCTTATTGCTTTTGTACACAAAACTAAATCACCTATATTAGACTTCTCTTGCAATCCACCTGCAGTTCCAAAATTTATAAATGTATCTATACCTAGAGCTATCATTTCTTCTAATGAAGTTACTGCCACTGGGGCACCAATACCATCAATCTTAAAAATACCTACTGACATATTTTTTAATAAATAAAAATCTCCGAAAATTTCTATATGTTCAGTTTTATATTTCTCTAAAATATATTTTAAAAGTTTAGAAGAATATATTAATATTACAATTTTAGGATTCTCAAATTCCTTCCAATCTTTAGATTTTTTAGAATATGCTATAAAGTCTTTAGCAGAAAAATATGATTTATATAAATGTTTATTTTTTAAATTTGGATAAGACATATTCAGATAATATCATATTTATAGATAAATTTTTCCATTACGATTCTAACTTCACCCACTTATACTGAAAATAGTCTAAAAGGGATATAATCCATCTAAGACAAAAGGGGATTTAGTATTTGTTATATAGGTATATTTATAATTTTATCAAAAATTTATTTAAAGATTATTCAGTATGTTGATATTTTTCGACATTTAATGTAATATATAGGTATAATTTAGTACCTAAAATTATGGATAATAAAACTCAAGTACAAGTAAAAATTAGTATATCTCCTAAATTAAATGAATTGATTAAGTTAAAAGCTGAACAAGTAGGTATTCCTGTAACACAGTTTATCAAATATCTTATAATAAAAGAGTTTGATAGCAATACCTTATATCCTTCCATAGATACAGAAAAAAAAGTACTAAAAGCACTAAAAGAAATTGATAAATCTAATAAAGTTGAAAATATACACGAATATTTCAAAAATTTATAGACAATGGAAATTAGATTTTCTAAAGAGATAGTAAAAGAACTAAAGAAAATAAAAAAATATGACCCTATACTGTTAAAACAAATTGAAAAGAAATTAATATTATTTAGGACTAATATTAATCACAATTCGCTGAGACTACACAAATTATCAGGAGAATTGGATAACCTTTGGAGCATATCAATTAATATGAGTATCAGAATGGTTTATGTAAAAATAAGTGAAAATGAGGCTTATTTTGTCAATATTGGGACTCATGATGAGGTATACAGGTAAAGATTATACTTAATTTTGGTTCTAACTTTGTCCAGTACGGGGAGAATTTTATGTTTTTGTTATATAACATATATATAATTTTATCAAAAATTCATTTCCTATAAGTAATAACTAATAATTACTTGTACCTGATATTTAATAATTTCATAAAATATGATATACTTATAAAGGTGGAAATGCGTGAACTTGCACTAGTTTGCAGTTGGGTTCAAATCGCCACCTGTTTTGTTTATAATATTTCCTTTAAATTCTTTAATTGAAAATTTCTTTCCAAATCTTAAAGAATATTCATTTGCAATAGATAGCTTATCTATGTTTAGATGTTTTTGTAAATATTTCATTAATTGAAATTTAGGATTATGTTTATTAGGATTAACTATTCCATATTTAATCTTAAAAGAATATGCTGTAATACCAAGAAGTACATCTACTAATTGTATTTCACTAATAGCATGAGATTCAACTCTACATATCCCAAATAATGCATTTCTCCTTGTTTTTGTTTTTGCCTTATTTTTAATTTCTTTCTCAAAATTATCATCTTTTGGTGTACTTACATCATCTGCTAATATAACTATATATTCACTCATTTCAAGAGACTCAGAAACTAATTTAGCAACAAAAGCATTATAAGCTTTATAATAATTATCTTTAAAATATTTATGTAAATCTAATAATGACTTATCAAATATTATACAGTAGAATCCAATATTTGGAGTATTAAAAAATACATCAATAAATCCTTTATAGATAGAAACATTTTTAAGAGTAATATCACTGAATTTAAATTCACCATGAAAATTTATTTTATTTTTATACTGAATGATTTCCCGATGTACTTCACTAGGATGTTGAACCTTTAATAATCCCAACCCAAAAACTCTATCTTCTTTTGGAGAATGCAATAATCCTACTTCATCAATAAATCCAAAAGTTGAAATATTAGTCTTTGGCCCTGGTTTATTATCCATAGTTAAATTATATTACACACTAACAATTGTTGCAAGCTATTTACAACAATAATTGCAAGAACAATTTAAAGATATATGTTGAAAAAACTTACGAGATATGACTGATATATAATTCTTTTCTAACTTTGGTTCTAACTCTGTCCAATACGGGGAGAATTTTATGTTTTTGTTATATAACATTATTATATTTTTAATGTTGAAATATTATTCCAATATGACACAATTGCTCTAGATGGATAATAATATAGATAATAATCCGCAGACAAATAATAATATACCTGCATCTACAGCTAATGGTGTCAAAAAGTGGCAAATCAATACTCTCATTGCACTAATTATTATTCTTATAATTATCCTAGGATTTATTCTTTATTTACTAACTTTTAAAAAAACTCCTTCATCAAATATAGTAACTTCTAAAACTTCTGTGACTAATAATAAACCTAATATTATAACTAATCCATATAAAGGTTGGTTAACTTATACCAATTCTATTTATGGTTACTCTTTTAAATATCCTAATACTTGGATTGTTAATTCAAAAACTAACACTATTATTGTTACATCTCCAAATGGATATAAATTTCAATATACAGAAATATCTTCTCCATTTGCTTCAGAAGGAGCACAAATTGTAGAAAAAAGTTCTTATATAAACATTAACAATACTAACTTTTATAAATACTATTTAAATACACAAACTAATGGATGTACAACTCAAATGGGATTTCGATATGAGATTATTCCTAATACTTGTGTGAATTCTTTTTCTGAAATAGAAATAGGGACTACAATCCCTACTTCAGTTAAAGATCAAAATGGAACAATTTTTAACAGCATCAATGCCCCAACATTTATAAATATTAATAATCACTTTATCTTTATAAAATTTATTCTTCCGAATATTACTACAATAAATAGTTCTTCATTTTTAATAATGAATCAAAACTTGAACCTAATATTAAAATCCATAAAATTTTAAAACTCCTTAATCTTCTTATTTTTCTTCTCTAACTTAATCCCATTCAAGTATTTCTTTTGTTCTAATTAGATTAAATGTATTAATGCATGTATAACTCATACAAAAGATTGAAATAACTATATGTATATAATACAATAAAAACACTATATAAATATAATTATGGATGATATATTAAAACCTACTGAAAGTAATTCTTTTATACAACCTGAGAATAATATATCTCAAAATAATGATAATTCCAATAAACAAGTTTTTGTTTCAGAAAATACTCAATCTTATTCAAATAATAATAGTATAAATTCTACTTCAAATAACACTAGTGTTGATGAGCTGAAAGTTGAAACTGCTAATACAAATAATAATACTCAAGATTTTTTAAAAAAAATAAAAAAATCCATAATTTTTTTAATAGTAGGAGCTTTAGCATTAGGAGCTCTAGTAACATTATTTATGTATTGGACAGGGAATTATAGCTCTATTTTACGTCCAATATTAACTGTAATATATATTATAATATTAGGTATTTTTGGATTAATTAATGTATCAACATATGGTAAAGTGAAATTAAAAATGATTCCTATTTTAGGAAATATTTTTGCAATTATTGCGTCTTTCATAATGATATATCTTATATATAGTACTTCGAATGTATTTACAATTGAAAATCATTATTCTTCAGTATTTTATGTATCAGCTATAGCATTAACGCAAGTAGGGTTATTATTACTAACTACTTTAAAAAATAATTATGTAAGATATATTGCTTTAGTAACAATAATGTTTGTTTTAATATATACTCTTATTGATATTTTCATTGTTTTATCCAACTATAATATATTTTCAGGAAATATATTTACTAAAATATATATAACCTTTTTGATTTTAAATATTACAGGAACCTTAGTTACTTACATTTTGTATAAATTAAATAAAAATGTTAAAGACAATATATCTATAAATTAATACACTCATCTAACAATCTTGATTTTTTTATAAACTAAATCGAATAAATTATATTTGGATATCCCTCCTATTAAATATAAATAGTCCTAAAAGAAAAAATATTATAAAGATTAAAGAGAAAATAATTATAGAAAGACTCTTTATATTATTATATTGAAGTATATTATTTACATTATAATAATAAAAAAGTGAGAAATATTTTAAGTTTTCTAAATTAGAAGATAAGGAAGGAGCTATATTAAAAACATACATAATTGATATTATAAAAGATAATAAAGTATTTGATGCACTTTTTGTAGAAAAAATAGAAGATATAAAAAAACTTAAACTTAAAATAGATAAACTGAAAAATAAAGTAAGTATAATGAGAAGATAAATATCTAAAATTGAATATTTAAGATTCTCTATAGTTGCTAAAGGAATTATTAAAAATATAGAAAAAAATATAAAAATAATAATAGAAATTATACCCGATATATATTTTGATACATATATCTTAATACGAGAAATAGGGAGAGATAAAATTAAACCAATAGTACTATCTTCTATCTGTCCTACTAATTGAGAATTTGAAAATGAAACAATAAAAAATATAATTATTAAAGGTAATATCAATCCTGTATATTTACCTGACAAATAATTCAAAAATGTCAATTGACCATTAGAAGCTATACCGAATGCTTTAAGCATAACTTTTGGAAGAGATGCCAGTAACTGATTATATGCTTTCGATTGACTCTGAAGAGCTGGAAAAGTTACAGCTAAGAGTAAAAGATACAGAAAAGTACCTATAGAATAGTAAATTATTAGCATCTTCTTTTCTTTTAATATGTTTTGTATAAAACTCATCATTTCTTATAAAATTCTAAAAAAGTATCTTCTAAAGATATAGGCTCTACTAGTAAATTTTCAATATCATATTTACTTATTATTTTTATAAATGAATTAATATCTGTCTTCACTTTTACTTTAATACTATTTTTTGTATTATCTACAATCTCAAGATTTTCAAAATCTTTAATATTGTACTTTTCTTTAAATTTAATAATAACAGAATATATTTTCTTTTTTTTAACTTCATCTATACCTTCTATATCTACTAACATTCCTTCTTTTATTATCCCTATCCTATCACAAACATCTCCTACCTCTTGAAGGTCATGAGACGAAAGAAAAATACTTACACCTCTCTTCTTTATATCTAAAATTAAAGAATGAAATATACTTTGATATAAAGGATCTAAACCTCTAGAAGGTTCATCTAATATAATGATTTGAGGATTACAAATTAAAGAAAGCAGTAAAGAGACTTTTTGTCTATTCCCATAAGATAAAGTTTTTATTCTTGAATTTAATGAAATATCCAAAGATTTTATTATATTTTTATCGTATTCAGATGGTTTTTTAAAACTATATACAAAATTTATATGATCAGAAACAGTCCAATTCATGTTTAATATATCAGAAGATGATCCATATGATATTTTCTTTTTTATTTCAACAATATTATTCTTAATATTTTTAGAAAATATCTTTATACTTCCTGTATCTGGATATATAAATCCCATTAAACAATTTATCGTTGTAGTCTTTCCTGCACCATTAGGACCCAAAAATCCAAAAATTTCACCTTGTTTCAAAGAAAAATTTAAATTTTTTAAAACTTCCTTTGTTCCAAAAGATTTAGATAGGTCAAAAACTTCTAATACATCCATACACCCTATATAATACATTCTAAAATATTATTGTCAATAATATTTTTTATTATTTTAATCTTATTTTAATGAATAATTGTGAATATGTAATCTTAAAATCACATTATAAATAAATATGAAGCCTAAAATTATAATACCTATATTTGTTGTTATTGCTGTAGGAATAATAGTAGCTATAACAATACAACCTTATCAAGGTTCAAACAGTACTAGTACCAGTTCTACAAAAAATACTATTTCTTCAAACAAAAATTCTATACCTGTAACTACACAATATAAAAATGGATCATATACAGGAAGTGTACAATCTAATGTTTTTGGAAATTTACAAGTAGCATTAACTATACAAAACGGAAAGATATCTAATATTAAATTTTTATCATATCCTCAGAACGAGAGTACATCACTTTATATATCCCAACAGGTTGCTAAACCTCTTGTACAAGAAGCTATTCAAGCTCAAAATGCTAATGTAAGTGTAATCTCTGGAGCAACTTATACATCTCAACTTTTTCAACAATCTCTTTCTGATGCATTAAAAAAAGCCACATGAAAAAAACAAAAATAATTATGGGACTTCCCATCACAATAGAAATTGTTGATAAATGTTTATATTCTGATATAAATGAAGTTTTTGGTTTTTTTGAATATATTGATAGAGTTTTTAGTACTTATAAAAAAAATTCAGAAATATCAAAAATAAATAAAGGGTTAATAAAAAATTACAGTAAAGATATGAAAACTGTTTTTGTATTAGCAGAAAAAACTAAAAAAGAAACAGATGGTTTTTTTGATATTAAATTCAGAGGAGAAATCGATCCATCAGGAATTGTAAAAGGTTGGTCAATTAAAAAAGCTTCTAATATACTTAAGAATAAAGGATATAAGAATTATTACATAGAAGCAGGAGGTGACATTGAGGTTGTAGGAAAAAATTTAGATAAAGAATGGAAAATTGGAATAAGAAATCCTTGGAATCTTGAAGAAATAATAAAAGTAGTGAAATTAAAAAATAAAGGAATAGCAACATCAGGAACATATATAAGAGGAAATCATATATATAATCCTCATACTAAAAAAAATATTAATTCTAATATAAGTCTTACAGTAATAGCTAATAATGTATATAATGCTGATAGAATTGCAACAGCAGCTTTTTCTATGGGAAAAGAAGGTATTAATTTTATAGAAAATCTAAAAGGATATGAAGGATATTTAATAGATAATAAAAAAAATGCAACATTAACATCTAATTTCAATAAATATATAATATGAAAATAATAACAAATACACCTTATTTACTTATATTTGGACAAGATCTCGTCTATTGGACAGGAATGATAGGAGGAGTTCTTTTCTTAATATTAATAATTAGTGCAATAATAAAAAAGTTTAATTTAAAAATATGGAAAAATCATCAAATTATGGCTACTAAATACCACCATTGGTTAGGTTGGATTACTCTTGCAATACTTCTGATTCATACTATTCTTGCAATAATACAATTTAATTTTCATATATTTTTATAAATGTTTGATTCACTAAAAAAACATAAAGGAGTAATATACTCAAATAAAAAATTATCTAATACTTTAAATCATATTGTAATAAAAACTGAAGATTACATATCATTTGAACCTGGAGATTATATAACACTATTTATAGGGGGATATGTGCCTAGAAATTACTCTATAGCTAATATTTCTTCTCCTTCAAAAAATATAGAAATAATAATTAATACATCAACTCCAGGTGTAGGTGCTAGAGAACTTAAAGATATAAAAAGTGGAGTAGAAATTAATTTTTTAGAACCTTTCGGGAATTTTAAATACAAAAAAAATAAGTATAGCTGGTTTATTGCAGTAGGAAGTGGAATATCTCCATTAATCCCTATGATACATCAAGCAAAAATAGATTTATCTAATATCAAGATTTTTTTTGGAGCAAGAGAGGAATTTGATATACCCGATTTATCTTTCTTGGATATACCTATAAATTATACAATAACAAAACCTTCTGATGAATGGAAAGGAGATGTAGGCAGAGTTCAATTAATATTAAAAAAAGAACTTGATAAAAATAAAAATATATTAAATAAGATTTATTTTTATATATGTGGACAACCTATTATGATAAACCATACACTTGATTTGCTTCAAAATAATAACATAAAAAATGAAAATATAATTTTCGAAAAATATTCTTTATAGAAAATTTACTCCATCAAAAATACCTTTAACTAAAAGTTTGACATTACCCCCTGTAATATTATATACACCTTCACTATAAGTATAATATTTAGTTCCAAAAACATCAGGGTTTGCACTCCTGAATACCGCATAAACATTCTTAGAATTAAAAGCTATTCCATCTATATATTGCTTATTAATACTTAAATATAAAGAAGATGTATTGCTCTTCAAATTAATTTTATATACATTTGCACTATATAAACCACTAGAAGATAAAGTATCTCTTACTATAAATAAAGTATTATTATATCCAGAAACACCATCAGCATAACTTCCTAAATTAACAACACAGGATATATTATTAAAATTATTTACACTAAGTTTGATGAGAGAACAATTATTATAATTTTCTAAATTTATATACAAATTATTATTATAAAAATATATACCATGTGGATTTAAGAGATTAGAAACAACTTCTTGTGCTTTAAAAGTATTAATATTTATTTTCACAATTACTCCTCTTAAAACATCAGTCGCATAAAGATAACCATTATAAAAGGCAAGATCTCCTACTCCTTCAAAATTGTAAAATTGATTATTCTCATAATAACCATTAATAGTTGATGCAAAATTGTTATAAGAACAATGAGATGGAATACAGATATTGATAGCATTACTCTCATTAGAAATCGCATATTCATTCTTTTTAAATTCTATAACTGAATCTGCAGCCTTTCCTTTTCCTAAAAAACCACTAATCACTACACTTTTTGAATTATTAATATTAATGGAATATAAATAATTTAAACCTGTATAAAGCAATATATTGGGAATTTGCTTTTTTAACAATGATTTTGTAGTTCTAGTTTTATAAACTGTAACTTTACCAGCAGAATAATAACTATTTACAAAATATATAAAACCTAATATTAAAATTATAGAGAATATTTTTATTATTTTCTTTATCATATTATCCCAATACTAACACAATAACTTCAACTTATATAGACTTATATAGGATAGGGTGTTATAATATCTACTAGTAATTTAGATTTTTTATAAAACAAAAAAATCTAAGTATTTATTTTTTGATGTTTTATAAGAAATTACGTGTACTCATATAGAAAAAATTCCACTCAAAGACCTTATTCTAGAAATAGGAGAAGATTTAAAAGTAAAGAAGTAGTTGATGTTTCTAGATATATATCTAAAAATGTAGAAACTGTTGTAGAAACAAAATATACACCTCAGTATAAATTTGAAGATTTCAATATAGACTCAAATTTAAAAAGAAATATATTAAATAAAAAATATATTAATCCTACAGAGATACAAGATAAATCTATTCCTTTCATACTTGAGGGTAAAGATCTTATAGGACTTGCAAATACAGGAACAGGAAAAACAATTGCATTTCTAATACCTTTATTGGATAAAGTAATAAAGGATAAAAATCAAAAAGTTTTAATTATAACTCCTACAAGAGAACTAGCTACTCAGATTAATACAGAGCTAAGAAGTTTGTCAGCAGGATTAGGAATTTATTCTACTCTTTGTATAGGAGGAGTAAGTATAGGAAAACAAATATTTGAACTTAAAAGGACTGTACATTTCTTAATTGGAACACCAGGAAGATTAAAAGATCTTTATCAAAGAAAAGTTCTAAGATTAGAAGTTTTTAATAATATTGTTTTAGATGAAGTAGACACTATGTTAGATATGGGTTTTATTGATGATATAAAATTTTTATCATCAAAAATTAATACTCAAAGGCAAACATTATTTTTTTCAGCAACCATGAATGATAATGCCAGAAATATATCTCAATTATTTTTAAAAGATCCAATAACTGTAAGTTTATACACAAAATCTGTTGCATCTAAAAATGTTGAGCAAGATATAGTGAAAGTTAAAAGAAGTGAAAATAAAATAGACATTTTACATAATTTATTAATACAACAAGATTTCAAGAAAGTATTAATATTCGTAAAAACAAAGCATAATACTGAAAATATCTCAGACACTTTAAATAAAAGAGGATTTAATGTACAATCAATACATGGTGATAAATCTCAAGCAAAAAGAAATAAAGCTTTATCACTTTTTAGGGAGAACAAGATTAACATATTAGTAGCAACAGACGTAGCTTCTAGAGGTTTAGACATCATGGATATTACTCATGTAATAAATTATGACTTACCTGAGAATTACGAGGATTATATTCACAGAATAGGAAGGACAGGCAGAGCAGAAAAAAAAGGGAAGGCTCTTACTTTTATAGAAGAGTAACCCCTCATTAATTTAGTTTATTTTATTATTTTATTTACAATTATGGCAAAAAATTTATTTATAGGAAAACTACCATATGATCTTACAGATGATGAGTTGAAAGAACATTTCTCTCAAGTAGGTAATGTACAATCTGCAAAGGTTATTATGGATAAATTTAGCGGACAAGGAAAAGGTTTCGGTTTCGTAGAAATGGAAACAGAGGAAGAAGCTAAAAAAGCTATTCAAGAACTTAACAATAGTACTCTTAAAGGTAGAACTATTGTAGTTAATGAAGCTAGACCAAAAGAAAATAAATATTAATTTATTTTGAAAGTCAAAGAGGAGGTGAAAACCTCCTCTTTTTATATTTAATAATTAAGTAAGAATATATCCTGAAAAAAATATTATCCAAGTAAGCATAAATCCTATCCAAATTATACTCACATTATAAAATCTAGAAACAGAAGCAACAAATGCCAAAATAAATACAGAAAGAGCTATTAAACCTACCCCAATTGTTCTTTTTGTTATTTTATGAGCTTTAATATCTTTATAAAAAGAATATATACATACATATAATATCTCTATAGTACCCAGTGTATTTAAAATTACTAAAGGTATAATCCATAATCCATTATTAATTATATTTACACCTAAAAGAGAAATATTAAGATCTCTTGCTGTTATTATATTTTTAAAGATTAAAAGAGTTAATGCATTAAAATTAGGTATGTTAAAAGAAGATATCAATAATAGAAATATTAAAATTAAAGAAAGAGCTAATGTAGAAAAGAATAAATAGTTTTGAATCTTACCTTTACCTAGAAGATATACAGCTCCTAATCCTAATATTGCAGGTGTTAGACCTGCTCCTAAAAAATAATATATATAGAAATCAAAATAGTTTTTTGTATATATGGAAAGTAAAAAAGCTAAAACAGATATTGCTGTCTCAAAAAAACCAAATGACCAGAATAAATTACTTAATGTTTTTTTCTTTAAATACTTATTTAGTGATATTATAAATAATATAAATATTATAATATTACTTACAATTATACTTAAAATTGAAATCATATGAATATTATAACAAGAAAAAAAAGATATTGGTACAAAGAAAGTATATGGTATGAGATGTATATAAATCTATTCTATGATAGTAATAAAGACGGCATAGGAGATATACAAGGATTAATAGAAAAAATTCCATATTTGAAAGATTTAGGAATAGATACTCTACTTTTACTTCCATTCTACCCTAGTACTATGAAAGATTATGGGTATGATGTGACAGATTATCTTAATGTAAGAAAAGAAATAGGAAATATCGATGAATTTAAAATACTTCTAAAAAAACTTAAAGAAAATAATATTAAAGTTATTATAGATTTAGTTATAAATCATACTTCATATAAACATCCTTGGTTTGAAAAATCAAAAAAAAATATATCTCTTTATAAAGATTACTATCTTTGGGAAAAGGATATATCAAATATGAAAAAAGATGATATTATTTTTAATTCTATTGAAAATAGTAATTGGGAATATAGTAAAGAAAGAAAAGCTTATTATTATCATAAATTTTATAAGTATCAACCTGATTTAAATTGGAATAATCCTTTAGTTTTCGATGAATTCAAAAAAATAATATCATTTTATACAAAACTAGGAGTATCTGGTTTCAGAATTGATGCAGCTTTATATATTAAAAAAGATTCTAGATATGGCATAGATGAGAAAGGAAGTATAAAAATTATACATAAACTTTTAGAAGAAGGCTTGAAAATCAATAAAGATATTATATTTATTACAGAAATTGCAAAACCTCTTGATACGATTAAAAAATTTTTAAAATCAAATATAATGACTTTTAATTTTGATCTAATGCCTAGAATATTAATGTCTTTAAAAATGGAAGATAAAAAATATGTAGAAAAGTTTCTCCCTTTATATGATTGTATAGAAAAAGATTATCAGGTTGGTAATTTTTTAAGAAATCATGATGGGATATCTCTACAAGGATTAAATAAGAAAGACCAATTTATATATTTTAATGCTCTTAATACCTCTAATAATATATTCTCTGGAGAAATCTCTGAAAGACTTATAAATCTTTTGGAGGATTCTACTGATAAAGTAATTTTGGGATATAGTATTTTGTTTTTTCAGGAAGGAGCACCTATTATATACATGGGAGATGAAAGAGGTGAAGGTAATATTACTACTAATAATAAAGATAGCAGAATGGATGTTAGAGGATTAATACAATGGGATAAATATAATACAAAAATATATAAAGAAATAAAAAAATTAATAGCTATAAGAAAAAAATATATACAAGATATAGTTTATTCAAAACTCATTATAAAAGAATATAAAGATCTTTTATTTTTTAGAAAAAATAATATTCTATTTATATTTAATCTTTCCAAAAAAGAAATAGAAATTGAGCTTCAAGGAGAGATATTATATCAAAGAAATATAATTCAAAAAAATAAAATATTTCTAATAGAAAATTACGGGATACTATTACTAAAGTCTATATAATAATACTATATAGATCTGAGTTTCTCTTTTATATAATCCTTTTAAAACATTACACTTTTTATATATTAAAAATTTTTATAAAAGTTGAATATTTAAAGGATTAAGAACTGTTTTGTTAAATATAACAGATTGTGAATGATCAAGATTAAGAATACTTTTAACATTTGAACATACTCCCCCTCCACGATTTGGAAGAACTATATAGAATCCATTAAACTGTTTCACAAAAGTATACCCAGTATTATTATGTCTATCTACATATGTTCCATTTATACGTTCTATAAAACCTATACCATCATCATTTTTTGCAGAACAACTAGATGAATCAGATGTCAATTTTTTTGTAGAAAAACTAAAACTTATCATTTGAACTGGTTTATTAAGAGTATTATTTTTATCAACAGCCATAGATGGAGAAAAAGGCATTTCTGCATCTGTTAAATCAGATATGCTATTAGGAATATTCACTATTTTTATACCTAATTGTGGAATATCGAATGTATTACTAACTGAAGAATGACTTGAAGTTACTTGATAACTTTTATAAATTATATATCCGAATACCAACACTAAAAGTACTACTAATATAATTAATAAATTTTTTTGATTATTTGAGATTTTATTCATAATTAATTAATAGGAGTATAAAAAAAACAAATAATAATTGCAAATTATATTGAAATTAGTAGACTAATAAAAGAAAAATATATAAAAGTTAAAAATATTATTATCTTAATTCAGTTTCTTCTATTACTTCTTCTACACTATTTTTATCTCTCCAAGTAAAAATATAATTTACGGTAAAGTTTATAATAAAACTTAAAAGAATACTTATATTATTTGCTAAAAGAGTTGATATGAAAGAATTTTCTTTAGAAATAAAAAAACTAAAAAGTAAAGGGAAAAATATCACTCTTGATATAATAAACCCTAAAAGTATAGACACATGATACTTAAAAAATCTTACCAATATTTTGTCATTTCTACTCTCTTTAAAAGTCCAAGCATCATTAATAAAAAAATTATTTATATTCCCTATTTCTGCTGAGAATAAAGTTGCAATATTAGGAGAAAATCTCAGAACATATTCAAAAAATAATATAGCTATATTGTCTACAATAATACCTATTACACCTACTACAAAATATTTAGATAATTTATTTAAAATTTTCTTCACTCTACACTCCTTATATCTCTTGCTTTAGGAAGTATATTCAACATTTTCCTTTTTTTTCTCATATCAAGAGGAATAGGGTTAAAAAGAATATGATAACTAAGATAAACTAGTCCTGACTTTCTATCAGAAAAATTAAAACCATAACTTATATTTCTTTGTTTTATATCTTCTACAAGATTATCCTGATAAACAGTATAAGCACTACCTATAACTCTAAGCATGTGAGCATCAGAACCTCCAACAATAGGAATATTATACTTATTTGCTATATTTATAGCTTTTTTATTAGTTAAAGCTAAGGAAGATTTTTTATTTAAAAGTTTACCTTTTTTATAAAGTATAGTTGTATAATTGTGAGTACCATTAACCTCTATTGCAAAAGGAATTTTTGCTGCAACTAACCTTTTTATTAAAACACCACCTCTTTGATGTCTTACACTAAAAAATGGATTGTATGGATGAGCTATAACAGGAAATCCTCCTTGAGAAAGAACTTCTTCTGCAGTTTTCTCAACACTCATACCTTTTTTTATATCCTTATTTATATCTAGTGCAACTATATGACAGTCTTTACTAGAAATTTCTGATCCTATTCCTACATCAATTTTATAAAGCTTAGAAATCGCATAATTCTTGGCTCTAATAGAACCTTCGATAGAATTATGATCAGTTATATATATTTTATCTAGAACTTTTAATTGTTCTGTAAAATCAACAATACTCTCAGGTGCTCTAACCCCATCAGAAAGATTTGAATGTATATGTATATCTGCAATCTTCATAACCAAAATATTTTAATCTATTGAGTTTCTTTTTACAATTGAAGCATAATATTTACCACTGTTTTTTATTACTCTCTTATTAGATTCATCTAAATAACATAAACCAAATTTAGCTTTATATCCATTTAACCATTCAAAATTATCTACTAAAGTCCAATAAAAATAGCCTTTCACTGGAATTCCTTCTTCTATCGCTTTAAATAAATATTCTAAATATTCTTTTATATAAATACCTCTTTTTTCATCATTAATAAGAGAAATTCCATTTTCAGTTATATATATATCTTTCTTATATCTATTATATACATCTTTTACTAGACTATACATTGATAGAGGATGTATTTTCCATCCTTTGACATCATTTTCAGGTAATTTATTTTCTAAATTAGAAGAAAAACCTTTAAATAAGGAGAATTCTATTTCTGTATAAAAATATACATTTAATCCTATAAAATCTATATAATCTTTGACTTTATTTAAAAAAGAATAGCTGAAAATACGCTTTAGAAAATATATATATATTTTTGAAGGAATGTCTTTTCCTACCATGTCATTATTGTTTTGAGCTATAGATATAGAAGGTTTATCCCAACCATATTTTTTATATATTTCATTTATTTTTTTATAACTTACTATATGAGAAAGCTCTAGATTTTTTATTACTCTAAAATATTTTATATATGATTTTTTACCAGGAGGCCATTGTTTTGATATATATCCTAAAGAAGCATATACAGTAGGTTCATTTATTGTGATCCAATATTTAACATCCATACCTAAATTTTCAACAACAAACTCAGTAAATCTTTTAAAGTAATTTATTATTTTTTTTGTTTCAAAACTTTTATATTCTGATACCCATTGTGGTAGGGAATAATGAAAAAGAGTCACAAAAGGTTCAATTCCTTCAATTTTTAATTTTTTTAATAAAGATTTATAATAATCTAACGCTTCCAAATTCCATTCTCCTTCTTTTGGTTCTATTCTTGACCACTCAATTGAGAATCTGTATGTATTCAAGTTTAATTTTTTTAAAAGTTCAATATCTTTCTCATATTCAATATATGAATTACAAGCTTTTCCAGCTTTTTCTATACCCATTTTTTCTTCCCACAAAGCCCAGTCAGAAAAATTATTTCCACCTTCTATCTGATAAGCAGATGTAGCAACCCCCCATTTGAAATCTTTTGGAAAAACTTTATTCATTCAGCTTTATTAATGGCAATTTTAAACATATATAATAATATAACAGAAAATAATGAAGATATAAAAATATTGATAATATCTAATATATAGACATTGAGATTTATATTAGGAGTTATAAAAGATATAGAAATTAATCCTCCTATCAAAGATCCAATAATACCTGTCAGAATATATATATATATTCCTCCTCGCATTTTATATTTATTTGAAAAAATTATTCCAAATATAATCCCGAAAAGTAGATACACAGACAGATTCATGATTTTTTAGATCTCTCCCTTAAACCTTTATTAAGAATTTTCTTTCTTAATCTTATATGCTTTGGTGTTATTTCCATATATTCGTCATCATTTATAAAATTCATTCCATACTCTATTGTAAGAGGAATCACAGGAGAAAGATATATTGTCTCATCTGTTTTTTCAGTATGCATATTTGTAGCATGCTTTGTTTTTATAACATTAATATCCATATCTCTATCATACTTATTAATTCCTACTATCATTCCTTCATACACTTCTGTATCTGGAGTTATAAATAAAGCACCTCGCTCTTGTGCAGTCCCTAAAGAATATGCTGTTGCAATACCTTTTTCAGTAGAAATAAGTACTCCATTTCTATCATTTTTAAACTGAGGACTTGAAGGCACAAAATCTAAAAATACATGATTTATAACAGATAATCCTTTTGTTTTATTTAATAAATCATTTCTTAATCCAAATAAATTCTTTGTTAAAATTTTATAATAAAATCTAACTCTTTCCTCTCCTTCTTCTACCATATTATCAAGTTGTGCTAAACGCATTGAAAGTTCTTTTGTTATTTCCCCTATATATTCTTTTGGAACATCTATTATTAGTTCCTCTCTTGTATCAAATATTTTACCATCTATCTCTTTTTCTATGGCCTGAGGTTTAGATATTTGAAATTCATAACCTTCTCTTCTTAGAGTTTCTATTAATATTGAAATATGGAGTTCTCCTCTACCCGAAATTATATATTCATCATTCAACACATCCAATTTCATTGAGACATTTCTTTCTAATTCTTTTTCTAATCTTTCTAAAATTTTTCTAGAAGTGACATACTCTCCTTCTCTCCCTGCTAAAGGTGAAGTATTTACTTCAAATTTTACTTTTACAGAAGGTTCTTGTATCTGTATATCAGGTAATCGTTCTTTATGACCTGATATAGCAACTGTATCTCCTACCCTTACATTAGAAGCACCTATTATTGTTACAATTTCTCCCGACAAAGCTTCTTTTACTTCTTCCTTTTTTATACCACCTCTATTCTCTAATATAGATACAACCTTAAACTTTCTTGTATTGTTATTCTCATCTATAACATTTAAATCCATTCCTGGAGTAACTTTTCCCTGAAGTATTTTACCTATAATACCTTGGCCTAAATAATCATCATAATCAATAGCACTAACTTGCATTAAAAATGGTAAATCTAAAAGAAATTGAGGAGACGGAATATATTTTATAATACCTTCAAATAAAGGATTCATATCAGCTTCAACTGAAAAATCATTAGGAATAGTTTCGAATACTTTACCGTCTCTAGCTATTGCATAAAAAATTGGAAAATCTAGTTGGTTCTCGTCTTGAGCTAATTCTAAAAAAAGATCATATAAACGTGATATTGTCTTATCTATATCTGCAAAAGATTTATCTATCTTGTTTATTACAACAATAATCTTTTTCTGCATTTCCAAAGCTTTTTTTAAAACAAACCTTGTTTGTGGCATTGGGCCTTCTTGTGCATCAACTATAAGTAAACATCCGTCTGCCATATTTAAAACTCTTTCAACTTCTCCTCCAAAATCAGAGTGACCAGGAGTATCTATAATATTAATTTTATAGTCTTTATATGGGATTGAAAGATTCTTAGATGTTATAGTTATACCTCTTTCCTTTTCTAGATCACCACTATCCATGATTAATTTTTCTTGCATAACTTTTTCATTATCTCTATATATATGAGATTGCTTCAAAAAACTATCCACCAAAGTGGTTTTCCCATGATCAACATGAGCTATTACAGCAATATTTCTAATCTTTATATTATCTTCCATAAACAAAAGAATATACCATAAAATAAATATTTAATAAAGGTTTTCTAAGCAATATGATATAATTTCAAGAAATATTATTTTTATTAACAAAAAACTACAGGATTTATATTTTAAAATAATTTCAAGATTTTTTTCTTGAAGAAGAAATATTTTTTTTGGAAGAACTTTTTGTTTTTTTAACAGGTTCTTTTTTTATTTTACTATCCTTTTTTGGTTCAATTATTTTTTTTGTAGTTTTTTTAACTGGTTTCTTTTCTTCTATCTTTGTTTTTTGAGAAACATCTTTCTGTATATATTTAATAAAGAAATTCAAATCACCATAAAAAGAAGATACTAATAGGTAAACTCCAATAATAACTAATATAACCTGAGATACCAGAACACTTAATGATAGACCTATTGCTAGTATCAAAAATCCTAATGCAAATAATAAAAATTTCTTATAAATACTCATGAGACATATGATAACATATTATTTCCTATCTCTCAAGATATCTTTCAGCTCAGATATATCTTGATTCCACTTATCCTTAAAAAACCATTCTTCTCCTTCAAATTGCAACTTATATAAGGATTCTTTTTTATATACACTTCCCAAATACATATATTTTAAACTTTTAGATTTCGCATATTCTAAAGTTTTTGTCATCATACCTATTCCCAAACTTTTTGAAATATATTCAGTGTCATAAAAAGGATATGCATAATGCAATATTTCTTCTTTTAAAAAACATATACAATATCCTACAATATCTTCATCTATACTAAATTTCAGTATAGTATTAAATGATGTCTTTTTATCTTTAACAATTGATTTTATTTTATTTGCACTTATAGTATTTTTTCCAAATTTTTGTGAATAAAATTTTTCACCCATTGCATGAATTTTCCAATCATAATTATCCAGAGGCAATGAATATACTTCTAGCAATAATTTATCATTTTTTCTTAATATCCTTCTATTCTCAGACGTAAGATTAAAATTATTAATATTGACTCTCAAAGATCTAATCTTTTGCATTACACCTACATCTTTTCTAGTAAGTACAAAACCTCTATCATACATATCTATTATCTTTTTTTCATCTTTCTCAATTATTTCTTTTTCATATATATACATACCATTTATTATAACAAAATATATACAAACAGAATAATAAATATTTTTTTAGATTTTGTATATTGATATAATATAGATTATAATCTTACACACAATGAGTACCATATTTTTTTTACTACTCTCATCATTAGGTTTAGGTATTGTTCATGGAATTACTCCTGATGAACATACATGGCCAATAACTTTCAGCTACGCTATCGGAAGTTACTCATCTTCTAAAGGGCTATATGTAGGCTTCTTATTTTCTTTAGCATTTGCAATTCAAAGATCAATTGCAGGAGTAATAGTATATTTAGCTCTAATAAATGTGAAGATTTTTTCCACATATAATGGATATGTTTATCTAATAGTAGGAATTGCAATGCTAATTGCAGGTTTATATGTTACAAATAAGCACAGAATTCTTCATCTAGAAATATTTCCTTCCTCATGGCTAGGGAAAAAAGATACTCATGATATGCAAGAAGATGTTAGAGAAATAAAACCTTCTATGGCTTTAATTCATGGGTTTATTGCAGGTTGGGGATTTGGTGCTTTTGCACTAATACTATATACAATAATAATTCCTAAAATGCCTAATGTCTATTTTGCAATTCTACCAGGTCTCTTTTTCGGATTAGGAACTATGATAGTACAAGTTATATTTGGAGGTTTATTTGGACATTGGATTAGAAGTATGAAACTTACAGAGAAAGATGGAATAAAAGTAGCTTCAAAAATTGCAGGAACTACATTAACTTTTGGAGGAATTATATTTATTTTAGGAGGTTTACTTACAGTACTCTTTCCTAAGATAGCTAATATATCCATTAATACTGGTATTGATATCGGGAATTTACATCATTTAGGATTAGGTTTTGCTATGGTTACAACAACAGTATTAATAATAGGAATGGGATCTATTTTTTATTTTGTAAGAGAAATGAAAAAAGAATATGAAAATAGATTATAAAAAAGAAAGACAAATACTAAAAAAAATAATAACAACAAATGAAATATCATCTTTAATAAATATAAATAATACAACAATAAAAGATATTACAGTTTTAGGTATTGGTGGATCTCATATATATAAAGCAAATTGTAAAAATTTAAATATAGAAAAATATACTTTCTATGAAATTGATGAAGGAAATTTTTTTGAAAATATACAAAACTTTATAAAAGAAGAAAAAGAATTTAATACTATCTTCTCTTATCCTTTCATACCTAAGAAAAATAATGGATATATAGATGCTTTTTTTAAAAATAACACAGTTATATCTAAAAAACTTCCATTTAAAAAAGAAGATTTTCTGCTGTCTTACAAATTAAATAGATTAACTAATATTGTAAATGATGCTTGTGCATCAAATCTTTTTAATATTTATACCAATAAAGGATATGAGATTTATCTATCTTTACTATCTGGTACCGGAATTAATATTTCATATTCTCAGAATAATTCTCCTATAAATACAGAATTCGGTAATATAAAAATACCTAAAGAAAGTGATCTTTTACAAATACCTGGAGTTGAAAGCTATGAAAATATACTGTCTTTCGATAGTATACAAAAATCACCCTTGGATTTAAAATCTGCCAAAGATCTCTCTGCACATATATTCTCTTTATCAGCTATATCTCTAATTGAAGATTATAAATCTGCTTCATTAATTTTCCAAGGTTCTTTTATAACAAAAGATAAGGAATATTCATTAATGATAGAAAAATATATTAAACAATATTTCAAAGGAAATATAAATATTATTATAGATAATTTTTCTGACATAAAAGGTGCATCTTTAATATGAATACTTCTTTTATAAAAACAGAGGATTTTAATCTATATTACACTCTTGATGCAGGTCAAAATTTTAATTTCTCAAAAATTGATAAAGAAAGATATAGAGGAGTTATAAAAAGTTATGCTATTATAATATCTCAGAAAAAAGACATATTAAAAATAGAAAGTTATCCTAAAATACCAGAAGAAGTAATAAGAGAATATTTTAATCTTGATATAGATTACAAAAATATAATATTAAAAATAAAAAAAGATAAGAACCTTAAAAATACAGTAGAAAAATATAGGGGATTAAGAATAATAAAGCAAGATGAATATGAATGTCTATTCTCATATATAATATCTAGTTATAATTCAATAAAAAAAATAAAATATACATATGAGTATTTATCAAAAACTTTAGGAGAGAGAATAATAGATGATTTTTATACCTTTCCTAAAACAGAAATATTGAAAAATACAGATTTAAATATTCTTAAAGAAGGAAAATTAGGATACAGAGATAAATATATAAAAAATACAGCAAAAATTATATATGAAAATAATATAAATTTATATGAATATAAATATTTTGAATATGACAAAGTAAAAGAAGAATTAAAGAAATTTCCAGGTATAGGAGATAAAGTAGCTGAATGCACAATGCTTTATTCTATGAATTTTCATAATGCTTTTCCTAAAGATAGGTGGATAAAAAAATATCTTTCTTCAGATAACCAAAACTTTGATATAAATATCTATTCAGGATATGCAGGGTGGGCACAGCTTTTTATCTTTTTGGATATCAGAAAGAAATAACCTTTGTTTCTTTTAATTGTAAATAGACCTTAGTCCAATATATTGAATTTATTACAGAGATCAAAGAAGATAAATATGTAAGAATTAATATTCCTATTATTATACTGATAACACCTAATATAAATGATTTGAAAAAAAGAACTTTTACTACAGAAGATATTATTGTTTCTATAAAAGATAGTATTACAGAAAATATAATAGTTACAAAAAGTAAATATCCTAATATCAACTTTGTATATAATAATTTATTTGCATATATTGAATTTAAAGAAATTTTTAAAGAATCAATAATATCCACATTATCTAAAACAACAAGTCTTACTGCAATATAAGCCAACAAAATACTCAAAGGTATAAGAATAATAAAAGATAGTATTAATAATAATATTGTAAAAATTAAGCTTAATTTAGAAAAAATAACTGTAACAAATATTATATATATTAAACTCAAGAATATTATTATAAGTGAATAAACTATATAAAAAATAAAATATTCTTTCCATTTATCTTTACCTAAATCCCATATTTTAACAAATTCTGAGGATTTATCTTCTTTTGCAATATATTTTATAAGAGATGTAGATGATTTAGATGTATAGAATACCGCAAAAATTATATAGAATACAGCAACAACAATAACTAATGGAATCAAAAAGACAGGATAGTGTATTTTAAAAATGTTATTAGAGGTAAAATATTGTTTAAGATTATAATTATATAAATTAAAAAGAAAAAATATTGAAGAAAATATAACAGATATTATTCCTAAATAAAAAATATTAATATTCGATATAAATTCATTTATTGAAAATCTAACAAGACTAATTATATATTCTAAAGAAAAATTTTCCATATAACTAATAAAAATAAAAAATATTCAGTTCCCTATAAATCTATACAAGCCATTCCTTACTATCTATAACAAAGGCTTGTCTTGGAAATATTTTTGTCATTAACACATTATGTACTTCTGGATCTTGATCTAAACAAAGATCAGAAAGTACTGTTATTTGAAAATCTTTATCCGCAGCTTCTCTTAGAGTTGACAGCACTACTCCACTTGTAGAAATACCTGCAAGTACAATATGTTTGATATCTTGAGAGTGTAAAATCATCCCAAGATCACTTCCACTAAAAGCACTAATTCTATGTTTTACTACTAATATATCTCCTTCTTCTGGTTCAATAACAGGATGAGAATCTATCATTGAAACTGTACTTGTATCCTTCATTGCATTAAATAATTTATTATTAATACTAATTTCGGGGAATTTTGGACGAAAACCAACTACTACAAATATAACAAGAATATTATTTTTGTGAGCTAGAGATATAGTTTTTTTAACACTACTTATATACGCCTCTTTGTTCTCTTGTCTGTCAATAATACCAGGCTGAACATCCATAACTAATAATGCAGTTTTTTCATTTTTATTTTCCATACATATATTATACTACAATTTTTAATATTGTATGTATATGGTATAATTATTCACAAGATTTATGAATACAAAACAAAAAAACCCAAAAAATATAACAGCAATAACTTCTCTGCATGAAAAAGGTAAAACAAAAGGATTTTTAACAGAAGAAGATATACTAAATTCAGTTCCTTTTTTGGAAAATGAACTGGAGCTTTTAGAGGAACTTTTCATTCTTCTTGATAGAGATAATATAGATTTGATATATGAAGAAGAAAGACCAAAAGAAGTAGAAATAAAATCTAAGAAAAATGTCAAAAAAGAGGTAATGAGTTTAGAGGATAAAATTAAACTTTTAAGAAGTATACAGGCAAATATTGACTCCGATCCTATAAGAGCATATCTTCAAGAAATAGGAAAAATTCCTTTACTTACAGGAGAAGAAGAAATAATTCTTGCAAAAAGAATAAAGAAAGGAGATAAGAAAGCAAAAGAATATTTAACAACCTCTAATCTAAGATTAGTTGTTTCTATTGCAAAAAAATGGTCTAGAAAAGGTAGTTTAGATTTATTAGATTTAATTCAAGAAGGTAATTTGGGTTTGATGAGAGCTGTTGATAAATTTGATTATAAAAAAGGATATAAATTTTCGACATATGCTACATGGTGGATTAGACAGGCTATAACAAGGGCAATTGCAGATCAAGAAAGAACTATAAGAATTCCTGTACATATGATTGAGACAATTCATCAAATGCAAAAAATAAGAGGTAAATTAGCTATTGAGCTTCAAAGAGCTCCTAAACCTGAAGAAATAGCTAAAGCCATGGGAAAAAGCATAGAACAAGTACAAGAAATAATAAAAATATCTCAATATCCAACTTCTTTATCAACTCCAGTAGGTGATGACAATTCGAGTACTTTAGCTGATTTTCTTCCAGATGAAGATACTCCAAGACCTTCAGATATAGCTAATAGAGATTATTTAAAAAACCAAATACAAGAAGTATTAGGAACTTTATCTGATAGAGAAAGAAAAGTTATAGAGCTCAGATTTGGATTACAAGATGGAGTTGCTAGAACATTAGAAGAAGTAGGAAGAGAATTTAAAGTTACAAGAGAAAGAATAAGACAAATTGAAAGTAAAGCTTTGAAAAAATTAAAAAATAAAGAAGTAGAAAGACTTCTTACCGATTATAGAGAAATAGGGTAATTAAATATAAATATATATCATATTTATATTAAGCATATGTATTCCTCTTTAAATATTCATCCACAACTTGTAATATCTATTTAAATAGAATATAAATTAGACAAATCCACATAAATATGGTAAAAGGGGCATGTTATTTTAATAAATTAGATATATGAACGAATTTACAATATTTTTATTAAAATCTGGAATACACCAAAATATGCTTTTTATTCTATTAGCTTTACCACTTGCTGCAATGTTAGTTTTGTTTGCAAAAGAGATAATAGGTATAAAATCTTTTAATTTATATACTACATCTCTAGGAGCAATAGCTCTAATATCAATTGGATCTATATTAGGTATAATACTTTTCTTACTAATAATATTAGTAGACTATATTGTGGAATATTTTATAAAAGATTTAAAATTACATTTTGCGTCAAAAATAGCAATTACCCTCTCTACTATATCTTTAGTTACAATAATATTACTGGCATTATTACATATATATTTAGGAGTTAGCATTAATGTATCACCTTTTGCAATAATTCTTCTTATTCTTTTAACAGAAAATTTGTCTTTTACTAAAATTAATAAAGGTATAAAAAATGGAAATATAATATATATGGAAACTATTATACTTTCTTTAATAATATATCTAATACTTGATAATTCTTTTTTAGAAACAGTTCTATTTAAATATCCATATATATCTATTGTAGCTATAATAATAGATGTATATATAGGAAAAACTACATCATTAAGATTAAGAGAAATATACAGATTTCGTAATATTATAAAAGAATGAAAAACCCTTTTTCAGAATACAAAAAAATATCTCAAAATCTATTAGGTATTAATGCTAGAAATAAATTATATATAGATAATAAATCTATTAATATATCTAACTCTAAGATAAAAGTTAAAAATATACTGAATTTAGAAAAAATCCCTACACCAGAGACTCTTTTTATAATTAAAAGTTTAGAAGAATTAGAAAACTTTGATTTTTCTCTACTTCCAAAAAGTTTTGTAATAAAACCTAATAAAGGATTAGGTGGAGAAGGAATAATAATATTTTATGGAAAAAAGAAAAAAAGAAATGAGAGAGAAGAAGATGCTTTCATATCTGCTAATAAACAAATCTATTCCTTAAGTGATATAAAAAGTCATATATTTAACATCTTAAATGGATATTATTCAATAAATAAAAAAAATGATATCGCAATTTTTGAAAAAAGAATTATTAATTCTGAATTTCTAAAACAGAATCTTAAAATAAAAGAAGGTCTTCCTGATATAAGAATAATTATATATAAAAAATTTCCAATTATGGCTGAATTGAGAATACCTACTATAGAATCTAAAGGTAAGGCAAATTTACACTCAGGAGGAATTGGAGTAGGAATTGATATTGCTAGAGGTATTAGTACAAATGCTATTTCAAAAGATGAATATATAGAAATAAATCCAGATACAGGAGAAAGATTAAGTGGAATAAAAATACCTTATTGGAATAATATATTAGAAATGGCAATCAAATCTAGTATAGCTATAAATTCATCTTTCACAGGAGTAGATATTGCTCTTGATAAAGAAAAAGGACCTCTAGTAATGGAAGTTAATGCTAGACCTGGACTTGCTATTCAAATAGCAAACAAGTCTGGACTAAAGGAAAGATTAGAATCTGTATCTAAATTAAAAGTAAAAAATGCTAAATCTGCTATTAATATATCAAAGGAAATCTTTGGAGGAGAAATCGATGAAGAAATTGAAGAAATTACAGGAAAAATAGTAATAGGAAGAGTCGTAAAAGTTAAAATTCAAGATACAGTATACAGCGCTAAAATAGATACAGGAGCTTATTTTAGTTCTATCTCTGATAATATAGCAAAAGATTTAGGATTTGGAGAAAAAATAGAAATATTTAAAAACTTTCAAATACCTGAAACTAAGGATATAAACACTTTATATAATCTTAAAAATAAGCTTGAGAAAGAAAATCATGATATTAATATATCACTAGTAAAGTCTGCAAATGGAATAACTATAAGGCCTCTAATAGATATTTCTATATATTTTATAGAAGAAGATATAACTATTGATACTAGGGTTTCTATTTCTGATAGATCTAATCTCTTATATGATATTCTTATTGGAAGAAAAGATTTGAAAAATTTCTTAATAGATATAACCAAATGAAGAAAAAATCTAAAATTTTTATATTTTTAAGCTTATTCTTTCTTGTATTATTCTTAATATCTACACAATTTATATTACCTCCTAAAAATAATACAGGAGGTATAATTAATATAAATGTATATATAATTGAAATAGAAATATTTTTATTTTTATTTTTCGTTATAATGAGTATTTTAAAAAATTTTAATAAAATAAATTTTTTAAATATTATAAAGAATGCCGTCATAATACCTGCGACAATAGTATCTTTATCATTATTAAATATATTTGGGTCTCTGGATATATTAATGATAATAACTATACCTTTATCTGCTATAATACTATATATCTTTTTAAATACTATCTGATATGATAAAATTCTTAAATTATGAAAAAACTCGTAACAGTATCTTTACCTTATGCAAATAGTGAAGCACATGTAGGCCATATTGCAGGAGCATATCTACCTGCTGATATATATCAACGATTTCAAAAACTTAAAGGAGAGGATATCTTATTTCTTTCAGGTTCAGATATGCATGGAAGTGGGGTTTTGATAAATGCAGAAAATGTATCAGAAGATCCTCATTCATTTGCATTAAAATATCATAATAAATTTAAAAATATTTTTACTAAACTTGATATAGGATTTGATATTTATTCAAATACTGCAACAGAAATTCATAAAAAAAGAGTACATGATATTTTTCTAAAATTATATAAAAATAAATATATTATTCAGAAATTAGAATATCAACCTTTTTGTGAGAATGAAAAAAGATTTTTACCAGATAGATATGTAGAAGGTGCATGTCCTAATTGTGAAAATCCCAAAGTAAAGGTAGGTGAAAGTTGCGATAAATGCAATACTTTTATTTTATTTGATAATATAAAAAATCCAGAGTGTAAAATTTGTCACCATAAACCAATTCTAAAAAAAACAAAAAACTTTTTTCTAGAATTACCTTTATTTGAAAAAGAAATTAAAAAATATATTAATAAAAAAAATATATTTAGAAAAACAGTAAAAGATCTATCTGAAAGTTATATAAAAACAGGCCTAATATCAAGATCAATTACTAGAGACATGAGTTATGGAATCAGTATTCCTCTTGAAGGATTTGAGGATAAAGTGATTTATGTATGGTTTGAAGCATTAATAGGATACTTATCTATATCAGAAGAATTAAAAGGTGACAAATGGGAGGAATATTGGAAAGAACCAAGTCAAACAATTTTTTTTATGGCTAAAGATAATATTGTCTTTCATTCAATAATACTTCCATCTATTCTATTGGGATATAACAAAAATCTAGTATTACCATACAATATAGTTTCAAATGAATATCTTCTTTTAGAGGGAGAAAAAATGTCGAAAAGTAATAATCATTCATTACTAGCAAAAGATGCTTTAAAGCTTTTTGGGAAAGATAATTTAAGATTCTATCTTGCATTAAATCTTCCTGAAGGAAAAGATTTTAATTTCCAAAAAAAAGATTTAATAAAAACAATAAATAGCACACTAGCTTCTAATATAGGTAATTATATCAACCGAACACTGACTTTTGCATATAACAATTTTGATGGTGTAATAGAAAAATATGAATCCTTGGAAGATGAAAAATATATCAGTGATTTTTTTAAAAATATATCTTCCTCTTATGATAATTTTAAAATAAAAAAAGCAGTCAATGATATAATTTCATTTTCAGATCACGCAAATCAAAAATTTGATCAATTAAAAATATGGGAAAATAAGGATCCAAAAAATATATATATATTAATACAATATGTATATGCACTTTCTCTCCTTCTCTACCCTATAATTCCAGAATCTGCAACAAATTTAGCAAAAATACTAAATACAAAAATAAAAACAGATAAATATAAGCCTTTTTGGGGTAAAATAGAAAAACCTTATATAATTTTCCCTAAAATAGAAAATGATGATTGATACTCATGCACATATAAATAAAGAATATTACCCCCAAATAGATGATGTTTTGAAAAAAATCATTGAAAGTGGAGTAGAAAAAATAATAGTACCAGGAACATCTATTCAAGATTCAAGGGAAAATCCTCTATATAAAAATGATATACTATACTATGCTGTAGGAATACACCCTTCTGAAAAATATCCCATTGAAAAAAAAGAAATAGAAAAACTGGTATCAAAAAATACTATAGCTATAGGTGAATGTGGGTTAGATTATTTTTATCCTGTACATTCTTTAGAATTGCAAGAAAAGAATTTCAGAGTTCAAATAGAACTATCAATAGAAAAAAATTTACCGTTGATAGTTCATACAAGAGAAGCACTTACTGATACATTAAAGATTTTAAAAGATTATTATAAAAAAGGAGATGAAAATAAAGGGGTTATCCATTCTGCATCAGGAGATATAAAAATATTAGAAAAGATTGAAGATTTAGGATTTTATCTTTCTTTTAATGGAATTTCTACTTTTAAGAATGCTAAAAATATAAGAGATTTAATAATAAATACCGATATAAAAAAAATACTCATAGAAACAGATTCTCCTTTCTTAACTCCAGAACCTAAAAGACAAGAAAAAATAAATACAAGTGCTAACCTTCATTATATACTTGAAAATATAGAGAAATTAAAAAATGAACCTTACATAAAAGAAATTATATATAATAATTCTAAAAATCTATTTAAAATATGAAAAATATCTCACAAATACTAAAAAAAACAAGAGAAAAAAATAAAATTACCTTAGAAGAGGCATCTTCTAAAACTAAAATACGTATAGAATATTTAGAGGCATTAGAAAAAGGTGAGTTTGAAAAGATACCTACAATTTCAGCATCTAAAGGTTTTATTAAAATATATTCCAAATTTTTAGGAATAAATTCAGAAGATGCAATTACTCTTTTCAGAAGAGATAATAAATTAGAAGAAAATCATATGTTAAAGAAAAAGAAGAAGAAGTTAAGAATTAATAGTCTAATCTATAGAAAACTTAATCTTTATCTTTTTTTTCTATTAATAGTAATATTTCTATTAATAGTATACGGAATCCATGAATATTTTATATTTATAACACCCCCAAAATTAGATATTTTATACCCTAAAAGTAATATTTTATCTGTAAATAAATCTCAAATAGAATTCAAAGGCTCTATAAATCCTGCTAATTTACTTTATATAGATGGAGAAAAAATTCAAAATGTCAGTCTTAATGGTAATTTTTCTACTCAAATAGGATTACAAGAGGGTTTGAATAATATACAGATTGATGTGAAAAGTATTCTTGGAGAGACAAACTATAAAAATTATTATATTACATATATAAATAAGAAAAAACTCGCACAAGAAAAAAATAATACTTTCTATATAGAAATTAAAAGTAAGAATAATCCTGTATTTATAAATGCAATTGTTCAAAATAAAACAATATATAATAAAATTCTAAAAGGAAATGTTACTTTAAAAGGTGTATATAATATAGTTTTGACTACATCTAAATTGCAAAATATATCTTTATACTATAATAATAAAAATATTGCTCTTCAAGGATCAGGATTCACGGTTATTGTAATAAAATATAATAAGGGTAAAATAGATATAACAAAGAATTAATATATGAACACAATATATAATATAATCATTATAATAGCTTCGTTACTCATAATAGTGATCTTAGTACTTTTAATAAAAATAATATTTGATATTGATCAAAATGTTAGAAAAGGAAAAGATATTATTGAAAATATAAAAGATATAACTAGTAATACAAAAGAGGAACAAGAAAAAATTCATTCATTTATAGATAATAAAATAGAAAAAGTGAATTTTGTAACAAAAATGAAAACAGCAGAAAGTATATTTTCTACCTTATATAAGATAATTAAGAAAAAAAATTAAACTTTTTTTCTTAATTATGATATTCTCTAATATATGCCTCTTTTTGGAAAAAAAACAAAAGAAGAAGATTTATCTTTTATATCACTCGATATAGGAACAGAGTTTGTAAAAGCTTTAATATGTGATATTGAAAATGATAATGTAGTAATACATGGATTTGGAAAAGTAAGACAACCCCTAAATGCTATGAAAGGAGGAGTTGTCACTAATATAAAAAGTGTTGTTACTACATGTCAGAAAGCTATTGAGATTGGAATGGATGAAGTTGTAGATATACCTAAAATACCTAAAAAAGTTGTAGTTGGTATTGCCGGAGAATTAGTGAAAGGTGTAGGTATAAAACTTAATTATGAAAGAGAAAAAGCAGACGTAAAGATTAATGATGAAGAAATAAAAAATATACTTGAATCTGTTCACTCAAAAGCATATGAAGAAGCAGTTAAAAAATTTAGTGAATCTACAGGAACAGATAAAACACAAATAAAACTTATTAATGCTACAGTCACTGACACATATATAGATGATTATAAAGTATCTACACCTCTTGGCTTTCAAGGAAAAAAAGTTACTCTAAACATATATTTTGTATATACTCCATTAATATTTGCAGGTGCAATTGATGATATACTTCAATCCTTAGATTTAAAACCAATAATTATAGCAGTACAACCTTTTGCAATAGCAAGATCTATAAAAGGAGCTAGAGATATCAATTTTGATGCCATAATAATAGATATAGGAGGAGGAACAACAGATATAGCTATAATTTCTCAAGGAGCATTCCAAGATACCCAAATGTTTGCTATGGGAGGAAGATCTTTTACAAAAAGAATTGCATCTGATCTTTCAATCTCGTATGAAGAAGCAGAAAAACTAAAAATTGACTATACTGAACAAGAATTAGAAAAATCTAAATCTTTACAAATAAGAGATTCTATAAAAAAAGATCTTGATTTATGGATATCTGGAGTAGAAATATCTTTAGAAGAAATTCAAAATATAAAAGTATATCCTGACCAAATTCTTCTTGCAGGAGGAGGATCTAAACTTGCAGAAATAAGATCCAAATTAATAGAATACCCTTGGTCAGCAATCTTACCTTTTCATAGAAATCCTAAAATCAATTTTCTCTCTCCAGAAAAAATTGACGGTGTAATTGATAAAACATTAAAATTAACAAAACCTGAAGATGTAACACCTGTTTCTTTAGCAAGAATAGTTTTAGATATAATAAAAGATGAAGTTATAATAGCTATATAAATATGAAAGATACAAAAGTATTCGTTGATTTAGATGACGAAATAACATTTATAAGTGAAAAGATAATAAGAACACCAACAAATAGGGTTATATTGGTAGTACCAGAAAGATCTGGAATCATAACCTCTTTAGTTGGATTAAAGATGTTAAGAAAAGTAATTGATAAATTTGAGAAAGATGTTGTTATTGTAACTACAGATAAACAAGGGAAAAATATAGCACTTAATGCAGGTTATATCTCTGTTGATAAGATAGGAGAAGTGGATGAAGATATTTGGAAAGAGTCAGTACGTTTAAAAAAGAGATTACATGATTCACTCATTATGTCTAATAAGATACCTTATAAAGAAGATATCTTTCAATCAGTAGATAATACAAATGATCTAAAAGAAAATAAAGAAATAATTGTACCTGAAAAAAAAGATGAGACACCTCATAAAGAAAATATAAGAAGAGAAGTGTTTGAAAACGAGAAACCTTTGCAAAAATCAAAAAAGATTTCATTTGAAGGTTTTGATTTAATAGCAGGAGGAGATGCAGCTTCATATATAACAGATGATGATATTCCTATAAAAAAAGATAATAATGAAGAAACAAAAAAACCTATTAATCGTGGAAATTTATTTAAAAGTAGCTTTTATAAAGACACAACTATAAATAATAAAAGAAATAAACTTATACTTTACATAAGTGTTTTTATAATACTCTTGATATTTATTATTTATTACCTCTTTTTAACAACAGCAAATATATCAATATCAGTTTTAGGTAAAAATATAAAATCTAACACAAAAATAAATCTTTCATTAAATGTATCTCATATAAACCCAAATACACTTACCATTCCTGCTCAAATATATTCAGCTTCTGAGTCTGGATCTAATTCTATAAATACTACTGGACAGAAAAATACAGTACAAGGAAATTATGCTTCCGGATCTGTCATATTCTATAATTCAACTAATAGTGCTGTTACTATACCCTCTAATACTACTTTTACAGATAATAATCAATATTCTTTTACAACAACTAACTCGGTATCTGTACCCGCAGCTCAAAGTAGTATAACAGGCGTTCAAAATGGAGCTAGTTCATCTCAAAATGTTAGTCTAAATACAAATACGCCACCTGCAGCCTCAGATACATTTAGTAATCCCAATTATACAGGAATATTAGCATCTAACCAAAATGCATTCACTCAGGGAAATGCTCAAATAATAAAGCAACAAGTAGTCTCATCTCAAGATTATACTAATTTAGAAAATAATCTGTCTCAAAGTTTATTTAAAAGTGGTCAACAAAAATTACTTTCTCAAAATAATAATGTAAATTTAATAAAACAGTCAATAAAAAATATTGTTGTAAATAAGAGTTTTGATCATCAAATAGGAGATGTAGCTCAAGTACTTAATTTGTCTGAGAACACAAAAACTGAAGCTCAAGGATATATTTCTCAAGATATAACAAAAGTTATATCTGAAAATATTCAAAATAAAGGAGATCTTATAAAAAATTTAAAATATACTATATTAAATATACAAGTATCTACATTAGGAGAAATACAGATTAGTCTTTCATATACAGGGAAATTATATAAAAATATAAATAAATCAGAAATAATATCTAAAATAAAAGGAAAATCATTTTCTCAAGCAAGAAGTTATATCAAAAGTTTAAACAATATTCAAAATATATCTATTACAAGTAATCCCTATATATTCACAATATTAGGCTTCCTACCTTCTAATAGTAATAATATATATATTCATATATCTAATTGATAAATTATCTTTCTTAATCTATATACTATATCTGTTGGAGATAAAATATTTTTCTTGAATTATCCAATTAGTACTTAAACCTGAGTTCGACACTTCAGTATCCAAAAAATTTTAGACTTTTTTTATTTCTAATTCAATGGTAGTTTGAATATTTCCAATACATGTATATACTTTTTTTAATGGGTCTATTTCTCCTTTTAGTGATATATCTTTGCTAGACAATATATTTTCTACTTCTTATAAAAGATTTATAAATATAAACGATTTTGATACTTATCAATATCACAAAGATATGGATAAACAACAAAAGATTACAATTAGAATTGAGTCTAGCTTTATGGAAATAATAAGAAAGGAGGCTCAAATAAAAAAATCTTCTATTCAGAGTGTTATTAATAGATTAATAGATAAAGGTATAGATGAAGAAATATATAATAAATCTACCTTTGATGGGATCAGAGAAATAAATAAAGTAATATTAGACAATTCTGTAATAGTAAAATGGTATCTGAAGGATGAAGAATCTTCATCTCAGACATCTAAAATATCATATTTCATATTTAATTTATAAATTAGTAAATATATTTAAAGTAACTAAATATACCCTAAACTTAGTTGATTATTATTCTCTTTATAATGACTTTATACAAAGGAGCATCGTGTGCTTTTTTATTTACAGGTACATTCCCTATTTTTTGTGCAACACTCATACCTTTAGTAACTTTACCAAATACAGTATACATTCCATTTAATTGAGTATCTTTGCCCAAAGTTATAAAAAATTGACTACCATTTGTATTTGCACCAGAATTAGCCATTGCTAATACACCTGTAGAAAAAGGTATGGATTTATAAGCAGAAGAATATGTATAACCTTTTTTTACATAAGCTTTGATTAAAACAGAAGGAATACCCAATGAAACAGCATTGATTTCATCATTGAAAGTATACCCTGGTCCACCACTTCCTGTACCTGTAGGATCTCCTCCTTGAATAACAAAACCTTTTATAACTCTTTGAAAAATAAGATTATTATAAAAACCACTTTTAGCCAAAAATACGAAGCTATTAACAGTTTTGGGTGCAGCTTTAGGATATAAAGCTATATTGATATTACCATAATTTGTCTCTATAACACCTGTATATACTTTATTTTTATTAATACAAAAATGAGGATAGGAAGGATAACTCTTCACACTAGGCTGATATGTTATATCACAAGCAAATAAAGGTGTAGTAGATTTATTGAAATTTATATAATAAAACAAATATGAAATAACAAAAGCTACTACAAATATTAAAAATACATAGAGAGAAATTCTAATTTTACTTATACTTTTATCTTTCATAACAGATAATATATTACCATAAAATATAGAGTTTCTCAATTTTATATGTTAAACTTAATTTTATTATAAACCTATGGGAAGAAAGAAAAAATCTAAATTAAAAAAGAT